>DBFJQM010000056.1:0-24410 GCA_048404665.1 Candidatus Pelethomonas sp.
GCCTTAAGCCCCCGGGGGTCCCCTCCCAGGAGGCCCCGGACGGCAGCGGCCTGCCCCAGCTCCTGGCGGCCCAGGAGGGCGGCGTCTGCTTCCCTGTCCACCGGCTGGACCAGGGCGTGGGCGGGGTCATGGTCCTGGCCCGCACCCGGCAGGCTGCGGCGGCCCTCTCCGCCGCCATCCAGGGCGGCGGCTTTCAAAAGGAATATCTCGCCGTGGTCCTGGGCTGCCCGGACCAGGACAGTGGGACCTGGCGGGACCTGCTGCTCCACGACCGGGTCCGGAACAAGTCCTTTGTGGTCGCCCGCCCCCGCGCCGGCGTAAAGGAGGCGGTCCTGGACTTTACGGTCCTCCTGCGGCAGGCGGACCGGACGCTGGTCCGGGTCCGGCTCCACACCGGGCGCACCCACCAGATCCGGGTGCAGTTCGCCAGCCGGGGCTTCCCCCTGGCCGGCGACGGCAAGTACGGCGGCGGCCCCGGGGCCATCGCCCTATGGAGCGCCGCCCTCTCCTTCCCCCACCCGGACAGCGGCCAGGCGCTGCGCTTTGCCCGCCTCCCCCAGGGCGGCGTCTGGGAAGAGATGCTCCCCGGGGCGGGGCTTCTCCCATAGAGCAGCGCCGGGCGCAGGCAGCTTTTGCCCCGCGCCCGGCCCGCCTCCGGCGTTTTGCAAAAATATCCGGAGCGCGGCGAAACTTTTTCTTGACTTTTCGTTCAAGTGCTGATATAGTGTATTCGGGTCAAAAACGTAAAAAATTGATTACTGCAGGTTGGGTAAATCAATTACGATGGGATTTACGCAGCTGCGGTTTTTTCTTTTTTTGCGCGCACGCTCATACTTTCTTTATCATTTGGAGGTCTATCATGAATACTGGTACTGTCAAGTGGTTCAACGCTGAGAAGGGCTATGGCTTTATCTCCAACGACGAGGGCGGCGACGACGTGTTCGTCCATTTCTCCGCCATCCAGGGCACCGGCTACCGCTCTCTCAACGAGGGGCAGAAGGTCACCTACGAGGTGGAGCCCGATCCCAAGAACAGCAGCAAGCTGCGGGCTGTCAACGTGACCGCCATCTGATCGTCCGTCAGGCCATTTGTCAAGCGTCCACCCGGAGGTTTTCCCCGGATGGACGTTTTTCTTTTTCCCGTCTCCGCCGCCGCTGGTTCACGGGCAGAGGGCCCCGGACCCCGGCCTTTTGCCAAAATCAGGAGAAATCGGTCAAATACCGGCGTGTCCCTCATTTTTTTGCGCTTTTTTCCGTTTGCCGCAGGCCGGCGCGGTCCCGCCGGGGCATGGCCCCGTCTCAGCAGGGGACGCACGCCCCGTCCCGGATGACCACCTGCCGCTGACACAGGCTGGCGCAGCGCTGGTCGTGGGTGACCAGCACGACGGTGCTGCCCCGGCGGTGGACCTCCAGCAGCAGCGCCATGATCTCATCCGCCGTCTTTCGGTCCAGGTTCCCGGTGGGCTCGTCGGCCAGGAGGATGCCGGGGTGGTTGATGAGAGCCCGGGCAATGGCCACCCGCTGCCGCTGGCCCCCGGACAGCTGGCCGGGGAGATGGTCCATCCTCCCCTCCAGCCCCAGCAGCGCCGTCAGCTCCGCCAGATACGCCCGGTCCACCGGCCTGGCGTCCAGCAGCAGGGGCATAACGATGTTCTCTTCCGCTGTCAGGAAGGGCAGCAGCTGGAAGTCCTGGAAGACATAGCCGAGCTTCCGCCGGCGGAGCTTTGCCCGCTGGGCGTCGCTGCCGGCGTGGATGTCCGCGCCGTCGATCTCCACGGTCCCGGCTGTGGGCCGCTCCAGCCCGCCCATCAGGTTCAGCAGCGTGGACTTGCCGGAGCCGGACCGGCCTGTCACCGCCACCAGCTCCCCCTGCCCGATCCGCAGTTCCGCCCGGTCCAGGACGCGCACCTTTTCCCCGCCCTGCCGGTACACCTTAGTCAGCCCCTTTATCGCTACAGCATCCATCGCATTTCCCTCCTACAGCTGTTTCAGCATACTTTTTGCCGCCTGCCGCACCGGCAGCAGGTACATCCCCGCAGCCACCGCCGCGGCGGCTGCGGCGGCCGCCGCGATTCCGGTCAGCTCCCGCCATCCGCTCAGGTCTGCCGCCCCGCCCCACAGGGGCGCGCACAGCAGCGCCGGCAGGGCTGCGGCCAGGGCCGCGGCGGTCCCCGTCTGTCCCATGTAGGACGCGTACAGGTCCCCCTTGGCCCCGCCCAGGGCGTGCAGCGTCCGGGCCGTCTCCCGGCAGCTGTCGATGTAGTCCCGCAGCTTGGCGGACACGATCACCGCCGTGAACAGGAATAGGGCGCAGAAGAGGCTGCACAGCAGGAGATACATCCCCCCGGCGGACCGCGTCACAGCCTCCGACGCCGCCTGCCGGTCCTCCAGCTCATACCCGTCCCCGGGGAAGCGCTTCTCCAGGGCCGCCGCCACCTGGGCGTGGGCCTCGGGCCGGACCAGGGTGATCTCCAGCGTTCCCACCGGCTCCCGGCCCGCCAGCTCCCCGTAGAGGGCGTCGCTGATGTAGACGTCCATCACCCAGTGGGAGGCCGGCACGTCCGCCGCCTCCACCACCGTGAGGCGGATGATCTCGTCCCCCGGACTGCCGTCATCGTTCGCCCGGCACAGCGTCAGCTCATCCCCGGCGGCAAAGGGCTGTCCCTCCTGCCGGGCGCTCACCGCCGCCTCGTATCTGTCCAGGCCCTCCAAGGCCCCGCCCTCCAGGGCGCTGTAGGGCCGCAGCCGGGCCTGGGGCCACTCCTGCGGGCCGGGATCCTCGTCATCCTGGGGCAGCTGGAGCTGATACCGGTCCTCCTGGACCCGGCGCACCGCCTCCACCGCCGCCACGCCGTCCAGCGCCCGGACGGCGGCTATGTCCTCCTGGGAAAAGCCTCCCAGCCACACCGCGTTTTCCTGCGTCAGGCGGATGGCCTGCTCCGGCGGCTCCGACGCCGCCCGGGCGTTCAGCAGCAGAAGGGAGAGCAGCAGCAGGAACACCGTGGTGATGGGGACGCTCACCGCCAGGCAGTCTGCAAAGCTCCGGTTGGTCCGCTGCCGCCACAGCCCCGCCAGGGACGCGGCCGGGGACCGGCGGCGCTTCAGACGCCGGCGCCTTTTCCGCCTTGCCAGCGCCTCCTGCCGCTCTCCCCGCAGCAGCGTCAGGGCCGGGTCCCGGACGTACCGGGCCAGGGTGCCCACCGGCAGCGCCGCCAGGACGGCGAAGTCCGCCAGCAGCAGCGCCCCGGTATGGCGCATGTCCACATGGAAGATGAGCCAGGAGAGGTTCCCCGCCTCCCGAATCTCCAGGAAGCACCGGAACAGCAGCCAGACGACGCCTACGGCAAGGGCCAGGGCGGCCAGGGCCGCCAGGAGGAACATCGCCAGAAATTCCGCCAGGAAGATGGTCATGATCTGTCCCTGTCCCGCCCCCAGGGCCCGCAGGACGCCGATCTCCGGCGAAAACCGCCTCAGGTGGCTCCGGTAGGCGGAGTGAAACAGCAGGGCCGCCACCGCCAGCAAAAAGAGTTCCGCGTACAGCAGTGCCCGCTGCTCCGACAGGTCCAGGCTGTCGGTGAGGATGCCGTGGGCATAGGCGTAGTCATAGGCCTTGGGGTTCAGCCGCCCCTCCCCTGCCCGGGCCGCCTGCTCCTGGACCTTGCCGCCGTAGTAGGCCAGCATCTCGCTGTTTTGCCACTCCTCGTCGGAGAGGATGCGCAGGAAGATGGTCCCATTCCGGAACACCGGCGGGCTGAGGCCGGGGATGTCCTCAAAATACGCCGCGTCCGCCTCCTCCGCGTTCTGGATGTGGAAGGTCTGGCCCTGGGACCGGGACAAAAGCTCCTGCTGCCGCCCGTAGGCCGCGCTGTCCCGGTAAATGGACGCCAGCAGCGGCAGGAACACCCCACAGGCCAGCAGGAGCCAGAGGGTGATGTGCCGCCGGGGGCGGCGGGTCAGGGAACGCCTCAGATAGAGCAGGTACCGCACAGCCGTCTCTCCCCTTTCCGGTGAATCCGGTGTTTTTTTGTAACCTGCCCAAATTGTACCATAAGCGCCCCTATGGCGCTATATTGTGCCGCTTAATTCTTTCTTAGGTTTCGTTTAAGTAGTACGGGTCGCCCTCCTCGTCCGCTGTGTACTGCCAGCAGGCGAATCCCATCTCTGTATTGTTTTATCAAACCCTTTCCAATCTGTCCGTTTCACGGTTTGAGGGGAAAATCCCGCCCCATAAAAGGCAAGGGATTTTGGCAAATAGGCAGCAAAGAGCCCCGCCCGGGCCATTTTGGCCCGGGCGGGGCTTCTGCTCTGCCGGTTTGTTTACTGCGGGTCCTCCCCCAGGCAGGCCAGCGCCGCCTCCAGCGCCCGGACGATATCCGCAAGGGGCATGGAGGGGACGCCCTCCCTCCCCGCCGTCTGCTCCGGCACATAGGGGACGTGGATGAAGCAGCAGCGGGTCGCCGGCATGGCCTGCTCCGCGTGGCGGAGCACGGCGTACAGCAGGCTGTTGCACACATAGGTCCCGGCGGTGTAGGACACCTCCCCGGGCAGGCCGGCGCCGCAGATGGCCCGGGCCATGGCCTTCACCGGCAGGGTGGAGAAATAGGCGGCGGGGCCGCCTTCCGCCACCGGCCGGTCCACCGGCTGATCCCCGGCGTTGTCCGGGATGCGGGCGTCCATCAGGTTCACCGCCACCCGCTCCACGCTCACGCCTCGCCGTCCCCCGGCCTGGCCCAGGCACACCACCGCGCCGGGCCGCAGGCGGTCCATGGCCTGGGTAGCCAGTTCCCCCGCCGCGCCGAAGGTCACCGGCAGCACCAGCTTGTGGATACGGCAGCCGCCGATCTCGTCCGGCAGCAGGGCCGCGGCCTCCTGGGCGGGGTTGATCGTCTCGCCGCCAAAGGGCTCAAAGGCCGTCAGCAGAATGTCCATCTCGTTTCCTCCGTAAACAGTAAAAATCCGTCTGCCGGGGTCCTCACCCCAGCAGCCCCAGGTGCTCCAGCAGGATCTTCAGCCCAATGAAGCACAGGATCACGCCACCCGCCAGGGTGGCTTTTCGCTTGTACCTGGCCCCGAACCGGTGGCCGATCCACACCCCCGCCAGGGAGATGACAAAGGTGGTGCAGCCGATGAGCAGGGCGGCGGGACCGATCCGCACCTGCAAAAAGGCGAAGGTGATCCCCACCGCCAGGGCGTCGATGCTGGTGGCCACGGCCAGAATGGTCAGGTTCTTCAGATCGAAGCCGGCGGGGCAGCTGTCGTCCTCCTCGTGGAAGGCGTCCCAGATCATCTTGCCCCCTATGTAGCCCAGCAGGATAAAGGCGATCCAGTGGTCCACGCTGGTGATGTAGCGCTCAAACTGCCGGCCCAGCAGCCAGCCCAACAGGGGCATCAGCGCCTGAAAGCCGCCGAAAAACAGGGCCACCACCGCCCCCTGGCCCATGTCCAGCTTCCGCATCCCCAGCCCCTTGCAGATGGCGGCGGCAAAGGCGTCCATGCTCAGCCCCACGCCGATCAGCAGCAGATCAAAAAAGCCCATAGCGCTCTCTCCTTATGGGATATCGTTCGGTTCACGCGTCCGCCACCTCGCGGTAGAACACGTCCAGGATGCCCAGGTACGTCTCCTTCCAGGGCTTGTTCCGCCCGCAGTAGTGGACGATCACGGTGTTCTCCCGGACCCAGTCCACCAGGCGCGGCTCCCCGTTCCTGGGGTTCATGTTGTAAAGGCCCAAGATCCGGTCGCTGAGGTTGTAGCGCATGGTGTCCAGCAGCAGCGTCCGGTCCCCGTACAGGGCGGAGAGGATGTCCTGGTCCGGCAGCGTCAGGCGGCTGCCGTAGCGCTCCACATAGGAGACCACCTCCTCCAGGGACTGCTCCCGGCGCAGGGCCTCCAGGTCCATCAGCAGCACGCCGCTGTTGAGGTAGGGGCAGCTCTCCCCCGCCCCCAGGCGCAGCCGGTTGATGCGGCTGAGGAACTCCTTCACATGGGTGCAGGCGGCCAGCAGGTTGCCCTGCAGGTCCGTGCGGTACAGCTCCTCCAGGGAGTTGATGACCACGATGTCCGGGTCCAGGTACAGCACCCGGTCCAGCTCCCGGGGCAGAAACCGCGCCGCCAGGATGCGGTAGTACATCTGCTTGGGGTAGCGGCTGGTGGTGGGAAAGCCCTCCAGCATGGCCTCGTCGGTGGGCACCGGCACCAGCCGCGCCCGCTGCCCGCACAGCGCCGCCAGGGCCGTTAAGTCCTCCGCCGTCAGGTCGGAGTGCATCAGATAGATTTGGTAGCCCTCCTCGCAGGGGAAGCGCAGAATGGACTTGATACAGGTACGCAGGACCGGCAGGTAGTTCCGGTCCGCGGTAAACAGCAGATTCATCCAAGGTCTCTCCTATTGTCCCTCACTTTTATACCAGCAGCCCCACGCCCAGCCCCAGCAGCGCGCCCATGAGCACCTGCAGAGGCGTGTGGCCCATGACCTCCTTCAAATTCTCCGCGAAGTCCTCCGCCGTCAGCCGCTCCACATGCTCCAGCAGCTGGTTCACCAGCCGGGCGGTGTCCCCGGCGCTGCGCCGGACGTTGCAGGCGTCGTACATCACCACCACCGAGAAGATGGCGGACAGGGCGAACAGCGGGTCGCCCACGCCGTAGAGCTTCCCCACGGCGGTGGTGCAGGCCGCCGCCAGGGCGGAGTGGCTGCTGGGCATCCCGCCGCTGCTGACAAAGCGGCGGAGGTCGAACCGGCGCAGGAGGATCCCGTCCAGGACCACCTTGATGGCCTGGGCCAAAAACCACGCCAGCAGCGCGCAGTCGATGATGGGATTTCGTGTCAGCATACCAAAGTGCATCCCGCTACTTCCTCCGTTCCGCCATCCGGTCCGCCAGGCGCAGCAGGAAGTCGCTGCCCGGTATCTCCCGGATGGCCTCCTTGGCGCGCTCCGTCTCCCGCCGGACCATCCGCTCGCAGGCGTCCAGGCCCAGCAGGTCCACAAAGGTCACCTTGCCCTCCTCCCGGTCGGAGCCGATGGGCTTGCCCAGCTCCGCCTGGTCGGCGATGACGTCCAGCATATCGTCCCGGACCTGGAAGGCCAGTCCCACGTGCTCGGCGTAGGACGCCGCCCGGCGGCGGTCCTCCTCCCCGGCGTCCCCGGCGATGCAGCCCAGCAGCACGGCGCCCCGGATCATGGCCCCGGTCTTGAGCCTGTGAAGGTTTTCCACCTCACTGAGGCTGCGGCACAGGCCCTGGGTATCCAGTATCTGCCCCGCCACCATGCCGTCGGCCCCGCAGGCCTCCGCCAGCACCGCCACCGCGTCCACCCGCTGGGCGGCGCTCATATGGGGGGCGGACGCCAGGACGCGGAAGGCCTCCGCCTGGAGGGCGTCCCCCGCCAGCACCGCCACCGTCTCCCCGAAGGCCTTGTGGCAGGTGGGCTTGCCCCGGCGCAGGTCGTCATCGTCCATGCAGGGCAGGTCGTCGTGGATCAGGGAGTAGGTGTGGACCAGCTCCAGGGCGCAGCCAAAGGGGATGGACTTGCGCCACTCCCCGCAAAGCATGTCGCAGAAGGCGGCGGTGAGCACGGGACGGACCCGCTTGCCCCCGGACAGGAGGCTGTAGCTCATGGCCTTCTGCAAAACGCCGTAGGGCTTGTCGGCGGAAAACAGGGAGGCCAGATACTCCTCCGCCCCCAGGCGGTAGGCGTCATAGCGCAGCTGAAAGGCACACATAGGCTCTACTCCTCCTCTGCGAAGGGCAGCTCCACCGGCTCCCCGTCGGGGCCCTTCTGGAGCTTGACCACCTTCTGCTCCGCCCGGTCCAGCAGGGCCGCGCAGGCGCCCACCAGGGCGGTGCCCTCCTCAAAGAGGTCCAGGGACCCCTGGAGGGGCGCGTCACCCCGCTCCAGCAGGCCCACGATCTCCTCCAGCCGCGTGATATTCTCCTCGAAGCTCTTCTCCGGCTTCGCCGCTGTTTTCTTCTCAGTCATCTCTCGGTCTCCTTTCCTCCGTCTGCTCCACCAGGCATTTCAGCTGCCCCTCCGCCAGGGTCACGGTCACCCGCCGGCCGGGGGGCGCGTCCGCCGCCCGCCGCACCAGCCGCCCGTCCCCGTCCGTCACCAGGGCAAAGCCCCGGCCCAGGACCTTCAGGGGGCTCATGGCGTCCAGAGACGCCGCCAGGGACGCCAGATGCTGCCGGGGCTGGGCCAGCCGGGCCGACTGGGCGGCGCACAAATTCTTTTGCAGATAGCCCAGCAGCATCCGCTTATCGTCGATAAAGGCCATGGGGTCCCGCAGGGCCCGCTTGGCCGCCAGGGACGCCAGACGCTGGCGGCTGAGCTGGAGCCGCCGCAGCTGGCTCTGGGCCATGCGGGAGCGCATAGTCTCCAGCCGCTCCAGCAGCTCCCGCTGGTCCGGCACCGCCATCTCCGCCGCGTGGGAGGGGGTGGCCGCCCGGGCGTCCGCCACAAAGTCCGCAATGGTCACATCCGGCTCGTGGCCCACGGCGGAGATCACCGGGATCTCCGAATCGTAGATGGCCCGGGCCACCCGCTCGTCGTTGAAGGCCCACAGGTCCTCGATGGAGCCGCCGCCCCGGCCGGTGATGATGAGGTCCGCCACCCGGTACCGGTTGGCGTAGCGGATGGCCCCCACGATCTCCGACGGGGCCTCCGCCCCCTGGACCCGCACCGGCAGCAGCTTCACCGCCGCGATGGGATACCGGCGGCGCAAAATACGGATCATGTCGTGGACCGCCGCCCCGGCGGAGGAGGTGATGATGGCGATGGTGCCGGGATAGGGCGGCAGGGGCTTTTTGTGGGCGGGGTCGAACAGCCCCTCCCGGTACAGCTTCTCCTTCAGCTGCTCATAGGCCACATGGAGGTCCCCCACCCCGTCGGGGCTGAGGTTCTCGCAGTAGAGCTGGTAGGTGCCGTCCCGGGGAAACACCGCCACCCGGCCCTGGGCCAGCACCTTCATGCCGTTCTCCGGCCGGAAGCGCAGGCGGGACGCCTGTCCCCGGAACATGACGCAGCGAATGGCCCCTTCGGCGTCCTTCAGGGTGAAGTAGTGGTGGCCGGAGGGGTACAGCTTATAGTTGGAGATCTCCCCCCGGACGCAGATCCCCCCCAGCTGGGGGACGCTGTCCAGGATGGACTTGATGAGCTGGTTGACCTGGGTGACGGAAAATATCTGCTGCTCCATGTCGGGTCTCCTTTATGTGGGTGGGCGCTGGACGAACGCGCTATAGAAAGGAGCGCACGGGACCGTGCGCTCCTCGCTGGTCTGATCTCATTCCGCCGGGGACCCGGTCTCTTCCGGCTCCGCCGGTGCGGCGGGCTGGGAGGCCTCCCCCGCCTCGGCCCGCACGAAGGTGCCCAGGATACCGTTGACAAAGCGGACCACGTCGTCGCTCTCGTATTTCCGGGTCAGCTCCACCGCCGCGTTGATGGCGGCGCCGTTGGGCACATCCGGCATATACAGGATCTCGAACATCGCCACCCGCATGATGGCGGCGGCCACCAGGGGGATCCGCTCGAACCGCCAGCCCTTGGCGTATTTCTCGATGTACTGGTCCAGCTCGTAGCCGTGGTCCGCCACGCCCTGCACAAGGCGGGCAATATAGGCGCGCTGGCTGTTTCCGGGCAGCTTGCCGTAGACCTCGTATTCCGGGGCCAGGTGGCGGAAGTGCTCCTCGCTGAGCCGCTGGTCCACCAGCTCCTTGGCGGTCAGATCGGTAAAGCTCAGCTCGTAGGAGAGGTGCATGGCCACCTCGCGGGCAACATTTCTGATCATCGTCTTATGTCCTTTTCTCTCTCTGGCGATTTAGCCGGGGCTTACTGGAAGCAGACGCCGCCCACGTGGACGTTGACCGCCTTCACATCGAAGCCCGCCATGGACGCCACCGCAGTGGAGACGGCGTTCTGCAGGCTGCGGGCCACCTCGGGGATGGCGTAGCCGTAGCGCACCATGATATAGAGGTCGATGACGGCGCTCTCCCCGTCCACGGTCAGGCGCACGCCCTTGGCGCTGGTCTTTTTGGCGGCCAGGTTCATCATGCCGCCCACGCCCTCCACCTCGGCGGCGGCGCCGGAGGCGATGGAGGCCAGCACATCCTCGGAAATATGGATGCACCCCAGCTCCTCGGGGTGGGTCATATAGTCCTTATTCTCTGGCATTGACATTAACTCCTTATCTCTTCTGCCCGGGGCAGGATCATTCGCCCTCTTATTGTACCACCTTCCGTGGGAAAATACAACAGCGATTTTGCGGGGACCGCAGAGGGGTGGGCAGCTCTCACAGCGGTCCGGCGGCCTGTCCGCTGTTTACAATTTGTTTACCGGCCATTCAAATCCTTGTTAAAAAATGGACGTATGCTTTTCCCATAAGATCCAGACGGGCGGCGGGCCGGACCGTCGCCGCGGCAAAAGCTGCGGAGGATGCCAACAGTCCGGCGCGGCCATTTCCCCTCCCGCTGGGAGTTTATGATAGACGCACTTGGGCGCGGACTCCCCCACGGGGACCGCGCCCAAGACTATGGCGGCCCCAGGCGCCCTCAGCCCTGGCGGCCCCGGAAGGTGAGATAGCCCTCCAGAATCAGGGCGGCCGCCACCGCGTCCACCGTCTTTTTCCGCTTTTTGGCGTTCTGCCCGGCGGCGAACAGGATGTTGTGGGCGTCGATGGTGGTCCGGCGCTCGTCCCACAGCTTCACCGGCAGGCCGAACCGCTCCGTGAGCACCTGGGCCAGGGCCTCCGCCTTTTCCGCCCTGGGGCCCAGGGTGCCGTCCATGTTTTTGGGCCAGCCCAGCACCAGCTCCGTAACGCCGTACTCCCCGATGATGCGGCCCAGGGCCTCCACCACCTCCTCCTGCTTCCGGGAGTGGATGGTCTCCGTGTGGCCCGCCAGCAGCCCGGTCAGGTCGGACACCGCCACGCCGGTGTGGGCGTCCCCGTAGTCAATGGCCATTGCGCGCATAAAAGCTCCCCCTGTCAAGCGCGGCGTCCGCCGCGCGTCATGCGGTCTGCCTCCATTATACCGGAAAGCTCCCGCAAAAAAAAGGGCCCCAGAAGAAAAATAATAGTTGACAAATGTGTTCCGGATGGCTATAATAACTTCTGCTGGTTGTCCTTGGTGCAGAAATGCGAGTGTGCTGGAACAGGTAGACAGGCACGTTTGAGGGGCGTGTGTCAATAGACGTACGGGTTCAAGTCCCGTCACTCGCACCACTCCTCTTGAGGAGACCGAAGAAGAAGACTGATATGCGCGAGTGGTGGAATTGGCAGACTCGCTAGATTCAGGTTCTAGTGCTCATTACGGGCGTGCGGGTTCAAGTCCCGCCTCGCGCACCATCTTCTTCCAAAACTACATAGACGCGCGCGAGTGGTGGAATTGGCAGACTCGCTAGATTCAGGTTCTAGTGCTCATTACGGGCGTGCGGGTTCAAGTCCCGCCTCGCGCACCAACAATCGGCAAGCTTCGACAAGAGGTTTGCCGATTTTCTTTTGCTGTTTACTTCCTCTTGGCTGTGCGCTATACTGGTTACAGGAAAGCGATAATCCCGATTTATTGGCAGGTTCCTGCGATGCAGGACGAAGGGCGCGGAGGTCAGTATGAATTCAAAAGACTATATAAGGTGGATAAGGAGTAAAGTAGGCCACGAAAAAATTATTCTGGTTTTTGCGGGCGGATGTGTTTTTGATACAGGCGGAAAGGTTTTGCTCCAACGTCGTGGAGATAGTAAAAGGTGGGGCTTTCCAGGTGGGGCAATCGAAATTGGGGAAACGCCCGAAATGGCTGCTATCAGAGAAGTAAAAGAGGAAACCGGGCTTGACGTGCGGGTGACAGGCTTACTTGGTATCTATACGGACTGCGACATGGTGTATCCTAACGGCGATAAGGCGCATAGCATATGTATTGTTTACGAATTGGAAATGGTTGGTGGGCAGCTGAAATGTGATGATCTTGAAACGATCGATCTCCAATACTTTGACCTCGATGAAATGCCGGAGCTTTTCTGTAAGCAGCACGAAGAAGCAAAACGCGATTTGCAGAAGCGGCAAAACGGAGCGAAGCATTGATATAAAATTCGCTTTGCGGCCCACAAAATTGCGGGAAACCGCGCCAGCCACTGTTCATATGCTGTCGAATCCTGTAGAATAGGCCCTAACTTGATTGAGGAGGGCTATCTATGAGAAACACATATCAGTTCCAGTGGTTCGACCCGGAGGACGCCCGCAAGGGGCTGCGCGCATCCATCAGCAAGGACGGCAAGCTCCGTCTGGGGCAGGCCCTGCGCGCCATGCTGCCTCCCCGCATCCAGATCGGCTTTGACATCAAATACAAGGTGCTCGCCATCGCCGACGGCCACAGCGACGGCATCCGGTGGGCCAAGTGCGGCGTCGTGGCGGCGCGGCGGCTGTCCCACCAGATCGCATCCCTGGGAATCGAGCTTCCCATTTCATTTCAGATCACGCCGGACGCCTCCACGGGGTACTTCCTCGGCCACATCGTTCCCCGCCGCAGAAGGTCCCGGGACGGCCGCCGGGACTTTGATTGGAAGCAGGTCACGCTCATCTACCAGCACCTCCTTGAGGCCGCCACGGGACAGATGGCGAAAAGCACGCCTCTGGCGGAGCGCAGGGCCATGGCGGCGGAGGCCCTTATTGCGGCGGCGCAGCAATATCAGCCGGGATATGGGGAGATCGAGGCCTACCTGGACGCCCGGATTCGCTCCGCTCTGACCCAGGAGAACAGGTTCTATACCGCCGGTTATGCCCAGCGCTCCCTGGACCAGCCTCTCTCCCCCTCCCGGGGGAGCTCCTTCTGCCTGTCCGACACGCGGGCAGCCTCTACCGACGGTGGACTGTCCGCCGCGGAGGACCGCGTCATGGCGGAACAGTTTTGGGATTCCCTCTCCCCCGCGGAGCGCCGGCTGACGCAAATGCTCCAGGACGGGATCCGCCTTTCGCAGATCGCCTCGCACCTGCGCAAAACGGAGGATGAGCTGACGGAAATGGCACATACCATCGCGCAGAAGCGCAAAGATTTCTACGCCGTTGCATAGCGCGCCTTCCGTACCGGAAAGAGCCGCCTGATTTTTTAATCAGGCGGCTCTTGCAATTTCAATATTCTTGTCGTGTGCGGCGTTCCGACGGCTCACGGCGCGTCTTCCACCCGGTCGCAGCGGACGGTGACCCGGCTCTTGCCGCCGATGGTGCAGGTGAAGAGTGTCAAATCGTACCCGCTGTCCGTCATCTCCTCAATGGCCGTGGGCTCCAGGGTCTCCAGCTCCGCCACCTGGTAGCGGAACACGTTCCCGGCCATGTCGGTGAAGGTCACCTCGTCCCCCGGGGACAGCTCCTTCAGCCGCCCAAAGTGGCTTTCATAGTTGTGGGCCGCGATGACCAGATCGTCCAGGTACGCCGACCCGGTGTACCGGCAGGGGGCAATCTTCAAATTCGGGTAGCTCCACTGGCTGATGACCGGAAGCTCCAGGTCCAGGACCGGGATGCTCAGTGAGCCGATGTACGCCGTGCCGTCCACGTCCTTCTCCGGCATGTCCATCTTGGGGTTCAGGACGTAGTCCGGGTACATGATCTCCTCCGGCGGGGTGTCCTCCGGCTGGGGCTCCGGAGGCGGCGGAATGAGCACCTCCAGCTGGTCCGCCGTCCGGCGGACGGACTTTTCCGCCCGGGAGGCGTCCCACATGTTGTACCCGGTGAGACCCAGGGCGGCCACCACCAGCAGCAGCCCCAGAAGGATGGGAATCAAACCTCTGCGGCGTCTCATCCTACACCCCCCTGCGGCGGAGCAGGCCCAGCACGATCATCGCCAGTCCTCCGCACAGCAGCAGCGGCACCGGCCACCACAGCTGTCCCGTCTGGGGCAGGGACGCCAGAGGCACGTCCTCGTCGGGGATGTCAAATTCGTCGTCCGGCTCCTCGGGCTTGTCGGGTTTGTCAGGTTCATCGGGCTTGTCGGGGTTATCCGGGTTATCCGGGTTATCCGGGTTATCCGGCTCGCCGGGGCTCTCGGGCACCGGCTCGTCGGGGATGTCGGTGGTGGAGGAGTTCACCATCACCAGGGTGGCGCCCTCCCGGAAAATTTCTACTGTATAATCCCCGGAGGCGGCCTCCGTCACCAGCCACTGGCTGCTGCTGTCCAGGTTCTCCCAGGTATAACCCCAGCCGTTGGCGGCGCTGAGGGTCACAGAATCCACCAGCACGCCGTCCTTCAAAAGCTGGGCCGTCACCGTATTGGGACGCTCCAGCTCGTGGCCCTCGTCCTGCCAGATCTTCAGCACCCGGCGGTCCACGGTGTCGCCGTCCTCCGGCTCCCCGTGGGAGTTGAATTTGGGGCTGGCCTCCACCAGATAGTCCCAGTCGTCGGCCTCCTTGTCCATAGTGGGCAGCACCGTCATGAACGGCTGGGAGTCGTACACCACGCCGTCCTGGATGTGCCGGGAGCCAAGCACCAGGTACAGTCCCGGCGTCAAAGTCTTGCCCTCAGACGGAAAACTCAGCTCGCCCCACTGGTTGGTGGAGCCCACGTCGGTGGGGGTGATCCGATCCCGGAGGACATAGCCCTCCAACGTGGAGGCCAGAGTCTTCCAGGCCTCGTCGTTCTTGCCACGGATGTTCACGTTGAACTGGGCGAAATCCTCCGTCACCGTCAGCTCGCCCACTTCGTCTACGGTAGCGGTGAGGTAGATGGAGAAGATCTGGCCCACCAGGGGCGTCTGGCCGTCGCGGTAGGCCAGGTTCAGCCCGCAGGGCCGCTGAAGGTCGATGGTCCCGGCGGCCCGGGCCTGGCCGGGCAGCAGGAGCACAGCCGTCAACAGGGCCAGGAACGCTCCCGCCAGCCGCTTATGAAATGTCATACCGGTCACCTCCGATGTGTATTCTGTGCTTTTTGGGAATCAGCAGGACGATCAGCAGCAAAAGCAGCATGGGCGCGGCCATTGCCGGTACTACGATCAGCGGTTCGATCTGGGTGGCGTCGGCGGTGACCCGCACCGAGTGGGCCTCCTCCGCGTTCTCCACCCGGTGGCCCCGCACCAGCATCCGGTGGCTGTTGATGCCGTAGGGCGTACAGGTCACCAATGTGCAGTAGTCGCGCTCCGGGTCGATCTCCAGGGCGTCCATCTCGTGGGGCAGGACAATGAGGATCTGGTCCACCTCATAGGTCATCGTCTCGTCCAGCACCCGCAGGATAAAGGTGTCCCCCGCGTCCAGCTTGTCCAGGTCCGTAAACAGCTTGGCGCTGGGCAGGCCCCGGTGGCCGGAGAGGACGCTGTGGGTGCCCAGGCCGCCGGTGGGCAGACTGGTGCCCTCCACATGGCCCACGGCGATCTGGAGCACAGACTCGTCCGTGCCGTGGTAGATGGGCAGGGAGCACCCAATCAGGGGTATCTCGATATACCCGATGATGCCGTTGCCGGAGACGTTCAGCAGGCTCTCATACTCCGTCCGCTCCTCGTCCGACATGGCGTAGCGGTCCGGCTTCTGCCGCAGGGCCTCGTTATAGTCCCTGGCGTCGTTCCAGAGCTGTTCATAGCGGTCCGTATCCAGCTGGGCCACCTGCTCGGCATAGCTGGCGATGGCCCGGGACTGGTGGAAGGAGTTCCAGTAGTCGCTGACCGTAGGGTACAGCAGCAGGGACAACCCCGCGAGAAGAACCAGTATTAACAAAACGGTGGAAAAACTGCCTTTCTTCATGCGGAGCTCTCCTTGCCGCTGTGATGGGTCTCACAGCGGAGCAATGGTCCCGGGACGCGCCCGGGGCCGGGGAGGGTCTCCCCTCCCCGGCGTATGCAGCGCGATGTAAAACGCTGTTATCTGGCCATGCGCTTCTTGGCCACCAGCAGGATCACAGCGGCCAGCACCAGCACGCCGCCCACGGCGTAGAAGATGGTGGTACCGATGCCACCGGTGCTGGGCAGCTCCGTACCGGAGTTGTTGTTGACCTTTGTGGTGAGTGCAACCTGAGCCAGTGTATTAGGAGTTGCGGACTCGCCACGGGTAATCGTAACCTCTGTAGGCTCTTTCACCAGATTGTAGCCCTCAGGGGCCTTAATTTCACGGAGGAGGTATTTATCAGCACTGTCCAAGCCATGAATATTGATCTTGCCATCTTTATCAGTAGTCAGGATGCTTTCATCCTCCCAAGTCACTTCTTCAGCACCTTCGGTAGGCTGGGGAACATTAATCCACTCAGTGATCTTGCCTGTAGCATCAAACTTTGCAACCTTGGTTTCGTCGCTGTTCAGCAATACAAACTGGGCATTCTCCAGGAGATTTTCCTCATCATTATTGCCATACTTCAAGACATCCATCTCCCAAGTATAGGTAACGGTCTTATCCCATTCAGTGTGGTTCGCTTCACCCCAGTCCAGTCTGGTCTCGTTGGGATTACCGTCACCAGCGACAATAGCCTTGTTATTCAGAGTGGCAGAGTAGGTAATGACGATTTCAGTATCAGCAATGATAGTATCCAGATAGGTCTGGGTGAATTCAATATGGAATGTGCAGTCATCGTCTAAAGGTTCCTCTTCTGCATTAGCCTTAACTACGTAGTCACTGTTCAAACTCAGTGTAGTCTCTCCAGCCTTAACTTCAACAGAAGTGGCATCAAAGGTCAGGCCCTCGGACATCTTATCGTGGACCACATAGTTCTTAGCGCCAGGCTTAGCCGTAACAACGGACTTGAAATTCACCACCTGGCCAATCTCAGCATCGTTGGTATCACCATACGCTCCGGTGGAATCCTCCTCAACCGTCTTGTCAATGTTAGGATTCTCGTTCTTCTCTTTAATTTCAGGATTAGGATTAGTAGGAGTCGTATCAATAATGACCTTGGTGCCGTTGGTGGAGGTTACCATGTAGTAACCGGGCTCCAGTTCTGTGAAAGCAACATTGCCATCCTCAGTGGGGGTCTGAGCCACAGCGGCAACAGGCACACTATTGTCCACAGCATATTGAGCGGCGGCCTTGCCGAAAGCAATCATATCGTCGGCAGTATCCTTGTCCTTTTTCCAGGTCACATAGCCCTGGTCGTCAATGTTGACATACTCTGCACCAGCGCCAGCATCAGTAAAGAAGTTTGTCCACTTCTCATTTACGGTGTAGGTGTAGGCAGTCAAATCCGCACTCACGTTCAGGTCCAGTAGCTTATAAATGTTGTAGGTCTCGCCGCCCTGCGCGTTGGTAACAGTAATGCTCGTTGCAGGGATAGTGGTGTCTGGAGTCTCCCCCTCCGGGCCCGCCGCCAGGGCGGGGACGGACAGGGCCAGGATCATGACCAGTGCCAGCGTCAGGCTGGCAAGCTTCTTTGCGAGTTTCATTGGTTTCGCTTTCCTTTCTTATTTGAATTTTTTGGGGGGTCCGGTTTCAGAATCTTGCGTCGCTTGGGTGCAGATACGCGCATCAGAAGACCTTGCCAGCCCCCCTTCCGCGCTTTCTCTTGCTATACAACAGGATCGCTCCCGCACCGGTAAGCAGCAGCCCTCCTATGGTATACGGTCGTGTCCCGCTCCCGCCTGTGGCCGGAAGCTGGTGCCCCGGGTTCTTCTCCAGGGTGTTGGTGATCGTGATGGTCCCGCTGGTGATGCCACCGTTGTTGGTGTAGGTGGGGGTATAGTTTGGCACCTCCACCTCCTCCACGTAGTAGGTGTAGTAAACGGTGTTGCCGTCAGCGTCCGTGCCGGACAGGGGCAGGTCAAGCAGCTCCGCCCGCCAGTCGTTGGCTTTGTTGAGGGTGAGGGTCTCGAATGGGGCTTCCGGCACCGGCTCCGCCCCGGATTCGGGTTCGTCCGGCGTGGGATCTGGATACTCAAAGGTCCAACTGTGCAACCCGGCAGCAAACAGATACGCCATCCCGGCACTTCCATTTCTGCAATATGTACAGAGCGTTGTTTCCCCATTGACAATAACTGTGCAAGAGAAATCCGATGTGCCTTCTACGCGGTTCATTATGATTTCTTGATCATCATTAACTTTGAGTCTGGGAATACTGTCTTCAATAGCTTTATTCCATTCATCTTCCTTTGCAGTAACCGTCAACTTTATTTTAGTTCCAACCGGGACCTTTAAATATTCAACCTCTTTGGGCTCTGTAAAGTTCACATTACTGTCATAAATATATCCCGTCCACCGGACTTTCGCCATTCCTTCTTCGACTTCATCCTCAGGCCCGCTTCCGCCGCCTTCGCCGGACGCGGTGGTGCTCTTCTTCTGATAGACGTTCACGGTGATGAAAGTGTCGGTGTTGTGAGGAACGACGTTGCCGTCGGCGTCACACCACTCCTTTTTCACCACGATGTCTGTGGCGTCCCGGACGTTCTCCGCGTACACGGTCTTGCCCGTTTCGCTCAGGTCCACGGCGCCGTCGGGAAGCGGCTCGGGCAGGGTGTGCGCTGTGTCATTCTCATCCGAGAAGTAGAAGTAGTACCCCGGCGCCTGGTCGGGCAGCTTGTAGTTCTCGGGGGCTTGGGTCTCCTTCACCATGTAGAGGATGTTCTTTTCGTACTGGCAGTCGCTGTCGCTCTCCTGCCACTGGATGTGGAACGTGCCGTCCTGGTCGGTGGTGTAGGCCGTCACCGGGGCGTCAGCGCACTGCTGGGTACTCGGGTCGTACTGGTACACGGAGAACACCGCGCCGCTCAGGAGCCGGTTGTACTTCCCCGCCTCCACCTTGTAGAAGGTGTAGCTCCTGCCGGTGGACACCGTGCCGGAGCTGCCCGAATCCTTCCAGACCTCCGTTGAGCCGTTGGTGGTCTCGGAATTCTGGACGCCCTCCAGCCGGGCCGTATTGTTGATGGTCAGGGAGACCTCCTCGTCCATGGGCAGGGTCGTGGACACCTGGTAGGCGTACTCAAAGATCAGCGTGGCGCCGTCCGGAACGCCGGTGACCGTGATGGTGTTTTGCCTCTGGTCCCAATAATCGCTCCAGCCGCCGGGCTTTTCGTCCCCTGTGTAGGTCCAGCCCCAGCCGAGGACCTCACTGCTCCTGATCCACCCGCCGTCGCCGCCCGGCACCGCGTAGTACAGCTTTACGCTCTCCGGGAACAGCGTCACCTTCACATCGGCAGTTTTGTTGTTGCTTTGTCCGTAGTGAATCAAGCTGTTGTACTCCAGCTTGTCGGTGAGGGTCAGGTCGTCCGCGTCCGCCAGCAGGTCCTTCCTCTCCGGGTTGACGACGATGGAGTAGCGCAGGATGTGTGCGTCCGGCTCCCAGCCCGCCGTCTTGGTCATGATTTTGGTGACAGTTTCCTCCACCTTGTGGGTCCACTCCTGGGTCTGGGTGTCGCTGCCCAGCGTTCCCCCATTCGTGGTGACCGTCACGGAGTTGGTCAGCGGGTGGGGCGTGCCATCCAGGAGCGCCTGGTCCGCCTTGCAGGAGAATTTGAACTCATAGTGGGCGTTGCTGCCGACACCGGTCATATTCAGTTCAATCTTACTGGTGTTCTGGTCATACGTCCCGGAAACGCTCGTACCGTTATTGCTGCTGCCGGTGATCTTGCCGTCCGTTCCGACGGTCACGTCGATCGACGCATCCCCGCTGACGCTGATATCATCCAGGGTCACACCCTGGGGCAAGATGTCCTCCAGCTTGAGCCAATCCGGACTGTTACCCGCCACATCCACCTTGACGATCCAGGTCAGGGTGTCGCCGGTCGTGGTGATCTGGGTGGTGCCTGTCTGCCCATTGCCGTCAGTCTTTACCACGCCGCCCTTGTGGTAGGGGCAGGTGTCATAATCCGTCTTGCCGCCCACGTTCACGCTGTTGGTATAATTTGTGGTGCCGGCCGCCGCCCGGTTCAGGTCTACCGTGGTATAGTAGGTGAACACCAGCTTTTGGGCTTTTCCATCGGGAGGCGTCAGATTCTCGGGGAGGGTGATCTTGAACGCGATCAACGCCTGATCCTCCCCGTTGGTACTGCTCATGATCTCGGCATAAGGCTTGTAGGCCCACCAGGAATTCTTCAGCTCTATATTTTCTGCCTTTACATCCACCTTACTGCCATCTGCCCATTGCATGCCCGTCAGCAATGCCGCAACCTGGTCATGGGTCATCCAATGTCCGTTTCCAGAAATTGAATCTTCGATCGTAGTCCCTGCGGGCAGGCCGCCGGCGGGGACGTCCACCGTCACGGTCCAGGGGATAACTGCGGTCCCGTCGGGAGAAGTGACCATTGCTCCGTGGGTCTTATCCACGCTGCCGGTCCCGGGGACTGTGGTGCTGCCGGTGCTGTGGGACTCGCCGCCATCGGTATCAGGATCGGGGTCAAAAACGGCCCTGTTCGTCACAGTCTGGCTGTCCCATCCCACAGCCGGAGCCTCGGTATAGTAGGTGATGGTGTACTTGTTGGTGTTGGTTCTGTCGTCGTTGACAGGGTTAAATTGGATGCCGGTGATGCTGCCATTTTTCGTTACATACGTATAGCCCTCATCCGGCTCAATGTTGATCTCGGTCCCCTGGGCCAGCTGCGCCAGCATGTTGTCGGTGAGCTGCGCCCCGGCGATATCCACCTGGTTATCGTTGACCGTGATGGTCCATTTGATCCTGCCGCTTGAGCTGTCATAGCTGCCCGACTTGCCAAGCGTATAGCGCTTGTCGATGCGCAGGGTCTTCTCATCCTTGCCCGTGACCGTCTGGCCATTCGTTTTGTCGGTGGCCGTGACAGTGACCGTATTCTTGCAGCTCGTCCTCAGTTCCGCAATATTCTCCGGCAGGGTGTAGACATAGGTGATCTTGTAGCAATTGCCCAGGATATAGCTGTTCCGGCCGTCCTCGTCAGGCTCCACTCCCGGGGCCAGCCCCGGCAGGTTCATGGAGATATTGCCGCTGCTATACGAAACGTCCTGCGGGGTAACTTTCTTCCAATCGCCCACATCCTGCTGATTATGCTGCGAATAGTACTTGTACGTCCCCTGCTCCACCGTTACTGTGGGCGCTCCCAACTCCAGGCTGCCGGTGCTGGTGAGAACATCCTGAAACGCGATGGGGTCCGGGGTGCCCTTGCGGGAGCGGACATACACGGTGTAGATCAGCTGATTGCCGTCCGTCTCAACGAAGCTGCCGTCCTTGCTGACGCTGATGTCATAATTCTCCGTCTCGTCGCTGGGGTGGGTGATCTGCTCCGGCGGAATCGTCACATCCAGAGTATCGGTGCCCAGATGAATGGTGATGCCGCCGGACTCATCCGTTTTCTTTGTCAGCTTGCCCCAGAAGCTCACGTCGCCTGTGACCTCTCCCGTGGCGCCTTGGAGGTAGTCCTGGCTGAATTTCACCTGAACGGAATAGGTCCCGTCTGCATTCTGAATAAAGGTGTACGTTCCGGCCGCCTTACTCCCGTCGTACAGCGTATGCTCCCCCAGCTGGTCCTGGGGCACAATGATGTCGCTGCCATAGTTGAACACATAGTCCACGCCCGGCTGGACAGCGCCCGCGTTTTCAAACCTATATTCGATCGTGAGGTTGGTCCCGTAGCTGTCTGTATCCGGGTCATAGGTGGTCCCGGTCCCCTTGACATTACTCACCGGCAGCTTCAGCGGCTCCGCGGCCGGCGCGCCGTCGGCGGCGGCCGCCTCCGCAGATGCGCCGTTGGCGCTGAGGACGGCGGTCATCCCCAGCTCCTCCATGGCGCTGTCGGCAAAGAGCAGCCTGCACGCGTCGGTATGGGTATGCTCGGCCATGGTGCAAAGCAGCTCGCCGCTCTCGCTGTAGCAGGCGTCGCTGTGGGTGTGCTCCTCCATGCCACAGGCGTAGGGGGCATTGGACAGAGATTCCTGCCGCCGTGGGTAGCAGTCATCCGTGTGGACGTGCTCCTCCATATCGCAGGTCAGCTCCAGGGTCTCCGCCGGCTCCTCCACAGTCTGGAAGCAGGCCGCCGTGTGCCGGTGCTCCAGCACCTGGACCTGGCCGCAGATCAGCGCGCCGCTCTCGTCGAAGCAGGAGGCGTCGTGGGTGTGGAGGATGATCTCCTCTCTGCCGCAGACCAGCTCCGGCTCCGCCGTCTCCCCGGCGGGGGCCGGCTCCTCGGACAGGCCGCAGATCAGGACCCGGTTCTGGGCATAGCAGGTCTCATCGTGCCGGTGTCCCTCGGACTCCGGCACGGAACAGGTCATGACCTGTTCCGCCGTATAGCACGCCTCGCTGTGGGTGTGGGCGCCCTCCCCCTCCGGGATGGCACAGATCAGCTCGCCCTGCTCCGACGCGTAGCACTCGTCGGTGTGGGTGTGGGCCGCCGTCTCCGGGACGGCCCAGCAGCTGTCGGTGTGGGTGTGGGCCTCGATCTCCGGCAGAGGACACCAGAGGACCCCGTCGGCGTCATAACAGGAGGCGTCGTGGGTGTGGACGAAAAAGTCCGCGTAGCCGCACACCAGCTCCCCGGCGGCGTTATAGCAGTCGGCTGTGTGGGTGTGCAGCCCCAGGCTCTCCGGCGTACAGATCGGGACGGTCTCCGCCGCGTGGGAGACTGGGGTGTAGCACGCCTCCGTGTGGGTATGTTCGGTCTTTCCGCAGGACGGTATTTTTTCCAGGGTGATAACAGGGAGAATCAGGGCATAGGTGGTGCAGAACACCACCACACAGGCCAAGATGCCAACGATCTTTTTCCATATCCGGCGGCGGCGGTCGCTGGCAAGAAGCTTTGCTGCTTCCTCGACTGCATGTTCCCGCAATCCGGATGCCCCCTTTCTCAGTTGATTGCCCGGTCAATGTTCTCCGCTCCGGCTCAGCTGACCGCCCCGATTCGGTCCAGCGGCCAGACCCGGAAGCATATCTTTCCGACGATCTGTTCCTGTGATACACAGCCGATGGCGGTATTCCGGGAATCCACCGATGTGGAGCGGTGGTCCCCCATGACGAAATACCTGCCATCCGGCACCTGAAATGGTAAGTCGATATTGCAGTCGCCAAGCGCCCTCTCGGTCAGATAGGGCTCCTCCAGACGCACATCGTTGACGTAGACTGTGCCGCCCTCGTCAATGTCGATCCAATCGCCGGGGCCGCAGATGATGCGCTTGACCAATATCTTATTATTATAGTAGAACGCGGCGATGTCCCCCGGCTCAAAGTCCCCGGTCTTGACGGAGAAGATGATCTCCCCCTCCCTCAGCGTGGGCGACATGGAGCTGCCGTAGATCTGAAGGACCGGCAGCCACAGCGTCGCCACCAGAATGGCGATGGCCGCCACCGTGATCAGGGTGTAGATCGTGCTGCGCAGGACGGAGCGGTAGCGGCTCTCGTACTGCACCCGCTTCAGCTCCGCTCGAAGCTGGTCCGCGGTGGGCATCTCACGCGTCGTCTCTCGCTTCTTCTTCATGTTCCTGCTCCTGGGCCAGACGGCGCACATTTTCTACATACTGGTCGGCGGCCGCCTGCGCCGCCTCGAACACGCTGTTGAGCCGCAGGGCGGCCTCCGCGATGGACCCCGATTCCTCCAGCCGGATGGTCTTGTCCGCCAGCTTTTCATAGGCGTGCTTCAGCTTCATCCGCAGCTGCTGGTTCTCCTGGATCTCCTCCAGCAGCAGCTCCAGCAGCTCCGCCCGGCTCAGCTTTCTCAGCTCCTGATCCGTCATAGGCGCCTCCTGCCGCGTTCCGTGTTTTCCCATGCAAATTGGGCAGCGGGACCTGTCCCGACCTGCCCAACATTACTTCGATATCTCATATTCTCTGCCCGTGTCATCCGCATCACGCCTTGCCCACAGTCAAAGCACATATGAGGAAACATAATTCCTACAATGTTGTACGCAGAGTCATACCAGCGATAGAATTGTTTCACGCCCATTCAAACAGATGAATTGTAGCATATTCATTACTAAAATGCAAGTACTTCTGCACAAAAAATTACATTTCAGGAAGCACGTGGTCCCGCACATTCCGGCACCTTTCCCCGGCCAGGCGACCGAAACGCACCAGTTATGCCCCTATTTGGGCGCGGGACCGGCGCTATCGCGACCCCGGGAGGAGGGCGCGGCGGAAGCCGCGCCCTCCTCCCTTTGCTGCTCTACATCTAATATCAGGCCTGGTAGTCCCGCATGAGGCAGATGATCTTGCACACCTCGCTGCGGCGGATGCTGTCCTGGGGCCGGAACAGGCCGTTGCCGTCGCCGGAGATGATCCGCTCCCCGTCCACGAAGGTGTTGTACAGCGCGGCGGCGTAGCCGCTGTCCGTGTCCCGGAAGGGCGTGTTGGCGGCGGGGCCCAGCCCCAGGGCCTTGGCCGCGATGGTGACGAAAACCTCCCGGGTGATGGCGGCGCTCAGGTCCACGCCGCCGTCCACCAGCCCGTCCGCCTGGGCCCGGGCCAGGAAGCCGGCGGCCCAGGCGGCCCCGCCGTCGGGGATGGACAGGTCCGCGTACCCCGCAGCCATCATGATGAGCTTCAAAGCCTCGCCGCAGGTCAGCCGGTTCTCCGGCCGGAAAGT
>DBFJQM010000057.1:0-9977 GCA_048404665.1 Candidatus Pelethomonas sp.
ACCCGGCCGCCCCGCCCGAAGGGCGGAGCACCCACCCCCGGGGCTGAAAGCCCCAAAAGAAAGAATAATCCCTCCCCCTTTCGCGCAAGCTAACGCCGCCGGGGTGCGGTTTATGTGGAAATTGACACGAATTTTCCTCCTTTTGCCCCCGGGATTTTTGGCGGTATCCGCCGTAGGATCAGGCGGCCCGATTGTGGTATACTTTTCCTGTATCACGATGGGACAGCCCAAAGGAGCGCCGCCATGAAAGTTATCGACATGCACACCCATATTTTCCCGGACCGTGTGGCGGAAAAGGCCACCATAGCCACCGCGGAGTACTTCGACCTGCCGGAGCCCCCCAACCACCACGGCAAGGTCCAGGAGCTGGCGGATGTGCTTCAGGAGGCTGGGATCACATACGCCATGGTGTTTTCCGCCGCCACCAGCCCCCGGCAGGTGGAGAGCATCCACCGGTTCATCTATGAGCAGGCGGAGAAGTACCCCCAGTTCATCCCCTGCGGCACCATCCACGCGGAGTACCAGGACTACAAGCGGGAGCTGGCCTGGCTGCGGGAGCACGGCATCCACGGGGTGAAGCTCCACCCGGAGTTCCAGCACTTTGTCCTGGACGACGAGCGGCTGTTTCCCATGTTCGAGGAGATGGAGCGCACGGACATGTTCCTCATCACCCACATGGGGGACCCCCGGGTAAATGTGTCCGGCCCGGCCCGGCTGCTGCCCATCGCCCGGACCTTCCCCAAGCTGCGGTGCATCGCCGCCCACCTGGGCAACTGGGGGGACTGGGACCGGGAGAAGATCCGCCCCCTGACCAGGCTGGACAACGTGTACACCGACATCTCCAGCTCCTTCAGCTATGTGGAGGACAAAAAGCCCCTCTACGAGATCCTCTACGACTACGACCCCACCCACATCTTCTACGGCTCCGACTACCCCATCTGGTGCCCGAAGAAGGAGCTGGCCAAGGCCCTGGCTCTGGGCCTGGAGGAGGGCCTGCTGGAGGACATCCTGTTCAACAACTTCGCCAGGTTTTACCACTACCGGGCGCTGTGACGCCCGCTTCGCCCCGCCTGTCAGGCTCTGCGCCCGGCAGACGGGGCGTATCGTCAGAGGAGGAGAGGATATGCGCATCACAGACTGGCTGCTGGAGCTGCTGTTCCCATCCCGCTGCGCCTTCTGCGGGGCGTTTACCCCGCCCGGCCGGGAGGTGTGCGGGGACTGCGAGGCCCGGCTCCCCCGAATCCCCGACGGGGAGGTGCTGCGCCGGGCTGGTGCGTTTGACTGCGCCGTGGCGTTTTACTACGACGGCCCGGTGCGGGAGGGCGTCCTGGGCCTGAAGTTCCGCAATAAGCCCTGGCGGGCCAGGGTGTTCGGCGGATACGTGGCCCAGGCGGCGGCGGAGCACCTGTCCGGCCGGTTCGACGCCGTGACCTACGTCCCCGTCAGCTTCCAGCGCCGGTACCGCCGGGGCTACGACCAGGCCCGTCTGCTGGCCCAGGCTGCCGCCAGGGTCTGGGGCGTGAAGGCGGAGACCACCCTGCGCAAGACCCGGAACACCCGGCCCCAGTCCGGCCTGGACGACCCCGAGGCCCGTCGGGCCAACGCCGCGGGGGTCTACGCCGTCCCCCATCCGGAGCGGGTGGCGGGCCGCCGGTTCCTGCTCATCGACGACGTGTGTACCACCGGCAGCACCCTGGCCTCCTGCGCCGGCGCGCTGATGGCCGCGGGGGCGGAGAGCGTGGTCTGCGCCGCCCTGGCGGGCGGACACCGGGCGGTCCGGAAGGCGGACGCGCCTCCGGCGGCAAAAAGTTCGGAAAAAGTTATGTAAATCCCTTGCAAAATCCGTCCCATACCGGTATAATAGTTTGCTGGAGTATGGGCGGCGCAGCCGCTGGGATAAAAACGACGAGGTAAGAGCTATGTTCAATTTTGCGAAGGATATCGGTATCGACCTGGGTACCGCCTCTGTGCTGGTATACATCAAGGGCAAGGGGATCGTCCTCAACGAGCCCTCCGTGGTAGCGATGGACAAAAACACCGGGAAGCTGCTGAAGGTGGGCGAGGAGGCCCGCCAGATGCTGGGCCGCACCCCCGGCAACATCGTGGCCATCCGCCCCCTGCGGGAGGGCGTCATCTCCGACTACGACATGACGGAGCGGATGCTGAAGGAGTTCATCCGCAAGGTCACGGGCTTTAACCTCTTCAAGCCCCGGGTCATCATCTGCGTCCCCTCGGGCATCACTGAGGTGGAGGAGCGGGCCGTGGTGGACGCCGGCATCCAGGCCGGCTGCCGCCGGGTGTACCTCATTGAGGAGCCTGTGGCCGCCGCCATCGGCGCCGGCATCGACATCACCAAGCCCGACGGCCACATGGTGGTGGACATCGGCGGCGGCACCGCCGACATCGCCGTCATCTCCCTCAGCGGCGTGGTGGAGTCCGCCTCCATCAAGGTGGCCGGCGACCAGTTCAACGAGTCCGTGGTCAAGTACATGCGCCGCAAGCACAACATCCTGGTGGGCGAGTCCACCGCCGAGAAGATGAAGATCGCCATCGGCTGCGTCTACCCCAAGGAGGAGGAGACCACCATGGAGGTCAAGGGCCGCTGCCTGATGACCGGCCTGCCCAAGACCATCACCGTGTCCTCCGCCGAGATGCTGGAGGCCTTTGAGGAGCCCTCCGAGCGGATTCTGGAGACCATCCACTCCGTGCTGGAGCGCACGCCGCCGGAGCTGGTGGCGGATATCTCCACCAACGGCATCGTCATGACCGGCGGCGGCAGCCTGGTGGACGGCTTTGACAAGCTGGTCTACTCCCGCACCGGCATCACCACCACCGTGGCGTCCAACGCCATCGCCTGCGTGGCCGAGGGCACCGGCCAGAGCCTGGATATGATCGGGGACATGCAGGAGGGGACCATCAACCTCTCCCGCACCCGCCAGATCAACTGACGCTTTTTCCCCGGCGGGGCGCGTTTTCCGCAAGGCGGCCCCGGGCCGGACTTTTTCCGTCCCCTGCAAGTTATGCTTGCCAAAGGGCGGAAAAGCTGGTACACTATTTTGTCGTCCCCTCTGCGGGGGCGTCTACCCACAGCCAACATCCTGATCGGAGGTTTCGATATATGTCTAAAAAACCCATCAGCCAGAAGAAGCTGGAGCGCCAGCAGAAGGAGGACCTGGCGCTGCGCCATGTCCTGGACGCCTTTCTGGCGGGGCTTGCGGCGGAGTGCTATCTGCTGCTGGTCTACCGCGGCTATGTGGCCGGCGACGTGAGCCATGTGGTGGCCTGGGACAAGGCCCTGCATGTGCTGCTCTGGGTGGGCCTGGTCCTGTTCGGGGCGGGCCTGGCGACCGCCATCGTGAAGCGAAACGCCCCCAAGATCCGCGTCTGGTGCGTCCTGGCGTCCGCCGTGGGCTTCTTCCTGCTGCTGTCCGGCGCGGTGATGACCAGCGTCTACCCCACGGGCGTCACCCTCATGTGCGTGGCGGCTCCGGTGGTAACGCTGCTGGCGCTGGTCTGGTTCCTGTTCCAGCGGGAGTGCTTTTTCAGCACCGTGATCCTGGCCGGCAGCCTCTTTACCGTGTGGCTGTGCGGCAACGTGGTCTCCCTCCGCACCCTGGTGATCGTGGGGGCGGTGGTGGTGCTGCTGGGCCTGATCGCCTGCGCCTGGCTGGTCCGCGTGATGCAGAAGAACCTGGGCAAGCTGGCCGGCCGCCAGATTCTGGACACCATGTGCGAGTACTGGCTGCTGTACGCGGTGCTGGGCCTGAGCTTCGTCTCCATCGCCGTGGCCCTGCTGTCCGTCCCTGCGGTCTTTTACCTGATGTGGGTGCTGGGCGTGGCCCTCTTCGCCGAGATGGTCTACTACACCACCCAGCTGATGTAAGGAAATCTGAGAAAGAGGTCCCGCGGCTTCAACGCCGCGGGACCTCTTTTTTTGATGGGCTGGGCTACAAAATGAACCCGCCGTCGGCGGTGAGCACCTGCCCGGTGATGAAGGAGGCGCCGTCCCCCGCCAGGAAGGCCACGGCCCGGGCCACGTCCTCCGCCGTCCCCAGCCGCCCCAGGGGGGTCTGGCCGGCCAGGTCCGCCAGGGTCTCCTCCCCCAGCACCTGGACCATGTCCGTGTTGATGACCCCCGGGGCCACGCAGTTGACCCGGATGCCCGAGGGGGCCAGCTCCATGGCCAGGGACCGAGTCAGGCCGATGACCGCCGCCTTGGTGGCGGAGTAGGCCACCTCGCAGGAGGCCCCCCGCTGTCCCCAGATGGAGGAGATGTTCACGATGGAACCGGCCTTCTCGTGGAGCATGTGGGGCAGCACCGCCTGGATGGTGTGATAGGCCCCGTCCACGTTGACGGCGAAGATCCGCCGCCAGAAGTCGTCGGTGATGTCCTGGAACTGGTTCTGCCGGGCGACGCCGGCGTTGTTCACCAGCACCGTCACCGCCCCGAAGGCGTCCTCCACCCGGCCTATGGCGGCGGTGATGGCCTCCCGGTCCGCTACGTCGGCCTGGACCGCCAGGGCGGCCTGTCCCCGGTCCAGCAGCTCCCGCTCCAGGGCTTGGGCCTGGTCGTGGGCCTGGAGATAGTCGATGCCCACGGCGTAGCCCTCCTCCGCCAGGCGGCGGACCACGGCCCTGCCGATGCCCCGGCTGCCGCCGGTGACGAACGCTACCTTTTTCATTCCGCGCTCCTCCTCGCTGTTCTACCGGGCCTGGGACTCCAGACCGGGGATGTAGGTGGTATAGAGGCTCACATGGTCCTTGATGCACCGCCAGGAGCTGAAGGTGTCGGCGGTGACGCACAGGTAGAGGCTGCCGTCGGGCCCCTGGGCGCAGCTGGCGGCGCAGCTGCCGGACTGGTCCACAAAGCCGGTCTTGCCGCCGATGACCTCCAGCCCCTCGGGCACATGGTCCTCGATCTTCCGCAGGAACCAGTTGGACAGCACCATGCCCTCCGGGTGGGCGTCGCTGGCGGGGATCTCGTAGATCTTGGTGGTGACGATCTTCCGGCACAGGTCGTTTTCCATCACCGCCGCCAGGATCACCGCCATGTCCCGCAGGGTGCAGACGTTGTTCTCGTCGTACAGGCCGATGCAGTTGGCAAACCGGGCGGTGTCCGCGATGCCCAGGGCCTCCGCCTTCCGGTTCATCAGCTCCACGAAGGCGTCCTGGCCCCCGGCCACGTACTTGGCCAGCCCCAGGGCCCCGTCGGCCCCGGAGGGCAGGATGGTGGCGTAGAGGAGCTGCTCCACCGTGACGCTCTCGTCCTTCAGGAAGCCCGCCACGGAGCAGTCGTGGCGGTAGCAGTAGTCGGTGATGTCGAAGTCGATGACCACCGTGTCCGTCAGGCTGCCGTGGTCCTCAATGGCCTCCACCGCCGTCAGCAGGGTCAGCAGCTTGGTCATGGAGGCGGGCACGATGACGGCGTCCAGGTCCTTCTGGGCCAGGACCGTGTTGCTGGCCAGGTCGATGACCACGGCGCAGCGGCTGTTCATCTCGTCGCTGGTGAGGTCGTCGGTGATCTGGGCGGTGGCCGCCGTGACCTCCGCCCGCCGGTCCACCGGCTCCGGCGGCTCCCGGGGCGGCTCCGGCTGCTGAAGCGGCTCCGGCGTCTGGGCGGAGGCCGGCCCCGCCGTCTGCTCCCGGGCGCTCTCTCCCGCCGCCTGGGCCTGATCCGGCTGCCCGCCGGTGCGCAGGATCAGGAAGAGGATCAGCCCCAGGGCCAGACAGGCCGCCGGCACAGCCCGCAGCAGCATCCGCCGCCGCTTTTGGCGCTGCCGCTCCCGTCTGCGGCGGATGCGCTCCTGCCGCCGCTGGGCGCGCTCCTCCTCCGAGGTGGAAAATTCGATGTGCTGGTCCATGTTCGTCCCCCGTGGCAAAATAGTGTCTTTCAGTATAGCAGATATTTGGGCGTTTGAATAGCGCCGGGATAAAATTTTTCCCGTTCCCTTTTGGCGGGAACGGTGGTATGATACAGGTATTGTGTTATGGCATCCCCATAGCCCATGAAAGGAGAACCGCTATGTACGACGAGCTGACAGAAGTAGACCTGAAAAAAATGCAGGAGGAGATCGACTACCGGATCCAGGTGCTGCGGCCCAAGCTGATCGAGGACGTGCAGACCGCCCGGGCCTTCGGCGACCTCAGCGAGAACTTTGAGTATAAATGCGCCAAGCGGGACAAGAACCGCAACGACAGCCGCATCCGCTACCTCCAGCGGATGATCGCCACCGCGAAGGTCATCGCGCCCCAGTCGGCGGAGGACACCGTGGGCCTGTTCGACACGGTGGTGGTGTTCCACGAGGCGATGAACAAGGAGATGACCCTGCGCCTGGTGACCACCCTGCGGCAGGACGCCCTGAAGGGCCTCATCAGCAAGGAGTCCCCGGTGGGCAAGGCCCTCATGGGCCATAGGGCCGGGGACCAGGTCCAGGTGCGGGTGGGGGAGAACCAGTACTTCCTCACCATCCGCTCCATCCAGAAGGGGACCGACGACGATTCCCTGGCCATCAGCAGCTATTGACGGAGAAAAATCCGGAAGCGCGAAAAATTCCCCCAACTTGCTCTTGTGAAACAAATGTTTCTATGATATACTATATCACTACACGAAGGAGGGCGCGGGCCATGGGCATACACGACGGACACCGCCAGCGGAAGCGGGAGCAGTTCCTCTCCCACGGGCTGGACAGTCTGGCGGAGCACGAGGCGCTGGAGCTGCTGCTGTTCTACGCCATCCCCCGGCGGGACACGAACCCCATCGCCCACGACCTCATCGAGCGCTTCGGGTCCCTGGCGGGGGTGCTGGCCGCCCCCTGGGAGGAGCTGGCGAAGGTGCCGGGGATGGGGCCCAGCGCCGCGGCCCTCGTCACCATGGTGCCCCAGCTGTACCGCCGGGCCAGGGCCTCCGCCGCCAACGAGGTGATACTGGACAGCGTGGAGCGCATCGGGACCTTCTTCCGGGAGCAGTTCGCCGCCCAGAGCCGGGAGGTCCTCTACCAGCTGTGCCTGGACGCAAAGGGGCGGATGCTGTGCTGCAAGAAGATCTGCGAGGGGGACGCCGCCGGCGTTACCTTCAACGTGCGCAAAATCGTGGAGAACGCCCTGCTGTCCAACGCGGTGATGGTGGCCCTGGCCCACAACCACCCCAGCGGCTTTGCCGTGCCCTCCGACGCGGACATCGCCGCCACCCGGGAGGTGCGCTCCGCCCTGGCCGCCGTCCACGTGGAGCTGGTGGACCACATCGTGGTGGCCGACGACGACTACGTCTCCATGCGCCGCACCGGGCTGCTGGGATAGCCCGCGGCGGGGAGGCTGCGAGACCATTGAGGGGAGGCCCTGTGTCCCATGGCGAGATTTGTGGTAAAAAGTGAATACACCCCCTCCGGGGACCAGCCCCAGGCCATTGAGAAGCTGGCCCGGGGCATTGAGGACGGCCTGCGGGAGCAGGTGCTGCTGGGCGTCACCGGCTCCGGCAAGACCTACACCATGGCCAAGGTCATCGAGGCGGTCCAGCGGCCCACCCTGGTGCTGGCCCACAACAAGACCCTGGCCGCCCAGCTGTGCGAGGAGTTCAAGGAGTTCTTCCCCGACAACGCGGTGGAGTACTTTGTGTCCTACTACGACTACTACCAGCCGGAGGCGTACATCGCCCACACGGACACCTTCATCGAGAAGGACGCCTCCATCAACGAGGAGATCGACCGGCTGCGCCTGGCGGCCACCGCCTCCCTGCTGGAGCGGCGGGACGTGATCGTGGTGGCCTCCGTCAGCTGCATCTACGGCCTGGGGGAGCCGGACGACTTTCAGAACATGATGGTCTCCCTGCGGGTGGGGGCCCCCATGGAGCGGGACGAGCTGCTCCACCGGCTCATCGACATCCGCTACGAGCGCAACGACATCGCCTTTGAGCGGAACATGTTCCGGGTCCGGGGGGACACGGTGGAGCTGTGGCCGGCCTACTGGAAGGACAGCGCCATCCGGGTGGAGTTCTTCGGCGACGAGATCGACCGCATCAGCGAGATCAACCCCGTCACCGGGGCGGTGATCCGCCGTCTGAACACCATCCCCATCTGGCCCTCCTCCCACTATGTCACCTCCCGGGAGAAGCTGGAGCGGGCCATCCGGGAGATCGGCCGGGAGCTGGATGAGCGGGAGGCCTGGTTCGTGGAGAACGGCAGGCTGGTGGAGGCCCAGCGCATCCGCCAGCGCACCACCTACGATATGGAGATGATGGCCCAGCTGGGCTATTGCAGCGGCATTGAGAACTACAGCCGGGTGATCTCCGGCCGCCCGGCGGGGTCGCCGCCTATGACGCTGATGGACTACTTCCCGGAGGATTTTATCCTCTTTGTGGACGAGAGCCATGTGACGCTGCCCCAGGTCCGGGCCATGTACAACGGGGACCGGGCCAGAAAGGAGAGCCTGGTGGAGTACGGCTTCCGCCTGCCCTGCGCCTTCGACAACCGGCCCCTGAAATTCGAGGAGTTCCAGGAGCGGGTCCACCAGGCCGTGTTCGTCTCCGCCACCCCGGCGGAGTACGAGCGGCAGCGGGCGGACCAGATCGTGGAGCAGGTCATCCGGCCCACGGGCCTGTTGGACCCCAAGGTGGAGGTGCGCCCGGTGTCCGGCCAGATCGACGACCTCATCGGGGAGATCAACGCCCGGGCCGCCCGGAACGAGCGGGTGCTGGTGACCACCCTCACCAAGAAGATGGCGGAGAGCCTGACGGAGTACCTGCAAAAGGCCGGGGTCCGGGTCCGGTACATGCACCACGACGTGGAGACCATCCAGCGCATGGAGCTGATTCGGGACCTGCGGCTGGGGGAGTTCGACGTGCTGGTGGGCATCAACCTGCTGCGGGAGGGCCTGGACATGCCGGAGGTGAGCCTGGTGGCCATCCTGGACGCAGACAAGGAGGGCTTCCTGCGCAGCGAGACCAGCCTGATCCAGACCATCGGCCGGGCTGCCCGAAACGCCCAGGGCATGGTAATCCTCTACGCCGACACCATCACGCCCAGTATGCGCGCCGCCATGGACGAGACGGAGCGCCGCCGGAGGATCCAGGACGAGTACAACAAGGCCCACGGCATCGTGCCCAAGACGGTCATCAAGTCCGTCCGTGAGATCCTGGAGCTGAGCAAGAACGAGGCGGAGGTCCAGCGGAAGTCCGGCAAGAAGCTGACCAAGCCGGAGGTGGAGCAGGAGATCGCCCGGGTGGAGAAGCAGATGAAGGAGGCGGCCAAGATGCTGGAGTTCGAGTACGCCGCCATCCTGCGGGACCGCCTGATGGAACTGCGGAAGGAACTGAACTAAAGTGCTGTTTTGGGGCCTGCCGGCCCCGGGGCTGGGTTCTCCGCCCTGCGGGCGGGGGCGGCTGGGTTCTCCGCCACTTCGTGGCGGCGGAGGATTCTGGGGGCTCCGCGCCCCCAGACCTGCGGTCACTTTTTGCTCGTGCAAAAAGTGACCAAAAACACGCCAAGACCTACGGTCTTGGAACCCCTTATATCGGGAGGCTATTCAATCCAAGAATCGCTCGTGCTTCCCAACTACCGATTCCTACGGGTTTCCAATCTACAGAATCATCTCGAAGAACTTCGGCTGTCGCCCTTTCAAAGAGAGACCGGCTTCCGTTTTTTCGCGCGAATAGATGGCTCTGTCCCTTTAACAGGGCGATAGCCGGAGTCGGAATAGATCATTGTATAGATCAGAAACCCGAAGGAATCAGTTGTTCGGAGGCATTTACGGCTCTTCATCTCAACCGCAGTTCGACAAAAGCGGTGGACCGGCCCGAAGGGGGCCGGCGGCGTTTTGGTTACTTTGCCGCCGAGGGCAAAGTCACCCGCGCCGGGGCGCGGAACAACCCCAAACAGACTGTAAGTCAAATGAATCTAACCCGCCACGAAGTGGCGGAGAAACCGGCCTCCCCCGCCCGCAGGGCGGAGAAGCCTGCCCGCCGCCCGCAGGCGGCAGAAAAATCC
>DBFJQM010000058.1:0-52996 GCA_048404665.1 Candidatus Pelethomonas sp.
GGGGATGTAGCCGATGTTCCGCCGCCAGGTGTGCAGCTCGTAGTCCCGGACGTCCTTGCCGGCCCAGGCGATCTTGCCCTGGCCGGGGGTGTAAAAGCGCTCCACCAGGTTCAAAATGGTGGATTTGCCCGCGCCGGAGGGACCGACAATAGCGGTGACCTTACCCAGCTCGGCGGTGAAGCTCACATCATTGAGGACGTTCTTATCTCCGTAGGCGAAGGAGACATTCTGGAACACCAGGTCGCCCTTGGCCTTGCCGGCCTCCAGGGTACCCCGGTTCTCTTCCACGTCCTGATTGGTGGCAGCGGAGACCCGGGCGCAGGCGCCCTGGTTGTTTTTCAGCGTCTGCCACATGCTGATGATGCCCTGGAAATCGCCCTGGAGCATCTGAGCGTACATGTAGAAGGCTACCCACTGCCCAATGTCGATAGCACCCTGGTGGATGAGGTAGAGACCCAGGAAAATGACGATCAGCTCCTGGACCAGGGTGACAACGCCGCCTACGACGTTAATGGCTGTGCTGGCCACGGCGTAGTCCATTTTGGCCATGTAGCTGCCCTTGATGCAGAACTTTCCGGCCTGCTCCTCCCGATTCTCCTGGCCGAACAGCTTCACCAGGGTGATGTAGGGAAGAATGGTGGAGAAATACCGGGTCATGTCGGCCAGGCGGGTCTGGAGGCGGTTGTTCAGCTTGAAATAGATCCGCCCGACGATGACGCCGATGGCGTAGCTGAGGGGAATGGTGATTAGCTGGGACACGCCCAGCCGCCAGTCGTAGCTGGTGATCATGACGGCGGAGCCGATAAAAGTATAGAAGGTGCTGACGATGCCGGAGAGAGAGTAGGAGAGGAAATCACTGATGGTATAGGTGTCCTCTGTGATACGGCTGATGAAGTCCCGGGGCTCGTTTTCCGCATAGAAGGAGATGGGCAGCCGGGAGAGCTTACGCCAGATGTAGTTTTGGAACCGCATATGGTTTAAGCTGCGGGTATAGGTGGCCGCGAACTGGTAGACCGCCGACATCAGGGACCGCCCAAGGATAACCAGTACCGCTGTGATTGCCAGAGAAGTGGTAAAGTTCCCAGAGTAGATCTCCGACGCATAGCTGGGGAACATCAGATACAGGGTGCTCCGCACCAGCTGGATGGCCATGCAGCCGAGAATCAGCAGCCAGGGCAGCTTGACGGATGTGATCAAGTGGAGAAAGGGCTTCCAGGATTGGGCCTTGTTTTCGTGCTCCATCTCGCGGTAGGAGCTGGCCATCATTTGGCGCGCGACAGTATGTGTTTTCATGGGGTTTCCACCTCCTCAATAATTTTGGTAGAGCATCTTTGCGATCAGCTTGTTCAGCTCTTCCCGGTCCATGCCGCCCTGATCCTCCAAGACCTCCTGGCCGTTGTGGAAGAACTTCAGCGTGGGCAGCGCGGTGATGCCGTAGCGCTCGATGATCTCTTTGTTCTTTGAGAAGTGTACCTTGACGAACCGGATGTAGGGCATGTCGTTGGCTGCCTCCCGAAAGTAGGGCGCCAGGAATACGCAGGCCCCGCAGTAATCGCCGTAAAAGTCCACCACCACGTACTCGGCGGCTTTCATGTGCGCGTCGAATTCCGCTGCCGTCAAAGCTTCATATACCGCCATCGCTTACACCTCCAAGTAGCTTTCCGCCGCTTGCCTCAGCAGCTCGAATAGGCGTCTCTCATAGGCTTCCGCCTCCCACAGAAGAAACTCACTTTCGGAGTAGGCGTTGGCAAAATCATAGCCATCCTTCTCCAGCCGCTCCCGAAAGTTGGTGAGGAAGTCTCCCACATCCTTTCGGAACAGCTCCTCGGTGTATGTAAAGCCGTTCTGTTGGACGGTATGGCGTATGATGACAAACTTCCGGTACTCCGGCTCCTGCTCCCGCACCAGCTTTGCCAATGCCTCCTCGTCGCTGAGCAGGACTGTGCCCTCCTCGGGAATATGGGGATCAGGTCCGTGCTTTATCCTGCTGTTGTAGAAGGACTTTCCCCGGGCGAGGCACCAGCGGCCCTGCTCCTCCTGATCCAGGGAGACCTGGGAGCACTGTCCCAGCATATCCCAGAGGTAGTTGGTAACCTTTTTCGCCGCAGCCTCCCGCTTTTGCGGCTCGGTCTCCCGGATGAACCGGGCCCGGTACTCCGCCAGCGTGCTGACGCCGTCAATACCCGCCAGGCGGGCAAGCTCGTCGTCCACCGGGTGGGGCGTCAGGCGCAGGACCTCACGGACCTCCAGGGTCACCGTGGAGGATACCAGCCCGCAGGAGAACCGGTCCCCGGCTCTCCTGCCCAGGACGGCCCTCTCCGCCTCCTCCGCGCCGGGCAGCTTCCGCCCGGGGTACACCAGGACCGTGCGGCCCTCCTGGGGAGCCGTGAGGCACACGCACTGAACGGCGTCGCCGTCCTCCGCCCGGTCCGCCTGGGCCAGCGCGGCGTGCTCCTGGGACAGGACGGTCAGCGCGGCCTGAACCTCCTCCTCCGTCACGTGCCATCGCGTCAGCTCCTCCGGGATATCGGCTTGCTTGTAGTCGTACAGCTGGGAAACAGTGGATGCCAAATTCCTCGCCCCTTTCGTGTGTTTGGTTGTCCCCAATCATAGCAGAACGGCGGACCGTCTGGCAACCGCCTGCCGGCATTTGGGCTTTTTTGCCTTCCATTTGGGCGCAGAAAACCGGGGGCCTCCTGAGGAAGCCCCCGGTGGGGAAATGGCCTATCTCCGCTTTGCCCCCGGCTGGAGGACCGGCAGGTGGACCACCATGTGGATCACCCCCGGCTCGTACTCCATGGAGACGGAGCCGCCGTACTTTTTTGCGATGCGCTTCACCGTCACCAGGCCGATGCCCTCGTGGGACTGCTTGGTGGTGTAGCCGGTGTCAAAGATGCGCGCCAGCTCCTCCGGCGGTGTGTCGCAGGGATTGCTGACCTTGATGGCGTACTTTCGCCCCCACTTGATGAGCAGCAGCTTGATCCAGCGCCGGTCCTCGCCGTGGCGCTCCGTCTCGTCCAGGGCGTTTTGCAGCAGGTTGCCGATGATGGTGTTCAGCTCATAGGCGGTGCAGGGCGGGTCCTGGAGAGGGTCCCGAAGCTGCAGCTCCAGACGCACGCCCCGCTCCTGGGCGATAGCGGAGAAGGTGTTCAGCAGGGCGGAGACCGCCGGGTCCGCCAGAGGCAGCACCTCGTTGAGAGAGGCGGTGTGGCGGACCATCCGCTGGACGTACTCCTGGCAGCGGCTGTACTCCTCCCGCTCGATCATCCCCGCTACGGTGTTCATGTGGAAGCTGAAGTCGTGGCGCTGGGAGCGGATGATCTGCATAAAGCTGAGCAGCTCCTGCTGGTATTGCTTGTCCACCAGGATCTCAAAGCGCTCCCGTGTCCGCAGGCAGACCACGTGGCATCCGGCAATGCCAAGCAGGAAGAAAAGCACGGCAAATACCGCGTCCGGCCGGGACGGTCCCCGGCGGAACAGCCAGCTCAGCCACACGCCCAGGACGACCAGCACCGCCAGATCCGTGACGAAGCAGAGCCGCAGCCACCGCCGCTGTCCCAGCTTGACGGAGTCCAGGATGTCCGCATCCTCCGGCAGGACGGAGACCGGCAGAAGCCAGGCCGCAAGGGCGGCGGCCAGGGAGATCACCGCCGTTCCCAGCACACCCAGGTGGAAGCTGACCGCTGCCAGCAGCAGCACAGCGGCGGCGTCCGCCCACAGGAGCAGCCCCACCAGGAGCTGGGCGGGGACGGTCCGGGCCACCGGCGCGCCCGGACGCCACCGCAGTCCCGTCAGACATGCGCCGGCCGCCAGCCCCGCCAGACAGACGGAGATCACCCGGAGCCATTGTGCTGTATCCATGTCGTTCGCCCCCTATTCGTTCAGCAGCGCAAGAAGCTCGTGGTACTTTCTCCGGCTGAGGGGAATCTCACTTTCACAGGAGCGCAGGCTGATGAGATAGCTCCGGCCAAAGGGGTCCCTCCGGATGCCGGCGATCTCCCGCAGGGAGATCAGATAGGACTGGTGGCAGCGGTAAAAGCCGTGGGTCTCCAGGGCGTCCGCCACCTCCTGGAGGGAGACGGCGGAGCTGAACTCCCTGCCGTCCCGGCAGAGGATGCGCACCTTGTGGAGCGTCTTTTCCACATAGGCGATCTCGCTGGGGCGGAAAAGGCGCAGGCCGCTCTCCGTGCGCAGGGCGACGGACACCTCCGCCGCCGGCGCCGCCTGGAGGCGTTCCCGGGCGTAGGCCAGGGCCTGCTCCAGCCGCTCCCGGCGCACGGGCTTCACTAAAAAATCCAGGGGGCGGTACTCGTACCCCTCCAGAGCCAGCCCAGCGTGGCCGGTGAGAAATATGATGGGCAGCTCCGGCCGGCGCTTCTGGATGGCCCTGGAGAGCTGGAAGCCGCTGCCGTCGGCCATCTGGATATCGGTAAAGACCAGGTCCACGTCCGCACGCTGCAAAAGCTCCATGGCCGCCTGATAGCAGCCTGCGTCCCCCACCACCTGAATGTCCGGGTATGCGGCGAGACGCGCGCGCAGATCCTCCCGGACCAGGGCCTCGTCGTCTACCAGAAGCACGCGAATGGGCTGCTTTTCCATGGGACTCGCCTCCCTCTCCCAGCGGGTGATCGGATTTTTGTCAGTATACCACAGCTTTTGAAAAATGAAAAGGGGGCTTTACAGCCCCTCCTCATAGAGCAAAGCGCCCCGGCCCTTCCAAAAGGGGCCGGGGCGCTTGGTGCGGTTTTACGTTTAGTACATCTCCACGTAGGCGTCCCGCTCGGGGCCTACGGACACGTACTTGATGGGGCAGCCGATGGCTTTTTCCACATAGGCCACATAGTCCCGGGCGGCCTGGGGCAGGTCCTCGGGCCGCCGGCAGGCGGAAATATCGCACTTCCAGCCGGGCAGATACTCCCACACGGGCTTGGCGTCGGGAAGGACGGCGGGGAAGGGGAAGTCGTCGGTCTGCCGGCCGTCCAGCTCATAGTGGGCGCAGACGGGGATCCGGTCCATGTAGCTGAGCACGTCCAGCTTGGTCAGGGCGATGTCCGTAGCGCCCTGGCACTGGACGCCGTAGCGGGTGGCCACCACGTCGATGGGGCCCACCCGGCGGGGGCGGCCGGTCTTGGCGCCGTACTCCGCCCCGGCCTGGCGCAGCGTCTCGGCCTCCTGGCCGAACCACTCGCAGGTGAAGGGACCCTCGCCCACGCAGGAGGAGTAGGCCTTTACCACACCCACCACCCGATCCAGCCTGGCCCCGGGGAGGCCGGAGCCCACAGGGGCGTAGGCGGCGATGGCGTTGGAGGAGGTGGTGTAGGGGTAGATGCCGTAGTCCAGGTCCCGCAGGGAGCCCAGCTGGGCCTCGAAGAGGATGCTCTTGCCCTGGGCCTGGGCCTGGCGCAGGAAAGCGCCGGTATCGCAGATAAAGGGCTTGATCTTCTCACCAAAATCGGCCACCCAGGCCCGCAGCTGGTCCATGGTATAGGGCTTTGCCCCGTAGACCCGCTCCAGGGTCAGGTTCTTCCACTCCAGGATGCCGGAAAGGTGCTCCCAGAGCTTATCGGGATAGAGCAGCTCCCCGGCCATGACGGTCTTCTTCTGGTACTTGTCGGAGTAGAAGGGGGCGATGCCCTGCTTGGTGGAGCCGTATTTCTTGTCCGCCAGGCGGGCCTCCTCCAGGGCGTCCAGGTCCCGGTGCCAGGGCAGCAGCAGGGAGGCCCGGTCGCTGATGCGCAGGTTCTCCGGCGTGACGGACACGCCCTTGCTCCTGACATCCAGAATCTCCGTCCACAGGCTCTCGCAGTCCAGAGCCACGCCGTTGCCCAGGATATTCACCACGCCGTCCCGGAAGATGCCGGAGGGCAGCAGGTGCAGGGCAAACTTGCCCTTTTCATTGACCACCGTGTGGCCGGCGTTGCCGCCGCCCTGGTAGCGGACCACCACGTCATAGCCGCTGGTGAGCAGGTCCACCATGCGGCCCTTGCCCTCGTCGCCCCAGTTGATGCCCACGATCGCTGTCAGCATTGTCGTTGTCCCCCTTTTACTCGATGGAGATGATATAGTAGTAGACCGGCTGCCCGCCGCTGAGGACGCTGAGCTCCGCGTCGGGACAGAGCCGGGAGAAAATGGCCTCGGCCTCGGACGCCTGCTCCTCGGTCACATCCTCGCCGTAGAACACGGTGACAAAGGCGGCGCCGCGGCCGGCGGCCTCCCGGGCCAGCTTCTCCAGCATGGCGGCGATGTCCTTGTCGGTGCCGAAGAGCTTCCCGTCCAGCAGCGCCAGGTAGTCCCCCTCGCTGATGGAGAAGCCGTCGAACTCGCTGTCCCGGGCGGCGTAGGTGATCTGGGCGGTGGACACCGTCTCGATGGCGCTGGTCATGAGCTGGAGCAGCGCCTCCGGCTCCAGCTCCATGTCCACGTTCATCATGGCGGTGACGCCCTGGGGAATGGTGGCGGTGGGGACCACCACCACCTGCTTGGGCGTCAGCCCCACGCACTGCTGGGCGGCCATGACGATGTTCTTGTTGTTGGGCAGGACGAAGACCACCTCGGCGGGCACCTTGTTGATCTCGGTGAGGATGCTCTCGGTGGAGGGGTTCATGGTCTGACCGCCGGAGATGATGCCGTCGGCGCCCAGGTCCCGGAACACGGTGGCCAGCCCCTCGCCGGCGCAGACGGAGAGAAACCCGTAGCGCTTCTCCGCGGGGGCGATGAGGGGGACGTCCTCCCGGACGCCGGAGCTCTCCAGCTCCGCCTCCACCTGCTCCAGGTCGTCCACGCTCTGGGCCTTGCGCCCGGCGGCCACATCCTCGTACTGGGTGCGCATGTTCTCGATCTTGGCCAGCTCCAGGGTGCCGTACTTCTGGGCCTCGGTGAGGGCCGCGCCGGGGATGTCGGTGTGGACGTGGACCTTGAAGGCGTCGTCGTCCTCGCCGATGACCAGGCTGTCGCCGATGCTGCTGAGATAGGCCCGCAGCAGCTCCAGGGGCTTGTTGGTGGTCTTGCGGACGATAAAGACCGTGTCAAAGGTGAAGGTGATCTGCTCGTCGCTGAGGGCGGAGAAATCGGCCTTTTGGGGGGCATCCTCCTCGCCGGTCTCCGGCATGGGCTCGCCCCGCAGGGAGGCCAGCATCCCCTCCAGAATCACCAGATACCCCATGCCGCCAGCGTCCACCACCCCCGCCTTCTTCAAAACGGGGTTCATGTCGGTGGTCTGGGCGAGGACGTCGCGGCCCACCCGGATGGCCTCGGAGAGGACGTAGTCGATGTCGTTGTTCTCCCCGGCGGCCTCCATGGCCCGCTTGGAGGCCAGGCGGGACACGGTGAGCACGGTGCCCTCGGCGGGCTTCATCACCGCGCCGTAGGCGGCGGAGACGCCCTCGTTCATGGCGGCGGCCAGCTGCACGCCGTCGGCGGCGTCCCAGCCCCGCAGGGACTTGCTGATGCCCCGGAACAGGAGGGACAGTATCACGCCGGAGTTGCCCCGGGCGCCCCGCAGCAGCGCGCCGGCGGTGGCCTTGGCGGCGGCGGAGAGGGAGGGGTAGTCGTTTTTCTTCAGCTCGTCGGCGGCGGTGCCGATGGTAAGGCTCATGTTGGTGCCGGTGTCGCCGTCGGGGACGGGGAAGACGTTCAGATCGTTGATCTGCTGCTTCTGAAGGGAGATGGCCGCCGCCCCGTGGAGCACCATCTGCTTGAATTGTGTTCCGTCAATGGTCTGGATCATGGCCGGTCATACCCCCTGGAATTGATCACAACAGAGTCGACACACACATCCACGCTCTTGACGGGAATGCCGGTGTACTTGCTGACCTTGTACTGCACCTCGCTCATAATGGAGCGGCAGACGGCGGCGATGTTGATGCCGTGCTCCACCACGATGTGGAGCCGGATGGACACGGTGGCGTCCTCGTTATAGATGACCTGGACCCCCTTGCTCATGGCCTCCTTGCGCAGGAGGTGGACCAGCCCGTCGGTCATGGAGCGGAAAGCCATGCCCTTCACGCCGAAGCAGTTGGTGGCGGCGTTTCCCGTGATGTTGGTGAAGACAGCGTCGCTGATGCTGATCTCGCCCTGGGGCGTCTGTAGCTTTATCATGAAATACATCCTTTCAGCGAAAAATGGAGGCTGGGCCCGGGCACGGACCGCGCCCGGCTGCATTTGCAGTTTACTATTATATACTACTTTTCCCGGGATAACAAGTGGCAATCCTGCAACTCCCCCTTTTACACAAAAAAGTGCGGTTCCCCTATTGAAAAAATCGAGCATTTGACATATGATAGAAAAAACAGAAGCGAAAGCGTGAGGAGGACCCTATGCGCGTGATCACAGGCTCCGCCCGGGGCCGGCGGCTGAAGACCCTGGAGGGGCTGGAGACCCGCCCCACCGCCGAACGGGTGAAGGAGGGCGTATTCAATATCCTTCAGTTCCAGCTTGCGGACAGCCGGGTGCTGGACCTCTTTGCCGGCACCGGACAAATGGGCATCGAGGCCCTGAGCCGGGGGGCGGAGCGGGCGGTCTTTGTGGACAGCCGGCGGCAGGCCGCCGCCCTGGTGCGGGAGAACCTGGCGGCCACGGGGCTGGGGGACCGGGCGTCGGTGGTCTGCGGCGAGGCGCTGGCCTACCTGCGGTCGGTGCGGGAGCGGTTCGACGTTATCTTCATCGACCCGCCCTATGCCGCCGGACTGTGGGAAAGCGCGCTTTCCGCCATTTCTCAGTTTGACATTTTGTCGGACCATGGTATAATCGTCTGTGAGTCACCCGCCCAGCGGGAGATGCCGGAGCGGGTGGGCCGATGCGTGCAGTACCGGACCTACCGCTACGGCACGGTAAAGATCACCACCTATCATCGGGAGGAAGCGCTATGAGGATCGCCGTCTGCCCAGGCAGCTTTGACCCAATCACCGTGGGCCATCTGGACCTGATCCGGCGCTCCGCCGCCATCTTTGACCAGGTGGTGGTGTGCGTGATGGTCAACGGGGAGAAACACCCCATGTTCACCCCGGAGCAGCGGCTGGCCCTGGTGCGCCGGGCGGTGGAGGGACTGCCCAACGTCCGGGCAGAGGTGTGGACCGGCCTGCTGGCGGAGTTCGCCCGCCGGGTCGGGGCCTGCGCTTTGGTAAAGGGCCTGCGGTGCGGCGGGGACTTCGACTGGGAGTACCAGATGTCCCAGATCAACCGGACCCTGGAGCCGGCCCTGGACACGGTGCTGCTGCCCGCCCGGGAGGAGCACCTGCACATCAGCTCCACCATGGTGCGGGAGATGATCCGCTATCACCAGGATCTGGAACCTTATGTACCCGCCGGTACGGCGGCGATGCTTTTGACAATGACGGAAGGGAAGGTACAGTAAGCTATGGCAAACGATGTACAGTATTTGATCGACGTTCTCTACGAGATGATCGACGGGGCGAAGAGCGTGATCATGGCGCCGGATAAGTGCATTATCGTTCGGGAGGAGGCGCTGGACCTGCTGGACGAGCTGAAGGGCCAGCTGCCCCTGGAGCTGAAAAAGGCCCAGGACCTGATCCGCGCCCGGGACGAGTTCGTGGAAAACGCCAAGAAGGAGGCGGAGAAGATCCGCCGCCAGGCGGACCTGGACGCCAAGACCATCGTGGGGGAGAGCGAGATCACCCGGGCCGCCCGGGACAAGGCCCACGACATCGTGGCCCGGGCGGAGGAGCGCCGCCGCACCATGGTCACCGTCACCAACGAGTACACCGACGACGCCCTGCGCCGCACCGAGGAGGCCATCCAGATGGCGCTGGAGGAGATTCGGGACTCCCGGGCCAGGTTCCGCGCCGCCTCCAACGAACAGCTCCAGGCCCAGAAGGCCCAGCTGGACGCCCAGGCTAGAGGAACCGACAAAAAGCAAAATTAAATTTTGTAGATTTTCACAAAAATTCCCCAAAATAAGCGGCAAAATTCGTCCATAAAACTATAAATAGTGGTTTGGAGCGAGGTGGGCACAACATATTGTGCCCACCTCGCTCCAATTTTTTGCCAAAGAACTCGAACGCCTGTTCAAAATTCGGAAAAGGACGATTTTGCGGCAAAACCTTACGGTTTTGTAAGAAAAAAATCAAAAACTTCCCCTTGCATTTCTGGGCGGCGTGCCGTATACTGACTATGTGGTGGTGGAAAGTGGTGGAAAGTAGCGCCAAAACCCACTGGGAGCCGGCCCAAATGGGGCGAGGGCTCCTCCATCGCCGCGGTATACGCATCAAAACGAAGGGAGGCGGCCGCCGTGATCGGGAAATATCAGCATAATATTGACGCCAAGGGCCGCCTCTTTATCCCTGCCAAGTTCCGGGAGCAGCTGGGGGACGTGTTTTACGTCACCATCGGCCTGGACGGCTGCCTGTCGGTGTACAGCGACAGCAAGTGGGAACAGCTTTTGGAGAAATACGACACCCTCTCCCTGGCCCAGGCCAGGAAGGTGCGGGTGCTGTTCGCCAACGCCGCCGAGTGCCAGCCGGACAGCCAGGGCCGCATCCTCATCCCCGCCAACCTGCGGGAGTACGCGGCGCTGGACCGGGAGGTGGTCATCAACGGCGCGGTGAAGTCCGTGGAGCTGTGGAACCCGGAGCGGTGGCAGGCCATCGAAAAGGCCGCCATGGAGTCGGACTACCTGCTGGAGACCCTGACGGAGCTGGAGTTCTGATATGGAGAGGGACTACGGACACCAGCCGGTGCTGCTGGAGGAGTGCCTGGAGGCCCTGGACATCCGGCCCGACGGCGTCTATGTGGACGGCACCCTGGGCCGGGCGGGCCACTCCATCGAGATCCTCCGCCGCCTGACCACCGGCCGCCTCATCGGCATCGACCGGGACATGACCGCCATCGAGGCGGCCCGGGAGCGGCTGAGGGAGTTCGGAGACCGGTTTACGCCGGTCCACGCCAATTTCAGCCGGCTGGAGGAGATCCTCCGGCAGGCGGGGGTGGACAGGGCGGACGGGATGCTCTTTGACCTGGGGGTATCCTCCCCCCAGCTGGACCAGCCGGAGCGGGGCTTCAGTTATATGCACGACGCGCCCCTGGACATGCGCATGGACCAGGACGCGGCCCTCACCGCCCGGGAGGTTGTGAACCAGTGGAGCTATGAGGAGCTGCGGCGCATCCTCTTCGAGTACGGCGAGGAGCGCTACGCGCCCCAGATCGCCCGTGCTGTCGTCAGACGCCGGGAGGAGCGGCCCATCGAGACCACCCTGGAGCTGGCGGAGATCATCCGCTCCGCCATGCCGCCCCAGGCCCTGCGGGAAAAGCAGCATCCGGCCAAGCGCTCCTTCCAGGCCATCCGCATCGCCGTCAACGGCGAGCTGGACGAGCTGCCTCCCATGCTGGAGGCGGCGGTACAGTGCCTGGCGCCGGGGGGACGGCTGGCGGTGATCACCTTCCACAGCCTGGAGGACCGGATCGTCAAGCAGACCATGCGGCAGCTGGCCACAGGCTGCACCTGCCCGCCCCAGTTCCCGGTGTGCGTGTGCGGCAAAAAGCCCAAGCTGGAGCTTTTGAGCCGCAAGCCCATCACCGCCGGTCCGGCGGAGCTGACAAGAAACCCCCGGGCCCGCAGCGCCAAGCTGCGGACGGCCCGGAGAACGGAATTCTGATCCCGGGTCCCGCGCCGGCGGGGCCGCGATACGTGTGATAAGGAGGAAGCCGCCCATGGCTGCTCAAAACAGAAATACCGTCAGACGCAGATACAATACGCCCGGCGTGGTGGACGGGAACCTGGCCCGCAAGCTGGACAGCCGCGAGCTTCAGCGGCAGCTGGAGACCAGCGGCCAGCTGGATTTTGACCAGCAGTACCGCCGCCGGCAGGAGACCCGGGCGGACGAGATCGCACGGCGGCGGGCGGAGGTAAAATCCGCCGTCCGTCCCGCCCAGAAGGTGTCCCTGGCCGCGGCGGCGGGCTTCGTCCTGGCGGCGGGGATGCTGGTGTGCCTGCTGCTGTGCTATGTGCAGCTGAACACCATCTCCACGGAGATCGTGCAGATGAAATCGGATATCAGCCAGCTGGAGGTGGAGCAGGTGGCCCTGCTGGCCCAGTACGAGCAGGCCTTTGACCTGGCCACGGTGAAGGAGGCCGCCGAGGCCGCCGGCATGAGCCAGCCCTCGGACAGCCAGATCCTGTACCTGGACCTGCCGGGCCAGGACCGGGCGGTGACCTACAGCACCGGGAACGAGAGCTTTTTCGACCGGCTTGCCGCCACGGTCAGCAAGAGCGTATATACCGTGCTGGAATATTTCCGCTGAGAGAAAGTATAATCAAGTGATGAGGCGCGCCGATACGGTCGTTGTCCCGGGCGGCTGCGCCGGATGAAGCATACCGGGGAGTAAGAGGTCAGACCTCTTGCTCCCTGCTTGCTGTCCGCTCCCGGGGGGCTGCCCGGGGCGGAATGGGTTGGAACGGAATGAGGAGGAGACCCATGGCAAAGGAACAGAGGAAGAAAACCGACGCCGCCCGCAGGGCAAAGCTGACCATCCAGCGCAGGAGCCTGTGCCTGATGGCGCTGCTGGGCGTGGCGACCTTCGCGGCGCTGTTCTTCCAGCTCTACGATCTGACCATCAACCAGCACGAGGAGCTGCAGGAGCGGGCCTCCAAGCAGCAGACCAAGAGCACGGTGATCTCCGCCTCCCGGGGGACCATCTATGACCGCAACGGGGAGATCCTGGCCATCTCCGCCACGGCGGACACGGTGTTCCTGGACCCGGCCATCATCCACCAGCGGGCCCAGGAGCTGGACGAGGAGCGGGAGAAAAAGATCGCCCAGGGCCTGAAGGAGGGGGAGACGCTGCCCCCCACCGGCCAGGAGTACAAGGACACCATCGCCAGGAACCTGGCGGAGATTCTGGACCTGGACGAGGAGACCGTCTACAAGAGACTGGAAAAGACCAGCAGCCAGTACGAGGTGCTGCGCAAGCGGGTGGACAAGAACATCGGCGACGAGATCCGGTCCTTTATCAAGGAAAACGAGCTGGGCATCACCCTCACCGGCATCCACCTGTCCAGCGACTCCAAGCGCTACTACCTCCACAACTCCCTGGCGGCCCATGTGCTGGGCTTTGTCAACAGCGACAACCAGGGGGCCTACGGCCTGGAGGCCATCTATAACGACGAGCTGGAGGGCTCCAACGGCCTGACCGTCACCGCCAAGGACGGCTGGAGCCGGGAGCTGCTGTTCCAGTATGAGCAGTACTACGACGCCCAGGACGGCCACAGCCTGGAGCTGACCATCGACAGCAACATCCAGTACTTCCTGGAGCGGGGGCTGGCGGATATGGTGTCCCGGTACGGGGCCAAGTACGGCGCCTCCGGCGTGGTGCTGGACCCCCGCAGCGGCGCGGTGCTGGCCATCGCCTCCAACCCCACCTACGACCCCAACAGCGCCCAGACCATCTATGACGAGGGCTTCCAGCAGCAGCTGGAGGAGGCCGACCAGGTCCAGCCGGAGTCCGGCGAAGACCAGCCTGAGGGGGAGGACGGAGAGGAGAGCGGCCAGACGGAGTCTGAGCACACCGACGCCTACTGGGAGCTGCTGGGCCAGCTCCAGCAGAAGCAGTGGCGCAACAAGGCGGTCAACGACACCTACGAGCCCGGCTCCACCTTCAAGGTCCTGACGCTCTCCATGGCATTGGAGGAGGGCGTCATCGACATCAACAGCACCTTCGACTGCTCCGGCTCCGTCCGGGTGGGGGGCTGGAGCAAGCCCATGTACTGCTCCAAAAAGGCGGGCCACGGCCACCAGAGCCTGAAGGAGGCCACGGCAAACTCCTGCAACCCGGCCTTCATCCGCATCGGCCTGCTTGTGGGCGCCCAGACCTTCCGGGAGTACATGGAGGCCTTCGGCCTTACGGAGCCCACGGGCATCGAGCTCAACGGCGAGGCCACCGGCATCGCGGCCAGCGCCAAGGTCCTGGGCTCCGCCGAGGTGAACCTGGCCTCCTACGCCTTCGGCCAGACCTTCAACGTCACCCCCATCGCGCTGATCTCCGCCCAGGCGGCCTGCATCAACGGCGGCTACCTCTATCAGCCCTACATCGTGGCCAAGGAGCTGGACGGCGACGGCAACGTGGTCTATAAGCACGACGCCACCCCGGTGCGCCAGGTCATCAGCGAGGAGACCAGCGCCACCGTCCGGGAGATCCTGGAGTACGTGGTATCCGACGGTACCGGCCGCAACGGCCAGGTGGCGGGCTACCGGGTGGGCGGCAAGACCGGCACCGCTGATAAGACCGGCGTTGTGGACGAAAACGGCTACAACGAGGTGGTGGTATCCTTCCTCTGCTTCGCCCCCGCCGACGACCCCCAGGTCATCATGCTGCTGACCCTGGACACCCCCTCCCGGTTCACCGGCGTCTACGTCTCCGGCGGCAACATGGTGGCCCCCACCGCCTCGGCCATCATGAGCGACATCCTGCCCTATCTGGGCATCACCCCCCAGTACACGGAGGACCAGATGACATCCGCCGAGGCCACCGTCCCCTATGTGGTGGGCCTGAGTAAGGACGCCGCCGCGGAAAAGCTGGCCCAGTACGGCTTCAGCAGCTACCGGGTGGTGGGCGACGGGGATACCGTCACCGACCAGACCCCCCTGGGCGGGGCCATCGTCCCGGTGAGCGCGGAGATCATCCTCTACATGGGCGCGGAGAAATCCCAGGAGCTGTGTACCGTGCCCAACGTGCTGGGGCTCTCCGCCGCCAAGGCAAACACGGCCCTGACCAACGCGGGGCTGATTCTCAAGACCACCGGCGCCTCCGGCGAGGGCAGCGGCATCAAGGCCATCAGCCAGTCCCTGGCGGAGGGGACCCAGGTGCCTGCCGGCACCGTGGTCACGGTGCAGATGGGCCAGTCCGGCTCCACCGCCGACTGATCCCGGCAGGTTATGCAGGGTATGAAGCATTTTGTGCCGTTTACCGCCGGGAGGATCGGATTATACTGAGTATGCCCCCTCTGCGGGGCCTCCTCCGGGAGATAGAATGAGGAAAGCATGAGGCGCATAAGATGAAGCTGGAAACACTGCTGCATGGAATTGAGATCCTGGACACCAACGCCGGCCTGGAGACGGAGATCGGCGGCGTCAGCTACGACTCCCGCAGGACGGCGGCGGGGGACCTGTTCGTGGCCATGGCCGGCTACGAGACCGACGGACACAAATTTATCCCCATGGCCCGGGAGAAGGGCGCGGCCTGCGTCCTGTGCGAGAGGGCGCCGGAGGACGGCGGCCCCTATGTGCGGGTGGCGGACAGCCGCTCCGCCCTGGCCCAGCTGGGCCGGAACTGGTACGGCGATCCCGCCGGGCAGATGACCATGGTGGGCGTCACCGGCACCAACGGCAAGACCACCACCACCTACCTGCTCAAGGAGATCCTGGAGCGGAAGCTGGGGGCCAGAGTGGGCCTTATCGGCACCAACCAGAACATGATCGGCGCGGAGGTCCTGCCCACGGAGCGCACCACCCCGGAGTCCTTTGAGCTTCAGGGCCTGCTGCGGCGGATGGCGGACGGCGGCTGCACCCATGTGGTCATGGAGGTCTCCTCCCACGCCCTGTTTCTCAAGCGGGTGGCGGGGATCCACTACGCCGTGGGCATCTTTACCAATCTCACCCAGGACCACCTGGATTTTCACGGCACCATGGAGGCCTACTGCGACGCCAAGGCCCTGCTGTTCCGCCAGTGCGATGTGGGCGTCTACAACGCCGACGACCCCTGGAGCGGGCGGCTGATGGCAGAGGCGACCTGCCGGAAGGTCTCCATCGGGGAGCACGGGGAGAAGGCCCCGGACCTGGCGGCGAAAAACATCCGCCTGGACGCCCGGGGCGTCCGGTTCGACGCCGCGGCGGCGGGGGAGACGGTAGACGAGGAGGTCCCCATCCCCGGCGGCTTCATGGTCTACAACACCCTGGGGGTGCTGGCCGCCGCCCGGGCCCTGGGGGTGTCCCTCCGGGACAGCGCCCAGGTGCTGCGGACCATCCCCCATGTGAAGGGCCGGGTGGAGCCGGTGCCTACCCCCGGGGATTACACCATTTTGATCGACTATGCCCACACCCCCGACGCCCTGGAGAACGTGCTGAACACCGTCCGGGGCTTCGCCAAGGGCAGGGTGGTGGCCCTCTTCGGCTGCGGCGGGGACCGGGACCGGACCAAGCGGCCCCAGATGGGCGGTATCGCCGCCCGGCTGGCGGACTTTGTCATCGTCACCTCCGACAACCCCCGCACGGAGGAGCCCCAGGCCATCATCGACGACATCCTGGCGGGCATGACGGACACCGCCACCCCCTATGTGGTGGAGCCGGACCGCATCCGCGCCATCCACTACGCCATGGACCACGCCCAGAGCGGGGATGTGATCGTCCTGGCGGGGAAGGGCCATGAGACCTACCAGATCGTGGGCCATGAAAAGCGCCATCTGGACGAGCGGGAGGTGGTGGCGGAACACGCCGCCCAATGCCGCGGATAAGCGCCTTTGAGATCAACGCCAAGAGAATGCCCGCCCAGGGCGGGTGCAGAGGGAGATAAGCTATGGAAATGATGATCGCGTGCGTGCTGAGTTTTGCCGTCACCGGGCTTCTGGGCTGGAAGGTGATCCTGCCCGCCCTCCGGCGGCTGAAGGCCGGCCAGGAGATTCGGGAGGTGGGGCCCAAGTGGCACCTGAGCAAGGCCGGGACCCCTACCATGGGCGGGCTGATGTTCATTATCGGCATCGCCGTGTCCATCCTCGCAACGGGGTGGAAGGGGATGCTGGCAGGGGACCTGAGCCACATCTATGTGTTCCTCTTTGCCCTGGTGTTCGGCGTCATTGGCTTCCTGGACGACTATGAGAAGGTGAAGCATCACCAGAACCTGGGGCTCACCGCCAGCCAGAAGTTCCTGCTGCAGCTGGCGGCGGCCATCGCCTTCCTGATGCTCATGCGGTACGAGGGACTGCTGTCCCCCAGCCTGTACATCCCCTTCTTCCAGACCAGCATCGCCCTGAGCTGGCCGGTGTACATGATCTTCGCCGCCTTCGTCATCGTGGGCACCGTCAACGCGGTGAACATCACCGACGGGCTGGACGGCCTGTCCACCTCCGTCACCATCCCCGTGGCCCTGTTCTTCGCCTCCGTGGCCGCCTGGTGGGGCTACACCCAGCTGGGCGTGTTCGCCGGGGCTATGCTGGGAGGGCTGCTGGCCTTCCTGCTCTTCAACGCCCACCCGGCCAAGGTTTTCATGGGCGACACCGGCTCCCTGTTCCTGGGGGGCGCGGTGGCGGGCCTGGCCTTTGCCTTTGACATGCCCCTGGTGCTGGTGCTGGTGGGCATCGTGTACATCGTGGAGACCCTGTCGGACATTTTGCAGGTGGGCTACTTCAAGCTGACCCATGGCAAGCGGATCTTCAAGATGGCCCCCATCCACCACCACTTCGAGATGTGCGGCTGGAGCGAGATCAAGATCGTCACCGTGTTCACCGCCGTGTCCACCCTGTTCTGCGCCCTGGCCCTGCTGGGGGTCATGGACCGGATGCGGCCCTGACCGCACGGCCCGGCCCACAAACCCTTCGGGAAAGGAGAGATCCCCATGACAAGAGAGGAACAGCACAGGCTCCAGCGCCAGAAGGAGCGGGAGCAGCGGGAGCGGGACCGGGAGGCCTGGGAGGCGGCTCGGGGACCGCTGGACCTGCCGTTTTTGCTGCTGGCCCTGGTGCTGCTGACCATCGGGCTCATCATGGTGCTCTCCGCCAGCTTCCCCTCCGCTGCCGCCTCCGAGAACCCCAGCGGCCACGACCCCCTCTACTATTTCAAGCGGCAGGCGGCCTTCGCGGCCCTGGGCCTGTTCGCCATGTTCTGGATGTCCAAGATCAACTACCAGCGCCTGCGGGGCGTGGGCAAGTATGTGCTGATCTTCGCGGTGATCCTGCTGGTGCTGGTGATTCTCCCCGGACCCAACAAGTACGGCAAGCTCTTCGGCGTGAAGGTCAACGGCTCCGTCCGCTGGCTGCATCTGTTCCTGGTGGCCGGACCCACCTACCAGCCCTCGGAGGTGGCGAAGCTGGGCATCATTTTGTACTTTGCCACCACCATCGCCAAGAAGCGGGAGAAGATGCTGACGACCCGGGATGGCATCCTGCCCTACGGCGCGATCCTGGTGGTCATCGCCGTGCTCATGGGGCTGGAGCCCCACCTGTCCGGCATGATATTGCTGCTGGGCATCGGGGCCGCCATGATGGTGGTGGGGGGCATCAGCTGGAAGTGGATCACCGCCGGCGTCTGCGGCGCCGGCGCGGGGCTGTACCTCATGCTCTTTACGGACCTGATGGAGAAGATCGGCTACAACTCCGCCCGCATCAAGACCTGGCACGACCCCTTCTGGGACCCCCTGGACCAGAGCTTCCAGACCGGGCAGAGCCTCATCGCCATCGGCTCCGGGGGCCTGTGGGGCACGGGCCTGGGCAAGAGCCGCCAGAAGTTCATGTTCCTCCCCGAGGAGCACAACGACTGCATCTTCGCCATCACCTGCGAGGAGCTGGGGCTGGTGGGCGCCACCCTTATCATGGTGCTCTTCGCCCTGCTGGTCATCCGGGGCTACTGGCTGGCCATCCACGCCCGGGACCGGTTCGGGAGCCTGCTGATCGTGGGCGTCACCACCCAGATCGCCCTGCAGACCTTCCTGAACATCGCCGTGGTCTCCAACTTTATCCCCAACACCGGCATCTCCCTGCCGTTTTTCAGCTACGGCGGCACGGCCCTGGCCATCCAGCTGTTGGAGGTGGGCATCGTGCTGTCGGTGTCCCGGCAGATCCCCGCGCCAAAGTCAAAGTAGGAGGGGACGCGCCATGAAAGTGATCTTTACCTGCGGCGGCACCGCAGGACATGTGAATCCGGCCCTGGCCATGGCGGGGCTGCTGCGGGAGCGGAAGCCGGACAGCGAGGTGCTGTTCGTAGGCGCCCGCCGGGGCCTGGAGCGCCGCCTCATCGAGGAGGCGGGCTGGCCCTTCCGGGCGGTGGAGATCTCCAGCTTCCACCGGTCCATGCGGCTTCCGGAGCTCCGCCACAACATCATATCCCTGAGAAACCTGATTCGTTCCCCCAGGGAGGCGGGAGCCCTGCTGGATGAGTTCCCGGCGGACCTGGTCATGGGCACCGGCGGCTACGCCAGCTACCCCATGATCCTGGCGGCCTCCCGCCGGGGCATCCCCACCGCCATCCACGAGTCCAACGCCATCCCGGGTCTGACCACCCGTCTGCTGGAGCCCCACGCGGACCTTATCATGGTGGGCTTTGAGGAGTGCCGGAAGAATTACAGGCATCCGGAGAAGGTGCTGGTCACCGGCACCCCGGTGCGGGGGGACTTCTTTGACCTGACCAAGGCCCAGGCCAAGGCGAAGCTGGGCGTGGACGACGGCAGGCCCCTGGTGGTGTCCTTCTGGGGCAGCCTGGGGGCGGCGGCCATGAACCGGCAGATGGTGGAGTTTTTCGCCCTGGAGCGGATGGAGCGGCCCTTCCACCACATCCACGGGGCCGGGGCCGTGGGCTACGCCCAGATGGAAAAGGATCTGGCCGCAGCCGGGCTGGAGATGTCCGGGATGCCGGACATCGACGTGAGAGAGTATATCAGCGACATGGCCGTTGTGATGCGGGCCGCCGACCTGGTGATCTGCCGGGCCGGGGCCAGCACCATCAGCGAGCTGACGGCCCTGGGGGTGCCGGCCATCATCGTGCCCTCCCCCAACGTGGCCAATAACCACCAGGAGCACAACGCACGGGTGCTCTCCGACGCCGGAGGGGCCGTGCTGCTGCTGGAAAAGGACTGCGGCGGACGGCAGCTCTATGAGACCGCCCGGTCCATCCTGTCCGACCCGGACCGCCGCCGCGCCATGGGCGCGGCCATGGCAAAGCTGGGGACCATCGACGCCGCCGAGCGGATCTACGCCGCGGCCATGGCCCTGCGCTCCGCCGGGGAGAAGTAGCGCTCCGGCCCTACCCGCATATGATGGAACAGTATCGCGCAAAATCCATCATGGGAGGGGCTACTATGAGCCAGATCATCATCCAGGGCGGGCGCCCGCTGGAGGGAACGCTGGAGATCCAGGGGGCGAAAAACAGCGTGCTGCCGGTATTGGCGGCCACCATCCTCCATCCGGGGGTGACCCGGCTGCGCCGGTGCCCCCGCCTGACAGACGTGGACGCCAGCGTCCGCATCCTGCGGCACCTGGGCTGCGACGCCCAGTGGCAGGGGGACGAGCTGGTGGTGGACACCGCCAATATGAGCCGGTGGGACATCCCCGACCACCTGATGCGGGAGATGCGCTCCTCCGTGATCTTTCTGGGCGCGATTCTGGCCCGCTTCGGCTGGGCGGAGATGTCCTACCCCGGCGGCTGCGAGCTGGGGCCCAGGCCCATCGACCTGCACCTGGACATCCTGCGGCAGCTGGGGGCCTCCATCCGGGAGGAGGGCGGCCGGCTCAAGTGCGAGGCGGCCTGCCTCACCGGCCGGGAGGTGTCCTTGAGCCTGCCCAGTGTGGGGGCCACGGAGAACGCCATCCTGGCGGCCTGCGGCGCGGCGGGGGAGACCCTCATCGTCAACGCCGCCCGGGAGCCGGAGATCGGGGACCTGCAGCGGTTCTTGACGGAGCTGGGCTGCGACGTGCGGGGCGCGGGCAGCTCCGTGATCCGGGTCCGGGGCCTGCGGCCCACCCGGGACGCCGCCTTTACCGTAATGCCGGACCGCATCGTGGCGGCCACATACTTATCGGCGGTGGCCGCCGCCGGCGGCCGCGTGGAGCTGCGGCGGGTGAACTGCAGGTATCTGTCCACCGTGACCGCCGCCCTGCACCAGGCGGGGTGCCGGATCGAGGGGGGAGAGGACCGGGTGGTCCTGGAGAGCGGCGGGCGGCTGTCGGCCATCCCCGCGGTGCGCACCGCCCCCTATCCGGGCTTCCCCACCGACGCCCAGGCGGTGCTGATGGCGGCGCTGCTGCGCAGCCGGGGCGCCACCGTATTTGTGGAGAACATCTTTGAAAACCGCTACCGCCATGTGGATGAGCTGCGCCGGATGGGCGCGGACATCGCCGTGGCCGACCGGGTGGCGGTGGTCACCGGCGTGGAGCGGCTCCACGGGGCCTCCGTCCGGTGTACGGACCTGCGGGGCGGAGCGGCCCTGCTGGTGGCCGGACTGTCCGCCGCCGGAGAGACCCGGGTGGAGGACATCCACCACATCCGCCGGGGCTACCAGGACCCTGTGGGGGACCTGACCGCCCTGGGGGCGGAGATCCGCCTGGCGGAGGACTGACACGAACGATACCGGAGAGGAGTGAGAGCAATGCCAAATAAGCGCCGGCGTCCCAGCCGGAGACGGCGGCGGGGCAGCCTGGGCCCGCTGCTGCGGGTCATGTCCCTGCTGCTGGCGGCGGTGGCCATCGTGGCGGCTCTCACCCTGTTTTTCAAGGTGGACCAGGTCCTGGTCACCGGCAACAGCCGGTACACCCAGGAGGACATTCTCGCCGCCTCCGGCATAGAGACGGGGGACAATCTGATCCTGCTGGACAAATACCGCATCTCCCAGAATATCTACACCAGCCTGCCCTATATCTCCGAGGTGCGGATCAACCGGAAGCTGCCGGACACGCTGGTGGTGGATGTGACGGAGACCGCCGCCTCCGCCGTGATCCGGGGGGATGGGGGCTGGTGGCGGCTCAATGCCCACGGGAAGCTGCTGGAGCAGGCGGCCGATACCACCGGCTGCATCACGATCATCGGCCTCACCGCCCAGGACCCGGCGGCCGGTAAGCCCCTGGCGCTGGCGGAGGGCGGACACATGAGCCTGGAACGGCTGCTGGAGCTGCTGGAGGCCCTGGAGAGCCGGGGGATGCTGGCGCGCACCGGCTCCATCGACGCCTCGGACGCCAGATGCCTGGCGCTGCGCTACGACGACCGGCTGCGGGTGGAGATGCACTACACCGCGGACTTCGGCGTGAAGCTGGACGTGGTGCTGGCCTGGGTGGCAAGCCTGGAGCCCAACGAGCGGGGGACCATCCTGATGACCCTGAAGGACGACTCCAAGAGCCACTTCATTCCGGACCCCTAGGGCCGTTTTTTCCAGGAATCGGAAAACAGACGGCAACATCACCGGATTCTGCCTGAAATTTCAAAAAAGGAGGAAATCAGCTATTGACCTGCCTGGGAAAAAAGCATACAATAAGAAAAAGTGTATTACTCTATCTTGGGGCGGATTCTCCAGGATCGATTCGGAAGATACAAATTGTGGTAGGAGGAACCCACTATGGCATTTGAAATGGTCACGTCTCCCGACCGGGTAACAAAGATCAAGGTCATCGGCGTCGGCGGCGGCGGAAATAACGTGGTCAACCGCATGGTGCGCGCCGGCGTTGACGGCGTGGACTATGTGGCGGTGAATACGGACAAACAGGCGCTGAACGTGTCCAGCGCCGGGTACAAGATCCAGATCGGCGAGAAGCTGACCCACGGCCAGGGCGCCGGCTCCAACCCCGAGGTGGGCCGCAAGTCCGCCGAGGAGAGCCGCAGCCAGATCGCCAAGGCCTTGGAGGATACGGACATGGTGTTCATTACCGCCGGTATGGGCGGCGGCACCGGCACCGGCGCGGCCCCCATCGTGGCGGAGGCCGCCAAGGAGCAGGGGATCCTCACCGTGGGCGTGGTCACCAAGCCCTTCGCCTTTGAAGGGAAGCGCCGGATGAAGCAGGCGGAGGCCGGCATCGCCGAGCTGCGGGAAAAGGTGGACTCCCTGGTCATCATCCCCAACGACCGGCTGAAGCACGCCACCGACCAGAAGATCACCTTCGCCAACGCCTTTGAGATCGCCGACGACGTGCTGAAGCAGGCGGTGCAGTCCATCTCCGACCTGATCCGGGAGACCGGCTTCATCAACCTGGACTTCGCCGACGTCACCGCCATCATGAAGGACGCGGGCCTGGCCCACATGGGCGTGGGCCGCGCCGCCGGCAAGGGCAAGGCCGAGGAGGCCGCCCGCCTGGCCGTTACCAGCCCGCTGCTGGAGACCTCCATCAACGGCGCCAAGGGCATCCTCATCAACATCACCGGCTCCATGGATATCGACATGGAGGAGGTGGAGCAGGCCGCGTCCCTGGTCCAGTCCATGGTGGACCCCGAGGCCCAGACCATTTTCGGCGCCACCTTCGACGAGACCATGGAGGACGAGATCCGGGTCACCGTCATTGCCACCGGCCTCAACGAGAAAAACAGCGTGCCGGGCGCCTCCGGCGCTTCCTCCTCCGCCGCCGACGGCGGGGACAAGAAGTCCGCCTTTGACCGGCTGATGGAGCAGCCGGCGGAGTCCGCATCCAGCGACGACGATTCCTTTAACGATATCCTGAAGATCTTCAGCGGCGAGCGCTGACGCCCGCCGGAGCGGCATAGGCCGTTTCCGCCCCCTGCCGCTGTAAAAATCTGCCAAGCGCCGCAGACTTTGGTCTGCGGCGCTTGCTTTTTTTCGGCCGGCGCTGCCGTTCCTCTTTTCTCCATGTCAAACCCACCGCATTTTAGAAGTCCGGCGGCAGGTTATTTTCCGCTTTCGGGCGCAAAGTAACGTTGCCGCGGCGGCGAAAGATGCGAAAAGGGGTGGTGAAATGGATGATCGAACAGAAAAAGAACGGCAAAGACAGCCGGCGTCTCAAAGCTTTTTTCCTCAGTAGTCTCCTGTGCGCCGCGTCCCTGTGGCGGCTGGGCGGCGGCGCACAGGCGGCACGGCTGGAGGCCGAGACCCTGATCCCCGTGGGGCATACCATCGGAATCAAGCTGTTCTCCCAGGGCGTTGTGGTGGTGGGCCTCAGCGAGGTCCAGACCGGCACGGAGGTGAAAACGCCGGGGGTGGACTGCGGCCTGCGGGTGGGTGACGTAATCGAGACGGCCGGGGGCGTGGCCGTGGAGAGCACGGAACAGTTCGCCCAGCTGCTCCAGGGCGGCGGCCCGATCTGCCTGGAGCTGCGGCGGGACGGACGGCAGATGACGGCCACCGCCTGCCCGGTGCTGGCTCCGGACGGCCTCTATCACCTGGGGGCCTGGATCCGGGACAGCATGGCGGGCATCGGCACCGTGACCTTCTATGACCCGGACACCGGCACCTTCGGCGCGCTGGGCCACGGCATCACCGACAGCGACACCGGGATGCTCATGCCCATGGGCAACGGCGCGGTGATGGACGCCCAGGTGAAGGCGGTGAAAAAGGGCAGCGCGGGAGAGCCGGGGGAGCTGCGGGGCAGCTTTGACCTCACCGAGGACATGGGAGAGCTGTACGCCAATACGGACCGGGGCGTTTTCGGCACCATGGACAGCTGCGACTTCCTCGCCAGCGACGCGATCCCCGTGGCCCGGCCCGGCCAGGTCCGCACAGGCCCGGCGGTGATCCTCTCCAATGTGGCCGGGGACGAGGTGGAGGCCTATACGGTGGAGATCACCCGGATCATGGACCAGACGGATACCCAGAACCTGCTGCTGCGGGTGACGGACGACCGGCTCATCGCCCAGACCGGCGGAATCGTCCAGGGGATGAGCGGCAGCCCCATCCTGCAGGACGGGCGGCTGGTGGGGGCCGTGACCCACGTGATGGTCAACGACCCGGAAAAGGGCTATGGCATTCTCATCGAAAACATGCTGGCCACGGCGGCCCGGTAGCAAAATAGAATCCTGCCGTAGTATGCCCGGCCTCCGGCGGAACGATCCGCCGGAGGCCGCGGCGTCGGCCCGGAAAGGCACTTGCCGACAGGATTCGACATTTTTCGACAAAATTTCCGGCTTTGTCGAATCTTTTTGAAGGATTTTTACATTCCAATGCCAGTTTTCGACTTGAGTTTTCTGTCCGTTTATGGTAATTTGTAGCCATGCCATACCGAAGCGTTCAGATTTACGTCACATTATGTATGGCATTGTAAGACCGTACCGCTAGGAAAGGAAGGGGACAGAAAAATGGAAAACAGAATCAAGATCGTTTTGACTGACACCAATGAGGAAGCCAGGCTGATGCTTCAGGCTGCGCTGGAGCGGACAGGCAGGTTCCAGGTCGTGGGCTCCACCGGCGACGGTGAGCAGGCGCTGAAGCTGGTGCAGGAGACTGAGCCTAACGTGCTGCTGCTGGACATGATCCTGCCGGGACTGGATGGGCTCAGCATCCTGCGCAGGCTGGCGGGCCAGCACACCACAGCCGTACTGGCCATGTCGCAGTTTGTCAGCAACGAGGCGGTGGTCATGGCCGGAAACCTGGGAGCCGCTATGTTTGTCAGCAAGCCCTATAACGAGGAAGCGCTGGTGGAAAACCTGCTCCAGCTGGGGGAGACGTCCGTGGACGCGCTCCACGCGCCGGGCCTGGAGGAGATGGTCACCTCCATCATCCACGAGGTGGGCGTGCCCGCGCATATCAAGGGCTATCAGTACGTCCGGGAGGCCATCATGATCACCGTGGAGAACATGGATGTGATCAACTCCGTCACCAAGGTGCTCTATCCCGAGGTGGCCAAGCGCTTCCACACCACCTCCAGCCGGGTGGAGCGGGCCATCCGCCACGCCATCGAGGTGGCCTGGGACCGGGGAGACCTGGAGACGCTGCAGCGCTTCTTCGGCTACACGGTGTCCAACGCCAAGGGCAAGCCCACCAACAGCGAGTTCATCGCCATGATCTCCGACCGCATCCGGCTGAAGCTGAAGACCATCACCACCGCCTGACAGGGGGCTTGTCAGCGCCGCCGGTTTCTGGTATACTTTTCCCGCAAGGCAGCGCCGGGGCCCCGGGGACCGGGCGCGGGAGAACGGATACAAAGGAGACGGCGACATGACATACACCTACAAGACCAGCGGCACCTGCTCCAGCCGCATCGACTTCACCCTGGAGGACGGCAGGCTCCGCAACGTGGTCTTTACCGGCGGCTGCAACGGCAACCTCCAGGGCATCGGACGCCTGGTGGAGGGGATGCCCGCAGAGGAGGCGGCCAGCCGCCTCAGCGGCATCCGCTGCGGTTTCAAGCCCACAAGCTGCCCGGACCAGCTGGCCCGGGCCATCCGGGAGGCCCTGGGGACCCAAGGCTGAACCAAAATCAAATCGCAAGGCAGAGAGAGGACGCCCCGTCGGGGCGCCCTCTCTTTGCGTTTGTACCGCTGTGCTTGTGCCGCTGCTGTTCTGCGGGGGCGCGCGGAGGGAAACGGGACGCTCTGCCGCACCGGGGACGCACCATCGCCCGGGGGCGGCATACAATGGGCGTGAGCAGGAGTGTGAAGTACTTATGGCTTATTCTGACCGGGAGCTGCTGGCGCGGCTCATTGAATGCGAGGCCGGCGGAGAGGGCGAGAACGGCATGAAGGCGGTGGCGGGCGTGGTGATGAACCGGGTCAACGCCCGGGGCGGCGAGTACGCCCGGGTGGGGCAGGGCAGCATCCGCAACATCATCTTTCAGCCGGGGCAGTTCGTCTGCGCCAGCGAGACAGAGCGGGGAGCGTATAATCCCCAGAACATCTACAACATGCGACCCCAGCAGATCCACTACGAGATCGCCGACTGGGCCATTGCCGGAAACCGCCTGCCGGACGTGGCGGAGTCCCTGTGGTTCTATAACCCCTTCAGCCCCAAGTGCCGCAGCAGCTTCCCCTCGGACGTGGGCTACTGGCAGACCCGAATCGGCGACCACTGCTTCTATAATCCTACCAATGCCTATTACAGCACGTGACGGCCCCTTGGCCGAGCGTTCCGCCTGCGGGCGGTAATCATGAAGGAGTGACTTGTTTATGACACAGCAGGACTATCAGCCGCAAAGCGGCATGGAGGGCGAGGTGCGCCTGCCCCAGGGCGTGCCGGACGAGACCCGGTACACAATGCCTCCGACAGCGGCGGGAGGACAGGGAATATGGAGAAACGACGGCGTGGCCGGTATGCCCGCCGTGGACGCAGGTATGACCGGGATGAACGATATGGGCGGCATGGGAGGAATGGACGGCATGACCGGTATGGGGAGTATGACCGGTATGGGGAGTATGACCGGCATGGGTACGGAGCCGGGGCAGATGCCGCCGGAGGGCATGGGCGGCATGGCGGCGCCCAGGACCAGGTCCTCCGTGGCCCAGAGCCAGCGGATGAAGAACCCCCTGGATATGGCCGCCACCCACAGCCCCGCCGACACCAGGGAGGCGTACCTGGCCTCCCTGCGCAGCCTGCTGCACCGGAATGTGGGCTACTTCGTGGTGGCGACCTTCCTGATGGGCACCCAGCAGGCCGTCACCTGGCAGGGCATCCTCCACAGCGTGGGCAGCGACTATCTGGTGATCTATCAGCCCAACTACAACCGGTATGTGTCCTGCGACCTGTACGCGGTGAAATTCGTCCAGTTCCACGACACCAAGGACATTCCCTACTGCTCCACCAACTGGACCCTGGGCGCCCAGTCCAACTGGTAGGAGCCTGCGCCGCCGGCTTTCGGACCCCGGTCCGGAGACCGGCGGCTTTTCCTGCCCGGCGGGGTCCTCCAGGGCGGGGAACAAAATTTTTTTGAGGAAATTTTCAAAAGCGTTGCACGCAAACGTGCAACAAACGGGGGGTTTGGACCTATAGGTGAAGGAGGCGACAGGATGGACAAGGACGAGATCTTAAACGCTTTGAGCCGGGTGGCGCTCTCCTCCCCCAACGACGCGGTGGCCCTGGCCCTGGACCCGGACAAGGCCCGGGTGAAGGACATGGACCTGTGGTGTCTGGCGGAGTTCAAGCGCAGCGGCAGCGGCAATGTGGAGATCAAGCTGGCCGACCGGGTGAAAGCCATCGACCTGCTGCTGTCCTACGCAGGCGGCGGCGAGGAGGGCATGGCCGCCCTGCTGGAGGCGCTGGAGGGAGGCGGGAGCGAATAGGCTGGCATGAGATGGGGGGAGAGGCATGAAGATACGGCGCTTTTCCCCCAAGCAGCGGCAGGTGATGGGCTGGTGGGCCCCGGGCAGCCCCCACCGGGACAAGGACGGCATCATCTGCGACGGGGCCGTGCGCAGCGGTAAGACCCTGTGCATGGGACTGAGCTTTACCCTGTGGGCCATGAGCGAGTTCAGCGGCGAGCAGTTCGCGTTCTGCGGCAAGACGGCCCTGAGCCTGCGGCGGAACCTGCTGCAGGAGCTTTTGCCCATGCTGGAGGAGCTGGGGTTCCGGTGCCGGGAGAAACGCAGCGAGAACCTGCTGACGGTCCAGCGGGGACAGCGGGAGAACCGGTTCTACCTGATGGGGGGCCGGGACGAGGGCAGCGCGGGGCTGATCCAGGGCGTGACCCTGGCGGGGGTGCTGCTGGACGAGGCGGCGCTGATGCCCCGGTCCTTCGTGGAGCAGGCCATCGCCCGGTGCAGCGTGGCCGGGAGCCGCCTGTGGTTCAACTGCAACCCGGAGGGGCCCCAGCACTGGTTCTACCGGGAGTGGATCCTGAAGGCGGCGGAGCGCAACGTGCTGTACCTGCACTTCACCATGGAGGACAACCCCTCCCTCTCCGCAAGGATCCGCCAGCGATACCGGAACAGCTACAGCGGTACCTTTTACCGGCGGTTCGTGCTGGGGGAGTGGACCGCGGCCAAGGGGCTGGTGTACGACTTCTTTGACCCGGAGCGGGACGCCCGGCCCAGGCCCGAGGAGCCTATGGAGGAGTACGCGGTCAGCGTGGACTACGGCACCGTCAACCCCTGCTCTATGGGCCTGTGGGGCCGCCGGGGGGACGTGTGGTACCGGCTGGAGGAGTACTACTACGCCAGCCGCAGGACCGGCGTGCAGCTGACGGACCAGGAGTACACGGAGGCCCTGGCGCGGCTGGCCGGCGGGCGGAAGCTGTCCCGGGTGGCGGTGGACCCCTCCGCCGCCAGCTTCATCACCGCCCTGCGGCGGCAGGGCTACCGGGTGGAGAAGGCGGACAACGACGTACTCAGCGGCATCCGGCTCACCGCCAGCCTCCTGAAGCAGGGGCGCCTGGTGATCTGCCGGGACTGTCGGGACTGCCTGCGGGAGATGGAGCTGTACCGCTGGAGCGACGGGGAGGGCGGACGGGACGCGCCCCGGAAGGAGGACGACCACGCCATGGACGACATGCGCTACTTCGCCGCCACAGTGGCCGCCAGGCCGGAGGACGCCTTCTTCGCCGGAAGTGTGGAACGAAGAATTTTTTGACGAGGAGCAGGAAATGAGATTTTTCAAACGGCAGCCCCAGGGAGCTGTGGGGCTTGCCACACCACAGATCCGCCGGGCCGATCCGGCCCCCTTCCGCCTGACGGACGGATACGCGCCCCTGCAGAGCGGGGAGACGCGGCTGTACCGGGCCATCCGGGAGTCGGTGCCCCTGGTGGACGCGTGCATCTATAAGATCATCCGGCTGTGCGGCGGGGTCTCCGCCCGGTGCGGCGACCCGGAGGCGGAGCGAGCGCTGCGGTCCTTCCTGGAGACCGTCAGCGTGGGACGGGGCCAGCGGGGCGTGAACGCCTTCCTGGACCAGTATCTGGACTCCATGCTGGTCTCCGGCCAGGCCGTGGGGGAGATCGTGCTGACCAGGGACAGGCGGGATATCGCCGCCGTTCTCTGCGGCCGGGTGGAGGATATCCAGATCAGAGAGGGGGACAACCCCCTGGACTTTGCCATCTGTACCACCGACGAGCACGGCCAGGTCTCCCCGCTGCCCCACCAGGAGCTGCTGCTGTTCACCCCCTATAACCCGGAGACGGCCCACCCCTACGGCGTGAGCCTGCTGCGGAGCATGCCGTTTCTGACGGAGCTGCTGGGGAAAATCTACCAGGCCATCGGGGTGAACTGGGAGCGCATGGGCAACGTGCGCTTCGCGGTGGTGTACAAGCCCCAGGGGGGCGAGCTGGAGCGGGGCCTGGCCCAGGAGCGCAGCCGTCAGCTGGCCCAGGAGTGGAGCCGGGCCATGGAGGCCACCAGAAGCGGCAGCGTCCGGGATTTCGTGGCGGTAGGCGACGTGGACATCAAGGTCATCGGCGCGGACAACCAGGTGCTGGACAGCAGCGTGCCCATCCGGCAGATCCTGGAGCAGATGGTGAGCAAGACGGGCATCCCGCCCTTCATGCTGGGCCTGAACTGGTCCAGCACCGAGCGAATGAGCACTCAGCAGGCGGACCTGCTGACCACGGAGATGACCGCCATCCGGCGGGGGCTGACGCCGGTGGTGGAGCGCATCTGCACACTGTGGCTGCGGCTCCACGGATTCGTCTGCGATTTCCAGGTGGTGTGGGATGACATCAACCTGCAGGATCTGCTGGAGGAGGCCAAGGCGGATTGGTACAGAGAGCAGACAAGGAAATTGGCCATCGAAAACGACCGGGCGGAGATGGCCCGGGGAGAGGAGCGAGACCCGCAGCAATGATCGATATTCAAAAACAGCCGGGCTATGCCACCCGGTACATGGTGTCCCAGGAGGATATGGCGCTGATCAACGGCCTGGCCAAGTCGGCGCTGAAGCCGGAGGAGGTGTACACCTTCAGCCTGCGGCTGTGTGACAACGAGGTGGACCGGGACTTTGAGCGGTTCGACCGGGCCGCCCTGGAGAAGCTGAAGGGGCTGTTCGTGGGAAAGAGCGGCATCTTTGACCACCAGTGGTCCGCCGCCGGACAGACCGCCCGAATCTATAAGACCGAGGTCTGCCGGGAGAGCGGCGTCACCGCCGCCGGAGACGAGAGCTGGTACCTGAAGGGCTGGGCCTACATGCTGCGCAGCGGCAAAAACGTGGAGCTCATCGACGAGATCGAGGCCGGCATCAAGAAGGAGGTCAGCATCGGGTGCAGCGTCCAGAGCCGCCGCTGCTCCATCTGCGGCAAGAGCGGCTGCCGCCATGAGCGGGGCAAGCGGTACGACGGGAAGCTGTGCTACTTCACCCTGACGGACCCCACGGACGCCTACGAGTGGAGCTTTGTGGCGGTGCCCGCCCAGAGAAAGGCGGGGGTGATGAAGGGCTTTGCCCCCGGCCAGGGTCAGGACCTGCACAAGCTCCTGGCCGGTCAGGAGGACGGACTGGTCCAGCTGGCGCGGCTGGAGCGGGAGGCCCAGCTGGGCCGCAGCTATATGGCCGGGCTCCGCAGGGAGCTGGTGCGGCTGGCGGGACTGGCGGACGAGCAGCTGGATCTGAAGGTGTTCGCCGGGGCGGCGGACAAGCTGGAGGAGGCGGAGCTGCTGGAGCTGACAAGAGCCTACGAGAAGCGGCTGGAGAAGAAGTATCCCCCCGCGGCCCAGCTGGCGGGGCGGAAAACCAGCGAGAGCGTCAGCGCGGACGACAACGCGTTTTTGATCTGATGAAAAAGGAGAATGGACAATGACGGTTTCTTTTAACGGCATCGGACAGGTGAACGCCACCTTTTTGGGCGAGAAGCTGGCCGAGAACACTATGGTGAAAATGAGCGGCAGCGGTACGGTGGCGGCCTGCGCCGACGGGGACAGCTTCTGCGGCAAGACCCTGTGCTGCAAGGACGACGCCTGCACCGTACAGGTGGGGGGCTTCCTCACCGTGGGCTACTCCGGTACGGCCCCCGCCCTGGGCTGGACCGGCCTGGCGGCGGACGGCCAGGGCGGCGTGAAGAGCGCCGAGAACGGCAGGGTCTACCTGGTGGCGTCCGTGGACACCACGGCCAAGGCCGTGACCATCATGCTGTAAGTAGGAGGAGAGACGAAATATGGCTTACGCATACGATAATCTGAGACTGGAGAAGGGCATGTACGGCGAGGCCGGCAAGAGCTTTTCCCAGGTGCTGGAGGCGGCCGACCCCAGCGAGAACTACCGCGGCACCCCGCTGGAGGGGCTGGACGCCTTCCAGCGCCAGCTGAAGCGGTTCGACATCCACGTCAAGGGCGGGAACTCCGACAGCGTGGAGAAGTTCTTCCGCACCACCGAGTCGGCGGTGCTGTTCCCGGAGTTCGTGTCCCGGGTGGTGCGCCAGGGGATGGAGGAGGACAACGTCCTGCCCGCCATCACCGCCACCGTCACCCGGTTCGACGGCATGGACTACCGCTCCATCTACTCCGTGCCCAGCGAGGAGGAGAAGAGCCTGAAGCGGGTGGAGGAGGGCGCTGCCCTGCCTCAGACCAGCGTGCGCACCCAGTCCAACCTGGTGAAGCTCCACAAGCGGGGCCGGATGCTGGTGGCCTCCTATGAGGCCATCCGCTTCCAGAGGCTGGACCTGTTTTCCATCACCCTGCGCCAGATCGGCAGCCACATCTCCCGGATGCACCTGGAGGACGCCATCAACGTCATCATCAACGGAGACGGCAACGACAACCCCGCCCAGCAGATCCCCATCGGCACCGAGGCGGGCGCGTCCAAGCCGCTGACCTATGAGGCGCTGCTGGATTTCTGGTCCCAGTTCGAGCCCTACACCATGAACACCATCCTGGTGCCCAGCAGCGTGATGCTGGCCATGCTGAAGATGGAGGAGTTCAAAAATCCCCTGACGGGCCTGAATTTCCAGGGCACCGGCGTGCTCAGCTCCCCTCTGGGGGCCAAGCTGCTGCGCACCAGCGTGATGCCTGCGGACAAGCTCATCGGCCTGGACCGCGGCTACGCCCTGGAGATGGTGAACTGCGGCGACGTGATGGTGGAGTACGACAAGCTCATCGACCGGCAGGTGGAGCGGGCTGCCATCACCAGCACCTCCGGCTTCGCCAAGCTGTACACAGAGGCCAGCAAGGTCCTGGCCCTCTGAGGACCAGGCGGGGACAAGAGACCATTGAAACAGGAGGAGACGGACCATGCATGACGATATCTTTGCCCTGGCGGAGGAGATCTGCGCCCCCGGCCAGGAGGAATACGCCCTGCTGGAGGCCCTGTGTACCGCCGCAGAGGCGGAGGCTGTGGGGCGCCTGCGGGAGGACGTGGCGGCGGAGGACTGCCGGGAGGGACTGGTCTGCGCCGGAGCGCTGCTGGCGGCAGCGGGACTGATCGCCTGCCGGGGCTGCGGCGGGGACGTATCCTCCTTTACCGCCGGAGATGTGACCATCCGCCGGGAGAGCGGCGGAGCGTGCCAGGCGGCAGCGGCCCTGCGCCGTCAGGCGGCGGCGATGATGGCCCCCTACTGGGGCGACGACGGCTTTGCCTTTGCGGGGGTGAGAGGATGAAGCGGCAGTTTCAGCAGATCCTCCGGAAGTACGGCCAGGAGGTGCGCCTGCGCCGGAGAGAGGAGACCTCCGCCAAGCCCTGCCGGGGATTTTTGCAGGCCATGACGGACCGGGACGGCAAGCTGCCGGCGGCCACGCCCCTGGGGGCGGTGAGCCTGAAGCGGTGGCTGCTGCTGAGCCGGGAGGAGACGGCCCCCGGCGACCGCGTCCTCCACGGGGAGCAGGCCATGGTGGTGCTGGAGTCCAGACCGGTATCCATCGCCGATGAGCTGATCTACTGGCGGGCCATTTTGGGCCCGGAGCGGGAGGCGGCGGTATGACGGGCCTGGAGCAGGTGAAGGAGACGCTGGCTGCCGCCCTGGAGCGCTCCGGGGTGCGGGCCGTGACGGCCTATGCCCCGGGCTGGTGCAAGCGTTACAGCCAGCCGGTGGCGGCGGTGGGCTTCCGCCAGGGGGAGTGCCGGGGCGAGGCCATGAACAGCTATCTGGGCAGCCAGGTGGACCCGGCTACCCAGGAGGTCCGGGAGGTCTACGGGATGCGCCTGGAGCTGACGCTGAGCCTGGACATCTACGCCCCCGCCTCCGCAGGGGCGGCGGGCTGCGAGAAGGCCCTGGAGGGGGTACACCAGGTGATGCTGGAGGGCCTGCCCTCGGGCCTGCGGCCGTCGGAGCTGAAGTGGGAGGAGACGGTGTGGGACCCGGATACCGCCATGTTCCTGCGGCGGGGCAGCCTGAGCTGCGGCGCGTACTTCACCGCCGCCGCCAATGAGGAGGGCGTACTGCTGTCCGATTTTATTTTGAAAGGTGTCATGACGAAATGAGCAATATCATTCATGAGCGTCCGGGGGTGTATTCCTCCTACGACGCGTCCTCCGTCATTCGGGGCGGCAGAGCCGCCCGTGTGGTGGGGGTGGCGGCGAAAAGCGCCGCCGGGACCGTCAACAAGGCGGTGCGGCTCACCAGCTATGAGGCGGGGGTGAAGGCCTTTGGCGAGGACGCCGACGGGACCCCCGGCATGTCTACGCTGCTGCGGCTGCTGTATCTCAACGGCGCCACCACGGTGGTGGCCGTGGCCGTGGACGGGGCCGACTACGCCGGCGCCTTCGCGGCGCTGGAGGCGGAGGAGTCGGTGCGGATCGTGATCTGCGACAGCGGCGAGGAGACGGTCCATGCCGCGCTGAAAAGCAGCGTGGAGAGCGCCTCCGCCGCCCGGCGGGAGCGCATCGCCGTGGCCGGTATGGCGGGGGCGGATGTTGAGGCGCTGACCGAGCGGGCCGCCGCGCTGAACAGTGAGCGCATGGTGCTGGTGGGCCCCGACTGCCTGGACAGCCAGGGCAAAGCCCTGAGCGGCGTGTTTGCCGCCGCCGCTGTGGCGGGGGCCGTGGCCGCCGGCAGCGACAGCGCCGTGCCCATCAACGGCGTCCGGCTGGAGGGGCTGGGCGGGGTCCAGACCCGGTACGGCGACAATGAGGTCGATCTGCTGGTCCGGGGCGGCGTTACGCCTCTGGAGTCGGTGGGCGGCCAGGTGTCCCCCGTGCGGGGCATCACCACCCGGTCCACCACCGGCGGGGCGGCGGACGCCACCTGGCGGGAGCTGACCACCATCCTGATCGTGGACGACGTGATCCCCACCATCCGCCAGAGCCTGCGCAGCCGGTTCAGCCGCACGAAGAATACCGTCCAGACCCGGGGGGCCATCCGCTCCCAGGTCATCGTGGAGCTGGAGAGCAAGCTGCGCGCCCAGCTCATCGACAGCTACGGCGACGTGACGGTGGCGGTGGACGAGAGCGACCCCACCGTGTGCCTGGTGGAGTTCTCCTTTGCCGTGGCCCACGGCCTCAACCAGATCTACCTCACCGCCCATATCACGATTTAAGGAGGAGCCATGATGGAAGTGACAGGATTCCCTACCAGCTGCGACATCTATCTGGAGCTGGAGGGCAAAAAGGTGGCGGTGGTCCAGAGCTATACCGCCAAGGCCACCAAGAGCAGCCAGGTGGTGGAGGCCTTCGGCGAGAGCCAGCCGGTGGCCACCATCAACGGCCAGAGCAAGTATGTGCTGGAGCTGACCCGGCTCTACGCCACCGACGACGCCATCAGCGACGGCATCGACTTCTTCTCCCTGGCGGATTTCTCCCTGGTGATCTGCAAGCCGGACCGCAAGGTCATCTACAGCGGCTGCCAGTGGAGCGCCATCCAGGAGGAGGGCAAGGTGGGCTCCATGGTGGCGGAAAAGGTCACCGTGGTGGCCACCAGCCGCATTGAGGTGGCGGCCTGATGGCCCGGGAGGATACCCTCCAGATCCAACTGCCGGTATCCGCCCTGGGGACGCTGGCGAAGCTGCTGGAGCAGGTCCGTCAGCTGACGGCGGGGCAGGGCCCCGGGACGGAGGAGGCCGGCAGCGGCTCCTTTGACCCGGAGCGCTTTCGGGCCCTGGCCGCAGCGGAGGCGTCTCTGCCGCAGCCGGAGGCGGTGCGGGCGGCGTCGGAGGGGCAGGTCCCTCCGGCGGCGTCCGCCGGGGCGGAGCTTCGGGAGCTTTCGGAGCTTTCGGAGGAGAGGCCCGGCCCCCGGGGGACCATGGCGGAGGCGGCGGAGGCCGCCTCCGTCCGGGCCGGAGACTTCCCCCTGGACCGCGCTGTCCCCGCAGGCGGACCTGTGGAGGCGGAGAAGGCCCTTGGGGACGCGCCGTCCGTTCAGGCCGGTGCGGAGGGCGCAGCGCAGCCGTCCCGGGAGGAGCCGCAGAGACTGCCGGCAGAGGTCGGGGAGGAGCTTACCGAGGCCGCGGCGGTCCGGAGCGAGGTGGGGGACGTGACGGAACCGGTCCCTGCTGTCCGCCTGACGGAGACCGCCGCTTTGGAGGCGGTCCCCTCCGTGGCCGCGGTATTCGGCGACGGTCCCGGACAGCCCCAGGGCGGGCGCATGGTCATGGCGGAGGAGCTGACCGCCCCGGGCCCCGCGCCTCTGACGGCCCAGGCGGTGTCCATGGCCTTTCAGCGGGATGAACGGCGCTACGACGCCGGGTTCCCCTTGTACCAGTAAGGAGGTGCGCGATGCAGCTGACACCTATGCGCTATAAGGACTACATCTGGCCCCACAATCCGGCGGTGTACTCCATCGCCTTCCAGCGGCAGGTGGCGGTCCATAAGGTCCCCTTCGGCCGCTACTGTATCCAGGACCTGGGCATGGGCGCCCGGGTCATGCGGGGCGAGGGGGAATTCGCCGGGCCGGGCGCCTACGAGGAGTTCCAGCGGCTGGCCACGGTGTTCTATCAGGATGGGCCGGGAATCCTGATCCACCCCCTCTGGCAGGCCTCCAATGCCTACTTCACGGAGCTGCGCCTGGAGCAGCAGCCCCTGCCGGACTATGTGCGCTACAGCTTCACCTTTCAGGAGCGGTACAACAACTACGACGAGACGCTGAAGGTGCTGTCCTCCGGCGGAGGCGAGGCCCCGGCCGAGACCGCCGCCGGGAGCGTGACGCACAGCGTGGTGGGAGGCGACACGCTCTGGGGCATCGCCAGGCGGTACGGCGTGGAGCTGGAGGCGCTTCTGGCGGCCAACCCCGGCATCAAGAACCCCAACCTCATCTACGTGGGACAGAAGGTGGTGGTGCCGTGCTGACGCTGGAGCTTATCACCTATGACGGGGAGCGGGTGCTCCTGCCGGTGCTGCTGGACTGGGACCTGCTCTATACCGCCTCCGTGCCCTGCGACAGCATGTCCGCCACCTGCCTCTACAGCGCCGATATGGCCCGGGTGCTGCCTAAGGCCACCCGCTTCCGGGCCCTGGAGGACGGGACGCTCCGCCTGGCCGGCGTGGTGGACGCCTATGAGATCACCATGGATGGCCGGGGGCTGCTGGTCACCGTGGAGGGCCGGGGCATGGCGGCGCTGCTCATCGACAACGAGGCCGAGGCCGTGACCTACGGGCGGGCGTCCGAGGAGGACATCCTGGCCAGCCATGTGACCCCCTACGGCATCAAGGCGGAGCGGACCAGGAGCGTTACGGGGGAGAACTACGCCGTGACCTCCGGCTCCAGCCAGTGGAAGGCCCTGCGGAGCTTTACCCACCGGTACGGCGGCTTCGACCCCTATTTTACCCCGGAGGGGGTCCTGGTGCTGGACAAGCTGTGGGGCAGCGGACGGACGCTGGCGGTCAACGACCGCACGCCACTGAAGGCGTTTGCCCAGCGGGGGCAGCGCTATGGCGTGATCTCTGAGATGGTCCTGTATGATAAGGTCCAGAAGGTCCGCCACAGCGTGGAAAATCAGCCCTTCAAGTCCCAGGGCGGCTGCCGCCGCCAGGTCCTTTACATGCCCCGCAGTACGGCGGCGAGCCGCCGCTACACCGGGGAGTATCAGATCAGCCAGTCCGCCCTGGAGGCCCTGGTGCTGGAGCTGGTCCTGCCCTATCCCTTTGCCGCCTTTCCCGGCGACCGGGTGGAGCTGACGCTGGACCGGCTGGAGCTGGCGGGGACCTATGACGTGGTGGAGGCCCGCAGCCGGACGGACGCCGGCGGGGCCGTCACCGAACTGACAGTGAGCGAGAGGAAATAAGCGATGTGGATCACAAGAAAATTTTCCGACCAGCGCCGGGCGGAGCTGGAGGGCGCTATGACGGACATGGGCGTCGCCACCATCGGCGGCGGCAGCGCCGCCGTGCTGACCCGGGGCGAGCAGCGGGACCTGGAGACCTTCTGCCCCGGGGGCGTGGTCTGGCAGCCCCAGGAGGGCGATACGGTGCTGGTGGTGAGGGGCGGCGTGGGCTGCCAGGAGCAGTGCGTCATCGCCGCCGGCAGCCGGGGCAAGGAGCCGCCGGGCATGGTCCCCGGGGAGCTGTATCTCTACGCGGCGTCCGGCGGGTCCATCTACCTGAGGTCCGACGGCTCCATCGCCGTCTCCGGTCCGGTGGAGATCAAGGGGGACGTGAGGCTGACGGGGCGGGTGGATATCCAAGGACCCCTGTATGTCAACGGCGTCCCCTACAGCCCCTGCCAGTGCCCATCATAAGGAGGTCGCGATGGAACCAAAACTGCAAAATGGGGACTATGTCCCCGACCTGCTGGGCGGCGTAGTCCGCCTGGAACGTGAGCAGGCCCTGCTGCAGCGGGTGCTGTACCGGCTGCAGGCCCGGCGGGGACAGTTCCCCCTGCTGCCGGAGCTGGGCAGCAGGCTGTATCTGCTGGGCCGGGAGGCCCCCGGGGACCGGCTTTCCGCCGCCCGGCAGTATGTGGCCCAGGCCCTGGAGCCGGAGGACGTGACGGTCCGGGACGTGAGGCTGTCCCCCGGGGAGGACGGACAGGCGGAGCTGACGGTGGACCTGACCTACCGGGGAGAGGACCTGTCGGTCACATTGACCATTCTGAGCTGATACGAGGAGGGATCATGAGTAAGACCATCAACGATATTTACGGCGAGATGCTGACGATGTTCGCCCAGCAGAGCGGCTACCTGCCCAGCGTGTCCTGCGACCTGTCGGCCCGGCTGTACGCCGCCGCCGCGCAGATCCACGCGCTCCAGGTGCAGGCCCAGTGGGTCCTGGACCAGAGCTTCCCCCAGACGGCCCAGGGGGAGTACCTGGACCGGCAGGCGGCGCTGCGGGGACTGACCCGGGGCGTGGCCACCTGCGCCAAGGGCAGGCTGCGCTTCGGCGTCAGCGACGCCGCCAGCGGCGATCTGTCCGTGCCGGCGGGGACGGTGTGCATGACGGCGGGGGGCGTCCGCTTCGCCACCACGGAGGACGGAGTCCTGCCCGCCGGGGCGCTGTATACGGACATCCCCGCCCAGGCGGTGGAGCCGGGCAGGTCCGGCAACGCGGCGGCCAACACCGTCACCATCATGGCCGCCATGCCCATGGGCATCCGCGCCTGCACCAATCCGGAGCCCTTTGCCGGCGGCGACGACCAGGAGAGCGACCAGCAACTGCGCCAGCGGGTGCTGGACAGCTACCGCCGCCTGCCCAACGGGGCCAACGCCGCCTACTATGAGCAGACGGCCCTGTCCTATGACGGCGTGGCCGCCGCGTCGGCGGTGGGCCGGCCCCGGGGCGTGGGCAGCGTGGACCTGTATGTGGCCACCGACGCCGGTATCCCGGAGCCGGAGCTGCTGGAGAGGATCGGCGATTTCCTCCAGAAGCGACGGGAGATCTCCGTGGACCTCCAGGTGAAAGCCCCCGTCAGCGCGCCGGTGGATATTGCCGCGGCCATCCGGCCCGCCGGGACCGCCACGTTCGACCAGGCCAAGGCCGACGCGGAGGCGGCGCTGCGGGAGGCCTTTACCGGGACGCTGCTGGGGAAGGGCGTTACCCTGGCCCGCCTGGGGAACATCCTCTACGGCCTGGAGACGGTGGACAACTACCGCATCACCTCTCCCGCCGCAGACATCGCCGCCAGCCCCACCGTGCTGCCGCAGCTGGGCCGGGTGACCATTACGGAGCTGGAGCGCTGATATGGGCTACGGTACCTTTTTACGAGACCTGCTGGGTCCCCTGGGGATATACGACCTGTCGCCGGAGAGCCTCAGCGGCAGCGAGCTGGACGCCCTGGGCCGGGGGCTGGACGAGGTGGGCGGACGGCTGGACTACGTGGAGCGGGAGACGGCCCTGGCCACCGCCCAGGGGGAGGGGCTGGACCGGCTGGAGGCCCTGTTTGCCAAGGCGCCGGTCAACTACTCCCTGCCCCTCCGCCGCCAGGCCATCGCGGCCCTGCTGCGCATCGGCGAGGGGGACTTTACCCTGGCCGCCATCAACGACACCATCACCGGCTGCGGCATCAACGCCGTGGCCCAGGAGCGGGACCGGTTCGGCTATGTGCGGGTAGTCTTTCCGGACGTGGTGGGGATCCCCGAGGGCTTTGAGCAGATCAGGGAGATCATTTTGGATATCATCCCCTGCCACCTGGAGGTGGAGTTCTTCTTCCGCTACCTGCTCTGGCTGGAGTGCCACGCCAGGGGCTATACCTGGGCCGCCGTCCACGGGAATCGGTGGACCTGGAAGCAGTTCCAGCTGGCGGTGTGACGCCGGGCGCAAAGTGATTTCCAGAGGCGAGGGGTGGATATCGGCCTCTGTTCATATAGATGTACGCGGCAGGGGCGGAGACCCCGCGCCTGCCAGACCAACGGCGAAAGGCCGGGCTTCCCATGCTGGGAGGCCCGGCCTTTCAGCGGCCTGTGAAAGACGCCTTCCCGGCGGCCGGGGGAGGCCGCTCCGGCGAAATAAAAATTTTTCCTGAATCGTGGTAATTGCCACTTGGCAAACTATATATTGTGTGTTATCATTTCCATGCTACAAAATATGCGGCACATCCAACACTGCCCCGTATTACTGGAGCCACGACAGATAACCGGCAGGCTTTACCGCCGGCCGGCCAGGATTTGATCACTAACTGAGGGGGATATACCAATGATCGTCATTAAGAGAAACGGGGCTGAAGTCGCCTTTGACATCACCAAGATCATCGCCGCCGTCACCAAGGCCAACGAGAGCGTGGAGGAATCCGCCCGGCTGACGCCGATGCAGATCCAGCGCATCGCCCAGTCCGTGGAGCTGAGCTGCCAGAAGATGAACCGCGCGCCCTCCGTGGAGGAGATTCAGGACATGGTGGAGTACTCCGTCATGGCCCACGGCGCCTTCGAGGTGGCCAAAAACTACGTCACCTACCGCTATACCCGCTCCCTGGTCCGCCGCAGCAACACCACCGATGAGAAGATCCTCAGCCTCATCGAGTGCTGCAACGAGGAGGCCAAGCAGGAGAACGCCAACAAGAACCCGGTGGTCAACTCCACCCAGCGGGACTACATGGCCGGCGAGGTCTCCCGGGATATCAGCGAGCGCCTGCTGCTGCCCCAGGACATCGTGGAGGCCCACCGGGAGGGCATCATCCACTTCCACGACACCGACTACTACGCCCAGCACATGCACAACTGCGACCTGGTGAACCTGGAGGACATGCTGCAAAACGGCACCGTCATCACCGGCACCCTCATCGAGCGGCCCCACAGCTTCTCCACCGCCTGCAACATCGCCACCCAGATCATCGCCCAGGTGGCCTCCAACCAGTACGGCGGGCAGTCCATCTCCCTGACCCATCTGGCCCCCTTTGTGGACGTCAGCCGTCAGAAGATCCGCAAGACCGTCCTGGCGGAGATGGAGGCGGTGGGCGCAGCCCCCAACCAGGAGACTTTGGACCGGATCGTGGAGACCCGCCTGCGGGACGAGATCCGCCGGGGCGTGCAGACCATCCAGTACCAGGTGGTGACGCTGCTGACCACCAACGGACAGGCCCCCTTCGTCACCGTGTTCATGTACCTGGGCGAGGCCCGCAATGAGCGGGAGAAGCAGGACCTGGCCCTCATCATCGAGGAGACCCTGATCCAGCGCTGCGAGGGCGTGAAGAACGAGGACGGCGTGTGGGTCACCCCCGCCTTCCCCAAGCTGATCTACGTGCTGGAGGAGGACAACATCCACGAGGACTCCCCCTACTGGTATCTGACCAAGCTGGCCGCCAAGTGCACCGCCCGGCGCATGGTCCCTGACTACATCAGCGAGAAGAAGATGCTGGAGCTGAAGGGCGACGTGTACACCTGCATGGGCTGCCGCAGCTTTTTGACCCCGGACCGCTTCACCGACGCGGGCATCGGCAACATCGCCAACGCCGGCAACTACGAGCCGGGCAAGCACAAGTACTACGGCCGGTTCAACCAGGGCGTGGTCACCATCAACCTGCCGGATGTGGCCCTCTCCTCCGGCGGCAACATCGAGAAGTTCTGGAAGATCTTCGACGAGCGGCTGGAGCTGTGCCACCGGGCCCTCATGTGCCGCCACGAGCGGCTGAAGGGTACGCTGTCCGACGTGGCCCCCATCCTGTGGCAGTACGGCGCCCTGGCCCGGCTGAAGAAGGGGGAGCCCATCGACAAGCTGCTGTTCAACGGCTACTCCACCATCTCCCTGGGCTACGCCGGCCTCTATGAGTGCGTGAAGTTCATGACCGGCAAGAGCCACACCGACCCCTCCGCCACCCCCTTCGCCCTGCAGGTCATGGAGTATATGAACGCCGCCTGCCGCCGGTGGAAGGAGGAGTCCAACATCGACTTCAGCCTCTACGGCACGCCTCTGGAGTCCACTACCTATAAGTTCGCCAAGTGCCTCCAGCGCCGGTTCGGCGTCATCGAGGGCATCACCGACAAGGGCTATATCACCAACAGCTACCACGTCCATGTCACCGAGGAGATCGACGCCTTCAGCAAGCTGAAGTTCGAGGCCCAGTTCCAGGCCCTGTCCCCCGGCGGCGCCATCAGCTACGTGGAGGTGCCGGACATGCAGAACAACCTGGAGGCGGTGCTGCAGGTGATGAAGTTCATCTACGACAACATCATCTACGCCGAGCTGAACACCAAGAGCGACTACTGCCAGGTCTGCGGCTGGGACGGCGAGATCCAGATCGTGGAGGAGGATGGCAAGCTCATTTGGCGCTGCCCCAAGTGCGGCAACACCGACCAGGATAAGATGAACGTGGCCCGCCGGACCTGCGGCTACATCGGCACCCAGTTCTGGAACCAGGGCCGCACCCAGGAGATCCGCGACCGGGTCCTCCACCTGTAAGAGAAGCCGCCATGTACTACGGTGAGATCAAAAACTGCGACATTGCCAACGGCGAGGGCGTTCGGGTGAGCCTGTTCGTCTCCGGCTGCACCAACCACTGCGAGAACTGCTTCCAGCCCCAGACCTGGGACTTCTGCTACGGCCAGCCCTTTACCAGGGAGACGGAGGACCACCTGCTGGACCTGCTGCGCCCCAGCTATATCAACGGCCTGACCCTGCTGGGGGGCGAGCCCTTCGAGCCGGAAAACCAGCGGGTGCTGCTGCCCTTCGTCCGCCGGGTCCGCCGGGAGCTGCCGGAGAAAAACGTCTGGAGCTTTACGGGCTTCACCTATGAGGAGCTGCTCACCGACGGCAGCCACCCCCGGTGCGAGGTCACCGACGAGCTGCTGAGCCTCATCGACGTGCTGGTGGACGGCCGGTTCGTCCAGGCCCTCCACGACATCTCCCTGCGCTTCCGGGGCAGCCGCAACCAGCGGCTCATCGACCTGAACGCCACCCGCCGCACCGGGGAGATCGTTACCCTCCCGGACCGGCAGAGATGACCCATCCCCAATCCGCAAAGGGAGCGAGGTCCCTGGGGCCTCGCTCCCTTTTTGCGCTTTTTCGCGGAGAATGGAGAAAATGGTCTTGACAGGAGAGGGAAGTCTGGTATGATACTATCAGACAAAACTGTTGCAGATGATACTATTTTGACCACGGAGGGATACAGCCATGCCCGGCAAAGAACGCGACCGGCAGGACCGCCGAAAGACCATGATGCTGGAGGAGCCGCTGCCGCCTATCATCCTGAAGATGGCGGTGCCGTCCATCATCGCTTTTCTCATCAACTCCATCTACTCCCTGGCGGACACCTATTTCGTCAGCTCCCTGGGGACCAACGCCACCGCCGCCGTCAGCGTCAACGCCTCCCTGGACCAGATCATCATGATGGCCGGGTCCATGCTGGCGGTGGGCGCCAACAGCTACATCGCCCGTCTGCTGGGCGCGCGGAACGAGGAGAAGGCCAGCCAGGTGCTGTCCACCGCCTTTTTCACCGCCATGGGCTTCGGCGCGGTGATCATGGTCCTGGGCGTGAGCTGCATGCACCCCATGCTCCGCCTGCTGGGGGCCACGGAGACCTGTTTGCAGTACGCCGTGGACTACGCCACCTATGTGCTGCTGGTGGCCCCCTTTATGGCCGCCAACTTCGTGATGAACCAGTGCCTGCGGGCGGAGGGCAGCGCCATGCTGTCCATGATCGGCATGGGCTTCGGCGGCATCCTCAACTGCTTTTTGGACCCCATCTTCATCTTTGATCTGAACATGGGCGTGGCCGGGGCCTCTCTGGCCACCGCCATCTCCAAGCTGGTGAGCTTCGCCATCCTGGTGTTCCCCTACCTGACCCACCGCAGCCTGCTGCGGCTGTCCCCCCGCTCCATCCGGTGCAGCCGGGACATCATCACCCAGATCGTCACGGTGGGCTCCTCGTCCTTGTTCCGCAACGGGCTGGCGGTGGTGTCGGCCATCGTGCTCAACAACATCGCGGGCCAGATCTCGGACTCCGTGCTGGCGGGCATCGGCGTGTCCACCAAGGTGATGATGTTCCCCTTCGGCATCATACTGGGCTTCGGCACCGGTTTCCAGCCGGTGGTGGGCTTCAACTGGGGCGCGGGCCGGTATGACCGGGTGCTGGCTGGCTACCGCTTTGCCGCCATCACCGCCGTGGTGGGCGGGGTGGTCATGGGCGTGGCCCTGGGCGGGTTCGCGGACCAGACCATCGGCCTGTTCGCGGAGACGGACGCCGCCATGCAGGAGCTGGGGGCGCTGTGCATCCGGCTCCAGTGCCTGGCCCTGCCGGCCCACGCCTGGGTGGCGGTGGTGAACATGCTCTGCGCCGGCCTGGGCAAGGCCAAGGGGGCGGTGCTGCTGTCCACCTCCCGCCAGGGCTCCTGCTTCCTGCCCATCGTCTACCCCATGGCCCACTTCTGGGGCGCCTACGGCGTCACCGCCGTGCAGGCGGCGGCGGACATCCTGTCCCTGGGCCTGGCGGCCCCCCTGATCGTAAAGCTGAAGCGGGAGATCCGGCAGAAGCTGGCCGACGCCTCCCTGCCGCCTGCGGGAGAGGGGACGGTGTGACATGGCGGACGCGGTGCTGGTCAGCCTGCTGCGCATCCACCGGCAGTGCAGGCGGCATGTCAAAGCATACCTTCAGCCCTACCAGTACGTGGGCGCCATGCGCCTGATCGTCCTCTATCTCCGCCGCCATCCCGGCGCCAGCCAGGAGGAGATCGCCTGCCACTACGCCCTGGACAAGACCAGCGTGGCCCGGGACGCCAGGCGCCTGGAGGACATGGGCCATATCCGCCGGGAGGTCGTCCCCAATGACCGGCGGCAGTACCAGATCTACCTGACGGAGGCGGGGGCCGCCATGGGGCCGGTGCTGGACGCCGCCTACGACAGCTTCCTCCGCCGTCTCTCCGCCGGGGTGGCCCCGGAGGACTGGGAGACGCTGCGGGAGCTGCTGAGGGCGCTGGAGGAGAACGTCTCGGCGGACCGGCAGCGCTGCACCTGATACGCCGTCACCGGCTGCCGCTCCCGCCCAGCGGTCCCCGGACCGGGGAACGGCAAATGACGCCGCAGGCGATCTTTGCGCCTGCGCCGCCTGCCGGCTGCGACCGGAGATCGTCGGGGCCGCTGTGGATCACCACGGTGCGGCCGAGGACGTCCTTCACCCGAAAGCGGTCCGTCCGCACGGCCAGATAGGCGCTCCCGCGGCACTCCAGCAGGGGCGGAAGGTCCCCGGCGTGGCGGGGATGGGGCGCTTCTCCGGGGTCATAGTGGCTCCCGGTAAGGGAGAAGCTCTCCCCCTGGCAGCTCCCGCCCTCGTGGATGTGCAGGGCGAAAAAGCCGGGGCCGGAGGTCTCCGGCAGGCCGGTGACGCTGACGATGACAAGGACGCTGCCGCACTCCTGATAGAATTTTGCGGTGCCGGTCAGGCGGGGGGCCGTTTCGCCGCCCTGGATCCGGGCCATGGCGTCCGGCCCCGCGGAACAGTTCTGCATAAGATCACCTCACCCTCAGCATACGCCCTGTCGGGCCGGAGGGTGAGGCGGGAAAAAAGAGGAATCCAGAGAGCACCGGGCAGAAAGCGGAAGCTTTCTGCCCGGTGCTTTTTTGCATTTGAATTCGTCGAAAGCGCAGAGGAAATCTCTTATTCCCTTAGTTTCCCCCGGAGATGCGCTGGTCCAGCAGCGCGGCCACCTGCTCCAGACCGGCGCGGTCCTCCTCCGTGAAATAGCGGGGCAGGACGCTGTCCATATCCAGCACGCCCCAGATGGCGCCGTCCTCCCGCCGGAGGGGAATGACGATCTCCGAGTGGGTGTTGCAGTCGCAGGCGATGTGCCCCACAAAGCAGGCCACCTCTCCCACCACCTGGGACCGGCCCTCCTTCCAGGCGGCGCCGCATACGCCCTTGCCATAGCCAATCCGGCTGACAGCCGGTCTGCCCTGGAAGGGCCCCACCACCAGCTCCTGGCCGTCCACCAGGTAAAAGCCCACCCAGTTGGCCTTGGGGAACGCCTGGGCGATCACGGCGGAGGCGTTGGCCAGCACGGCGGTCCGGTCCCTTTCGCCGCCGATGTACAGGGCGGTCTGCTCCTTCAGCATGGCATAAAACGCGGCCTTTTCAGACGGATACTGCACTTCAATGTAGCTCATAATGCCCTCCTGCATGTTCTGCCGCGCTGTTTGCGGCGGCTGGTGACAGTATAGCACACTTTCCCGCCAACGGAAACAGATTTTGCGCATATCTGCAAAAAAACGCGCCGGACGCCTTCCCCACAGAAGGGCGCGCCGCAGCGCATACATTTTGCAGGCTGCCGTCCCGCCGGCTCCACGCACCGGGACGCCGGCCGGGACGGCATGAAGGATATGCAGCTTATCTCGAATTTTATCACAAGCGCGGGAAACCGCCCGGCGAAAAAGAGCGGCGGAGGCTCCTTTGCAGAGCGTCGGATGGCCCGCAGATACCGGGACAAACGGCGCTTTTTCGGCAGACTCCGCGCTTCTTACCGCTTCCCGCCGCCTCCGCCGGGAAACGGCTATGCACAAATATTTATGCAAAAGCGTATGCAGGTTTGGAGGAATTCCCATTGACAGCCACCGGCCGGAGCGATAGAATAAAAATGCAAATGCCGGTGAATTTTCTTTCTTTACCGGCAGCAAACACGATCTGACAGAGAAAGGTGAGAGCGATGAAGCACATTGCATGGAAGCGGGCGGCCGCCCTATTCGTGGGGCTGGCCCTGTGCGTGACGCTGGTCACGCCGCCCGCCATGGCGGCCGCGCCGACGGCAGAAACGCCATTTGTCAACCTCTCCCAGGACGGCGGGGAGAACGTCATCAACCTGACCCAGGCCCGATCCTTCAAGGCCGCGGTCCCGGTGGACATGACCGAGGCGGAGGCCAGGGCCGCCGCCCCTTACGTGGTCTGGTCCCTGGACTACGACGCTGAGGCGGGCTACCTGGACCCGGAGCTGTTCCCCAACCACACCCAGGGCGGGGCGCTGGACAGCTGGGAGGCCATGGACGGCTCCCCGCTGTTCTCCCAGCCCGTCACCGGCGTGGAGGTGGTGGACGGGAAGGTGTGCCTGACGGTGACCTTTGACAGCGGCATCTATTTCTACGGCACCAACTGGCGGGACGGCGCCATGTACGCCGACCCCAGCGCTCCCCACAGCGAGGGTGGCTCCTACATGGACGTGTGCGGCTGGTATGACCTGACCGCCGCCGTGGACGGGGAGACCCTGGGCAGCGTCCCGGTGAAGGTCACCCCCTACGACGCCTTCCACACCATGAAGGAGGTCTACGCCGCCATCGACGAGCTGGTGGACTACGCCGGGGCCAACACCGGCCTCTATGTCCGGCGCTTCTCCATGGGCATGACCCAGGGCGACAACGGCCTGAAGAGCCTGGATATGCCCTATCTCATCATCGCCAAGAGCCGGGCCGCGGTGGACAAGTGGCTGACCATCAAGGCTAAGGCGGAGAGCGACCCCGCCGCCCTGATTCAGGAGCTGGAGAGCGGCGCGCTGACGGACTACCAGGTGCCCATCCTCTACTCCAACGTCCACACCAACGAGGTGTCCGCCACCGACGGCATCCTGAAGTTTGCCCAGATGCTGGTGGAGGCCGCCGCCGGCACCGGCAGGATCGACTACAACAAGCTCACCGGCTTTACCGAGGCGGGCCAGGCTGAGCTGGCCCGGCAGATGGGCCCTGTGGGCGAGGCGGGCAGCGTGGCCGTCCCGGACCTGGTGAAGGATACCGCCACCTACCTGGGCTACATCAAGGCCCCCGGCTCCGGCAAGTCCGCCCCCGTGGACCTGGAGAAGTACTACACCCAGGAGACGGTCACGGTGGACGTCGATGCGCTCCTTGACGACGTGTTCTTCCTCATCGTCCCCGCGGAGAACGCCGAGGGGCGCACCTACATCACCCGCGAATCCTCCGGCGGCGTGGACCTGAACCGGGACAACTCCTTCCAGACCCAGGCCGAGACCCGGAACATGACCAAGCTCATCGCCGACTGGAACCCCGTCAGCTTCACCGAGTTCCACGGCCGGGTCCAGGCATTCCAGTGCGAGCCCTGCGACCCGCCCCACGAGCCGAACTTCGAGTACGACCTGCTGGCGGAGCATCTGGTCTCTGGCGGCGAGGCCTTCGGCATTGCCGCGGTGGCCAACAACGACAGCTACAACAGCTACGTCATCCCCCAGCGGGACTACCTGAGCTACAACGGCCAAAAGACCGCCGACGGCCAGGACCAGACCCAGTGGTTCGACCCCTGGGACGACATGTCCACCAGCTACACCCCCCAGTACGCCATGCTCCACGGCACCGTAGCCTACACGGTGGAGCAGCCCGCCTACAACGACCAGACCGCCGCGGCCATTGCCTACGGCCAGCTGGGCCAGTCCGACTACATCGCCGCCAACAAGCAGTCCTACCTGCTGGCCCAGACCAGGATCTTTGAGCGCGGCGTCACCAACTTCAACTCCGACGCCTACGAGCTGGTGGGCCAGTGGTTCTGCGACCAGTACGACGTGGAGGGGGCCGAGATGGACGTCTTCCGCCCGGAGTACGACGGCCAGGGCCAGAACGGCAACTTCTACCCCGAGTGCTACATCATCCCCCTGGACAGCGCCCACCAGAAGAACCTGGACGCCGCCGACCAGATGGTGGCCTACCTGATCCGCAACGGCGTGCAGGTGATGTTTGCGGAGAAGAGCTTTTCCTATGACGGGGCGGAGTACCCCGCCGGCACCGCCGTGGTGTCCATGTACCAGGCCAAGCGCGGCGTCGCCAACGGCGTGCTCTACGACGGCACCGTCATCACCGGCTGGCCGGTGCTGTACTCCGAGGGCATCACCGCCTTCAACATGACCCGGGGCTTCGATATGGCCGTCTGCGCCGAGCCGGAGGCCTATCAGGCCATCGCCGCCGTCTGCGCCCAGGGCGAGACCTGGACCGTCCGCTCCGACAAGGTGGACACCGACCAGGTGATCCTGCGCAGCACCTCCGAGGCCGCCGTCATCGCGGTGAACCGGCTGCTGAAGGCCGGCAAGAGCGTGGGCCTTATCACCGAGGGGGACTACACCGGCAGCTTCCTGCTGTCCGGGGCCGACTATGAGAGCGTGTCCGGGGACCTGCTGCTGAACGCGGCGCCTGTGGAGACCGCCCCCGCCGCCCGGACGCTGACAAAGGCCCCTGTGATCTACATTGCGGGCAGGACCCCCGACGACGCCCACGGCTTCGTCCACGCCTCCCTCATCAACTGGGGCAACACCTCCTACAACTTCGACCGCCAGTCCATGGCCCTCATGGGCTTCGAGACCACCGAGGACGTCTCCGAGGCGGACCTGATCATCGGCGCGGCCATGCTGGATGACGAGGCCCTGGCCGCCGTGAAGGCGGGCACCCCCTACATCGGCTACGGCGAGGAGGCCATGTGGGGCATCGAGGGGCAGCTCTTCGGCCAGGAGGAGCTGGTCCGGGAGAGCGTGGACCCCAGCGCCATGGACGCCCTGGGCTATGTGACCTATCCCACCAGGAGCCTCATCACCGCCAGCTATGTGTCCGAGGGCGACGACATCATGTACGGCTACGGCGCGGGCTACTTCTCCGCGATCCCCGACGGGGCCAAGGTGCTGGTGCGCATGGACGGCTCCAGGGAGCTGATGGAGGGCTTCCTGCCCGTCACCGGCGAGCACTATGAGGACTTTCTGAACGATTCCATCCAGGCCATCTCCTACAACGAAAACGGCATGGACGTGGTGCTTTTCGCCAACACCCTCACCAACAAGATGCACCAGAGGGACGAGTTCACCTTCGTGGCCAACGCCGCCTTCCTGGCGGTGTCCGGCGGCTTTGACGACGTGGCCTTCGACAGCTGGTACTTCTCCGCGGTGGAGGCCGCCTCCGCCGCCGGCCTCATGGGCGGCACCGGCGAAAACGTCTTTACCCCCGACGGCACCGTCACCCGGGAGACTGTAGCCACGGTGCTCTACCGCGCCGCCGGTTCCCCGGCGGCGGAGGGCGATCTGTCCGCCTTCTCCGACAGCGGCGATGTGTCCGGCTGGGCCCAGGACGCCGTGCGGTGGGCGGTCCAGACGGGCGTGCTGACCGGCAGCGACGGGGCCATCCGCCCCGCCGACCCCATCACCCGGGAGCAGCTGGCGGTCATGCTCTGGCGCTTCGCCGAGAGCCAGGGCGTTGACGTGTCCGTAGGCGAGGACACCAACATCCTCTCCTACGCCGACGTAAGCCAGGTCAGCGAGTACGCCGTCCCCGCCCTCCAGTGGGCGGTGGGCGCAGGCGTACTGGGCGGCATGGACGGCGATCTGGCCCCCGCCGCCACCGCCACCCGTGCCCAGCTGGCCGCCATGCTGCTGCGGCTGGAGGCCGCGAAGTGACCCGGCGTTCCGGCGGACTGCCCCGCCGCTGACCCCTATCCCGTGACCGAAAGGCCGGAGCTTCCCCAAAGGGACGCTCCGGCCTTTTCCACGCTTCCGGATCGGTAAGAAATGGGAAATACCTCTTGACAAGATGTACTATGCGTTGTATAGTATACTGCGAAAGGGGGTATGGCTATGCTGGACCCGCAACTGAAGAGGGGACTGGTGGAGGTCTGCGTCCTGTCGGCCCTGGGCCGGGGGGACTCCTACGGCTACCAGATCATCAAGGATCTCAGCGGCTGTGTGGAGATCTCGGAGTCCACGCTGTACCCGATCCTGCGCCGGCTGGAGGCGTCGGGGAGCCTGACGGAGTACTCCGTGGAGCACAGCGGCAGGCTGAGGAAATTCTACCACATCACGGAACGGGGCCGGGAGCAGATGGACAGCTTCCTGGCGGGCTGGCCGGAGATCGTGCGGATCTATGAAATGGTGAAGGAGGGCGCTACCTATGACCAGAGGTGAATTTCTCAATACGCTGTACCGCAAGCTGCCCGGCATGAGCCGGGAGGAGGCGGAGCAGTATCTGACCTACTACGCGGAGATGCTGGCGGACCGGATGGAGGAGGGCATGACCGAGGAGGAGGCCGTGGCCAGCATGGAGGACGTGGACGCCATCGCCCAGCGCATCCTCCAGGACCGGGCGGCGGAGGCCCCGGTCCAGCCGCCCCAGGCCCCGGAGGTCCCCGCCCGGGAGGCCTCACCGGAGGGGACGGAGGACGCCTTTTCCGGGGGCGGGGACGCGCCTGCGCCCCAGGGGCGGAAGCCCTGGCCCCGGTGGGCCCTGCCGGCGGCTCTGGCGGGGGTGTTCCTGCTGCTGTGCTTCCTGAGCCCAGGGCCCATCATCCAGATCAACAACGAGGGCGTGAAGATCGGCAGTTTCTACTGCGGGCCGGAGGGCCTGCGGCTGGGGGGCCTTCTCACCATCGACGAAGACGGCATCCGCCTGGGCGGCTCCTGGTCCGGGAATGTGGCCTCGGTGGATGAGGTAGAGGAGCAGGTCCCGGTGGACTGGAGCTGGGGGTCGGTGTACGACTCCGGCGACGCCCTGCAGCAGGGCGAGGTGACAGAGGGGCCGGGGGTCTATGTGGAGAGCGGCATGTACCAGGTCAGCGCCCTGACGGTGAAGGAGATCGACATTGAGTGGACGGCGGGCTATGTGACCATCATCCCCACCGACAGCGACGGCGATAACATTGAGTTCTGGGAGTCCCTGAACCAGCGGATCGACGACAAAAACTGCCTGAGCTATGAGCTCGAGGACGGCAAACTCACCATCAAGTACACCGCCCGGGCGTCAGGCGCCCTGGACCTGGCGAAGGACCTGACGGTGTGCCTCCCGGCCAGCCTTATGGCCACGCTGGAGGAGCTGGACATCGAGACCGTCTCCGCCGAGGTGTTCGTGGAGGACCTGACGGTGGGGAAGCTGGACGTGGAGACCACCAGCGGCCCGTGTACCCTGTCCGGCGGCGGGGTGTGCGCTGAGACGGACATCTCCACCGTCAGCGGCAACGTCGTCGCGGACGGCTGGGAGAGCCGCAGCTGGGATGTGGAGACCACCAGCGGTGATGTGCTCCTGTCCCCCGGGAACTTCCCGGAGGAGGTGGACATCGAGACCACCAGCGGAAGCATTGACCTGTTTCTGCCCACTGAGGACAGCTTTGCTCTGGCATGGGCGACCGTCAGCGGCCAGCTGAACAGCGGCTACAACGACCTGACCTTCGACGGCAAGGTCTACCGCCACGGCATCGGCGGCCCCACCTTTGAGGTGAGTACCGTCAGCGGGGATCTGAGCATCTATTGACCCTTGACGCGCCGCCGCCTTTTGTGTTACACTGGGAAAAATTTTTCAAAAGGAGGCGGCGCGCATGTTGAAGCCGGAACGGCTGCGGCGGGGGGACAAGGTGGCGGCGGTGAGCCTGTCCCGCGGGATGCTGGGGGAGCCTAAGTTCCTCCACAAGTTCTATCTCGCGCGGGAGCGGCTGGCCCGGGACTACGGCCTGGAGCTGGTGGCCATGCCCAACGCTTTGAAAGGCGTGGACTACCTGGACCGGCACCCGGAGGCCCGGGCGGCGGATCTCATGGACGCATTCCGGGACCGGTCCATCAAGGCGGTGTTCAACGCCATCGGCGGGGACGATGCCATCCGCCTGCTGCCCTACATCGACTTCCAGGTGCTCCGCGACAACCCGAAGATCTTCACCGGCTTCTCCGACACCACCACCAACCACCTCATGCTCTACCAGGCGGGTGTGGTGTCCTACTACGGCGGCAGCCTCATGAACAACTTCTCCGAGTATGTCCGCATCAACGACTACACCCGTGA
>DBFJQM010000059.1:0-2528 GCA_048404665.1 Candidatus Pelethomonas sp.
GCGCTGATGATCTCCATTGTGTCATCGCTGACGGCGGTGACGGTGTGATGGGGGCGGTGCGCCGGTGGCTGCTGGGGGTGGTGCTCACCGCCTTCGCCGGGTCCCTGGCCCGGTCCCTGGCCCCCAGGGGACGGGGAGAGGCGGCGGTGCGCCTGGTCTCGGGGCTGCTGCTGGCCCTGGCGGTGCTCTCGCCCCTGGGGGACCTGGAGCCGTCCCTTCCTGCCATGGGGAGCGGCGGGGCGGAGGAGGCCGCCCGGCAGGCCCGGCAGTACAAAAGCGAGAACCTGGCGGCCCTTTCCGCTATCATAGAGGAGCGGTGCGCCTCATATATATGGGACAAAGCGGACCGGCTGGGGCTGGACGCCCGGGTGGAGGTGCGGTGCGCGGCGGGGGAGAGCGGCGTCCCCCTGCCGGAGGCCGTGACCCTCACCGGGCCCTACAGCCCCCAGCTGTCGGCCTGGATCCAGGAGGAGGTGGGGATACCCGCCGAAAAACAAATTTGGCTGGAGGAGGACACATGGAGCGGGAACATGGAGAAAAACGGCCCGTAAGGTGGCTGGCGGCGGTGGGGCGGTACAAGTACGCCCTGCTGGTGGCGGCCCTGGGGGCGGCGCTGCTGCTGTGGCCGGGGACCGGAAAAACCGCCGGGGAGGCCGCCGACGGCTCCGGCGGCTCCGGGGCGGCCCCCCTGGCCGACTGCGGGGAGCTGGAGCGGGCGCTGGAGGAGATCCTGGGCAAGATCGGCGGCGTGGGCAGGGCGGAGGTGCTGCTGACCCTTGCCAGCACCGACCGGCAGGTGCTGGCCTCCGACACCAGCCTCAGCTACGCCGGGCCCTCCCAGTCGCCGGACAGCTACAGCCGTTCCACGGACACGGTGACGGTCTCCGGCAGCGGGGGCACGGAGGTGGTGGTGACCCACTGGCTGTGTCCCCAGTACCGGGGGGCGCTGGTGGTGTGCGACGGCGGCGGCAGCGATAAGGTGCGCCTGGCGGTGACGGAGGCCGTGTCCGTGCTGACGGGCCTGGGCAGCGACAAGATCGCCGTCATGGGCCGGGCGGAGGCCGTGGGAGAAGGGAAAGGAGCAGAGTAATGACGGGAGGAAAACACAGTATGAAGATGATCCAGTGGAAGCGCAGCGCGGTGGTGGCCACGGTGCTGCTGTTCGTGTGCGCGGCGGTGTACCTCAACTGGCGCTACGCCGGCCAGACCGCCCAGACGGCAAAGACCGGCCAGACGGACCAGACGGAGCCCGCCTCCCCGGAGGGGGAGGACCGGAACGTGAAGGTGCTGGGCCAGGCGGCCCTGGTGGGAGGCGTGCCCACCGACGCCGCCGACGCCGGTGACGCCGGGGAGGCCCAGGAGACGGCGGGCACCTACTTCGACACCGCCCGGCTCAGCCGCCAGCAGTCCCGGGACAACGCCCTGGCCCTGCTGCGGGAGGCGGCGGAGCAGGAGGGCGCGGACCAGGAGGCCGTCAGCCAGGCCAACCTGGCCATCCAGACCGTGGCGGGCTACACCATGCTGGAGAGCCAGGTGGAGAGCCTGGTGATGGCCAAGGGCTACGCCGACTGCGTGGCCTTCATGGGGGACGGCGGCGTCAGCGTGGTGGTGTCCACCAACGGGGAGGGCCTGCAGACCGAGGACGTGGCCAAGATCACCGACATCGTCCTCAACGAGACGGACTACACCGCCCAGCAGATCAAGATCATGGAGGCGGACTGACCGTCCGGCGGGGAAAGGAAAACATAAGCGGGGCCGGCCCGGCGGGGAGTGCGTCCGCCGGGCCGGCCTCCGCTGAGGGCCTTTTAAGAGAGAGGCCCGGCAGATGAAAAAAAGCCGGAGGAGAGGAGACAGGAGGAAGACATGGAGCATCTCATGGAGGTCATATTCGGGGAGCAGGGCCTGGAGCGGGCGGTGAACCGCGTGGTCTGGGGCCCGCCGGCCATGGCGCTGATCCTGGGGACCGGGCTGCTGCTGTCGGTGACGTGCGGCTTTCCCCAGTTCCGGTATTTTGGGCGCATCATGCGCGGCACCCTGGGCGGGGCCATACGGGGACGGAAGGCCCCAAAGGGGGCCGTATCCCCCTTCCAGGCCATGTGTACGGCCCTGGCGGCCTCCATCGGCACCGGCAACATCGCCGGGGTGTCCGGGGCCATCGCCCTGGGAGGGCCCGGGGCGGTGTTCTGGATGTGGCTGAGCGCCCTGGTGGGCATGTGTACCAAGTACGCCGAGGTGACCCTGGCGGTGCGCTACCGCCAGCGGGACGCCGTGGGCGGCTGGGTGGGCGGCCCCATGTACTACATCAAAAACGGCCTGGGGAAGGGCTGGGGCTGGCTGGCGGCGGCCTTTGCCCTCTTTGGGGGCCTGGCCTCCTTCGGCATCGGCAGCATGACCCAGGTGAACACCGCCGCCGCCGCCGTCAACCAGGCGGTATCGTGCTTCGTCCCCACCACGGAGGCCCAGCAGGGCCGCATCGCCCTGGCGGTAGGCGTCTGCTGCGCCGCGGCGGTGCTGGCGGTGCTGCTGGG
>DBFJQM010000060.1:0-77409 GCA_048404665.1 Candidatus Pelethomonas sp.
GGCCCTGACCCTGCTGGCCCTCATCGCCGCCGTGGAGGACACCAACCTGCTCGCCCGGGGCGGGGCGGACCTGGCCCGTCAGGCGGCGGACCGGGCGGCGGAGGTCCTCTCCCGCGATCCCGATGAAGCGGCGCTCCAGGCCCTGGACGACTGGTTCATTGAGAATAACCTGTCCCCCGGCGGGTGCGCCGACCTGCTGGCGGCGGTCTTTCTGGCGGACCGGCTCACCGGCGGCGGGCCGGTGTGATTCCCAGCGGGGTCCCGGCAAAAAGCGCCCGGAGAGCACATGCTCTCCGGGCGCTCGCTTTTTGAATCGTATCAGATCTCCAGGTAGGAGTCCGCGTACAGGTTGTGGTTCTTGATGATGTCGCAGCTCTTCACGGTCTCCATCAGGCGCAGGTCGCAGGGGTTGACGATGGCGGAGGTCAGGCCCTGCATCATGGCCATGGCGATCATGGCGCTGTCCATGATGGGACGGATGTGCTTGGGCATACCGTTGGAGTTGTTGCTCAGGCCGCCGGTGGACTTCAGCCCCTCGTCGGAGAAGGCCTTGATGGCGTTCAGCACGTCAAGCTGCTTGTCCTGCATACCCTTGATGACCAGGAACAGGGGGTCGAACCACAGGTCGTCGGAGGACATGCCGTGGCTCAGGCCGCGCTCCAGCATGTTGTGGCAGTGCATCATGCGCTCCTCGTTGTCCTTGGCGATGCCGTCGGCGGAGCACAGGGCGATGACGATGGCGTCGTTGGCGGCGGCCAGGTCGATGTTGCTGATACGGCTGCCGGCGTCGGCGGAGTTGACGATGGGCTTGCCGTTGGTGCGGTTATAGACCTTGATGCCGGCCTCAATAGCCTTCTGGTTGGCGGTATCCAGCGCCAGAGGCACATTGTTGAAGTTCTGCTGCAGGAGCTGGACGGCCCACTGCATCAGCTCGGGGCCGTTGGACTCGGCAGGCCCGATGTTCACATCCAGGTAGGTGGCGCCGGCGGCGATCTGCTCGGCGGCACGCTTGAGGATGGGGCCCTCGTCGTAGCTGTCCATGGCCTTGCGGATGGCGGGGGAGATGCAGTGGATGCGCTCGCCGATGGTGACGAAGGTCTGGCTGGCGGGGTCGTGGCCCTTGTAGGTCACGGGCTTGTCGTCGATCATGTAGGGGCCGGTGACAACGATGGGAGGCGCGGGGATGACGGCCTTGGCGGGAGCGGCGGGCTCGGCGGCAGCCTGGCCCTCAGCGGGCTTGGCGGCGGACTTGTCCACGTAGCTCTTCTTCCACTCCTCGTCCCGCAGGTACTTCACCAGCTGGACGGCCTCGGTGGGCCCGACGATGACGCTGTACTCAGGCAGCTTGTCCTGGATCTCGCCCTTCATGACGGCCACCTTGCCGGGGATGATGAGGGCGCGGCTCTTGATCTTATTGGCGATGTCGAACTCGTCCATGAACTTCTTGATGGAGCTGCTGGAGAACTTGCCGGCGGCCCAGGCGGTCAGCACGGACATGCCGGAGGCGTCGGTGATCAGCAGGTTGACAGGGACCTTGGACCGCTCCAGCTCGCCGGAGACCAGGAAGTAGGTCAGGGCGAAGTCCACCGTCAGGCAGCAGGGGCTGTTCTCGTCGGCGCCGTTGATGGGGTAGATGCCGGGGGTCACCTTCATGGGCTTCTGAGGATCGGTGAAGATGTTCTGGCGCAGGCCGTACAGAGGCAGGGCCTTGGCGTAGGTCATCTCGGAGCAGACCACGATGGAGCCGTACTTGCAGGTGAACAGGCTCAGCAGGGCGGCCTCCAGGTGGGCGTTGCCGCCTGCCAGACGGGCCACGTTGACGATGGAGGGATAGCCGAAGGTGCGGTCGCCGTCCTTCAGGGCGGCGCGGCGGATCTGCACGGCGCTGGCATAGGCGTCCTTGATGGAGGCATAGCCCACGTCCAGGATCAGGTTCTTGTTGCCGGCGGCCTCCAGCTTCTCCACCACGGTGTGCAGCTCCTCCAGGCTGTCCGCCCGGACGCCCAGCAGGGCCTTGGCGGCGGTGGCCACGGCGCTCATGTCGGCGTAGTTGTCGGCGGTGGCGCCGTCCAGGATGAACTCGCAGCCGCTGAGGGCGGCCACGGCGGCCTTGGCGGCCTCCACATCGGTGCAGCCCAGGATCAGGGGCCGGTCCAGAGCCTTGGCCTTGTTCACCAGGGCCACATACTCGTCGGCGGACTTGCTGTTGTCGTGGTTGACGAAGACCATCTCCACGTACATCCGCTCGCTGATGCGCTCATAGTCCACGGCGGGGATGGAGGCGATGACGGCGTCCTGCTTGGCCTCGTCCATGCAGTCGCACAGCTGCACGGCGTACACGGTCTTGCTCACCAGGGTCTTCTCGTGGCGGCTCAGCACAGTCTCGCCGCCCAGGGCGTGGCCGCCCACCTTGTAGGACTTCATGGGAGGCGCGGTGGCCTCGGACAGGGTGGACAGAGCGGCCTCGGACATGTGGGGGCACTTCTCGATGGGGATCGCGCCGGAGGCCACCTTCATAGCGAAGGCCATGCAGGTGGGGTTGCCGCAGTCCTTGCAGTTGGTTTTCGGCGTCAGCTTAAAAATATCAAGACCTTTTAATGCCATTGCTTAGGCCCTCCTTACATCAAAGCAGCGATGAGCTGCGCGATGGTCTTAATGGATTCGGGGTGCTTGAGGATGACGGCGTCGCTGCCGTAGGCCAGGCAGGCGGCGGCGGTCTCCACCTCCATGTCGATGCCGCGCTCCTCGGCGCTGCCCCAGCCGGGGTTCTCGCTCTCGGGAGCGGTGGACTCCTTGACGGCCCAGGTCTCGGCGCCCACAGGGGTGATAATGGGCATCTGGAGGGTGTTGTCGTTCTGGCTCAGGGCGGCCGCCTTCACGCGCTCCAGGGTGGAGACCACGTACTCAAAGCCGTAGCCGGCGGCGGCGGAGCCAACGTTCATGGCCACGTTGTGACCGTCCACGCCCATCTGGGTGATGAGCACGTTCAGCTGCTTGGCCAGGTTGATGTCCACGGCGGACTCGGCGCCCACCTTCTGGCCGTAGGCCAGGCCGGCGCCGGCGGCGATGCCCTTGTAGTTCTCCTCCTTGGCGGAGAGGACCAGGATGTTCTTGCCCTGGAGGGCCTCGGAGACCTTGGAGAAGATCTCGGCGTCCTTCTCGGCGTTCTTGCAGCCGGCCACCACGATGGGCTTATCCACCACAGCGGCCACGGCCTTGGCGTCGGCCACGCACTCGTCCACGGACTTGTTCGGGCCGTTGGGGTCGGCCTGATCAAAGCGGATGCAGACGAAATCCACGTTCTCCAGCTCGGCGGCCTTCTTGGCCCGGTCGGCCAGGGTCTCGCACCCGGCGTAGAAGGCGGCCAGGCCCTCGGAGGGCTGCTCGGGGGAATCGGAGACGTCGATGCCGATTCTGGGGGCGTTGGCATAGGCGCCGTCGAAGGTGTAGAGGTTGTAGACGTTCTGGCCGCCCAAGGTGACGGCCTTGTCGCCGGTACCCAGCGTCAGCTCGTTGATCTTGGCGCTGAATACCTGGGGCTTTTTGGCAAACGGCATGTTGTTTTACTCCCTTCAGTTTTGTGTCTATATGAAATATAAAAAGCAAACGGAATCAGAGCTGCAGCCGGTCAAAGATCTGGCGGACCGCCTGCTTGACGGGGCTGTCGGCGGGGACGGTGACGCTGGGCTTGCCCTCGGCGTCGTACTCATAGACGGTCTCGTCATGGGGGACGACGCCCATGAGGTTCAGGTGGTACTTCTCGATCTCCTCCATGACGCCGGGGTTCAGCTGGCCGCCGGGGGCACGGTTGACGATGAGGCCCACCTCTTTGGCGCCCAGCTTCAGCTCCTCGATCATCTCCCCCAGACGGCCCGCGGCCTGGACGCCCCGGCGGGAGCAGTCGCTGACCAGCAGGATGGTGTCCACCTGAGGCAGGATGCCCCGGCTGAGATGCTCCAGGCCCGCCTCGTTGTCCACCACGATGTAGCGGTAGTTCTTGGCGTACTTGGCCACCTGGGTGGTGAGGATGCCGTTGACATAGCAGTAGCAGCCCTTGCCCTGGGTGCGGCCCATGACCAGCAGGTCATAGTCGTCCCCCTCGGTGAGGGCGTCGCCGAACATCATCTCGGCGTAGTCGGCCTTGGTCATGCCGGCGGGGATGGGGTTTGCGCTGCTGGTCTCCGCCCGGGCCATGGTCTCCCGAATCTCGCCCAGGGTGGTCTCCACCTCCACGCCAAGGACCTCGTTGAGGTTGGAGTTGGCGTCGGCGTCCACAGCCAGGATGGGGCCGTTCTTCTTCTCCGCCAGGTACTCAATGAGCATCCCGCAGATGGTGGTCTTGCCTACGCCGCCCTTGCCGGCCAGCGCGATGGTGTGTGCCATAGTGCATGTCTCCTTTGCTGATAAACCGGAGAGGAGGGGGCGGTAAGGCCCCCTCGTCTCCCCACACCCTCAGGGGGTATGTAGCCGATGGATCAGATCAGATCGACGATGCCGGACTCCCGGACGATGCGGGCCACGTCGTCAAACTTATTCAGAGCGTACAGGTGGATGCCGTCGATGCCGCAGGCGCGGTACTCGTCGATCTGGTTGATGGTGTACTCGATGCCGGCCTCCTTGAAGTCCGCCTTCTTCTGGGCGGCGGCGGCGTCAAAGGGCTCCTTGTCGAAGGGGTTGGGGAAGATCCAGTGCTTGGAGATGATCTCGCACAGGGCCCGGGGCATGACGCAGCCGTTGCGGCTGAGGGCCATGTTGATGGTGGCGGCCTGGTCCAGGATGGGCATGATGCCCACGTCCACGGGCAGCCAGATACCGGCGGCGCGGATGGCGTCCAGCCAGTAGCGGAACTGGTCCATATCCCAGCACAGCTGGGTCATGATGTAGTCGGCGCCGTTGTCCTGCTTCTGCTTCAGGAAGGAGATGTCGGCCTCCAGGCTGCGGCAGGCGATGTGGCCCTCGGGGGAGCCGGCCACGGCGATGGTGAACTTGTCGCCGAACTCCTGACGGACGAACTTCACCAGCTCAGTGGCGTAGTGCAGGTCGCCGCCGGTGCCGGTCCAGCCGAAGGGCAGGTCGCCCCGCAGGGCCAGCATGTGGTTGATACCGTGGTCCAGGTAGTTCTGGAGCTGCTCCTTGATGCCCTCCTTGGTGTTGCCGATGCAGGTGAAGTGGGTCACAGGAGTGCACTTGCCGTCCTTCTGGATCTTGTCCAGGACCTCCAGGTTCTTGCCCACGTTGGTGCCGCCGGCGCCGTAGGTGCAGGAGATGTAGTCGGGGTGCAGGGTGTAGAGCTGCTCCAGCACGCCGCCCTCGCCGCACAGCTTCTCCATGCCCGCGTCGGTCTTGGGGGGGAATACCTCGAAGGAAAAGGCTGCTCTCTCTTCAAAAATGTCAGAAACACGCATGATGGTTCGGTCCTCCATTTGAGTTAATTTCTAAGCGGCTCCGCCGCTGGTATACAGATTTTTTTACAGCGGGGTAAAGGAATAGCGCTTGCGCAGGCCCGCGGTGTCGGTGTGGTAGATCACCGCGCCGTCCGCCAGATCCTCCCGCTGGATGGCGGCCCGGGGCTCCAGGGCGCGGATGTAGGCGTCGGTATCCTCCACGGACACCTCCTGGAAGTCCACATCCCGCATCTGGTTGTTGCTGCACTGGTTAAAGATCTCGCAGCAGAGCTCGTACTCTCTCATGCTCCGCTCCTCAGGCCGCGGCCACCACCACGGTGCCGCTGGTGAGGTCCGCGCTGACCAGATGGCCGGTGACCTGGGTCACCATGCCCATCACGTCGGTAAAGGTGAGCTGGTCGCCGTCCACCTCGATGGAGGCCACATAGCGGCACAGGATGTTGTCGTCGCTTTTCTCGTGGTTATAGACAGTGGAAAGACACATTGGGATATCTCCTTTCGATGGGAAAACTCACTGCTCCGCCTTCAGCAGGTCCAGAGCGTGGGACAGGTAGCCGTTGGCCTGGTCAAAGGACTCCACAGCGTGGAGCATCTGGTGCCGGGCCTCGCCGGTGAGCTGCTCCGCCAGGTCGCTGAGCTCGGCGGCGTGGTGGATGTTGTGGTCCAGCATATACTGCAGCACCGCCAGGGTCTGGCCGTCCACCTTCCCGCCGTCCCCGTGGACATGGACATGCTCATGCTCATGGGTGTGCTCGTGGGGATGGGTGTGGGTCACGCCGTCGTCGTGGGTATGCTCGTGGGTGTGGGTATGGGTGTGCTCGTGGGTGTGCAGCTCCTCTGGAGCGTGCTCGTGATTGTGGTCCTCGTGCTGGTGGTCAAGATGGCCCATGATCAAAACCTCCGTTGTGTGCCGCTGGGGGCACATTGACAGAATTATAACTAATGACACAATACCGCAAATCCGTCCGTTTTGCAAGACGCAGTGAAAGAATATTTTGCAAAAATATTGGGCCGATATTGTGAAAAGAGAACAAATTTAAGAAAAAGCCCCCCGGACAGGCGTCCGCCCCCGGCTCCCGCCGCCGCCGGACGGTTGGAACCGGGTGGGGAAAGCGGTCCTCTCCTGTTGCATCTTTCCCTTTTCGGGGGTATAATAGTGAAAAAATATCCCGCCCGGCGCCGGGCGGTACATAGGACAAGGGAGGCAATGTTATGAGAGACGGATTTATCACCGTGGCCGCCGGGACCCCCAAGATTCGGGTGGCGGACTGCCGGTACAACGCGGAGCAGATCTTCACCATGATTCGGGAGGCGGACAGCCAGGGCGTCAAGGTCCTGGTCCTGCCGGAGCTGTGCCTGACGGGCTACACCTGCGGCGACCTCTTTTTGCAGGACACCCTGCTGGACGGGGCGGCGGAAGGCCTGGGGACCATCCTGGAGGCCACCAGGCACCTGGAGATCCTCACCGCCCTGGGGATGCCCGTGCGCGCCGGCGGCAAGCTCTACAACTGCGCCGTGGTGATCCAGAAGGGTGAGGTCCTGGCGGTGGTGCCCAAGACCCACCTGCCCAACTACGCCGAATTCTATGAGAAGCGGTGGTTCGCCCCCGGCGGCAGGGCCCCGGACGCCGCGCCCCAGGACAGCGTGCTGGCCTTCGGCAGCTACGGCGGCATGGGCCAGTGCGTCATCGACTGCCCCGACCTTCCGGGGCTGAAGATCGGCGTGGAGATCTGTGAGGACCTGTGGGCCGCCGATCCCCCCTCCCGCCGTCTGGCGGAGGCCGGGGCCACCCTCATTTTGAACCTCTCCGCCTCCAACGAGGTGGTGGGCAAGGCGGCCTACCGCCGCCAGCTGGTGGTGGGCCAGTCCGGCCGCCTCTGCTGCGGCTACGTGTACGCCGACGCCGGGGAGGGGGAATCCACCACCGACGTGGTCTTTACCGGCCACAACATGATCGCGGAAAACGGCGCCCTTCTGGCGGAGAACCGCCTCTCCACGGGGCTGACCATCTCGGAGATCGACGTGCAGCGTCTGGCCTACGAGCGCCGCCGCCTGACTACCTTCCCGGCGGAGGACATGGACGGCCTCTATCGCAGCGAGGCGGAATTCACCCCCGCCTCCACCAAGCTCCGCCGGTACGTCTCCCCCACCCCCTTCATCCCGGAGAACGCCGCCGACCGGGCCGCCCGGTGCCAGGAGATCCTGACCATCGCGGCCCTGGGCCTGAAAAAGCGGCTGGAGCACACCGGGGCCAAGACGGCGGTGGTGGGCCTCTCCGGCGGGCTGGACTCCACCCTGGCCCTGCTGATCACGGCCCTGGCCATGGGGATGCTCCACCGCCCGGCCACGGATATCATCGCCATCACCATGCCCTGCTTCGGCACCACGGACCGGACCAGAAACAACGCCGTGCTCCTGGCGGAGCGCATGGGGGCGACCCTGCGGACCATCCCCATCGGGGAGACGGTGAAAAGCCACCTGCGGGACATCGGCCACGACCTGAGCGACCACTCCGTCACCTATGAGAACGCCCAGGCCCGGGAGCGGACCCAGGTGCTCATGGACGTGGCCAACCAGACCGGCGGCCTGGTCATCGGCACCGGGGACCTCAGCGAGCTGGCCCTGGGCTGGGCCACCTACAACGGCGACCACATGAGCATGTACGGCGTCAACGCCTCCATCCCCAAGACCCTGGTGCGCCACCTGGTGGACTATGTGGCCCGGGACAACCTCCGCAAGGACGAGGACCTGACCCGCGTGCTGGAGGACATCCTGGACACCCCCGTGTCCCCGGAGCTGCTGCCCGCCGTCCAGGGCCAGATCAGCCAGCGGACCGAGGACCTGGTGGGGCCCTATGAGCTCCACGACTTCTTCCTGTACTATGTCGTCCGGTGGGGCTTCGGCCCCCGGAAGGTGCTGCGTCTGGCGGAAAAGGCCCTGGGGAACCGGTACAGCCGTGAGGTCATCCTGAAGTGGCTGAAAAACTTCTACCGGCGCTTCTTCGCCCAGCAGTTCAAGCGCTCCTGCCTGCCCGACGGCCCCAAGGTGGGGTCCGTGGCCCTGAGCCCCCGGGGCGACTGGCGGATGCCCAGCGACGCCGCCGCCCGGCTGTGGCTGGAGGAGCTGGAGGAGATCAAATAAGCATCGAAACGGGGAGCGCCGCCGGCGCTCCCTGTTTTTTCTTTACACCGGCGTATCTCCATGGTATAATTCCCTCGACTGGTCTCCACACCCAGTCCAAGCGGAGCCAAAGCGCTCCGTTCGTTCGGCGGTCCTCCCGCGGGAGAATACCAGGCCGCCGTTCTCTAAACAAAAAATGGAGGTACGTACCAATGAAGAAACTCACCACCCGCCAGCTCACCCTGGCCGCCATCACCGGCGCGCTCTATGTGGTCCTCAGCTACCTGGCCAACCTGTTCAACCTGGCCTACGGACCCATCCAGTTCCGGTTCTCCGAGGCGCTGACCGTGCTGCCCTTCCTCTCCCCCGTCACCGCCTGGGGGCTGTTCGTGGGCTGCATCATCTCCAACATCATCAGCCCCTACGGCGTGCTGGACCTGGTCATCGGCTCCGCCGCCACCCTGATCGCCGGGCTGATCACCGCCCGGTGCAAAAACAGGTGGCTGGCCCCCCTGCCCCCGGTGATCTGCAACGGCCTGCTGGTGGGCGGTATGCTGGCCTACTACGAGGCGGGCTTCTCCGCCGCCTTCTGGGGCGTGTTCGCCTACAACGCCGCCACGGTGGCCCTGGGCGAGCTGGTGGTCTGCTACGTGCTGGGCGTCCCGCTGCTGATGGCGCTGGACCGGACCCACGTCCTTGAATCATAACCGCGGGAGGGCTGCCTGTGCCGGGCGGCCCTCCTTTTTTCCAAAAAAACGCAGAAATTGCTAAAAGCGTCAGCGATAAGATCCCGCCCTTCGTCCATACTACGTTCAGCGCGGAAAGCGCGAAGATCAGGAAGGAGGAATCGGGATGAAACGGAGACAGCTTGCGATCTTTGCCCTGGCGGCGGCGCTGGTGATGTCCCTGGCCGCCTGCGGCGCAGGCGACCGGAACAACAGCAGCGGCAGCAGCGGCACCCATAACGGCGCCACCAACGGTACCAATGACGCCAACAGTGGCGCCAACGGCGCCAATAACGGCGCCAACGGCGGTATGAACGGCACGAACAATGGCGCCAACAGCGGTACCGCCAACGGCGGCAATAACGCCGGCAGCGGCGGCCAGAACAACTTTGGCAGCAACGGCGCCAATGGCGCCAACGGCGGCGACACCGTGGGCGACGACCTCTACGACGCCGCCGACGACGTGGGCGACGCCATGGAGGACCTGCTGGACGGCGGCAACGGCGGCAGCACCGGCAGCAACAGCGCCGCCGGGAACAATACCGCCCGGGGCGGCGTGGGCCGCACCAGCTTCCAGCGGATGCTGGACAACGCCAGGGTCCACGACACCGACGGCATCCTCTCCGACGGCGAGAACAGCCACTGGTAAGCTCCGGCAGGCCAGAGGGGCGGCAGACGCGGGATACGTCTGCCGCCCTTTTTCAAAAGCTGCGGGATTTTGCTGCGGGATTTTTTAAAAAAGCCGTTGACAAATTTGAAAACCGTTGTTATAATAACCCATGTTCTGCGGGCGTAGCTCATCTGGTAGAGCGCCACCTTGCCAAGGTGGAGGTAGCGGGTTCGAGCCCCGTCGCCCGCTCCATTTTATTGCACCGGCCATCTTGGCCGGTGCTTTTTCTTTTCCCCTATACCCCTGGCAGATTTTTACAAAAAGGAGTTGTCCCCCGGGGGAAACAGCGGTATAATGGTTGACGGCTTTTCCGCCGTCACATACTTCTTAGGAGGTCTATCCCCATGCTCATTCCTGTGCTGCTCTTTCTTGTCGGACTGCTCTGCCTCATCAAGGGCGGCGACTGGTTCGTAGACGGGGCGTCGGCCCTGGCCCGCCGCTTCCACCTGCCGGAGCTGCTCATCGGCGCCACCGTGGTGTCCATCGGCACCACCCTGCCGGAGGTCATGGTCTCCACCATGTCGGCTGTGTCCGGCCACGGCGAGATCGCCTACGGCAACGCCATCGGCTCCGTCATCTGCAACGCCGCCCTGATCGCCGCCATCACCATCGCGGTACGGCCCGGCAGGGTGGACCCCAAAACCCTCCGGGTCCCGGTGGCCTTCTTCTTCCTATCGGCCGCCGTCTACTGCGTGGCAGCCTACGGCATGGGACAGTTCACCCGGCCCATGGGCTTCCTTCTGCTGGCCATCTTCGTGGCCTATATGGTGGCCAACGTGTGGCAGATGAAGCGCTCCCCCACCCCGGCGGAGGCCTCGGACGCCGAGGAGATGTCCCTGGCCAAAACGCTGGTGCTGCTGGTGGTGGGCGCCGCCGCCATCGCCGTGGGCGCCCGGCTGCTGGTGGATAACGGCACCCTCATCGCCCAGGCCCTGGGCGTGCCCGAGTCCGTCATCGCCCTGACCTTCGTGGCCCTGGGCACCAGCCTGCCGGAGCTGGTCACCGCCATCACCTCCCTGGTGAAGGGCCACAGCGACCTGTCCCTGGGCAACATCGTAGGCGCCAACGTGTTCAACCTGGTGCTGGTCAGCGGCATGTCCGTGGCCCTGGCCCCCTTCCCCATCCCCCAGAGCGCCACCCTCTTCGGCGTCAACTCCAGCCTGGTTCTGGACCTGCCGGTGATGCTGCTGGTGATGGTCCTGATGACCGTCCCCGCCCTTGTCCGGGGCAAGCTGTCCCGGGCCCAGGGCGTCGCCCTGCTGTGCGTCTACGCCGCCTTCTGCGCCGTGCAGTTCACCCTGTAAGTTCCCCGTCAGACACGCAAAGCGCCGGCCGCCCCTCAAAAAAGGGGCGGCCGGCGCTTGATTCGTGTATCAAATTTTCCGGCAGGGGCCCGTCTTAGCCGATCCTGCGGCGCATCTGCTCCGGGTTGCTGGCGCAGCCCACCGCGGTCTCCGCGGTGATCCTCCCCTCCCGGTAGAGGGCCAGGATGGAGCTGTCCATGCTCACCATGCCCTCCCCGCCGCCGGAGGCGATGGCGTTGTCGATCTGATGGGTCTTGTTGTCCCGGATCATGCTGCGGATGGCGCTGTTCATGTGCATGACCTCAAAGGCCGGCACCAGGTCGCCCTTGGCCCCCGGCAGCAGCTGCTGGGAGACCACCGTGCGCAGCACCATGCCCAGCTGGGCGCGGACCTGCTCCTGCTGCCCGGCGGGGAAGGTGTCCACGATGCGGTCGATGGTGTTCACCGCCCCCCTGGTGTGGAGGGTGGCAATCAGCAGGTGCCCGGTCTCCGCCGCCGTCATGGCGGTGTGGATGGTCTCCGCGTCCCGCATCTCCCCCAGCAATATCACGTCCGGCGCCTGACGCAGGCAGGCCCGGAGGGCGCTGAGGTAGTTCTCGGTATCAATGGCGATCTCCCGCTGGCTGACGATGCTGCGCTGGTCCCGGTGCAGGTACTCGATAGGGTCCTCCAGGGTGATGATGTGGCAGTCCCGGGTCCGGTTGATGCGGTCGATAATGCACGCCTGGGTGGTGGACTTGCCGCTGCCGGCGGTGCCGGTGACCAGCACCATGCCGTGGGCGGTATCCGCCAGGTCCATGACCCGCTCCGGGATGCCCAGGGTCTGCCAGTCCGGGATGCGGAAGGCCACCACCCGGACCACCGCCGCCAGAGACCCCCTCTGCCGGTAGGCGTTGACCCGGAAGCGGGCCAGCCCCGGCACGGAGAAGGAGAAGTCGTCGTCGCCCCGCCGGAGATAGGCGGCGCTGTCCCGCTCCGCCAGGTCGTACAGGCCCATGATCAGGCGCTCCGTCTCCTGGGGAAAGACCTTCTCCTCGCTGATAGGCACCATGCGCTTCTCCCGCTTCTCGCACACACGGCCGCCCGCGATGATAAACAGATCGGAGGCGGAGTCCTCCACCGCCTGCTTCAGATAATCCAGCAATTCCGCCATAACAGCCCCCAAAAATGCGTTTCCGTTTTTTTACCCCCGGCGGACGACCGGCGCACGGCCTGTCCACCGGGGGTATCAGGTCCTATTCAAATGCTTCGCCGTCCCACAGCTCCAGGCTGTCGTCCGCCTGCCACTCCCGGGAGGGCGCCGCCTGCCAGCGCAGGATCTCATAGTCCTCCGCGCCGGCCACCCGGACCTCCACCTGCAGCTCCTGGGTGTCGGAGATGGGGATGGTGTAGGCGTGGACGCTCTCGCTGCGGTCGGGATAGTCGATGATGGACGTGGTGACGGTAAAGTCCTCCGGCAGCTCCGGCCTGCCCTCGCCGGTGCGCAGCCAGGCCAGGACGGCCTGGGCCTTGCAGTCGGCGGCGTAGTAGTCCTGCACCGCCTGGGCGGCGGCGTCAGACAGCCGGCGGTTGGCCTGGACCGTGGTGAGGCTCAGCAGGGCGAATATGGTCAGGCACAGCACCGCGAACACCACCAGCAGGGACACGCCGCCCACCGCCGGCGGGGCAAAACGGGTCTTTTTTTCCCTATTCACCGGCGCTCACCTCCTGCCAGGCCACGGTGATCTCAAACAGCGTCTCCCCGCCGCAGTCTACCGCCACGCAGGCCGCGTACAGGCCCGGCGTCTCCGAGGGGATGCCCTGGGCCGTCAGGCGGTAAGCATCCCCGGCGCCGCTGTTCCAATTCTCATCATAGTCCGCCCAGAGAAGCCCCTGGTCATAGTGGCAGCCCAGCTGCTCCGCCGCGCCGGAGAGGGCGTGGGCCGGCTCGCCGCCGCAGCTGCGGATGACCTCCGCCGCGGACTGGCACACCGTCACGGCCCGGTCCCGGGCCTCGCCCCGCTGGGACAGCGCATCCGACTTGGCAAAGGACTGCACGCACAGGGCCGCCGCCAGGGCGAACACCAGCAGCATGACCATCTGCTCCATCAGGGCCAGGGGCGCCTTGCTCCTCATGCCGCCGCCCCCTCTCCGCTGCGCAGGGACAGGTACAGCCGCTCCGCCGCGCCGTCAGGGTCTGTGACCGTGACCTCCAGCAGGCCGCCGGTCAGGGACAGGTCAAGTCCCGCCGCCCGCATGAGCTGCTCCCCGTCCTCCGGGGCCAGCTCCGCGTCCGCGGCGGTATACAGCTCCATCAAATATCCGTCGTAGCAGTAGACGTACGTCACGTAGCCGCCCTCCTCCGCAAGGCACAGGGCGGTCACGCCGCCGAAGGGCTCCACGGACACGCTGCCCTGGCGGTCCGCCTGGCGGATCCGGGTGGCGATATACTGGGCGCAGGTCCGGCGCTCATAGGACGCCTGGTCCCGCTCCGTCAGACGGCGGTAGGCCCCCGCCCCCGTCAGGAGCACCGCCAGCACGCAGGCCGCGAAGATCCCGAACAGCAGCAGCGCCGCCAGTCCATCCATATGCTGTTTCCCGTTTCGTCTCATCACCGATCATTCTCCAGGACCGTAATATCCGGCATCAAATTCTCCGCGATCACAGAGTAATGGACCGTATACCGGGTCTCATCCACCTGCAGGCCGTAGTACTCCTTCAGATACTCCAGGGTGGGGGGATAGGCCCCCTCGGCGGCGTAGCAGGCCGCGCAGCTGCGGCGCAGGGTCTCCTCCAGCTGCTCCAGGTCCTCCTGGCTGCTGCCGCGGCTGAGGCTGTCCACGGCCGTGGCAAAGCACAGCAGCACCGCCGCGGCGATGACCGGCAGGAGCAGCCCCCGCAGCAGGGGCAGCAGATGGCTCTTCTTCCGTCCCATAGGCTCACCCGATGGCCGCCATGATGTTCATCAGCGGCAGCATCACAGACAGCAAAATCAGCCCCACCAGCAGGGAGCACACCAGCACCAGCGCCGGCTCCACCCTGGACACCAGATTCTCCAGGGCGGCTTCGCCCTCCTCCGTCAGGTCGTGGGCGATCTTCTCCATGGTGGCGTCGCCCGCGCCGCCCCGCTGGCCAAGCTCCAGCAGACGGCACTGGCTGGGCGGCAGGAGGCCGCTGTCCTTCAGGGCGGCGCTGAGGCCCTGACCCTCCTCCAGACGGCGGCGGCAGTCCTGGCAGCGCTCCTTGGCGCCGCCCTCCATCAGGTTGGCGGACAGGTCCACCGCCTCCTCCAGCGGCAGGCCGCTGGCCATGCCCATGGCCATAGCCTGGGCCAGGCGGGCGTTATTCAGCTTCCTTGCCACGCCCCGGTCGCCCCAGCGCTTCTGCCACAGGGCGGTGAGCTTTCCCCGGAAGGACTCGGACAGCGCGTAGGCGCAGACCAGCACTGCGAACAGGGCCAGCAGGACCCACAGCACAGGCATGGCCCCCTCCAGCCAGCGGCCCAGGTTCAGAAGGCCCCCGGCGATGCCGGTGAGCCGCCCGCCCAGGGAGGCGTACACGTCGTCAAAAATGGGCAGCACCTTCACCAGCAGCACGCCGATGACCACCAGCATCAGGGCCAGCATCACCGCCGGATACAGCAGGGCGCTGCGGACCCGGCGGTCCAGGCGCACCCGGCCCTCGTAGTACTGGGACAGGGCCCGCAGGGCCTCCTCGGTCCGGCCCGTCCGCTCGCCCACCTCCACCAGGCCGCAGACATACACGGGGAAGGCCCCGCTCTCCCGCAGGGCCTGGTGCAGAGGCGTCCCCTCGTCCACCTGCTCCGCCAGAGCGGGCAGCAGCGGGCCGCCCTCCTCCTCCGCCAGCAGGTGCAGCGCGCCTCCCGTTCCCACGCCGGCGTGGAGCAGCAGGGACAGCTCCAGGCACAGGGAGGCGATCTCTTCCTTAGAAACTTGTTTTTTCATACGGGTACGGGCTCCTGATCAATAGAGATATTTTACGGTGTAGTTGCTTCCGTCGCCGATGTATTTCATAATGGACTCGCTGCTCTTGCCGGAGGAGGCGAAGGTGGGGTCCATCCGGTGCCAGGCGGTCCCGTCGAAGTAGATCACCCCGTCGATCCAGCCCTCCTCCTCGGTCCAGACGCTGATCCAAGCGTGGTACGCCTTTCCGGCGAAGCCCACCACCAGCTTGCAGGGGACGCTCTGGCTGCGGAGCATCCCGGTCATCAGGGCGGCGTAGTCAAAGCAGATGCCCTTCTTCTCCTCCAAAACGGTGTCCAGCACGGGGAGGTAGCCGCTCTTCACGTTCTTGGCCTTCTTCGTGTCGTAGGTCAGGCTGCTGATGACGTAGTCGTACACCTTCTCCACCTTCTCCAGGGGATCGGTGATGTCCTCCGTCAGCTCCGCCGCCTTGTCCACGGTGTTGGGGGCCACGCTGTAGTCCACGTACTGGTTGGGCCGCAGGAAGGGGGCGAACTCGTCGGTCAGCGTCACCTGGAAGGACACGCTGACCACCACGGCGTACTTGGTGCCGGTGGTATTCTCCGCCACCATGACCTTGTACTTCCCGTCGCCCTCGGAAAGGGGGAAGGTGACCCACTCCCCGGCGGGGAGGTCGTAGGTGTAGGTGGTGGACGGCCCCGTCACCTGGACCTTCAGCCGCTTGGTGGTGGAGGCGGTGAACCGGGCCATCACATAGCCGTCGGCGGTGTTGGAGTAGTCGATCTCCGCCTTTTCGTTCTTCTTCACCGCCGTGCCGGAGGCCTCCGGCAGCAGCAGGGCGGGCGCTTCCTCCTTCTCATCCGCCGCCGCGGACAGCCGCACGGCCGATACCCGCTCTGTCCGCGCGCTCAGCGGCGCGGCGCCCGCGCCGGTCCGGGCGGAATCATACGGCCTGGCCGCTCCGCAGCCGGTGAGGAGATAGAGGGCCAGCAGCAGCGCGGCCGCGTATCTTTTCTTGTGCATTTGGGTACTCCTTTCGCAGTTCGTCGGGTGTCACCAGGCGCATTGTCCGGGGGGACCGCCAAGCATATCGTCGTCAAACAGGGCGGGACCAGGCGGCGCCGGGACCCGTCCGAAGAAGCGGGCCGCCCCTCCCCGGGACGCGGACAGGCGGCGAAAAACGCTCCTCAGCCGCCGGGCACAGCACACTTCATTCTAGCTTAAATTATCATAAATCGTGCCGCTTTTCAATACCCCCGGCAAGAAAATTTTGGCTGTCCGCCGGGGCCAGCTCGTGAAACGTCCTCACAATGACCGCCGCCGCCATGAGAAAAGTCAGCAGGTCCGACACCGGCATGGAGTACAGCACGCCGTCCAGCCCGAAGAACCGGGGCAGCAGCAGGGCGAAGCCCACGCCGAACACCACCTCCCGCACCAGGGAGATCAGGGTGGAGGCCAGGGCCTTGCCCAGGGACTGCAGGAAGATGAAGGTCCCCTTGTTGACGGTGGCGAAGATCATCATGCACAGATACACGCGGAAGCTCCTGACGGCGAACTGCGTGTAGTGGACGCTCTCGTTGGCCGCGCCGAAAAGGGCAATCAGCTGCCGGGGGAACAGCTCCACGATCAGCAGGGCCGCCGCCCCCACCAGAGCCTCCGTCAGCAGCAGCCGGGCAAACAAGCCCCTGACCCGGTCCTTCCGCCCCGCGCCGATGTTGTAGCCCACAATGGGGATGCACCCCGCCGCCGTGCCCACGGCGATGGAAATGACGATCTGGAAGAACTTCATCACGATGCCCACCACCGCCATGGGAATCTGGGCGTACTGCGCCTGGCCGAACACGGGGTCCAGGGCGCCGTATTTCCGGATCATGTTGTTGACGGCCGCCATAGACGCCACCAGGGAGATCTGGGAGAGGAAGCTGGTGATCCCCAGGGCCAGGTACTTCCCCGCCAGCTTCCGGTAGATGCGGAAGCTGCTCCTCTCCAGCTTCACCGCCTTCATATGGAACAGATACCACACCGCCAGCGCCGCCGTCAGCACCTGCCCCAGCACCGTGGCCACCGCCGCGCCCATCATGCCCCACCGGAACACGAAGATGAACACCGGGTCCAGGATGATGTTCACCACCGCGCCGGCCAGGGTGGAGGCCATGGCGAACCTGGGACTGCCGTCGGAGCGGATGATGGGGTTCAGCGCCTGGCCGAACATATAGAAGGGGATGCCCACCGTGATCCAGAAGAAGTACTCCTTGGCGCGGGCAAAGGTCTCCTCGTTGACCCTGCCGCCGAACATGGTCAGGATCGGCTCCTGGAAAACCAGGTACAGGGCGGTCAGCGCCAGGCTGCTGATCACGCACAGCAGCACCGCGCTGCCGATGCTCCGGTGGGCGTCCTCCCTGCGGCCTGCGCCCAGGGCGATGCTGACGAAGGCGCAGCAGCCGTCCCCGATCATCACGGCCACGGCCAGGGCCACCACCGTCATGGGGAACACCACCGTATTGGCGGCGTTGCCGTAAGAGCCCAGGTAGCTGGCGTTGGCGATAAAGAGCTGGTCCACGATGTTGTACAGCGCCGCCACCAGCAGGGAGATGACGCAGGGCACCGCGTACTTCCTCATGAGGCTGCCTACAGGGCGCTCCTCCAAAAATGCGTTTGCTTTCTCGTTTGCGTTCTGGTCCATGGGTAAATGCTCCTCCTTGTGAACGTGGAATCAAGTGCGGCAGGAAATTGCCGCAAAAAATGCGCGGCCAAAGAAGCTGGATTTACGCCTCTTTGGCCACGCACTTTTCTACGAAAGATAATTATGAAATTCAGACCGCTAGGACTCGCACAGGGTCCTGCTGATATAGTCCCTGACCTCGTCCCGGCCGATGCCCAGCGCGGCGGCAAGCTCGCCGTAGAGCAGGCCCTCCGCCTCCTCCATAAACCGCTGGTCCACCGCGCTGATCTTCTGCCGTCTGCTCTCCGCCTCCTGCCGCTTCGCGTAGATCGAGCGCATCAGCAGGGCCATGTCCTGGCTGGTAAGGCTCTGGAGCTGCTGGCGGTAGTGGTCCTTGAGCTGGTTGATATTCTGGCTGTGGTACGGCGTCGCAGGCAAGGAGGGCAGCGCCTCAATAAATGTCCGCGCCTGATCCCGGGTCATCAGCGGCCGCGAAAAGATCGTACCGTTTTCCACCTTCTCCACCGGCGCCCAGATCGTGCCGCTTTGGTACAGGGGGCGCAGAAGATAAAAAAGAGTCGGTTCCTTCTCCCCAGGCAGCTTTTTTTCCGAAACGCCCTCCACTTGGCAGACGCCGGTCCTGCCGTACAGGATCAGCGTCCCGGGTGTGTACGTTCTTTTCCCCTCCAGCTTCGTCATAGGCGCCGGTCAGTCCAGATAGCTGCCCACAGGGCTGGCGTTATACTGCTTAATGATCTTGATGATCACCGAGCCGTCGGGCTGCACGGTTTCCTCAAGGATCTTGTGCTGGGTGCGGTTGCGCTCCAGGCTCTTCTTGTAGTGCTCCACCTCCGCGGCGATCTGCGCAGCGGCAGTGTCGTGGTCAACATCCTCCTTCAGCATAAAATGGAGGGTCTGGCAGATGCAGGCCGCTTTGATCCGCTTCATGATTACGCTCTCCTGTTCTAAAAAATAAACGTGGGCGAAAACTGGATTTACGCAGTTACGCCACACGTTTGATTATATTTTATCACTTTTTGCGAATTTGTCAAAGGAATTTTTGCACAAAAAATATTGCTCCGCAATTTTTTCGGAAGGTTCGCTCCGGCGGAGCTCAGCCGGGAAGGAAGCCGTAGTGCGCCAGGGCCCGCCGTATCCCGTCCTGCTCCGGAGCCGGCGCCACGTACTCCGCCAGCTCCTTCAGGGGGCCGAAGCCGTTTTCCATGGCCACACCGTGGCCTACCGCCGAGAGCATGTCCATGTCGTTGTAGCCGTCCCCGAACGCGTAGGCGCGCTCCGCGTCCATGCCGAAATAGTCCAGGCACCAGGCCACCGACTGGGACTTTCCCGCCTGTCTGCTGATGAGATTGCAGAGGTACGGGTGGGACCAGTTGGTCACATAGCCGGCCAGCAGCCCGCCGAACAGGTCCTGCTCCTCCCGGGTCATGTACAGGCACGCCTGGTAGATCGCCTCTTTTTCCTCCAGCGCCGGCTCCACCCTGGGGATCTCCCCCCGGAAATCCTGCCACACCGCGCGCACGCGGTCGTTGACGGCGCTGATGACCAGCCCCTGGAAGTCGTAGCCGCCGTAAACGACGCCGTGCTCCCTCGCCCTGGAAAAGAGTTCGTGAAGCTCCAGCGCCGGCAGGCTCCGGCGGAACACCAGCTGTCCCCGGTGATAGATCACCTGCCCGTTTAAAAGGCACACCGTATCCGGCAGCCGGTCAAATTCCGCCTGAAAGAGGGGCATGGATTCGTTCCCCCGGCCGGAGATCAGGACGACCTGGTGCCCCTGGCGCCTCAGCTCCGCCAGCGCCTCCAGCGCGCCGGCGGGGATCTCCCTGCTCTGGTGGGAATAGAGGGTGTTGTCGAAGTCAAAAAAGAAAATGGATCTGCCGCACATACCGTTCTCCTCAAAGGCGCGGGGGAATATGCCCGGGCATATTCCCCCGCGTCCGCTTTACTTTGTCTGCGCGATGGCGTCGGCGATGGCGCTGTCGATATCCTGGCCGCCGATGATGATCGCCTTCCACATGCTGCCGGCCGCTGCCGCCAGGGACGCGGTCACGTCCGTCATGCTCTCATAGGCCATGTAATCCGACATTTCCAGCGCCGCGTTGATCTCAGACGCGGTGTAGTAGGTCTTGCCGCCGTCGTTCGGCGTGGACAGGAACGCCTGGTAGTCGGGGTTCTCCGCCATGGTGCTGGTGATGGGCAGGTTCCCCGTGGCGATCAGCCACTCCACGTTTTGGTCGTCCCGGCTGAGGAACTTGATGAGCAGCCACGCGGCCACCCGCTCCTCGTCGCTGGCGTTGGAGAAGATGCAGTAGTCCTCGCCTCTGGCAAAGGCCAGCTTGTTCGCCTCGTCCTTCTGGGGCAGCGGGGCGATGCCCACCTCAAAGACCTCCTGGCCCTTCTCCGCGCTGGGGATGCTGTACTGGGCGCCTGCGGCGGAGCCGACGAACATGTAGCACTCCTTGTTGGTGAAGCCGCTGTTGGAGTAGTTGCCGCCGTTGGAGCTGGGCAGGTCGGAGGGCATGGTGAAATAGCCCGCGTCGTAGTTGTCCTTGTAGAACTGGATGGCCGCCCTGGAGGCGTCGTTGTCGATGGCCGCGCCGTTTTCATCAATGTAGGGGCTGCCCCACTGCATGCTCAGCAGGTGGTAGGCTCCCTCCCCGTAGGCCACGTCGTAGCTGAAGCCGGGCATCCCGGTGTCCTCTTTGATCTGCCGGCTGTACTCCGCCACCTCGTCCCAGGTCTTGGGGGCGTCCCAGCCCTTGGCGTCGAAGTAGGTCTTGTTGTAGAACAGGACCTCCGTGGTCTTCTTGTTGGTGGGGAAGCCGTACATGGTGCCCTCGCCGCCGAAGCTCTGGGCCTCCCGGATGAAGCTGGGCAGGAAGGCCGCCTTCTCCTCCTCGGTGAAGCCGAGCTGCTCATCCTCATAGTAGGGGGCCAGGTCGATGATGGCGCCGCTGTCGATGTACTCCAGGAAGTAGGTGGGGTTGATGTTGGACAGGGTCGGGGTGGACTTGGAGACGATGTTCTGGGTGAGCTTGTCCATCAGGTCAGAGACAGGCCCCTGGTTCTGGAAGTCCACGTGGATGTTGGGGTACTCCTCCTGGAAGGCGTTGACAATGGCCTCCAGGTAGGGGAAGTTGGCCGCGCCGGTACCGGTCCAGAAGGAGATGTTCACTTCCTCCTTGTCCACCAGCACCTTTGCGGCGGCCGCGGACAGAGGGCTGCCGCCGGTCTCCTCTTTCTGCTCGCCGCCGGTCTCCTCCTTTTGTTCGCCGCCGGGCCCCTCGTTCTGGTTGCCCTGTTCGCCGCAGCCGGTCGCCAGCAGGGTAAGAGACATGACAAGGGCCAGCAGCAGTGCAAGAGATCTCTTCATGTTCTGATTCCTCCGTTTCTGTTTTGTTTGTATGTTTGTTACCCTTTGATTCCGCCCTTTGTCACCCCGGAGAGGATATACTTCCGGAAGATGATAAAGGCGAGGATCAGCGGTATGGTAACCATCGTCGCAGCCGCCATCTGAAGCTCGTAGGCCACGTCGCCGGAGCTCTGGGTGAAGGCGTTTTTCAGTCCGTTGGAGATCAGGCGCAGCGCATCGTTGGTCGTGACCAGGTTGGGCCAGGCAAAGGTGTTCCAGATCCAGATCATGGACAGCAGCATGGAGGTGAAAATGGAGGACTTGATCTGGGGGATGACCACCTTGACCAGAAAGCGGAAATTGGTCAGTCCGTCAATTCGCGAGGCGATATACAGCTCGTTGGGGATCTGCTTCATATTCTGCCGCATCAGATAGATGTGGGACGCGTTGATGCAGTACGGGATGATCAGCGCCTGATAGGTGTTCATCCACCCCCAGTCGGCAATGGTCTTGAAATTGGTGATGATCAGCATTTCCTGGGGGATCATCATGGTGGCCAGGGTGATGAAAAACAGCACGTCCTTCCCCGGAAAATCCAGCCGCGCGTAGGCGAAGGCGGAGAGGATGCTGATGGCCGTGCTGAACAGGACGACAGCCGCGGCGACGATCAGCGTGTTGAGGAAGTAGCGCATAAACGGCGCCACCCGCAGGGCCTCCAGGTAGTTCTCCGGGTGGAGGGCGTGGGGGTACAGAGTGGAGGGGATCATCCCCACCTCCGCGCTGGACTTCAGGGAGGTGGCGATCATCCAGTAAAAGGGGACCAGCACCATGGCCAGGACCACCAGCAGGAAGATTCTTCCCAGCGTGTTACCGGTTTTGTTCATCAGTAGTGGACCCTCCGTTCTGTCAGCTTCATCTGCACCCCCGTCAGCACCATGATGGCGGCAAGCAGGATGACGGCGGCGGCAGAGGCCATGGACACCGCGCCGGTGTCGATGTAGCTGCCCAGCTTGTCGATGATGTACCCCACCAGCGTGATCATCATTTTGGAGTTGTCGCCCGCCGGACCGAACTCGTTTCCGAACAGCGCCACCACCGCCGTATAGGCCTTGAAGGCCGTGATGCTGGAGGTGATGTACACGTACAGGATCGTGGGGGAGAGCAGGGGCAGCGTGATCTTGCTCAGCACCTTCCACCGGCTGGTCCCGTCCAGCTGCGCCGCCTGGTAGTACTGCTGGTTGATGCCCTTCAGCCCGCCCAGGAACAAGATCACCTTCAGCGACAGCCCGTTCCACATGGAGTAACAGAACAGGATAAACAGACACCGGAGATAGGACTGCGTATACAGCGCCGGGTCCCCCGCGATCCCCCTGCCGGTGATCCAGGCCACCGGCTCGATCCCGAACCAGCCCAGCACCGTATTGAGCAGACCGTAGTTGTTGTTGAAGATCAGCGCGAACACAAAGCCCGCCGCGATCACGTTGGTCACCTGGGGGAGGTAGTACAGCGTCGCCAGCAGCTCCTGGAACCGCTTAGAGGCGTTCAGCAGCAGCGCCACCGCCAGGGAGAGGAGCATGGAGCAGGGGACGCAGACAAACCCCATGAACAGGGTGTTTTTGCAGGCCCGCAGGAACACCGGGTCCTGAAAGATCTCCTTGTAGTGCTCCACGCTGAAGCGCATAAAGTCCCCGGTGAGGAACTTGTAGCCGTACTTAAACGAGGTCAGGATGGTGTTCAGCGCGGGGTAGATGATAAACGCCGCCATCAGGAGAAACGCCGGCAGGAGATACAGGTACGCGGTGCAGGTATAGCTCAGGGACTTCCTCGGCTTCTTTTTTTCTACCATTGGATCAGCTTCCCTCCCGCCCCGTCAAAGAGCATCGTACCGTTGGGAACGGTATACAGGTAAATGTCCTCGCCGGCAGCGGCGGGGTCGCTGTAGTCCTGGGTCAAAATGACCTGACCGCCGCCGTCCAGCCGGGCCGTCACCGCCGTCGTGCCGCCCAGCCGGGACACCGACTCCACCTGGGCGCGCAGGCCGTCCGGCGTCTTGCGGTAGCGGAAGCACTCGCTGCGGACGCCGATGCGCACCGGCTGGTCCGCCGCCGGGGCCGGCAGCTCCTTCCACCGGCGGCCGCCCACATACAGCGCGCCGCCTTTCACCTCGCCGTCAAAGACATTGATGGGCGGGCTTCCCAAAAACTGCGCCACAAACAGATTCGCCGGCTCGTCAAACACGCTCTGGGGCTGGCCCATCTGCTGCAGGACGCCCTCCTTGATGACGGCGATCTCGTCGCAGATGGACAGCGCCTCCTCCTGGTCGTGGGTAACGAAGATGGTCGTGATCCCGGTCCTGCGCTGGATCCGCTTCAGCTCCTCCCGGGTCTGGAGCCGCAGCCGCGCGTCCAGATTGCTCAGCGGCTCGTCCAGCAGCAAGATCCTCGGCTTCTTCACCAGCGCCCGGGCAATGGCCACCCGCTGCTGCTGGCCGCCGGACAACTCCGACGGCTTGCGGTCCAGGTAGTCCTGGATCTCCACCAGCTCCGCCGTGTGCTCCACCTGGAGGGCTACAAACTGCTTATAGTTCAGCTTGGCGCCGTGTTCCCTGTTGTAGTCCGCAAGCTCCGCGGTGAACTGCCGCTTGATGTCCCGGGAGTTCACCAGCGGGAAGGCGATGTTTTCATAGACGGACAGATGGGGATACAGCGCGTAGTTCTGGAACACCATGCCCACGCCCCGCTTCTCCGGAGGCAGCGCGGTGACGCACTCCTCGCCGAACCAGATGCTGCCCTCCGTCAGGGTGTGGATCCCCGCGATCATATAGAGGGATGTGGTCTTGCCGCAGCCGGAGGGCCCCAAAAAGCCCACCAGCTTCCCCGAGGGGATGGTGATGTTCAGGTCGTTGACCGCCGTCACCGAACCGCGCTTGGTGTCAAACCGCTTGGACACGTGTTCAAACCGCACCTGCATACCGGCCGGCGCCCCCTTTCACAACGATATTGGTCGGGTATTCCTCCCGCAAGGTCCCTCTGCGCCGGAAGTAGTCCAGCATCAGCGACCGGACGTTCTGGTCGTGGTAGGTAAGGGCCTTCCCCTCCGGGAAGCGGAAGCCGAAGGGATTGCAGGCCAAATAGTCCTCGATCACCACCGGGTAGACCCGTTCGGCCTCCAGCTCGGCGCCGTTCTCCTCCTGGATCCGCAGGACCCGGTGCATCGCCGGCTGTGCCGGGTCGATGGTCACGATCAGGCCCCCCACGGCCAGGGGCGACACGCCGTCGGCCCCGATGGTCCGCATCCCGATGTTCACATTCTCCCAGATCTCCGCGCCGGTCATCCGGGTGGTCACCAGGATATTGGCAAAGGCATATGCCTTGTAGAAGTCGTACAGCGTGACAGGCCCCTTCCGGAAGCCCTCGCCGCCGATGCGCCCGGCATAGGTCATCGCCACCGGGCAGCCCGTGGCCTGCCGCATCACGTCCACAGCCAGCTTGGAGAGGGTGGTGCCGGTGATGGGCAGGGAGAAATCCGCCATGTTCCGGTTGCGGATGTCCTCCTCCGCGGTAAAGACGACCTCCCGGAGCTTTGATTCGGCCCTGCGGCAGTAGGACGCCACCAGGTCCCGGGTCTCCGGGTCCTCCTCGTAGCGCCCGTGGTCCCCGCTGAGGTCGTATGCCAGGGGGACCGCGCTCAGCAGCGTCCGCGCCCTGTCAAACGTCAGCTTCAGCACGGAAAAGCCCTGGCCCCGGCTGCCGCCCTGGGCCACCGCCGTGCGGCCGATCAGCAGCTGCATGAACTGGTGGAAGTGGGCGGTGAACATCCCCTGGCACCACGGGCACCGCTCCAGCGCCTCCAGGGCCTCGCCGCCCTCCAGCACGCCGCCGGCCAGCTCCTTCAGCCCCAGGTGCGTCAGGGCCAGCACAGCGTCCACACGGCCCCGGCGCTGCTCCTCCCGCAGAAGCGCCCCGCAGGTCTCCAGGGCCTCCGCGGCGCCGGTCAGCCGGTAGTCCGCCCAGCTCTCCGGATGGTCCGGCCCGGGCAGCTGTTCCACGGTACACAGCCCGATCAGCGCGATGCGCCAGCCGTTTACCGTGACGATCTCATAGGGCTTTACAAAGCCGGGGCAGCTGCCGGTCCGCTGGTCGATCAGGTTCGCCGCCAGCAGGGGGACTCCCTCCTGCTCCGCCCAGCGCTCCACCGTCTCCACCGGGGAATCGAAGTCGTGGTTGCCCAGGACCGTGGCCCGGGTGCGGAGGGCGCCCATCACGTCCAGCACGGGCTTTCCGCCGAACAGGTCGGACACCGGCTCTCCAAAGCAGTTGTCGCCGCCGAAGACCACCTCCGTCTCCGGGTGGGCCTGCCGGTAGGCGTTGACCGCCGTCACCAGCTTGGCCGCCCCCAGGTCGATGGCGTTCTCCTGCAGCGCGCCGTGAAAGTCGTTGACGCACAGCAGCCTGGCGCAGGACCGCTCCGTCTCGCCGGACAGCCGGTAGGTCGCCAGCTTGCGGAAGGACCTCTCCCCCGGCCTTGGGAGCACCTGCCAAAGCTGAAATTCCGTCACCTGCCAGGGCTCCCCTGTCAAGGGCGTGGCCGTGTGCTCCAGGGTCTCCGTGTCGAAGGGCTGCGAGGTATAGGACAGGGTGACGTGCGGCGTAAAGCGGTCCTCCCGGGAAAAGGGGATGTCCGCAAGGGCCTTGGAAACGGCGTCCCGCAGCTGCGGCAGGCGGCCCTCCCGGTCGGCGACGCCCTGCCAGATCACATTGGTCTCCGCGTCCTGCCGGAGGAACGCCCCCAGCCCCGTATATTCCAGGTGGAAGGGCGGGCAGGCCGCATCGCTCAGCCGCTCGGCGATCTCATTGACCCGGTCCGTCTCCCCGATGTAGTGCAGCGTGATGTGCAGATCGTCCGGCTGTTCCGCCGGATGCTCCGGCAGCGCCGCCTTCACAAAATCCGTCAGCCCCTCCGCGCTGCCGCGCTCCAGCCCGATGGCGATAAACAGCTCCATGGCACACTCCTAGTCTGACCAGTATTCCGCAAGGACCTTGTCCAGCACCGCCGCGCTGCCGGCGGCGGCCACGCTGGCGGCGGCATTCAGCGGCACCGGGCGGTTTTCCCAGGTGCGAAGGGCGCCGCCGGTCTCCTCCAATATGATTCTGGCCGCGTTGTGGTCCCAGGGGCAGGAGCGCCGGGCCAGGAACAGGTCCGCCTCCCCCGTGGCCAGGGCGCACAGCTCCAGCGCCACGGACCCCAGGGAGCGCACCGCCCGGACGTCGCCCGCCAGCCGCCGCATCCCGCTGCGGAACGGGTGCTCGTCGATCAGCGTCGCCTGCACGATGGGGGTGTACAGGATCATCTCCCCCAGGGCGGCGCGGCCTCTGTTCTCCAGCCGGACGCCGTTGCAGAAGGCGCCGCCGCCCGCCTGGGCGTGATACATCCGGCCGCCGGCCACATCGTATACGATTCCAAATTCCGCCGTCCCGTCGTGGTAGCACCCCAGCGAGATGGCGTAGTTTTTCTGCTGGTTGACAAAATTGGTGGTCCCGTCGATGGGGTCCACATACCAGATCCACTCGCCCCGCTCCGCGTGGTTCATCTCCTCGCCGACGATCCCGTCGGCGGGAAAGGCCTCCAGGATCTTCTCCGAGAGATACGCCTCGATCAGCTTGTCATATTTCGACACGATGTCCGCGTGGCCGCTCTTGTTCTCAAATTCAATTCTGGAGCTGCCGGGAGACGGGAGCATTTTCGCCGCCTCATAGACGATCTGCACCGCCAGCTCATACCTGGAACATCCCATAACACTATCCCCCGCTATGCTGCCGGCGGTATGCCGCTTCCGTCCGCCGCAGCTTCTGTGGTACATTATACCGAAAACCGCCGCGCCCGTCAACAGTTTTTTAACTAAAATTTTACTTATATCTATTTTGTGCAATATTGGGCCGCCAAACTGTACAAAATAGACAATCCCCGCCCCTCCGGCCAGGTTGCTGTCCACTGAGCCGGAGGGGCGGGGGTCCTCTTTAATCTTTGATCAGGAGCTTGGGGGTGATGACGGTGGTGATGGTCTCCGTCCTGCCGTGGAGCTGCTCCAGCAGCATCTGGATGGCCTTTTTCCACAGGATGTTGGGATATACGTTCAGCACCGCGTACTCCCCCGCCGGGAGCTGCGCGGAGGGGACGTCCCGATAGATCAGCAGGCGGATATCCCTTCCGCTGACGATTCCCGCCTCCTGCAGCGCGTCCAGCACGCCGGCGGCTATCATATCCGACCCGACGATGACCGCCTTGGGGCAGTCCCCCTCCGCGATCATCTCCCGCATCATCCGGTAGCCCGCGTCCCGGCTGAACTCCCCCACCCGCATGTGGGACGGCTGGTATTTCCCCAGCCGTTTCAGCAGCGCAACGACGCTCTCCTTCCTTCTCAGGCCGATCATATAGCCGTCGCCCCGGAACACGCCTCCGATGTACCCGATGCTCTCGGCGCCGGCCAGGTACGGCAGCGCCCGCTCCCAGGCCAGGTCCAGGTCCACCTGGATGCAGTCGCTGTCCTCGCCCCGGGTCCCGCCGTTGATAAACGTGATGTACCGGGTGGACTGCTGCAGCAGGGCGATCTCGCTCCCCGTCAGCTCTCCAAAGGCCAGGATGCCGTCCACCTCCGCCGTCTCCCCCTGCCCCATGCGGATATACTCGATCTTTTGGCCCGGGGCGGCGGACTCGGAAAAGAAGGCCAGCGCTTTCAGGTTCTCGTCCTGCTGGGCGTCCACAATGACCTTCCAGTCCGCTACGCCGATCTTCAGCGTATTGGCCAGCTGCTTCCGCCGCCGGGGCGGCATGTATCCCAGCTCATACGCGGTTTCAAAAATGGCCCGCTTCGTCTCGTCGCTGACGGCAAGGGTCTCGTCGTTGTTCAAGACCCGGGAGATGGTCGTGGCAGAAACGCCGGTCCTCTTTGAGATGTCCTTTAATGTCACCATACCTGTTTCCTCTGTCCGCGCCGCCGCTGTTTCCGCAGGCGCAGGCCCGCGCAATGCTCGGCCTTCCCGCTCCGGGCGCAGAAAATCCCCTATTGATTTATCAATCTACCCTTTACCGCCGGAAAAGTCAAGGGATTTCCGCCAATTGCGTCCGTCACAAGGGAAAAATGCGCCTGATTCGGCCCCATTGTCCGCACCGAACGCCGCCGGCTCCCTGTCCGGCGGCGCTACAGGTGGAGCCTGCGGATCAGCTCGCCCTTCAGGGCGGGGCCCTCGAACAGGATCAGCGCCGCCAGGAGCACCGCGCTGACGCAGGCGCAGAGCACCGCGGGGTACGCCGTCTCCACCGCGCCGCACAGCAGCAGGACCAGCGGGACCAGCCCCAGCAGGCCATTCAGCAGCAGATACAGCAGGTAGTCCTCCGGATGCAGGCGCAGGAGCCCGGCGATGACGGCCATGGCCAGCATCGTGCAGAGATACAGGGCCGGCAGGGCAAACTCCAGCGACCAGCCCCGAAAGCCTGTCCCCCAGTCCCACGCCAGGGCCAGGGCGGAGAGCACACAGGCCTGCCAGAACACCGCCTTCAGGGGCCTGCCCCGCTTCTTCACGGCGATCCCCACCGTGAGCCAGCCGCTGGCCAGGCCCGCCAGGCCGGAGAGGGCCGCCGCATGATGCTCCGGAAAGCACAGGAGCGCCGCGGCGCAGCCCACCGCGCCTATCACCGTACCCAGGGCAAGCAGGCGGAGCAGCAGCCGGCGGCGCTTCCCGGCCAGCGGGACGTCCGGGTAGACGTCCGGCTCCGCCTCGCCGGTCAGGGGCCCCTGACACAGGGGGCAGACCGCCGGGGACCCGATCACATCCACGCCGCACTTTTCACAGTAGAGCACCTTGCGCCTCCTCTTCCGCGCCGGGCAGCGCCGCGGCGATCTCCACATCGATTCCCATCCGGGCCAGGCTCCGGAAAAAGTCCCGCTCCACGTCGTGGCCGTAAAACGGCCCGGCAAAGCTGAGCACATAGCGGTTTTGGAAGGAGCAGGCGCAGGCCTGCAGCTTGTCGGGGGAGGTAAACGCGCCGAACAGGCGGACGTACCCCTCCATCTCCGCCGGCATTGTGACCTTCCCCACGTTGGAGAAGGAGGCGGTGGCCTGCCGGTCGGCCACCTGGGCCGCCGTGTGCAGGATGCGGTCCTTCAGCAGCAGCGGCACCAGCCGCAGGGGGATATTGTGCTCCAGGAAGCACAGGGCGTTGACCCGGTCCCGGAGCCGCTGCTCCGTCAGGTTCTCCCGAAAGCTTTTGTGGACATGGGCCGTGACGGCGTCCAGGTCGTCCGGCTGGCGGCTGAAGTCGTACCCCACGTCGATGGTCGCAAAGAAATTGCGGGCCGATTCGGAGGGGAAATAGCTGCGCAGATTGACGGGCACCGTAATGACCACTGGCCGGGCCTTGTCCCGCAGGCGCATCTGGGCGTGGATGGCGCGGATCAGCACGGCGGTCAGAAACTCCGTCAGCGTCGCGCCCCTGGCCCGGGAGCAGGCCAGCAGCGCGTCCACCGGCATGTGCCCCTCGATAACGGACAGCCGGTTCTCCGGCAGCCGCTCGCCCCCCAGGCGGTACGCCCGCCGCGTCAGGGCGGGCCTCGGCAGGGGCGGCTTCTCATAGTACTTCTGGAAGCTGTCGGCCCAGAGCTGGGAGCGGGACGCGGTATCGTTCAGCCCGGGCGGCGGGTCGGAAAACGCCCCCGGGTGCCGCTCCAGCAGATAGCGGTGGACCAGCGTGCGCAGAAACTGCACCGCCCCGGTGCCGTCGGTCAGCACATGGTAGATCTCCAGGTTGATCCGCCTGCCGTAATAGGAGACCCGGAACAGCAGGCTCATGCGGTCCGGGGAGTACAGGGACAGGCAGGGCGGCGTGCTCTCCTGCTCCACGGCGGGGCGCAGGCCGCTCTCCTCCAGATAGTTCCAGAAAAGCCCCCGCTTCATCACCGAACAGAAAAACGGGAACTGCCGGACCGTCTGGTCCAGGGCGGACTGCAGGGCCTTGGGCTCCACCGGCTCCCACAGCTCGCAGAAGAACCGGAACACCTTGGAGTCCCTGGCGCTGCTGTTGGACGGAAAGATCTTGGCCGCGTTGTCCAGGCGGCTCCACCGGGGCGCTCCCGCCGCGTTCATGGCGCACCGTCCTTTAAAAAGCGGTTGATGACCTCGTAGGTCTGCTTCACCAGCCGGAAGCTGGCGGGCAGGGAGAAGTAGCCGTGGAGCGCGTCGGGCATCCGCACGGTCTCCACCCGGTTCCCTGCCGCCCGCAGCTGCATCCCGTAGAACTCCGCCTCGTCCCGCAGCGGGCAGTACTCCGCCGTGATGATGAGCGTATCCGGCTGGCGGGAGAAGTCCCGCGCGGTCATGGGGGCGAAATAGGGGTTGTCCAGGTCCTCCTCCGACGCCCGGTACAGGGCCATGTAGTCCCGGATGCGCTTGGCGGTCAGCAGGTATCCGCTTCCGTTTTCCCGCACGGAGGGGAACGGGGAGTCCTCCGTATAGTCGTTCCCCACGGCGGGATAGATCAGAATCTGGCGGGCGGGGAGAAATTCCCCCCGGTCCCGGGCCAGCAGGGACACCGCCGCCGCCAGATTGCCCCCGGCGCTGTCCCCGATCAGGGTGATCTCCTCCGGCCTGGCATCCAGCAGCCCGCCGTGGAGGAACAGCTCCCGGGCCGCCGCGTAGCAGTCCTCCAGCCCCGCCGGGAACGGGTGCTCCGGCGCCAGCTGGTAGTCCACCGAGACCACCATCCGGCCTGTCAGCGCCGCCATGTCGGCGCAGACGCCGTCGTAGCTGTCAATGTCCCCCGTCACCCAGCCGCCGCCGTGGAAAAACAAAAGCACGAGGTGCCGTGTGTCTTCGGAGGGCGTGAAGATACGAACGGGGACCTTGTGATCCCCACACGGCACCTCGTGCTCCCAGACGCGATATAAGCTGGGCCGTTTCAGTCTCCACGAGGCGATCTTTTTCAGTTCTCGTTCCAGGAGGTAGGTCTTTTTCAGGTCGATCTCCGGATAGGACAGGGCGTTAAGCGCCGCCCGCATCGCTTTGTTAATCGCCATGGCGGCGGTTTCGGTCCGTGCTGCCGGGGCCTCCCTTCGGACGGCCGCCCAGCGGCTGCTTGCTGATGTTCATAGTATCCCCTTTCCATGCCCGGGGCGTCTCAGGCCGCGCCTCCCCATCGGGAGAAGCGCGTCCCGGCGCCGCAGCATATTGTTTTTCATATTATATCACATGATAATCAGGAAAGATAGAGCAAAAACAAATTTTTCACCGCCGGGAAGCGCCCTTCGCAGGGCGTTTCCCCTGCCGGCGCGGCCTGAAGGGGCCTGCCGCCGTCCGGGCCGGGCAAGCCGCTGCAAGATTCCTCACTCTGGGCAAAACAGGGGTGGATTGGGTAAAATATACGAGGGGGAGACCAAATTCAAAAAAACAGGAGGAACAGCCTTATGACAGAGAGAATCGTAACCGAGGGCCTGCTGGACGCCTACCGGCAAGCCCTCATCCGGGAAGAAAAGAGCCGGGCCACTGTGGACAAGTACCTGCGGGACGCGAGGGCGTTCCGCGTCTATCTCGGCGGCGGCGCGGTGACCAAGGAGGTGGTGATCGCCTACAAGCAGTCCCTGGTGGAGGGAGGCTACACCGTCCGGTCCGTCAACTCCATGCTCTCCAGCGTCAACAGTTTGCTGAACATGCTGGGCTGGCAGGACTGCCGGGTGAAAAACCTGCGGACCCAGCGGCAGACCTACTGCGCCGAGGAGAAGGAGCTGACCCGGGAGGAGTACCTGCGCCTGCTGGAGGCCGCCCGGAGCCGTCCCCGGCTGCGGCTGGTGATGGAGGCCATCTGCTCCACCGGCATCCGGGTGTCGGAGCTGCGGTACTTCACGGTGGAGGCCGTGGCCCGGGGGGAGATCACCGTGACCTGCAAGAGCAAGATCCGGACCATCCTCATCCCCGGCAAGCTGAAAAAGCGCCTGCTGGAGTACGCAAAGAAAAACGGCCTCCGGTCCGGGGTGATCTTCGTCACCCGGAGCGGGAGGCCCCTGGACCGCAGCAGCATCTGGGCGCAGATGAAGCGGCTGTGCCAGGACGCCGGGGTGACGCCGGGGAAGGTGTTCCCCCACAACCTGCGCAAGCTCTTCGCCCGGACCTTTTACAGCTTCGAGAAGGACATCGCCAAGCTGGCGGATATCCTGGGCCACAGCAGCATCAACACCACGAGAATCTATATCATGTCCACCGGCAGCGAACACCGCCGGAAGATCGAACGCCTGGGTCTGGTGATATAAAAATCGTCACATAATTTTTATTATGTGACGATGTGTCTGGACATGTGCCCAGTACATATTTAAGCAACTCCGTATTGTAGCACGCAAGGACAGAAAAATCAATACCCCTTCTAACAGATTTTTCCTGAATTTGTGAGGCATTACGCCTCTCATGCCCACATTTTGGAACAAGGGCAGCACAAATACACCCTGACAGCCATCTTTCGACATTTGGCGGTCGGGGTGTATTTTCTCCATGCCCGAAAAAGGCAAACAAGCGCCGGCGGCCAGCCCTGACCGGGGCGCAAAGAACGACATAATAAAAATTATGTCATTTTCAAAATGCCGCGGGACAGTCGAGGTGCTTCTATGACGGACCAAGAGCTTAAAAAATTGAACCGTGTCCAGCTGCTGGAGCTGCTGCTGGCCGCGACCCGGGAGAACGAACAGCTTCACGCCCGGCAGGCGGAGCTGGAGCGCCGGCTGCAAAGCCGCGACATCCAGCTGGAGAACGCCGGCTCCATCGCCGAGGCGGCGCTGAGCCTCAACGGCGTGTTTGAGGCGGCGGAGAGCGCCGCCGCCCAGTACCTGGAAAACGTCCAGCGGCTCAGCGGCGAGGGGGAGGCCCTCTGCCGGCGCATGGAGGACGAGGCCCGGAAAAAAGCGGAGGCCATCCGCGCGGAGGCCGACGCCTACAGCCGCCAGGCCCGCCAGGAGGCCGACCGGTACCAGAGCCAGGTCATGGAGAAGATCCAGTCCCTGCTGCGGGAACAGGAGGGTCTGCGCTTCCTGCTCCAGTCCCGGGGCGAGGGACAGCCGTCATGAGGAAAAAGCCAGTTCAGGAGCTGCCTTCCGCCCAGGTGCTGGAGACAGAACTGAAGCGGGTGAAATACAAGAGCCGCTACCGCTCGGTCCTGCGCAGCACGGTGTACACCCTGCTGGTGGTGGCCGCCGTGGCCATTCTGGTGGCCACCCTGTGGCTGCCGGTGCTCCAGATCTACGGCAGCTCCATGACCCCCACGCTTCAGGACGGCGAGATCATCTTCACGGTCAAGACGGCGAACTTCAAGCCCGGGGACATCGTGGCCTTCTATTATAATAATAAGATTCTCATCAAGCGGGTCATCTGCGGGCCCGGCGACTGGATCGATATGGACGCCGACGGCGTTGTCTACGTCAACGACGTCCGGCTGGACGAGCCGTATCTCACCGAGACGGCTGTAGGCGACTGCAATATTGAACTTCCGTTTCAAGTTCCGGACGGAAAGTATTTTGTCATGGGCGATCATCGCAGCACATCAGTGGACTCCCGGAACACCTCTGTGGGCTGCGTCACACAAGAACAGATCGTTGGAAGAATCCTGCTCCGCGTCTGGCCGCTGGACCGGCTGGGAGCAGTTCACTGAGAAGGGAGGTGCGTCAAGATTGCGGATGGATACTCTGCGGGCGGAGAAGGAGCTTCTCACCCGGAACCGCCGCCGGCGGATCTGGCAGAAGGCGGTCAGCGCTCTGGCCTGCGCGGTGGTGTTCTGCACCACCTACGCCCTGATCCTGCCCGCTATCACCATGGAAAAACCGCCGCTGTGCGGCAAAGAGGAGCATACCCACACGGAGGACTGCTACACCCCGGCAGCCGGCGCGCCTGTGACCGTCCCGGTCTGCACGCCGGAGAGCCTGGGGCTGCACACCCACACGCCCGACTGCTATAACGCCGCCGGGGAGCTGGTCTGCGGCTATGCGGACTTCGTCGTCCACATCCACGACGCCTCCTGTTATGACGGGACCGGGGCCCTGTGGTGCCCCCTGCCGGAGATCGCGCCCCACACTCACACCGAGAGCTGCTGGGCCGTCCCGGAGGCGGAGCCGGCCCACGTCCACACCGACGAGTGCTACGCCGTGGAGCAGGGCGAGCTGATCTGCACCGTCCCGGAGGGGGACGGCGGCCACACCCACGGCGAGGACTGCTTCGACGAAAACAGCCAGCCCGTGTGTACGCTGGAGGAGACCCCCGGCCACCAGCACACAGAGGAGTGCTTTGCCCAGAACAAAGTCCTGGTCTGCGAGCTGTCCACGGAACCGGCGGAGACCGCCGCTGAGCCGCAGCTGATCTGCGGCAGGGAGGAGATCGTCCTCCACACCCACGACGCCTCCTGCTTTGACGAGAGCGGCGCTCTGATCTGCGGCCTGGTCCAGGTACTGGAGCACGTCCACGGCCCGGAGTGCTTCAGCACCGAGGCGGCTCCGGCGGACACGGAGACGCTGACCTGCACCGTCCCCGAGGGGGCGGGCGCTCACCTCCACGGCGAGGGCTGCTATGATGAAACCGGCCAGCTGATCTGCCAGCTGGAGGAGACTTCCGGCCACATCCATGGCCCCCTCTGCTACGGCGTCTGGGAGCTGACCTGTGGTCTGGAGGAGCACGTCCACGGCCCGGAGTGCTATGTGGACCCGGAGGCGGACCTGGAGACCGCCGCCGTCTGGGAGGCCACCCTGCCCGGTATTCTCCCGGAAAAGCGGGAGGAGGCCGTGGTGGAGGTCGCCCTGAGCCAGCTGGGCTACCGGGAGAGCGAGCGAAATTACATCGTTGACCCCCAGGGGGAGGCCAAGGGCTATACCCGCTACGGCCAGTGGTACGGCGACCCCTACGGCGACTGGGACGCCATGTTCGCAGCCTTCTGTCTGCACTACGCCGGGGTCCCGGCGGACGCGTTCCCCCTGGAGGCGGACTGCGGCCTGTGGGCCATGCGCCTGCAGCAGCCGGACTGCGGCCTCTACCGCCAGCGGGACGGCTACGCCCCCAGGGCCGGCGACCTGGTCTTCTTTGACACCGACTTCAACGGCGCCGCCGACCATGTGGGCATCGTCACGGCGCTGCTGACGGCGGACAACGGCGCCGTGCAGCTCCGCGCCGTGGAGGGCGACGCGGACGACGGCGTCCGGGCGGCGGACTACGGGCTGGACGACCTGCGGATCATGGGCTACGGGGCCCTGCCGGGCCGTGAGCCCACGGTCCTCACCTGGAGCCAGGGCGATCTGACCATCACCGCCACCTTCCCGGCGGAGGCCGCCCTGCCCGCCAACGCCCAGCTGGCGGTGGAGCCCTTGTTCCTGGACAATGGCATGACGCCCATGCTGCTGGGGGAGACAGACGGCGGACCGGCCCCACCCAGTGACAGCCTCTTCCGCATCTGCGTACAGGCCGACGGGGAGGAGATCAACCCCCAGACCCAGGCCAATGTGGAAGTCCGGTTCCAGGAGGACCCGCAGGTGGTAAAAGGCAGCACGGAGCTGTGCCAATACTCCGACGACGGCGTGGAAACGGTGCCCCTGGCCTCGGATGGGGCGGGCGGCCTCACCGGCAGCTTTGACGCGGACCTGTCTGAGGCATACACCCTGACCAGCACGGTGGACTTTTTTGTGGAAGCCCCGCCTGCCCGGGCCCAGGATGCCGGGATGGACGTGACCATCACCCCCCACAAGACCATCGACGCCTTCCGGGACAGTGTGGACAACCCGGACACCACCCTGGATGACCAGGACATCGACCAGACCGACCTGTACCGCCTCTATCTGGACGCCCAGCTGAGCGGCTTCCAGCAGCCCGTCGACCTGCTGATCGTGGTAGACCAGTCCGGCAGTATGCACCAGAACTACGGAAGCAACTATGATGCTTGGGGCAATATCCCTGTATACTCTGACGATGATCCAAGGTGTAAGAACCGGGACATGACGGATGATGCAGGAAATGCCATTTTCCGGGACCAGGCGGTGCGGCTGGTGCTGAACGGCACCTATAACGAAAGTGACTATGAACAGAAGAAGCAGAACGGTCTGATCTACCAGTTCCTGGCCGCGAACCCCGAAAATAGCGTGGCGGTGGTGGGCTTCCAGGGAGATTCTGCGCACAACGAATATGGGAAACAATATAGATATGATAGAACCGGCGATAACAACACGGATGCGAATACCATCCTGATGTGGACCAAAACGCCTCAATATGTAAACGTAGAGGGGAAGACCGCCAACGCAACCAACTACTGCGCAGGGTTCCTTGAGGCGGGCCGGCGGCTGGATGATGCAGAAATAGCCAGCAACGGCCACAAGAAGGTCATCCTGTTCCTGTCCGATGGCCTTCCCACATGCTACATCGCCGAAGGGCAGGAACGAGTGCAAGTATCACAAGGGTATTTCGAGGGGCTCGTCTGGCATCCAGCAGAGTATGAATGGAGGCCGTTTTACTACCGAGACGGCAACGGCCAAAACGAAGAAGATGGCACCGCCAGCGCCACCAACAGCTATTTCAACGAACTCTTGAATAACCACCTCGGTGTCACCGTCCATACCATCAGCATTCGCGCCGACGCGGCTGTGGATCGGTTAAATGGCATGGCCAAGGATGGCGGTGGGCAGTGCTACAGCGTCAGCACCACGGACGAGCTGAAGCGGGACCTGAAAAAGCTGATGTATGGCACCATCTACTCCGACCTGGTCATTGAGGATACCCTCAGCGAGTATGTGGAGCTCTACGACAGCCAGCCGGACTTCAAGGTCACCATGGCCGACGAAAACGGAGTGGAAACGGTGCTGTATGAGAACAACGCCGCCACGCCCGCTGGCCAGGATATCATTGGCGAAGTGACCTACGACCCGGCACTGAAAAAAGTCAAGGTCAGCTTCAAAGCCGACTTCAATCCCCGGCCTAGCAACTCCGTCACCGTGTCCTTCAACGTCAAGACCTCCCAGGCGGCCTACGACTACTACGCGAAAAACAATGGCGGCTACCCGGAATCGGGCGATGCAAACACGGATTACAACGGAAACGCCACCAGCTCTCTCCAACCTGGGTTCTACTCCAACGACTCGGCAACGCTGTCGTACACAAAGGACGGCGAAGCGGGTTCGGCGCCCTACCCCCACCCGGTGGTCCAGGCGGCGGCCTGCAAGGTGGTCATCCAAAAGACCGACAGCACCGACCCCAACCTCAAGCTCTCCGGCGCGGTATTCGACCTCTACCGGGAAGCCCGAGAAGGAGAAGTTAGTGTTACCCTGCCGGGGCTGGAGGGGAACTACGTAAAGCTGTACGACAAGACCGTTACCACAGACGAAAACGGTCAGGCGGTCATCAGCGGCCTGGTCCCCGGTGACTACTGGCTGGTGGAGACCAAGGCCCCGGCGGGCTACCGTCTGCTCACCGACCCCATTGCCTTCACCCTCACCCGGACCACGGTAAACGGCCAGATCGTAGGGTCCATCCAGACGCTCCCCTCGCAGCCGAATCCCCCGGAGGCGGACGTCCCGGAGCCTGCCGCCCCTGTGGGACCCACGGCAGCGACTGTCACGGACGAGGCAACAGGTGAGACGCTGCCCGTGCTGACGGTCCCCAACGCGCCGTGGGGCCACGAGCTGCCCCAGACCGGCGGAGCCGGTACCATCCCGTATACCACAGGCGGTCTGCTGACGGTGTGCGTCTGCGGCCTCCTGCTGTATAGCAAGCGCAGAAAAACACGCGGAAAGGAGGATTTCGCGTCCTCCTGACGCACCAACGCACGGTTTGTCATGATAAAAATATAAAAGAAGAAAGGAAACAAAGAACATGAAACACGCAAAGAAGCTTGCCAGCCTTCTGCTGGCTCTGGTCATGGTACTGGCCCTGGCCGTCCCCGCGATGGCGGCGGCAGGGAATGAGACCCAGGGCAGCATCACCATCAACAGCACTGAAGCCGTCTCTGTCGCAGGCAGAACCTTCAACGCCTACAAGATTTTGGACGTAAAGAGCTATGTTACCCCCGAGGAAGGGCAGGCCAACGCCACCGTGGTCTACACCGTGCCCGAAGCGATGAAGTCCTTCTACAACGATCGCTACAACCTGGACGGCACCGAGGGCGACTACGACGCCCAGGTGGTGGCCAAGATCGCCGTCGAGGCCGACATGTTCGCCTTTGCCGCCGATGCTCTGGCCGCCGCCAAGACCGCCAAAGTTACGGCTGCAACTGCTACCGCTGGCCCGGATGCCACTTTCGTTACCATCGGCGACCTGCCTCTGGGCTACTACGTGGTGGAGGACACCGGTACGGAGAAGCCCGTCTCCTCTCTGATTCTGGACACCACCAACCTGGCCCCCAGCGTTGAGATCAAGGCCGACCAGCCCAAGCTGGACAAGAACATCGACGGCACCAAGGATACCGACGATACTACCACCGGCGATGCGAAGAACAACACCGCCGCCGTGGGCGACAAGGTCCCCTTCAAGCTGACCTCCAAGGTCCCCGATATGACCGGCTACAAGAAGTACTACTTCGTGGTCACCGATACCATGTCCAAGGGTCTGACCTTCAATGACGATGTGGCTATCACTGTCGGCGAAAAGGCTCTGGTGAAGGATACCGATTTCACCGTGACCTACGAAACGAACACGGAGACCGGCAAGACCGCGATCAAGATCGTGTTCGTGGATTTCTACAATAACTACAAGGATCAGACGGGCGATGACATTATCATCACCTACTCCGCCATCCTCAACAAGGACGCCGAGATCGGCGTGGCCGGCAACGACAACACCGCAAAGCTGACCTACTCCAACAATCCTAACTACGACCACACGAACGAGCCCACCGGCGATGAGCCTGATAGCACTGTTCCCACCGGCGAGACCCCCGAAAGCACCACCCGCACCTATGTCACCGGCGTGAAGCTCATCAAGGTGGACCCCGAGGGCAACACCCTGACCGGCGCCCAGTTTAAGATCGAAGGCACCAAGCTGAACACCGTCCTGGTCACCGGCGAGGTGTTTAAGGAGGCCGCTGACGGTGATTACTGGAAGCTGACCGACGGTACTTACACCACAGATGATCCTAATGCGGAAGGCATGGACCAGAGCAAGTACGAAAGTACCACCACAAAGTACACCAAGACCACCGAGACCACCGAGGTCACCAAGGCCGAAAACGTGACCTACACCGGAACCGTCGATGAGGACGGCGTGCTTACCTTCGACGGTCTGGCTGCCGGTGAGTACACCATCACCGAGCTGAAGTCCCCCGCGGGCTACAACCTGCTGAAGGACCCCATCAAGGTTACCGTCGGATTCACCGCTCCTGCCGAGGATGCGTCTTCTACGGACTGCACCTGGACCTATGCCTGGAAGCTGGGCGAGGAGAACATGGACGCTGTGGCGAACGAGGCCAACGCGGTTCAAGTCGTCAACCAGTCCGGTACGGAGCTGCCCAGCACCGGCGGCATCGGTACCACCATCTTCTACGCCGTGGGCGGCGTGCTGGTGCTGGCTGCCGTAGTGCTGCTGGTGACCAAGAAGCGCATGGGCGCTGAGAAGTAAGAACATCCCGCGTCTGCCGGCGCGCGCCGGGGAGAGACCCCTCCCCGGCGCTCCGGCGGGCTCCGGGCCGCGAACGCGCTGCGAGCCCCCTCGCAGCGGCAAGGAGAGCCCCGCATGAAAAAGGGTACGATATCCACGATCTTGTTAATACTGATCTTTCTTGCCGGGCTGTCCCTGCTGCTGTACCCCACCGTCAGCGACTACTGGAACTCCTTCCACCAGTCCAAGGCCATCGCCCAGTACGCTGAGCAGGTTGCCGGGCTGGACAACGACGCCTATGACCAGCTGTGGACCGCCGCCAGGGCCTACAACGAGGCCCTGACCCAGAAGCCGGACCGCTACACCATGTCGGACGAGGACCGGGCGGAGTACGAGAGCCTGCTGAACGTCTCCGGCAACGGCATCATTGGCTACATTGAAATACCTCTCATTGGCTGTTCCCTGCCCATCTACCACGGCACGGACGAGTCCGTGCTCCAGATCGCCGTGGGGCACATCGAGGGCACCAGCCTGCCCACCGGCGGTCCGGGCACCCACGCGGTGCTCTCCGGCCACCGGGGCCTGCCCAGCGCCAAGCTGTTCACGGACCTGGACAAGCTGGACCGCGGGGATGATTTCATCCTGCGGGTGCTGGACGAAACGCTGACCTATGAGGTGGACCAGATCCTCATTGTGGAGCCTTATCAGATGGAGGCTCTGGAGATCGACCCGGAGCAGGACTACTGCACGCTGGTGACCTGCACGCCCTATGGCATCAACACCCACCGGATGCTGGTGCGGGGCCATCGGGTGGAAAACGAGGCGGTGGCCCAGACCGTCCGGGTGACTGCCGACGCCATGCAGATCGAGCCGGTGCTGGTGGCGCCGCTGGTGGCCGCGCCCATGCTGCTGATGCTGCTGATCGTCCTGCTGATACCCAAGAAGTCCAAAAAGAACGCCGGAGGTGGCACAGATGAAATGTTATAAACGCGCGGCAAGTATACTCCTGGCACTGTTGACGGCTGTGCTCCTGCTGCCCGGCCAGGCCCGGGCCGCCGGGACCATCGACCTTCAGCGGCCCTGCGGGCTGAACCTGGCCTACCGTGATGGCCAGACGCCCCTGGTGGGCCAGATCTTCTCCATCTACCTCACCGCTACCGTAGACGAAGTGGGCGAGCTGACGGTGACGGAGGATTTTGCCCAGTTCAACGTGAACATCCGGGGCAAGAACGACGAGGCCTGGAAGACTCTGGCCTCCACGTTGGAGGGCTACGTTTTGCGGGACCGGATCACCCCCACCGACGTAGGCTCCACCAACCAGTGGGGCGAGCTGAGCTTCCCCTCCGAGGGCAAGACGTTGACGCCGGGACTGTACCTGGTGCTTGGCTCCCGGCACATCCAGGACGGTGTGGTGTACGATTCCCAGCCGTTCATGACGGTGCTGCCCACCATGGACAAGGAGGCTGACGACTGGGAGTACCTGGTGGAGGCCAGCCCCAAGTTCAACTCCCACGGTGAGCCGGAGGACGGCGACACCGTGGACCGCCGGGTGCTGAAGATCTGGCAGGACGAGGGCCACGAGCTGGAGCGCCCCAACACCGTGACGGCCCAGCTCTTGAAGGACGGCGTGCTGGTGGACTCCGTGACCCTCAGCGCCGCCAACGGCTGGGGTTATACCTGGGAGAACCTGGACAGCAGCAGCCAGTGGCTGGTGACAGAGGCCGCCTCCGGAGATTATACAGTAGAAATTTTCCGGGAGGGCGCCACCCTGGTGATGGTGAACTCCTCCACCACCGACATCCCCGACGAGCCGGTGCCGGAGAGCCCCGGCGAGCCGGACGAGCCGGATAACCCGGATAACCCCGACAAGCCCGAGGAGCCCGATAAGCCGGACAACCCCGAGGAGCCGGACGACGAATTTGACATTCCCGACGAGGACGTGCCTCTGGCGTCCCTGCCCCAGACGGGACAACTGTGGTGGCCGGTGCCGCTGCTGCTGTGCGGAGGACTGGCGATGATCGTGCTGGGTCTGCTCCGCCGCAGGGGGGTGTAGGATGAGACGCCGCAGAGGTTTGATTCCCATCCTTCTGGGGTTGCTGCTGGTGGTGGCCGCCCTGGGCCTGACAGGGTACAACATGTGGGACGCCTCCCGGGCGGAAAAGTCCGTCCGCCGGACGGCGGACCAGCTGGAGGCGCTCATTCCGCCGCCTCCGGAGCCCCAGCCGGAGGACACCCCGCCGGAGGAGATCATGTACCCGGATTACGTCCTGAACCCCAAGATGGACATGCCGGAGAAGGACGTGGACGGAACGGCGTACATCGGCTCGCTGAGCATCCCCGCCCTGGACCTGGAGCTTCCGGTCATCAGCCAGTGGAGCTACCCGAATTTGAAGATTGCCCCCTGCCGGTACACCGGGTCGGCGTACCTGGACGATCTGGTCATCGCGGCCCACAACTATGACTCCCACTTCGGGCGGCTGAAGGAGCTGTCCCCGGGGGACGAGGTGACGTTCACCGACATGGCCGGCAACGTGTTCCGCTACCAGGTGGCGGAGCTGGAGACCCTGGAGCCCACGGCCATTGAGGAGATGACGGACAGCGGGTACGATTTGACCCTCTTCACCTGCACCATCGGCGGCAAGAGCCGGGTCACCGTCCGCTGCGACCGGGTGGAAGACGCGCCGTGAGCCGCCGGAACGATCTCACCGGTATGCGGTTCGGCAGGCTGATTGCCCTGGAGCCAACCCAGCGCCGGGCGGACCACGGCAGCGTGGTGTGGCGCTGCCGCTGCGACTGCGGACAGACGGCGGAGGTCCCCGCCGGGCGGCTGAAGCGGGGGAAGGTGCTCTCCTGCGGCTGTCTCTCCCATCCCGGACCCAAGGACTATGTGGGCAAGCGCTTTGGTCGGCTGACGGTGCTGGCATACGCGGGCACGGCCCCGGAGCTGGGCAAGTCCGGAAAGGCCAACTTCTGGCGCTGCCGCTGCGACTGCGGTAAGGAAACGGTGGTCAGCCAGACGGAGCTGCAGAGCGGCGGCACCCAGAGCTGCGGCTGCCTGCAAAAGGAGCGCTCGGCGGAGTGTCTCGCGCTTTTGGACGGGACCTCCGTGGCCCTGCTGGAGCGGAACAAAAAGCTCCGGAGAAACAATAAGAGCGGCCATACCGGGGTGTTCCAGGCCAAGGACGGGAAGTGGATCGCGTACATCAGCTTCAAAAAGAAGCGCTACTGGCTGGGCAGGTTCTCCGACTTTCAGGACGCGGTGCGGGCCCGCCAGCGGGGCGAGGAGCTGCACGACGATTTTCTCGCGTGGTACTACGACGTATATCAGAAGGAAGCAAATCAGGAGAGGGACGGCTGACGCCGCCCCTCTTTTGGCTTTGATGCGCCCGCTGCCGCAGGGCGGTCGGAAGGCTTCCCCGCCGCCCCGTTCCGGTCCGGTTTTTCCCGCAATATTTCAGACGGTTTGTAGTCTATGAAAAATCCCCCGGGCGGGCTACAATATCCTTACGGAATGGGACAGGACCTTCGTTCCGACACATCGAATGAGGAGGAAATCCAAATGGCAGTATCTGTTGACAGCAAGGTAAAAGAGCTGATGAAGAACGAGGCGGCGGCTGATATCCTGGAGAAGTATGCCCCCGGCTTCAAGACCAACCCCCAGATGAAGCTGGTGGGCGCTCTGACCTTCCGCAAGCTGGCCTCCTTCCCCCAGGCGGGCCTGGACGCGGCCAAGGTGGAGGAGATCGACGCCGCGCTGAAGGCTCTGGGCGAGTGATCTTCCGGCATGACGATAAAGCAGCTTCCCATATTCCGTGGGAAGCTGCTTTTCTGTTGGGAGGATATCAGCCGGGCCTGCGCTGCATTTCCTCCTGGATGCGCAGCGCCTTCAGCAAAATTTGCAGCCGCAGCCGCTGGTCGGCGTCCTGCAGGTCCACGCCCAGGTCCCGCTTGATGCGGGCGATGCGCTCCAGCAGGGTGCTGCGGTTGATGTACAGGCTGGCGGTAGTCTTGGTAATGCTCATGTTCTTGTCCAGATAGGTACGCAGCGTCTCGATATAGCTGACGCTGGAGGCGTCATCGTGGGCCAGGAGGCTGCGGAAGCCGTCGGAGTAGTACATCTCCAGCGGGAACCGCCCCAGGGCGTTGACGATCATCTCCGTCAGGGCGTAGTCCTGGAACAGGTAGAAGTGTTCCTCCGGCGCGAACAGCCGCCCGTTTTCCAGGGCGGAGCAGGCCTGCAGGTAGTACAGCTGGGCGCTGTAGATGTCCTGAAACGGGTCGCTGATGCCGATGTCGAAGTTCAATGAGGCAAACATAGGGGTCATGTACTCCCGGAACACCTGGAGATAGGTCTTGCCCTTTTCCGTCAGCGTGCTGGCCTCAATAAAGCAGACGATGGCCCCCTCCTGCTCAAACGCCACGCTGTCTGGGAAGGTCTTTTCCACCACGCTGCACATGTAGCCGATGGGCAGCTGGGCCAGCCTGCGGCTGAACTGGGTCTTGGTGCAGATGTAGGTAAGGCCGCTCTGCCTGCCCTCCAGCACCCACTTCTGCTCCATGTCGGCCAGGCCGTTGACCAGGCCCTGCAGGATCGAGCGCAGGGAGCTGCGGCTCCCCGGCGCCGGGGAGGTGTATTTTTGCAGGGCCAGCTCGATCATCCTGGCCAGATGCTCCGCCAGCGCGCTGTCCGACGGCTGGTACTTGCGCCGGCGGTAGTCCACCACCAGGCAGCCGCTGTACTCCTGATTCAAAAACAGGTTCACGCAGAGGGTGCTGCTGTCCAGGATATTGATGAGGAGGGCCTCCCGTTTGTCCGTGGACAGCTCCGCGTGCTCCAGGAAGAAGCTCAGCTGCGGCAGGGGGAGGTCCCCGTCGCCGGAGTGGCGCTGAAGGGGCTTCTCCCACTCGGCCATGTCGATATGGGAGTAGTCGCTGTGGAACAGGAAGTGGAAATTTGCGTCCAGCACCATCAGTGGATTGTCAAAGATCGGCTGGCTGCACGCGATCATCTCCCGAATCTGGCCGCTGGTGTTCAGGATGGTCAGCAGCTGCTCGTTCCAGGCGTCGTACTTGTTGTAGATCTCCGTCAAAAGGTTGAAGATCACCGGCAGGTCGGTCTTTTCCGTGATCTGGATCACGCCGCAGGCCTCCATGTAGTAGGGCAGGTACATGCTCTTCCCGACGCACAAAACAGCGGCGCCCTTCTCGATGGCGGGCCGCTGGGGCAGCTGCTCGCCCCGCAGGACGTACAGGCGCCCGGAGCGGAACGTGCGCTCGCCGCTGAGATAGTACTCCGGGCGGGCCAGGTGCAGCCCCTTCTCCCGGACGCCGCGCAGCTGGACGGGGATGTGTTCCTTCAAATTCTCAGCAATGATCTCCGTATTCAGCTTCATAGGTGGATCGCCGCCTCTCCCAGCAAATGTTCCGCTGTATATAGTGCTATTTTACCACAAAATCCGTCAAAAGCAAGGCGCGCGTTGGTGAAAACGGCAAAGTCCGCACCCGTCAAATTGACCGGATTTTGCCTGCCGCATCCGGCCGATTTGTTGGGCATCCGTGCGATCTGCCCAATTTGATCCCCGAAGCCGCGCCCTCCGCTGTGCAAACCAGTCGAAAAAAGCGCCCCTCCCCCGCCGCCGGCGGCGGAGCCGCCCCCCAACGGATGGACGGCTCGCCCGGAAAAAATCCTGCCGCTTTGTGGCCTTTCTGAAAGGCGGTCCGGCTCCTATAATTTGATGTATCAATGGCGCTGCTGTTGAATCGAATTGAGGAGGAATGGTTATGGCACTATTGGACAAGCAGGAGAGCAGAAAGTGCGTGGAGACCGTATGGGGCAAGCTGATTCCGGAGAAGGAGGCGTACGACTACGCCGTGCGCCAGATCGCGTCCTTCTGCGCCAACCTGTTCCAGGTCATGCGCATCCTGGAGCCGGATTTTGAAAAGCGCACCAGCGCGATCTGCGACATCTCCTACATGATGAACATGTCCGCCTGCAGCGACGAGTACATGAAGGACTTCTTCGACGAGTGGAACATCCCCGAGTTCTGCAAGAAGGACGCCTGGCTGGGCGGCATCTTCGGCGACTCCGGCGACGAGTATGAGAACATGGCCGGCCGGGTGGTCCAGTTCACCCACGACCGGGTGGAGAAGGAGCTGGACACCTGCCCCTGGGACATCGTGGGGGCGGAGCTGTGCAACATGACCACCGCCATGTTCACCGCCAACTTTGACCTGGCCAGCGGCGGGGAGAACGAGGTGGCATTGAACATGTGCGAGGCCCGGGGCTGCGGCGACTGCCACTGCCGGGTGGTGGCCGAGCGCCGGGATAAGTACAACCTCCCCAAGCAGGGCTGGATGGACCACATGCAGCAGCCTGTGGACCCGGTCCACAACACCCCCAGGGAGCGGATGGTCCGGGAGGGCCAGATCAAGCGCAACGACTGCTACAGCCAGGCCTTCGGCGAGGAAAAGACCTTTGAGTGGGCCTACCGCTGGTGCATGGAGAAGGGCTGGGTGTGGTGCATCGCCTTCCCCCTCATCGCCATCCGGGACATGGCGGACAGCGACGAGGAGTTCGAGCGCATCTTCAAGATCGTCTTTTCCACCGCCGGGAAGAACGCCTTCATTGAGCCGTTCGCCGTGGAGGGCCTGCGGTCCTGGCTGGGCGTGCCCCACGAGATCGGCAAGAACGACCCCCGGCTCATGGGCGGCTACATCAAGGCCGTGCTGGACTGCCAGCTGGTGCCCTGCACGCTGGAGCGGTTCACCAAGGACGAGGTGGTCATCAAGGTGGACACCGAGACCTTCAACGGCCGCTTCCCCATGGCCCCCATCGACGAGCTGACCACGGGCTATGAGGCCCTGTGGCACAACATGGTCAAGACCATGGTCTCGGCGGAGTGGTCCTGCTGGTTCGACGGCAAGGACGACGAGTACATGTATATCAACGTTGGCCGCAAGATCGACAAGCGGATGATTTGAGAGGGGAGGGCGAAGAAATGTTATTCAAACAAGACAGCGCCGCGCGTGCGCAGCATCAGGCCGTCCGGGAGAACGCGGGCTGGTACCGCTGGACCCACGATCTGGTGGAGGTCACGGGCAAGGACGCGGAGAAGTTCCTGGACCGCCTGTTCGTAGGCGCCATCACCAAGGCCGCCGTGGGCCGCACCAAGTACACCACCATGCTCAACGAGGACGGGAAGATCATCGACGACACCATCGTCATGCACATGGGCGAGGACCGCTACTGGGTCTCCACCCTGTACGCGCCCCAGTTCATCAAGTGGGCCGACGCCCACAGGGCCGGCGAGGACGTATCCTGTGAGGACATCACCAAAACGGTGGACATGTACGCCGTCCAGGGGCCGAAGTCCCTGGAGATCATGAACGCCATGCTGGCCGCGCCTGTGGACGGGCTGAAGCGCTTCGCCGTGGCGGACAACAAGATCGGCGGCATCCCGGTGAAGATTCACCGCTCCGGCTTCACCGGCGAGCTGGGCTACGAGGTCTACTGCAAAATGGAGGACACCCAGGCGGTGGAGGACGCCATCCGGGCGGCCTGCGGCAAGTTCAGCGCCCCCGAGCTGACCATTCTGGAGGTCTACGTCCGCAGCCTGCCGGTGGAGAAGGGCTTCGCCCTGCGGCAGGATATGGTCGGCCTGACCCCCTACGAGTGCGGGCTGGACTGGTCCGTTGACCTGGACAAGGACTTCATCGGCAAGGAGGCCCTGGTGAAGGCCAAGGCGGAGGGCCCCAAGTACAAGCTGGTGGGCCTGGAGTACCTGGCGGAGTCCTATGAGGACATCGCCCAGAAGGAGATCGTCTACCGGTACGGCGTGCCCTGCGGCTTTGTCCGGGCGGCCATCTACGGGTACACGGTGGAGAAGAACATCGGCTTCGCCGTGATCGAGGCGGAAAAGGCCGTCGTAGGCGAGACCGTGACGGTGGGCAGCAACGACTCCCCCGCTGTCATCACGGAGAAGTGCTGGCTGTGATTCTTTTTCTTGAAAGAAAAAGAACTTTACTGCGAGCCCAGGCCCGTTTCTGTTCCTGAATTTTCGCCCGGTGACGAATGTTGGCAGTTCATCGGGAAACAGTATAAGGAGGAAGACAACATGCGTCTTGAACATAAATCCGTCGTCGTGACCGGCGCGTCCGCCGGCATGGGGCAGGCCATCGTGGAGCGCTTTGCCCGGGAGGGGGCCAATATCATCGCCGTGGCCCGGCGTATGGACCGGCTGGAGGCCCTTGTGGAGTCTCTGAAGGACGCCCCCGGCCGGGTGGTCCCCTGCCAGGGCGACATGAGCGACCCGGCCACCAGCGTGAAGATGATCGACCTGGCGGTGAAGGAGTTCGGCCGCCTGGACGTGCTGGTGAACAACGCGGGCATCATGGACGACAACACCGCCGTGGGCGACGTCTCCGACGAAATGCTCCACAAGCTGTTCCAGGTGAACACCTACGGCCCTATCTACGCCATGCGCAAGGCAGTGCAGACCTTTATCGCCCAGGGGGACGAGCGGGGCAACATCATCAACATCACCTCCGTGGGCGCCATGCACCAGACCGCCGGCGTGGCCTACTGCGCCTCCAAGGCCGCTCTGTGGGCCGCCACCCGGAACACCGTCTACATGTACGAGGAGCAGGGCATCCGCTGCAACGCCATCGCCCCCGGCGGGGTGCTGACGGACATCCCCCTGGTCATGCCCACCGCCAACGAGTTCGGCTTTGGCCGCACCAGCGCCCTGCTGGCCCACTCCCCGGAGATGGGGATGCCCGAGGACATCGCCAACGCGGCGCTGTTCCTGGCCAGCGACGAGTCCGCGTTCGTCAACGGCGCGGTGATCACCTGCGACAGGGGCTGGACCAGCTTCTGACGTATCTTCTCACCGGGAAGCCGTCCCCGTCCGCGCCGGACGGGGACGGCCAAGCCCAGAGCAAAGCAAGAGCTGCCCGCCATATGGCGGGCAGCTCTTGCTTTGCCCTCAGCCCCGCAGCAGCAGCTCCCTGGCCGTCTCCCGGCCGTCCCGGAGGTATACCCGGGGCACCCGCTTGCTCACCGCGCATGTCAGCTCGTAGGAGATGGTCCCCGCCAGCGCCGCAGCGTCGTTGACGGAGTTGTGGGGGCCGTAGACCTCCACCTCGCTGCCCTCCCCTGCCTGCGGCAGGTCCGTCAGGTCCACCATGCACATATCCATGCAGATGCGGCCGATGATGGGGGCCGTGCCCCAGGGCGTCCACACCCGCCACCGGTTGGAGAGCGCCCGGTGGAGCCCGTCGGCATAGCCGATGGGCAGCACGCCGGCCCGGGTGGGGCGCTGGGCGCGGTAGGTGCGGCCATAGCTGACCGTGGTGCCCGCCGGCAGCTCCTTCACCGAACCCACCACGGTCTTCAGCGTCATCACCGGGCGCAGGCCCAGATCGTCCGCCTGATGGCCGATGCCGTAGGTGATGATGCCTGGGCGGAACATGTCGCAGGCGAACTGGGGGAAGCCCGCCGTGGCGCCGCTGTTGGCGCAGTGGCGGATGGCGAAGGTCACCCCCCGCCCCTCCAGCGCCTCCAGCATGGCGGCAAACCGCCGGTGCTGGAGGTCCGTATAGGACCTGCTCTCCTCCGAGGTCTCGTCGGACACGGCGAAGTGGGTAAAGACGCCCTCCGCCTCCAGCCCCTCCAGGGCGCACACCCGGCAGATGGCCTCCAGCGACTGGTCGAAATGCGCCTCGTCACATTGGAAACCCAGGCGGGACATGCCGGTGTCCAGCTTGATGTGGACCTTCAGCCGTCCGCCCGCCCTTTGGGCCTCCCGGGAGAAGTCCAGGGCGGCGGTCTCGCTCCACACCGCCTGGGTCACGCCCAGCGCCATGGCCCGTCCGGTCTGGTCCGCCGGGGTCAGTCCCAGCTGCAAAATGGGCAGCCGGATGCCGTGGCTGCGCAGCTCCTGGGCCTCGTCCAGGTTCGAGATCGCCAGATATTCCGCCCCCAAGCCGGCCAGCGTCCGGGAGACCTCCACCGCGCCGTGGCCATAGGCGTCCGCCTTGACCACGCCCAAAAAGCGGGACCCGGGGCCCATCCTGGCCCGCAGCGCCCGGTAATTGTGGGCCAGGGCGTCCAGGTCGATCTCCGCCCAGGTCCGTTTCAATGTACTGTCTATTTTTGATCCCCGCCCTCTGTTGTTATCTCTCGCGTGCCTGCGGGACGGCCTCCCGCCGGATGTAGTCCCGCCGGACATAGCTGCTGGTAAAGCCCCGCAGCAGCCCGCTGTAGGTCATGGTAAAGGAGAGCACCTCCCCTGCCTTCACCGGCTCCGCGCAGTCGGTCACATCCAGGATCAGATGGTCCGAGCTGGCCCCAATGACTGACACGCCCCTTTGCAGCGGCGTCAGGCCGTCGCAGTCCATATCCTGCCGCCCGATGGCCGCGATGGCCCGGCGGCGGGGGCCGAGGTCCGGATAGCTGCACCGCTCGCCGAAGGCGTTGACGCCGATCTCCCCGATGGGGTGGGAGGGCTTGGTCTGTACCTCCACGACCTCCGCCTCCAGCCGCACCGCGTCGCCGTACATGCCCGGCAAAGCCGCGCCGTAGGCGGTCTCCCGGCCCAGGACCAGCGCCTCCCCCAGCCGCAGGTTGTTGACCCTGCCGGGCATTTTCCCGGCCAGCAACAGGGGGATCGAGCTGGAGTTCCCGCCGGAGATGAACGGCAGCTTCCGTCCGATCTGCCGCTCGATCTTCTCCGTCGCCTCCATAAACGCCCGCAGGTTCTCCTCCGACGGGAGCACGGCGCCGTAGCAGGTCAGGTTGAAGGCGGTGCCGAACAGCTCCAGGCCGGGGGCCGCCTCCGCCAGCGCCGCCGTCTCCAGCAGCAGCTCCTCGTTTTGGAAAAAGACGCCCTCCCGCAGGTCCCCCAGGTCGATCATCAGTACCACCCGGTGGGTGCGCCCCGCCCGGCGGGCCGCCCGGTCCAGGGCCAGGAGCGTCTCCTTCTCGGAGTTGAAGCTGATCTCTGCGGCCTTCACCACCTGCTCCGCCTGAGAGGCCATGGGCAGGCGCAGCAGGATGCGCTCCTTGCCCAATCCGCCGCTGCGGGCCAGGTTTTCTATCCGGGAATCCGCCAGATACCGGCAGGGGGAGCCGGCCACGGTCCGGACCATCTCCCCATCCGCGCAGAATACCTTTGTCACAAACGCCAGCTCCGTTATGCCCCGCTCTCCGGCCAGGCGGCTGAGATGCGACGCGTTGTGGGCCAGCTTTTCCAGGTCGATCACAAGTCTCGGATACATATTATCCCCCAATCGACAGGTCCTGCCGCAGCAGCCGGACCGCAGCGTCCGGGAAGCTCCGGCTCAGGGCGCCCAGGGAGGCCATGCAGTACCACCGGTCCTCCAGCAGCTTCAGCTTCTCGGCCTTGGGGAAGAGCAGCTTGCCGGAGCCGTTGACGCCCCGCAGCCGCTCCATGATCGCCTGCCGCCCCGGCAGGCGGGTCAGCGCGCCGCCGGTGGCCACCAGATACCGCACCTGCGTCAGGTCCTTGCCGTCGGCGTATGTGACCCGCCCGTTGGACCCGTAGGTATAGCGGAACCTCCCGCAGTGGCGCTCCAGCGCCATCGAGGCGGCATACCAGGTCAGGCGCTCGGTGAGAGCCAGCTGCTCCGGCGTCGCCGGAATGGGCCGGTAGTCCTGAAAGAGGGCCGGGACGTCCAGGCCCAGCTCCTTCGACAGCGTGTCCATCCCCACCTGCCGCGCCAGGCTCTCCGCATTGACATAGACGCCCAGATCGCCCTCCACCGTCCGCTTCGCCTCCGGCTCAGGGGAGATCTGCATCATGGCGATCTCCTCGCTGCCCTCCGTCACGGAGTGGACGTCCGTTGTGGCGCCGCCCACGTCCAGCACCAGCAGGTCGCCGATCTCGCCGCGGAGCAGCTTCGCGCACTCCATCACCGCGCCGGGGGTGGGCAGGATCGTGCCGGTCACCATATCCCGGATGCCCTCCATACCGGGGGCCTTGGTGATGTGCTCCTCAAACACCCGGTGGATAATGCGGCGGGTGGGCTCGATATTCAGCTCGTCCAGGCGCGGGTAGACGTTTTCCGTGATGTAGAGCGGGGACCTGGCGCCCTCGAATATCCGGCTGATCCGCGTCTGGTTCTGCACGTTGCCCGCGTAGATCACCGGCACGTCCAGGTCCAGCTCCCGCAGCCGCTTCGCGTTCTCCAGGGCGGTCTTTCGCTCCCCGTAGTCCGTCCCCCCCGCCAGCAGGATCAGGTTGGGCCGGATCTCCCGGATGTCCTCCAGGTCCTCCTCCTCCAAAAGGCCCGCTGTGGTCAGGTGGAGGTTGGCCCCCGCGCCCAGGGCCGCCTCCTTTGCGGCCTTCACCGTCATGTCGTACACCAGCCCGTGTACCGTCATGCGCAGTCCGCCTGCGGCGCTGGAGGTGGCCAGCATGGTCTCATACTGCACATCCGCCGTCCCCAGGGCGCGGCACAGATCCTCCACCGCCCCCTGCAGTCCCACCCGGACGTCGCCGGCCAGCACGGACGTGGGGGCCTGTCCCTGGCCCAGGAATACGGGCTGCGCCCCGTTGATCCCGTCGAAGGCGTTGACGACCGTGGTAGTAGAGCCGATCTCAGCGACCAGTACGTCGATCTTCAATCCGCTTCCGCTCCTTCCTGTGGTCCGGCCGGCGGCGGAGGCGTGCTCCGCCGCCGGCCGGGTGCGTTTCTCCTCTCCGGACGGCGGGCCTTATCTGGGCCACTTGCCGGCGGCCTCCAGCTCCCTGCGGCGCTTGACCATGAAGGTGGCGTCGTGGATGCCCTTGGTGCCGCGGCCGAAGCCCGCGTCCGCGCCGTTCTCCACCGCCAGCTCCGGCGTGACCTGGGTGCCGCCCGCAATGAAGATCACGCGGTCGCGGATGCCCATTTCCCGGGCCAGCCGGTCGATGCTGGCGATGTTCTTATAGTGGATGTCGTCGTGGCTGATGATGGTGGAGGCCATGATCACATCCGCGTCCACCTCCACGGCGGCGCTGACCAGCTTCTCCACCGGCACGGAGGTGCCCAGGTAGTGGACCTTGATGCCGTACTTCTCGATGCCGCCGTGCTTGATGTCAATGATCTCCCGCAGACCCACGGAGTGCTCGTCGTCGCCCACCGTGCCGCACACCACCACCATGGGCTTGCGCTCGATGTCCGCGCGAATCTCCTCGTCGCTCATGACGTCCGGCTCCTCGGGGATCTCCAGCTCGTTCAGGTCGATGTCCTGGCAGAACTTGCCCTTGACCTCCACCCGGGTCCCCTCGGCCTGCTGCATGATCTCCCGGCTGATGACCTCGGGGTCCGCCAGGCCCATGCGGCGGGCGGCCTCCAGGGCGGCGGCCTCCGCCACCTTCTTGGAGGTGGGGAAGAACATGTTCAGCATCACGGTGCCGTCAGCCAGCCACTCCATCTCCGGACGGACGGTGTGGCAGTCCTCGCCCCGGTATTTGTCCGTCTCCGCCATGCGGACGTTGACGTTGTCCTCCTCGTCCAGCTCGTCGATGTAGACGATCTTCTCCGGGCACTCGAAGGTGCAGCCGCCGATGAGGCTGGCGGGATCGTCCACAGCGGCGGGGTCGTACTGCGCCACATTGTTGTAGCCGTAGTGGGCCGTGACGGGGGCCATGTAGTCGGTCTCCCGCTGGAACACGGTGCCCGCGCCCACGCCGCCGTTGATCTCCCGGCAGATGCCGTCGCCGCCGCGCTCGGGGTACAGGCCGGAATCCACGAAGAAGCCCTGCTCAACGGCGTTGAAATAGCCGCCCACAGCCAAAATCTCCTCGAAGAACAGCACCGCCCGCTCCTTCAGCTCCCGGGCCTTCTCCGGCAGGGGGCCGTCCTTTTTCAGCTCCACCATGTCCATCAGGCCGTCCAGGCCCAGCAGCGTCTGCTTGGCGGTGTCGCAGGCCTCGATGTTGTAGATGTGCCAGGGCACGTTCCGGCCCTCGTCCGGCGTGATGGTGGACTGGATATCCGCGCTGGTCAGCTTGGAGATGAGCATGTTCAGCACATGGGTCACGGTGGCGTCGCGGGTGGAGGACTCGATATACTTGGTGTTCATCTGGGCCCGCATCCGGTACTCGCTGAAGAGGTCCCGCAGAGCCACGGCGTAGGGCAGGTCCATATACACGCAGGGGGCCGGCGTAGCCGTCGGCGGGACCGTGGACAGGCAGATGTTTTTCTTGTCGATGCCCACGCCGGCGGAGAACGCCGCGTTGATGGCGTGCTGGACCATCAGCTCAGGCATGACCTTCCACGCCTCCCGGGCGGTGGCGTTGGCGTTGTGGGCGCCGTCGATCTGGGCCATGCCGCCCCAGGCGATGATCTTCTTCGATTCGCAGGCGTCCACAAAGGAGCGGATCATGTTGATGTTGCGGTAGATCACGTTGTACTGGGGGTCCTGGTGGACGCCGTTGACGCCCTCCTCGGCGAACATCACCGCCACCTCCGGTCCGGCCACGCCGGAGACGTAGGAGTGGTAGTTGATGGGGCGGCCCACCTCCTCCTCGATCAGGTCCAGGGCCTTGCGCTGGGCGCGGACCTGCTTGCGGGTGATGGGCACGCCGCCGATCCCCTGGGGCGTCCCCTCGATCAGGCCGTCAAAGTGGGACTGCCCGGCAGTGCGGATGACCATGATATGGTCCGCGCCGTGGTGGGCGGCCATGCGCATCCGGCGGATGTCGTCCTCAAAGCGGCCGGAGGCGATCTCCGTCGTAATGGAGGGCATCGGCTGGGGGTCGATGTTGTCGAAGTAGTGGGCCGTCATGAGCCCCACGCTCTCGCCCTTCATAGGCTCGGAGAGCTCGCGGTACTGGAACGGGCCCGCGGTCTGGTCCTGGGCCTTTTCCCGCCACACCCAGCCTCTGCGCTTGGGACGGTACTGGTCCAGGTCCTTGAGGATCTCCTCCACGTCAATGCGTTTGTCCATCTGGAGCTTGTACTCAGACATCCTGCTTCCCCCCTTCAAACAGCTGCGCGGCCCGGTCCCAGCACTGGCCCTGGGCCAGCTTCACGCCGGCGTCGCGGATGGTCATGCCCTCCGCCTTGGCCAGGCGGTAGACGATATTGCCCACCCCGTGGCCGATCAGGTTGTTGGAAATGGCGTACTCCACCATGGGCTTGGCCTCCAGGGAGGAGAAGCCCATGCGCAGCAGCACGGACCGCTCGATGGAGGGGGACGTGTGGGTGCGCCCGTACTCCAACAGCGGGTCCACCACCTGCTGCGCCAGCTGCCAGAAATATACCTTCAGCTCCTCGTCGCTCATGGCGCGCAGGTGCTGGCGGCGGCTCTCGAAATCGTCCGTTCTTTTCATATGTTACCTCACCATCTGAATTTCAGTTGACGGTCAATAGCCCAGATCCCGCAGGACCTTCCTTACAAACTCGCTGGAGCTGTTCGTCTCCTCCACCAGGTAGGCGATGTCGGCGTCCGTGAGGGGGCCGACGGCCCGGGAGGCCTGGCGGCGGATCAGGGAAGCGCGCATATGGTCCAGGTCGGCGTCCTGGGCGCGGAGCAGGGAGGGTCTGGCGGGGAACACGATGTTTTTGCCGGGCACCTCGTCCCGGGGATCGCCAAACACCAGGTCGATGCCGTTCTGCCGGGCAAAGGCCAGCTGGGGCTGGATATGCTTGCCGGCGCCGGTGTACTCGGTCTCCTGGGCCACGATGATCTGATCCTGGTCCATCTCCTGGGCCAGGGAGAAGGCGGCGGCCAGGCTGGTGTTGCCGGCGGGACCCTTCTCCATGCCCTCCAGCGTGGCCAGGGCCTCGGTGATATAAAAGACCTCCCCCTGCTTTACGGTGACATAGCGGTCCATGTAGCGCAGGGGCCGGGCGGCGGAGCGGGGCACGTCGCTGTGGTCGGGATCGGTGGCGTAGGGCACGCCGAAGCCGGTGTGGGCGGTGGTGAAGCTCTTGCGGTTGAACTGCTGGTCAGAGGCCATACTCAGTCCCTTCAGGTCCACGGAGGCCGCCACCACCTTGGCGCCGCAGCCCGCCTTGCGCAGGCCCCGGGCGGTCCCGGTCAGGTTGCCGCCGCCGGCGTTGGCGCAGACCACCACGTCGGGGTCCCGTCCGCAGCGCTCCTTGAACTGGTGGCCCAGCTCCCAGCCCAGGGTCTCCACTCCGCCTACGCCGAAGGCGGAGTACAGGGAGGCGTTGAAGTACCCCGTCTCCTCCAGCATCATCAGCACCTCGTAAAACAGCTCCGGGCCGACGGACAGCTGCAGCACCTCCGCCCCCAGGGCCTCGCACTTGCGGGCCTTTTCCACGATCTCCGGCTGGCCGCTGCCCTTGGAGTCGTAGCACTCCTGGACAATGATGCACTTCAGGCCCTGCATGGCGGCCTGGGAGGCCACCGCCGCGCCGTAGTTGCCGCTGGTGGCGGCGATCACGCCCTTATAGCCCATCTTCTTGGCGTGGTACACGCTGGCGGCCGCCCGGCGCTCCTTGAAGCTGCCGGCGGGGTTGGAGGCCTCGTCCTTCACGAAGATGCGGGCGCCCTTGCCGGGGGCGGCGCACTTGCGGGCCAGGGCGGTCAGGTTGCGCAGCTCGAAAATGGGCGTATTGCCCACGTTGAACTCCCGCTGGATGCGGATGTGGTCCTCCAGGGTGTAGCCGGTGCCGTTCATCAGGGCCTCGTAGTCAAAGACGATGCCGTCGCGCTCATAGGCGCTGTAATCCACGCCCATGGCCCGGTTGATGATCTCGCCCTTGCGGCCGGTGACGGCCTGGTAGCTCTTATCCACGATCATACCGTTTATCATACCTCGCCACCTCCAAAAAGCGCGCTGCGCAGGGATTCCTCCATGGTGAGGATCTCCGGGACAAACGTGCCGTAGTTGAGTTCATAGCAGGGGTCCACCTCGATGAGCCGTCCGTGCTCCTCACGTCCGACGCAGGTGATGACCGTCACCTCGTCGCCGATCTCCGCGGCGTCATTCTGCAGCCGGCCCTTCACCCACATCTCCAGGGGGACCTGCTTGGTATCCTCCGGCAGCTTGCCGGTGCGCTGCTCCGGCTCCAGCACGTTGCGGTGGATGCGGACCCAGTCGTTCCTCTTTGCCATAAGCACCTCCAAATTCCATAGGCTTCGGGCCCGGTGAAAACCGTCCTTGATTCTCGCCGGGCCCGGAAGCAGTCCTGATTACTTTACGATCTTCTTTTCGGGGTCGATGCGCTCGCGCATATCGCCCATGATGGCCCGGGGCACGGGCAGGGTCAGCATCGTCTGCAGGCCCGGCGCGGCGTTGATGATCTGGGGGATCATGTTCACGCACATGGCGATGGTGCCGATGCCGCCGTCGATCTCCGGGGAGTTGACCATGTTGACGGCGGGGGTGCCGTTGATGATGACGTAGTCGCCGGTCTGGATGCCCACCTGCTCAGGCTCGATCTGCTGGGGATGGTCCATCTCGATCACGCACTCGCCGTCCTTGTAGGCCCACGCCTTCATGGCGACGCCGGCCACGCTCCCGGCGGCGGCAAAGCCGTAGGGGCTCTTGCGGTCCACATCGGTGACGATCGGCTCCATGTCCTGCTTGAACTCGTCCAGCTTCCAGCCGATGCCGTCGGCGATCATGTTCACGCTCTCCGCGAAGCCCACATGGCCGGACAGGTGGGCGGAGCCCTTGCCCTCCTTGCGGAGATAGAACTCCTCCTTGGAGATGCCGATGCCCTGCTCCTCCATCACGGCGGGGCCGAAGGGGGACAGGCTGTTCACCCGGCGGGAGACGATGTGCTCCACATCCTCCATGCAGCCGGTCCAGATCAGGACCATCAGGTCCATGATAAGGCCGGGATTGATGCCGGTGCCCAGGATGGAGACGCCGTGGGCCTTGGCGATCTTGTCCAGCTCCTCGGCCAGCGCGGGCTCCTTGGCCTTGGGATAGGACATCTCCTCAGCGGAGGTGATGACGTTGATGCCCTGCTCCAGGATGAACTTCATCCGGGGGAAGGCCTCCTTGGTGAAGGAATCGGTACACAGCAGCACCACGTCGGCGGCGCCGGGCTTGATCACGTCCTCAGGGGCGCCGATGATGACGTCGGGGCGGCTGCCGCGCTCGGTCTTGATGTAGTTATACATGCTGGTGCCGATCTTCTTGCCGCGGCCGGCGACGCCGACGATATCCACGCCCTTTTTCTTCAGCAGCATATCGGCCATGCCGCCGCCCATCGCGCCTAATCCCCAGATGATGACCTTGACGTTTTCCATACAATACCTCCACATTTAAATTTAGTCGCTTTTCCGATTTTTGTTGATTTTCCAATAATACTATTGTATACTTGTACCAAATATTACACAAACGAATTTTTTTCATATTATGTATTCCATCATAGAATGTTTCTGGGAGGCCTGCCATGAGTCTGCAAAAATACACCGCACTGATCAAAACCGTGGAGATGGGCAGCATCAGCCGCGCGGCGGAGGAGATGGGCTACACTCAGTCCGCCGTCAGCCGCATGATCGCGGACCTGGAGGAGGAGTGGGGCCTGGACCTCCTCCGGCGGAGCAGGGCGGGGGTGGAGCTGACCTCCTCCGGCAAGCGGCTGCTGCCCGCCCTCCGGGCCATTGCTGCCGGCCGCTCGGAGCTGGAGTACGTCATCGGCGAGCTGCACGGCCTGCGCCAGGGCCTGATCCGGGTGGGGACGTTTACCAGCGCGGCGAACATGTGGCTGCCCACCCTGCTGAGCTCCTTCCAGTGCGCGTATCCCAACATCGAGTTTGAGCTGATGAACAGCGAAATTTACACGGAGATCGAGACCTGGGTCAGCCGCGGGCAGGTGGACTGCGGCTTTGTCCGTATGCCCGCCGCCCACGATCTGGACGTCACGTTTCTCAAGCGGGATATGCTGGTGGCGGTCCTGCCTCCGGACCACCCTCTGGCTGGGGAGCCGGTGTTCCCTGTGGCGCAACTGGCGGAGGAATCGGTCATTCAGCTGCGGGAGGGGGCGGACTACGAGATTGCCCAGTTCCTGGACCAGGCCGCCGTCCACCCCCACGTGCGCTACGAGGTCAGCGGGGACCACACCATCCTCGCCATGGTGGAAAAGGGCCTGGGCATCAGCATCATGCACTCCCTGATGGCCGGCTGCGGGCGGTATCATGTGGTGTGCAAGCGGTTCGACATCCCCCAGTACCGGGATATCGGGCTGGCCACGGCCAAAAAAGCGCGGGTCTCCAGCCTGGTCCGGCTCTTTACGGAGCAGGCGGCGGAGCACATCCGGCAGCTGTAGTCCTCCGGCGTCAGCGCGCCTGGCCCTGCGGTCCCGCCTCCTTCCCCAGCTGTTTGAGCTGGACGGCGACAAACCCAAAGGAGACGATAAACGCAAGGGTGTCCGCCACCGGGGCGGCGTACAGAAGCCCCATCAGGTCAAAGGTCCTGGGCAAAATCAGCATCAGGGGGAATTGGAACAGCAGATCACGGCTGATGGAGACGACGATGGACTGGATTGGCTTGCCCAGCGCCTGCAAAAATACCCCGGAGATCTTCTGGAAGCATGTAAACGTGATGAGGCAGAGATACACCCGGAAGCCCAGCATGGCAAATTCGGTGTAGGCCGGGCCCTCCTCTCCGAAAATGCGGATGATGACCTGGGGGCAGCACTCAAACAAAACGGTAGCCACAGCGCACACCGCCACGGTCAGCCCGGTCACCAGGTTGAAGGCGGCCTGCACCCGCCTGTAATTCCCGGCGGAGTAGTTATAGCCCACAATGGGCTGCGCCCCTACCGCCAGGCCGATGGCAATGGAGACGCAGATGGCAAACACCTTCATCACGATCCCCATGACGGCAATGGGAATATCGGGGCCGAAAACGGAGTCCGCGCCATAGACCACCAGCAGGGCGTTGGACACGCCGGAGGTCCGGACGATGGCAAACTGGGTCAAAAAGCTGGAGATGCCCAGGGGCAGCGCCGCTTTCAGCGCGGACGGGCAAAGGCGGAAGCTGCTCTTGCGCAGCCGGAAGGTCTTGCTTTTCCGCAAATAGTCCACCGCCACCGCTGTGGAGAGGATCTGCCCGCCGATGGTGGCGATGGCCGCGCCTGTTACCCCCATATCGAAACCAAAAATGAGAACGGGGTCAAAGATGATGTTGAACACAGCCCCCGACGCCATGGCGAACAGGGACCGCTGGGGGCTTCCGTCCGCGCGAATCACGCCGCTGAGCAGATTGGAGACCACATAGAAGGGCATCCCCCAAAAGATGATCGTGCCGTACTCCCTCGCGTAGGGCAGCGTCGCCTCCGTCGCGCCGAAGGCGGTCAGCAGCTCATCCGTAAACAGAAAGAACACGGCCATATAGACGACACTGATCGCCGCTCCCATAAGCAGGCCGTTTCCCAGGCAGCGGTCGAAGCCCTCCGTGTGGTTCCTCCCCTGGCACAGGCTCAGATGCGCGGCGGCGCCGTCGCCGATGAGCAGGGCGAACGCCAGTCCGATGACGGTCAGCGGAAACAGGATGGACGTGGCGCAGTTCCCCAGGTAGCCAACGCCCCGGCCGATAAAGATCTGGTCCACGATGTTGTAGAGCGAACCGATCAGGAGCGAGACGATGCTGGGGATGGCATACCGGGGCAGGAGCCTGGCGATCCGCTCCGTCCCCAGGGGATTTCCTGCGTTAGAAATAGGCTGTGGCATAAGGTACCTCCTTGAAAATATCGCGGGAACGCAAAAAAGCGCGGACCCTACATCAAGCAGGGTCCACGCTTTCTGCGCTCGCATTTTGCATCATTTTATCACGGCTTCCCCCGAAAAGTCAAGGCCGGTGTAGGCTGTCAAGCATAACGCGCGTGGGATCGTCGAACATGTTGGGCAGGAAGCCGGTGGAGGGAAGCGCTCCCGCCGGCGGCTGCGGAGCAGGCGCTGCGGCTGCAAAAAGCGCCGGAGCCAAGCGTCCGGCGCCTTTCAACGGGGCAAAGAGTTCGTATTTGTCAGCAGCTTCTCCAGTTCCCCTATGGAACCGACCTGCAGGTCCGGGGTCTCCGCCTCCTCTGTCACGGTCCAGAGCGCGCTGAAGCCCTGCTTCATCCACACCGTTCGCATCCCCAGGGCCTTTGCCGGGCGGATGTCGTTGTCCAGCCTGTCCCCCACCATCGCAGCCTTCTCCGGGCGGCATCCGGCGCGCCGCAGGGCAAGCTCAAATATCCTCCTGTCCGGCTTGGCCACGCCCTCCTCGGCGGAGGCGACTACCAGATCAATATGGCGGCGTATGCCCATTCTCTCCAGCCGCTGGGCCGTGCCGGGGCGCTGGTTTGCGATCACGCCGATGCCGTACCTGCTGTGCAGGCGCTCCAGGGCCGCGGCGGTGTCCGGGTATAACGCCTCCTCCTCAAAGTACCAGGCCGGCTTGGAGATCCCAAGGCGCTTGACCACCTCCGGGTCGCCCCGTCTGTTCTGACGGTAAAACGCCATCTCCATCTCACAGACGCGCTCCGCCGTAAGCCCGGAGGCCGCGGCAATGTCCCGCATCCTGTGCCGGTAGACGCGCTCCTCGTCAATCAGGGTGGACCCCACATCGAAAAACAGCCACCTGACTCCCTCAAACGCTCCGTTATCCTTGCTCACGCCAATTTTCCTCCGCAGTCAGCACCTCCGAAAGGCGCGGTATCGAGGGAGACGCGCCGGGGCGGGAAACGGCTATCCCGCTGGCCGCGGCGGCAAGGCGCAGGGCGCGCGCCCCGTCCCCGGACTTCAGAAGCTCCGCCAGGAAGAACCCGGTAAAGGTGTCCCCAGCGGCGGTGGTGTCAACCGCATGTACCGGGTACGCCCCGCAGCTGAGCGTATTCCCCTCTCCGTCCATGTATACGGCCCCCTGTTCACCCAGGGTCAGCACCACCCTCATGCCGGGGCAGCGCTCGTAAAGGCGCGGGAGGATCCTGTCCGGAGTCTCGCAGCCGGCGAGGGTCATGCCCTCTCCGGCGTTTATCAGCAGGTAATCCACCTTTGCAAGGTCGTACCCCATCGCCCGCTCATCGCAGGGCGATGGATTGAGCACCACCGTCATGCCGCGCCTGTGCGCGGAAGCCATTATCTCAGCAACGCAGGTGATCTCATTCTGGAGCACCACCGCATCGCCCGGCCCAAAGCCGGACAGGGCGCAGGGCACGTCCTCAGGGACGATCTCCCCATTGGCGCCCGCCAAGATCATGATGCAGTTCTGCCCGGCCCTGTTCACCTGGATGACGGCGTGGCCGGTGGCGCCGGGGCGGTGCATAAGATGCGAGGTATCTATCCCGTCGGCCCTGAGGGCGTCCTCAAGCATCCCGCCGTCTGCGCCTACCGCTCCGGCAAAGCACACCTCTGCTCCCGCCCGGGCAAGGGCCACAGCCTGGTTGAACCCCTTTCCCCCGCAGTAAAGCGCCATATGATCGGCGGACATGGTCTCACCCGGGCGGACAAAGTGATCCACCGAATAGGTGCGGTCAATATTAAGCGAACCGAAAACAAGATATCTCATGCTTCCGTAGGATCCTCCTCTCCATCGTCCTCCTGCTCCCTTACCAGCTCCGGAGGTATCAGCGGCAGGAAGACATTCCAGTACACCCGCGCCGTGAGGAAGGCGGCTGCGCAAAAAATGACGCATGTGAAAAGCGGCGCCAGGAAGGCCAGCAGCAGCGCCGCCGCGTCAACCAGCAGCACCGTGAATGTGGTTGCGATCCTTCCCGGGACAAAGCGCAGGGCATTCATAAGGGTCCTTCCCACCGGATTGTCAAAGGCGGCCTCGAGCATAAAGGCATAGCCCGCCCACGCCAGCCAAACAAGGGCCGCCGCCAGGGAGAGCCAGCGCAAAAAATTGGGAAGGCCCGTATCCGCTCCCCAAAGCAGGTAAAGATCCGCCCCCAGGAGCGCCCCGACAGCCAGCAGCACCAGCCACACCCCTGTGGCCCGGCGCAGCTCCCCGCGAAAAGTTCTCAAAAATGTACGCACCGTGCAGTCTTCCCTGCGGCGCATCCAGTTAAGCGCCACACGGCAAAGCGCTGCGTTTGCGGCTCCCGCCGTTACCACCGGAAGGCTGCACAGCGCCCAAACCACGCTGATGGCCAGCACATTCAGCAAAAACACGAGCCATCTGCCGAGGACGCTGTCCGGCGAGAGCATCTTGAACATGTCAGTCCTCCCCAGTATCTCCGCCGGCCTGCCTGGTCTGCCACTGTGCCCAGATGCCCGCCATATGCTTCTTGACGGCCTGCTCGGCAGCGGCGCTGTCGCGGCGGCACATCGCATCAACGATCGCGTTATGCTCGCTGAGCATATTTCTGCGCCGGCGTCCGTCCGTGAGGTTCCTGTCCCTGATCTCACGGATGTCCTCAAAATATGTGTTGATGATGCTCATGAAGATCGAGTTGCCCGAAAGCTCCACCACGCGGTAATGAAAGTAGTAATCCACATCATCCTCCATAGGCGCGTTGGACGCCCCGGAGACAAAATCCCGCAGCTCCTCCAGCTCCTCGTCGGTGGCCCGCTCGGTGGCCAGGACCACCGCCATCCGCTCGATAGCGTCCCGGACCTCCAGCACGTTTCGGTAGGAGGCGGTCTCCAGCGCCTGGATCACGCTCCCCTCCATCGTGGTGTCGTCCGCTCTGGGCGGCTGTATATACGTCCCGTCCTTGGGCTTGCGGGTAATGATGCCCTGGGCCTTCAGCTGGGCCAGCCCCTCCCGGAGGATGCCCCGGCTTATGCCAAGCTGCCTGGCAAACTCCGGCTCGGAGGGGAGCTTATCCCCCCGCTTAAGCTCCCCGGACTCTATCATTTGTATGATGCGCCTTGCCACCTGATCTGAACGGCACTTGCTCTCCAACGGTTCAAACGTAATCGTATCCATACCGACTTCCTTTCAAATTTATTCGGATTTTTGGACTGATTTTATGCTGATTATACGTTAAAAAAGCCGCAAAATCAAGGGCTTCAGAGCTCTATTCCCTCAAAGCAGACTGCTCCGGGCAGCCTACAGCGCTTATCGCGGCTGCCCGGAGCATAAATGCACCTTACTTGATGACCGCCGCCGTATACTTGCAGCGGACAGTGAGCCCGCCGGCGTCGGGGTAGAGGGCGGTGCGGTCCTCCTTGACCAGAGAGCCGTCGTCATCGACCTCGGCAATGACCTCGCCGTCGACCACGAGCTTCACATGTACGGCGGTCTTGTCGGCGTTATTCTCGGTGGTGATCTCCACGTCGTGGGGCTGACCGTCGCCGCAGGGCCAGGCGAAGGAGCCGAAGGCGTCATCATAGCCGGAGCGTCCCAGGTAGACTGTGTTCATATCGCCCCAGCAGGTAACGGTATAGCCGGTCTGATTGCCGTCGTCATAGCCGCTGCCGGCGGTGGCGGAACGGGTGACGATGCACAGCTCGGCATCCCACCAGTTGCCCTCCGCCTCAGAGAGGCCCTCGGGGATCTCGGTAAGCTGAAGGTTGAACTTCCAGGTGGCGTTGTCGGCGGTCTCCTTCAGGCGGAGCGCGGCGAAATCGCCTGCGAAGCAGGTGTCAAACACAGCGCCCTCGGCGGAGACGCTGACCGCGCCACCGTCATCCTCCCAGACGTCCTGGCTGAGATAATCGGATACGTTCACGGTGGTAAGGCCCGCGGGCTCGCCTCCCTGCCCATCGCCGCCTTCTTGGTTCTTGCCGCCGTTATCGCCGCAGCCGGCGAGGACGGTAAGGCAGAGGATCGCGGAAAGAAGAAACGCAAAGAACTTTTTCATGGTAAACCTCCTAAATTTTTTACTTATGTCCATGCGGCTTTGCCGCGTGAGCACCATCCTATGCAGGCCTGTACCTTACACATTGGGGATAAGATCCGGATACTCGCCGCTCTCCACCACGTGAAGATCCCTGAACTGCCCTTTTCCGGCGGTCTCCTGGGCAAAGCCCACCATCCCGCTTGCGGGCATCTCAAGCTCCACATCCAGGATCTCCCTTCCGTCAGCGGAAAGGCGCGCTCTGCCGCCGCGTATCTCCAGCTTCACATCGTACTCTCTGCCGGCCTGCCACTGAAACGGCGCCGTCACCTCACGGACAGAGCCTGCGCTGTGGACGCGCACTCCCATGGTGTCCGGCGCGGTGAAGCCGGCGGCCACATACCGCCGCACGCCCTGGGCCCTGGCCATCAGGCAGGAGCCCACCGCCGCGGCAACGTCAGACCTGAGTGTGACGTCGGTGGCGTAATAGCTCCCGGTGAACGCCTGGGCGGGGGTATCCGTGTCACAGATAAGGCACCCGCGCTCACTGCTCCACTGGCCGTCGTTGTGGGAAAACGGCGTCTGCTGCAAAAATTCCCGGGCACAGAGGCCGGTAGAAATGAAGTAGTCGCCCTTGCCCTCCACGGTGAAGAAGTCGAAGTCCAGTACGGCAAAGACGCGGGTCTTTGTCTCCGGCGAGGGCTCCAGGTGAAAGCCTATCTCGCTGACATAGTCCCCGCCGGTGTCCGGGACGCGGAAGCGGAGCTCCACCGGCTCCCCCTCCCGAAGCAGCACCGGGCTGCCGTCCTCGCGCTCACCGCGCATGGCAGTACGGATGTATGGCCGGGCAAGGATCTCGCCCTCAATGAAAAACCGGGGCGTGAACCGGCAGCGCATCACCTGGCCGCTGTAGACCGTAGGCGAGAACACGGGCTTGTAGCGCTCATCGTCAAAGTCAGCCCGACGGTAGAAGGGCTTATAGTAGACGTCACACCGGTCCGCAGGCATCAGCCGGTCCAGCAGAAGGTGCAGGCCCTTTTCGTCGCTGTGGAAGAAAAACCGATTCCGGTTGCTGAGCCGCAGCGAATGGGTGCTCCCCGGAAGACTGAAATCGAAAAGGAGCTCACCGCCCCGGGGAAGGCCCACCTCCGGGTCCCGTGAAAGCCCGTACAGCTCCCGGGAGAGCTGATAGAGGAACTTGGCGTAGGTCGGGACATCCAGGTTGTTGAGGTATCCGGACACGCCGGAGAGGACGATGAAGTCGTTTATGGGTTCCCGGTAGCGCTTTGGAATCGACCCAAGGCCGTAGAACACGCCGGCTATGGTCCCCACATTCCCCGCATTGCAGTCCGTGTCCCAGCCGCACATGGCGGCTATCTCCACCGTCCGGGCGAAACTGCCGCCATACAAAAGGGCCAGGATGCACACTCCGGCGTTGGGGATGATGTGGCAGTTCCCGCCGTAGCGGTCATAGCCCCACTGGTCGATCAGATATTCCATGCAGGGGCGGAAGTCCTCCGGGTGCTCCCGGTGGAAGTCCCGCACCGCCCGGACCACCCGGGCATAGGTGCAGTCCGCCGGTATCTCCGCCAGTCCCGCGTCGAGTATGCCGTCGATGGAGGAGGCGGTGAAGGCTGCGGCAATGCAGGCTGCGATAAACGCCCCGCCGTATATGCCGTTGCCGTCGTGGGAGACGCTCGCCGCCACGGAGGCAAGCTGGGCCGCCCTGTGGGGGTCGCCGTGGCAGATCAGACCCCAGGTGTCAACGAATATCTGCCCGCCGATCTGCTCGGCAAGGATGATCCCGTTTTGCTCGGCGCTTCCGGATCGGGGCGCGGGGATGCCGCGCTTTAGGTTGCAGTAGGCCGTGTGCTCGCAGGACACGCCGTCCCCGCCCCACCAGTACATGCCAATGCCGTTGCGGGCGTAGTTGAGCCAGGACTCCGCCACCGCCTGGGGCGTCAGCTCCCTGTGGACGCCGTTATCCAGAAGGCTGCGCAGGAAGTAGACCGGCCCGTTTACATCGTCGTCGGCCCCAAAATTCCGGTACGGCCGCACATAGTCCGTGATATCGCCGTAAAACTCCGCGATGCGCTGAAAGGTCCACGGAGCTGGTTCCACCGGCGCTCCCAGCCTGATCCCTACATTCATCCCCAGGAACCCGGCGTAGATGCGCTCAAGAACGTTGTTCATCGGTGCCTCCTATCTGATCAGGTCCGCAAGCTGCGCGGACACATCCCGTATCGACATGCCCTTCGTAAAGCGCAGGCAGGTACCCGTGGGGTATCCCGTGCGCTCGATCCACTTCTCCGGAATCGCCCCGGCGCCCAGCTGCGCGCCGCGAAGGGCTCCGGCAATGGCGCCGATGGTGTCCGCGTCGCGGCCAAAATTGGCGGCCAGAATGATGGCCCGCTTGAAGTCCCCGCCGGAGAGGAGAAACACGGCAAAGGCCTGGGGGATGGCCTCCTCCACCGCGGCCTTGTAGCGCGTGCGGAAGTCGTCGTGGAGCGCCATCCATGCTTTGCAGAAGTCGCTTTTTGACAGCTCCACAAGCGCAAGCATGTGCTCCATCCCCCGGCGCAGCCAGGTATCCTCCGGAATCGCCGCCATGGCGGCGCGGAGTATCTCATCGTCCGAGCCGCTGACCATGGCCGTCGCAACGGCCGCGGCCACGGCCTGGGCCGCCCAGACGCCGCTGCGGTAGTGGCTGACCTGGGCATCCGTCTCCGCCAGCTCCATGGCAAGGCCCGCATCGCCGGCGGCCACGATCCCCACAGGGGCGATGCGCATACACGCCCCGTCGCTGAAGGAGTAGGCGCTGCACTGCCCGGAGAGGGGCGGCATTATGCCGCGCTTTAAGTTCTCCGCAGCGTCGATCTCGCTGTTGCCGCCGCGGGGAAACTCGTCCTGGCCCGCGATGAGCGTAAGCCAGCCCTGGGCAAGCTCGGCGCTTGTGGGGCGTCCGCCGTGGTCAATGAGCATCTTCGCGGTGAAGAGCGCGAACTCCGTATCGTCCGTGCTCCAGGCCCGGCCGCCGTCGAAGCCCAGGAGCATCCCATAATTCTGGTGGTTCTCCGGGACCCGCCCGGCGTCGCCGAAGGAATCCCCGATGGCAAGGCCCGCCAGAGCGCCCAGCGCCTTATCCCGGGCTTTATCGTGATCCCTAATGAGATCCTCTCGCGTAAGCATGGGTTATAACCTCCTTATTCCGCAGCCTCGCTGTTTGCCGTGAGCGATTGAGACAACAGCCAGTCGTAGAGCTCTGTGCGGGAATACACGGTATCCCAGATCGTGTGGCCGCTTTGGGGGAATACCGTCAGCTTAAAGTACCGGTGGTCGTTTTTCAAAAGCTCCGGGATGATGAGGTTCACGTTGTCGAAGGATGTGGTCGTGTCCCCTGCGCCGTGGAACATCCACACGGGCATGTCCGCGATGGTATCAAACTCATAGGTGTTTGTGCGCCCGCAGCACACGGCGATGGCCGCAAAGGTGTCCGGCATCGCCAGCGCCAGCTTCCAGGTACAGCGCCCGCCCATGGAGAGGCCCGTGAGATACATGCGGTCCGTGTCGATGTTGTATTTCTCCGCCATCTCCGGCACGAACTGAACAAGCTTCTCCTCCTCCACGTCCGTGTCGGCCCAATGGCTGTCGCCGGGGCACTGGGGCGCTATCATGATGGCCTTGACCTCGCCGCCCTTGCGGATGTAGTCCGGCACACCGTACTTCGCCACCTCCGAGAGGTCATCCCCGCTCTCGCCGATGCCGTGGAAGAAGAATATCACCGGCCACTTCGTCTCGGTGTCCTCCGGGTCGTAGCCATCCGGCAGATAGAGGAGGTAATTATACAGCTCGCTCTCCCCGTATATCTGCTGTATGGGGTCCTCCTCCGGAGGAGTAAGCGTCCCCCAGGTGTCCCGGAGTCCGCCCAACACCTCCATAGAGGCCCGTCCCTGCTGCCAAGTGTAGGTGATCTCCGTTATATGGCCATTGATACCGTCCGCCAGGTCCTTGCATATGCTCTGAAGCGTCCTTCGGTCGGGGATATTGTCATCCTTTGGATAGAGCTCTGCGTACAAATTTACCGCCTCCTGCACTGTGTCGCCGGCGCTTCCGGTCTCATCCCCGCTTCCGCCGTCTTCATCCGGCGCCCCGCCGCAGGCTGACAGCACAAGGCACAGCGCCGTCATCAGCGCGGCGAGCTTCCTGCCCGTCTTTCTCATCATCAGTTGCCGCCTCCCTGTGCGCTCTGCGCCTCACGCCGGGCGTGGATCTGTTCGTTGATGTTTTCCTCCCACGCCTCAATGCCGTAGGAGTTCACCCGCTCCACCGCCTCCTGGTAGCGGGCGCGGCACTCCTCCTCGCTGGGGGCCATGATGATGTTGTTGATAAGGTCCTTGATCACACTTGTGCAGCGGGCCGCGGCGATCGCAGCGTCCGTCTCAGCGCGGACCTCGATGTCAAGCTCGGTGAGGTCGTTCCAGAAGGTGCCCATCCAGTCGTCATGCCAGTTGAACTCCGGGTCCGCAGTAACGATAACGTCGCGGGGGTCGGCGCCCTCGCCGGAGCTGAGATACGGGGCATAGCGGGCAAAGGCCGGCTGGCCGTCGGTGGTGAAGGTGGGAAGGTTGATGACGCCGTAGAGCGCGCGGATGCCGCGCTGAAGGTCATACTGCGTGTCGTTCTTCTTGGCGGCGATCTCGGCGTTCAGATCGCGCAGGCCGTCTTCGTTGATAATGTAGTCCTCGCCCTCGATTCCCCAGCCGTGGATGATACTGCCCTCGTCGGAGTAGAGCCACTCAAGGAGGCGGGCTATTCTGGTCTTGTAGGGCGTGGTCTTGGGGATAACGAAGGCGCCGGAGCCTGTATAGGCGGCATTATACTGCCAGACCTGGTCAACGCCGGGGGCCTTCATCTGCTGGGGGATATAGGAGATGTCGCTGCCGTTGGCAAGCAGCGTCTTGTTGGCCTGACCGACCGCGTAGTAGTTGCCCACGAAGGAGAAGACATTGCCGCGGTTCATCTGGCGAATGAACTGGTCGTAGGACGCCACCGGCGCATCCTCCCAAATATAGCCCTCGCGGTACAGCTCGTTCATGAAGAGGAGCCAATCCAGCGCCTTTTCAGCCTTCAGGCCGTAGGTGTAGTTCTCGCCGTCCGCCGTCACATAGAGACCTCCGCGGTAGATGCACTTGTAGCCGTACATGGAAAGCCCTGCCCAGAGGATGTCTCCGGCGCTCTCCTTGTCGAAGGCAATGGCGTACCGGCTGCCATCATCGGCGGCCAGGAAGGCATCCAGCGCCTCGCGGTACTCCTCAAAGCTGGTAATGGCGTGTCCGTAGACCTCCTTCACCAGGGGATACTGAACATAGAGCACGCTGTGCCAGGGGCGCTCCTGCTGCTGGCGCGTGGGATCGGTGGCATCCTCCGGGTGGCGTTCCCCCTCGCGCAGGAGGTCGTCATTCTCGGTCATGTACAGCAGCTCCCCATCCTCGTTGGTGAAAAGGGGGATGAGTTCGCTGTTCATCTCATAGACTGTGGGGGCGGCGCGCTTGAAAAGCTCGCCCAGATCCACCAGGTCGCCGGAGTCCAGATAGTCATAGAACGTGGCGTCGCGGTTCATGACGATGGCGTCCGGGTACTCCTTGCTTGCCAGGAGCATCTGGAGGCGGTCGGTGTCGATGGGAATCAGCTCGATGGTCACGCCGGTTTTCTCGGCAATGGCCTGCAGCACCGCGCTGTCGGAGCTGGAGACCTCGGTCTCACCGCCCAGCATGATCTGAATGGTGATGGGATTCTGGCGGTCAAGCTCCAGGAGCTCCTCGAAGGTCATGTTCTCCTCGCCCTCGTAGCGTTGATCCTCAGCCTCCTTGATTCCGCCGTCTCCGCAGCCGGCCAGTCCGAGGGTGAGTGCCGCAGCCAGCAAGAGGCATGTAAGTCTTCGTAAAACCGCTGTTTTCATACGCTTCCTCCTTTTCATTTCCAAAACAATTTCCAGTGTCAGCCCTTCATGGAACCTATCATCATGCCCTTCATGAAATACTTCTGCAAAAAGGGATACACCATAACAATGGGGATCAGCGTGCAAATGGTTATCGCCATCCGCAGGGAAACCGGGTCCGCCGTAGCGGCGTTGCCGTGGAACATCTCGAACATCTCCTTGCGGTTGATCATGTGGGTGCCCTCCGCCTTCTTGATCATCTCCATGACGATATACTGGAGGGTCCGCAGGTTCTTGTTCACCGTGTAATAGAGGGTGTCCCGGTAGGCGTTCCACTGGTTCACCGCCGAAAAGAGGGCGATGGTCGCGATGATCGGTTTGGACACCGGCATGAGTATCCGCAGATACACCTGGAAATCCCCTGCCCCGTCCACCTTTGCCGCATCCGTAAGGTCGCTCGGTATGGAGCGGAAATAGGTGCGGAACAGCACCACATACCACAGATCAATGATCGCCGGGATAATGTATACCCAGAAGGTGTCGTAGAGCCCCAGATTCAGATACAGAAGATACGTGGGGATGAGCCCGCCGCCGCCAAAGAACATGGCGAAGAAGAAAAACACCTTCAGCGGCTTATAGATCACAAACTCGTTGCGGGTGAACACGTAGGCAAACATGGACGAGCAGATGACGGTGAGCACCGTCCCCAGTACGGTCCGCGCCACGCTTACCAAGCTGGCCATCAGCAGGGACTCGTCGCTGAAGATAATCTTGTAGCTCTCGAAGGAGAGCACCCGCGGGTAGAGCCAGATCCCGCCGAGGGCGCTGTCGTTGGGGTCGTTGAGGGAAATCGCCAGCACATAAATGAAGGGGTACACCATCGAGATGGCGAGGAGCGTCAGAAGGATCAGGTTCACCGCGTCAAAGACCTTCTCGCCCGGTGATTTGCGTATCGCGTTCACATTTGCCTTTTTTGTACGCATATCCTCCCCTCCTTACCAAAGCGAATACTCTGTCAGCTTCCTGGACAGTGTATTTGTGAGCCACACAAGGACAAATCCGATGACCGTCTGAAGGAGACTTATGGCGGTAGAGTAGGAGTACATGCCCATGGAGATGCCCATTTTGTAGACGTACGTCTCGATAACCTCGGCCACGTTGGCGGTAGCGGAGTTGCCCAGCATGTAGGATGCGTCAAAGCTTGCCGAGAAAATGCCGGACATGCTGGTGACCCAGAGAATGACCGCCGTGGGCAGGATGTTCGGTATCGTGACATACCATATCCGGCGGAAGCGTCCACAGCCGTCAAGCTGTGCCGCCTCATACTGTGTGTTGTCAATGGCCGCTATCGCAGCCAGATACAGGATAGCGTCCCAGCCCATCTCCTTCCAGGCCCTTATCAGCGTCACCAGTATCCAGAACAGCGACGGCTCCTGCCAGAACTTGATGCCTGCCTCCACAAGGCCCGTATTCCTCAGCACCTCATTGATGGGGCCGTTCGTTCCCAGAAGCTCCAGGAAGATGTTGGACACCACCACAAAGGAGATAAAGTGCGGAAGGTAGGTCAGCGTCTGGACCGTTCCCTTGAACTTCTTCTGCACCACTTCGTTTATCATCAGCGCCAGCACAAGCGGGAGGATGCTGTTGGTAACGATGTGCATGAAGCTCATGACCACGGTGTTGCGGAGGATCATCGCCACATCGGGATCTGAAAAGAACTGCCTGAAATAGTACAGCCCCATGAACTTGCTCCCGAAGATGCCCCGGGAGGGCTTGTACTGTACAAAGGCCATCAGCCACCCGTACAGCGGGCCGTAACGGAAAATGGCGATCAGGATGATAAAGGGTACCGACATGGCGAAAAGCTGCTTTTGGCTTTTTGCGCGGGCCAGCAGCTTTCCGCGCCCGGGCTTGGGCGCCGGCGGAACGGCCAGCGCCCGCTTTTTACGTTGGAACCGCGGCGGCATTATTTTTCTCTCCTTCCGTTTCAAAAATACGTTCATCCACAGGCAGCAGCATCAGCGGCGCATGCTGCTGCGCCCCATACACGTCCCGGTCGCCGCAGGTCCCGGAGGAGACCGTCCTGTTATAGGTTATCTTGATCCCCCTGGCCTGGTCGAAAAATACGAGCTCTGTGATGCTCTCCGGGGAAATGTGGTAGAGCTCCGCCACGGTTTCCCTGTTTATGATTCCACTTTCCTTGACGCGCTCATACTCCCATTGTGTGGAAAAGAGCACGTCCAGCGTAATGGAAAATGGCCCCGCATTCTTGCTGCGTATGACCTTTGCGATATCGTAAAGTGTTCTCATCCTCTCACCCCGGCAATTCTATGCATGTAACCGGAAACGGCGCCAGGCAGTCCCGCACTCGCATAAGGTGGTAGACGGAAAACTCATATACCGGTCCGAAGGACACGTCGCTGGGCGCGAACGGAAACGCCAGGTTCCCAGCGGTGGATTTACGGCCCGGATAGCCGTAGTGCAGCAGCGTCGAGCGCATGGAGGCGCACACCGTATCGGCGATCTCCTGGGTGTCGGCCAGAGCCTCGAACATGACGCAGATCTCATGGCCGGGTGAGCGCTCCGGCTCCGTGCTGCCCATGATCCCGTCAATACCGTAATTGTAGTAGTTCATCCTGTACCGCGAGGGGTCGATGCACCCGAGCTGTGCGCGGACGCTCTCCTTCACCCGCTCCTCCACCTGCTCGATCTGCTCGATGAGCAGCGGGTCCCGGACGGCGCTGACGACAAAGGTCCGGTAGGCCACCTGCCGCGCGCCTTCAAGCTTCAGGCGGTAGTCCTCCTCCCTGATAAAGCGGCTGCCCCGGACGGCTACCACGTTCTCACTTTCCTGGGTAAAGCGGCACTCCCTGAGGTCCAGGACAAAGCCGGGTCCGTGGAGGACGCAGGGATTTTCCTTCTCGTAGAAGGTGTGGGCCGCCACGCTGGCGACCGTGCAGCGGCGGGATGGGTCAAGCGCCTCCACGGTGAAGCGGTCCTCATAGAGCGTCCCCAGGATGCAGTCTTTGGCCGTGCCGGGTTCTGCGCAAAGGGCCCCGCACTCCAGGACCTTGCCCATGTGGTAAGCAAGCCCCGGGTCGCCCCCGGCGCGAATCGCCACCGCGGCGAAAATGGAGGGGTCATAGGCGCGTCCGCATACCACAATGTCCGCGCCGGTATCAAGGGCTCGTATCACCGGCTCGTGGCCCATCTGCGCCACGATGTCGCCGGTGGAATCAATGCGTTCCTTCGTAAGGGGCGGTATATTGCTGCCCATGGGGAAGATATCCCCGGCCTCCACGGCGCCCAGCACCATCTCATGGGGAATGTCGGCGTAGATCACGGCCACCTTTGCCCTGACCCCGGCGTCCCGGAGGACGTCGGAGAGGATCCCCAGGGTCCACTCCACGTGCACCCTGGCCCCAGCCCCGCCGGCGGAGCCGATGACCACCGGGACGCGGGCCTTCACCCCGTACTCAACAAACAGGGATATATCCTGGTACATTGCCATGCGGCTGACGATACTCCGGCCCGCGCCCAGCTTGTGGGGTCCGGCGTCGGTAGAGCCGGCGTCCACCACGATCGCGTCAGGCCGCCTCGCCATCCCCCGAAGGAAGGACTCGCGCGGGAACCCGTACCCCAATATCCCGCAGGGGGAAAGTATTCTCAATTCCTTATCCATAATCACCATTCCGAGAAGCAAACTAATATCTGATTGTTGAACAATTGAATAATAGCACTAAAGCTTGTGGTTGTCAACTGAAATATTTTCGTCAAATTCACATAATAAAAAGTCGTTTTTTGTAAAGTCTGCTCTTTATCGAATAGCAGTCCTGCCGCGCCCCCGGTGAATCTCCCCGCCCCGGCGGCCTTACGCTGCCTACAGCAAAGTCCCCCGTTTGCCTTGCGGCAAACGGGGGACTTCTTTTCATTTGGCCGTCAGGGCCGGGGACTTACTCCGCGATCTCGCTGACGGGGGTGCCGTAAGCTTCGATCCAAGCCTGCTCCACAGCGGGCCAATCCTGCTCCGGAAGCTTCGCGGTCCACTGCTCAACAGTCTCCGCCGTCTGCTCCTCGGGCATGTCGTAATCGTGGCTGTTGGTGGCCTCCTGGATGTCGGCGTAGTACCAGGCCGCCTTGTCGGCGTTGTCCGCCCAGGTCTTCATCTCCGCCTCGGGCAGCAGGTGGTCCACATGGGGCTTCCGCCCCAGCACACGGTTGACGATAGCCGCCGCTTCGGCGCGGCTGATGCTCTCATTGGGCCGGAAGGTGCCGTCGGCATAGCCCTTCACCAGGCCCAGCTCCACAGCGGCAGCCACATACTGGGCATACCACTGGTCCTCCGACACATCGCTGAAGGACCCGTCGTAGACGATGTCCTCATAGTCGAAGAAGCTGACGGCGATCTTGGCGAACTCCGCCCGGGTGATGGAGGCGTTGGGCTTGAAGCTGCCGTCCAGATAGCCGCCCAGGACCTCCATGCCGCTGAGGGTGGAGACGGCGGTGTTGTACCAGTCCTCCGCCGCCACATCGGTGAAGTCGCTGTCCTGGCTCCAGTAGATGGCCCGGCTCTCCTCCGTCAGCAGACGGTAGAAGATGGCAGCCACCTCGGCCCGGGTGATCTTACCGTTGGGCCGGATCGTACCGTCGGGATACCCGCCCATATAGGCGAAGTGGTCCTCGGTGTTCAGAGCCGCGGCGCCGGCCAAAGGCACATCCTCATCCAGAATGTCCACATCGTCCGGGCTGGACGGCGTGGGGATGACAGGCGTGGGGATGTAGGGCGTCTCCGGTTCGGGGACAGCGGTCCACACGGGCTCCAGCGTGAGGTCACCGGTCACGGTGCCCTGTGCAAGGTCGATCTGGGTGTCGCCGCTGGGCGTCCATCCGGCGAAGTCGTAGCCGTCGCGGACAGGAGCGGCGCCAGCGTAGGCCGGGATGGGCTGGCCGTTCTCCACCTCGGAGCTCTGCAGCGTCTCACCACCGTTGGTGTAGATCACATTGAAGTACTGGTCATGGGCCGCCTTCAAACGAAGGACACCGCCTGTATAGCCCTCCGCTTTTGTAGCCAGATTCTGAGCAACATAGGCATATTCCCCATGACCGTAGCGGTCGCCGCCGTCGTAATACCAGCCAGTAACGGGCTTTTCGTCCGATCCGACCACATTCATTGAATCGGCAGGTACGAGAACAAGCTTGCCGCCGCCCGTAGTATTACTATAGACATCGTCACTGGTCGTGTCTGCGGTATTATTGTACAGCTCGCCGCCGTTCATGGTGAAATCAGCCGTATGGCTGTACACACCGCCGCCGGCTGCCCCCGATTGATTGCCGGTGACCGTACCGTCATTCATGGTGAAGCTGCCCGTATAGCTGTACACACCGCCGCCGGCACTAGTCGTGGTATTGTTGGCAATCTCGCCGTCCTCCACAGTAACATCACCATTGGTAAAAATACCGCCGCCCTTGGCGGCCTTATTACCGGAAATCGTACCACCGTCCATAATAAACTCGGTACCGCTAGAAACGAGGACTCCTCCGCCAAAGTTTCTGGTCGTATTCCCGGTGATCTCAGTATTTGTTACCGTAACCTCAGTCTTAGCTCCAGAGGCATAGATGCCGCCGCCGTTCTGGCCGGTGCCATTACCTTGAATCGCCTCCGCGGTATTGTTACTGATCTCACTGTCGGTGATGGAGACCTTTCCGTTGGTGACATAGATGCCAGCCCCGGCTGTCTCAGCCTTGTTGTCGGTGATCGTGCCGCCGTTGATCACGATTCCTTCATAGTTAGGCTCTGGAGATTCAGCATAAAGGACGGCCCCAATACCACCGCCGCCGCCGACGACCTTATCATTTGCGTCAAGACCGCTGGCCGTATTGTCGGAGATCGTACCGCCGTTCACGGTGAGCTTGGCCTCGCCACCTTTCGCCCGGCTGGCCAATTCACTGTTCAGATAGACGCCGCCGCCGCTATACGCAGCAAGGTTCCCATCGATTTTCGCATCCTCACCAACGGTAACGCTTCCCTTACCGACATACACGCCGCCGCCGTTGTTGGCGGCATTGTTGGTAATGGTGCCTCCCTGCAGGTCTAGGGTCGCGCCGTCATCGACTTTGATGCCGCCGCCGAACCCCGTGCTACCCTTGATCTGATTGTAGCCGCCGGAGATGGTGCCTGTGTCTTTCTCACTGCTGTCAGTAACAGTCAGCGTGGTATCTTCTCCGGTCACTTCAATGACACTGCCGCGTTTGGGGTCAACGGTGTTGCCCTCAGAATCGGTGTTCGTGACCTTTCCGGTATCTGTATCGACCTTCAGGCCGTCGTTGAGCACCACACTCTGACCGTTCAGGTCCAGACTGACGCTTCCTTCCGTGACTTTGATCGTATTTGCCTCGTCACTGTCGCTATGCTTCACATCCTCGTTGAGCTGGATGTTGCGGGTGCCGCCATCATCCCAGGCCTCGATGCCCCAGGCCTCAGTCGTTTCGTTCCATCCAAAGCCGTAGCGGCCGGGTTCGTCGAGCTTTGTGCCGTTGGCATGGGAATCGGTCGTGGCGTCGCCGTTTTCCGTCTGCTCCTCAGACCCAGACAGGTCAGCGCCAATGGCGGCCTGCAGGTCGGCGAAACAGGCCGCAAACGCAGGCGTCACCAGTCCCGCGCACAGGGTCAGCGCCAAAAATACAGATAAAAGTTTTCTTGCTGTTTTCATATGGTTTCCGTTAATTCCTTTCTTTGCGATTACATTCGGATGCAAAGTATCCGGCAGCCGGGCTGGCATGGCGCGGAGCGTACCGCGCTTTAGCCCCCTCATTTAGCTTTGCGTCCCACGGTTTCCCGTGGTTTGCTCACAATTTGCAGCCCGGCGAGCATAGCGGCTTTCGCCGCCGCAGCCCCGTAGCTTTGCGTCCCATTGTTTCCAATGGTTTGCCCATAATCGCAGCCGGGCTGACATCGCCGCCGCGCGCCTGCGCGCAGGGCCTAAGTCCCCATAGCTTTGCG
>DBFJQM010000061.1:0-37092 GCA_048404665.1 Candidatus Pelethomonas sp.
CGGTATATCCAGAGAGATCGTCTGCCGCTCCATCGGTATACTCAATTTGGGCAGTAAGGATACCCTGGTTTTCTGCTCTTTGAAAAATCGAACAGATTTTATCAACATATTCCGTAAACGAAGCGTTCCGCCCATGGGGGATCTCGGTAAACCACCGAGGCCGGATGATCGTAAAATCATCCCCCTTATAGGGCATCCCTCGAAGAATATCCCACAACGCGCTTAAATTCTCTCCCAAATCATCATCCCATTCCATCTTTGTCCGCATTTCCCGGAAAAGTTCTCCGATATATTTACACTCTGTAAAATCCAAAGTTACTTTTACTCGTTCGTCCATTCTGAACCTCCTGCGTAAATTTCGCCTACCTTCATAATAATTGATATCCGCCTCATACCAATATTAACTCATAGGCATTTCGTGGACGCTCTTGGACAATACCCCAAATTATTGCGGTTATCGGCTTGCTTCGATCACTTTCATTGCGCCCTCAGCATGAATACGAACCACTTTTTCATCATCATGTTCTGTCAAATACCGTAGCTTTTCCATATATTGCTCAACGTATTCCGGCCTGCGTTTTCCGATAACTCGGAATATCTCCGGGGCCTCAATTCTTACCCGGTTATTCTCGTCATCAAGCAGCATAGCAAATACAGATATACGCCCCTCGTATGCTTCAGGTGTAGTCGCTGCGATATTTTCACTTGCCCATATGAAGCTCAATCTCACATTGGGACAGTTATCGGCTGCCCGCTTAAACAAACGATCAAAATACGGGACAATAAGCTCGAAATTTGCACGTCCTATTCTTCCCAAAGCATTTACGGAGCGTTCACGAAGCAAATCATCTTCCGACTCTAAAAATGACGCGATTTGATCCACATAAGGCTCTACTTTCTCGGGATATTGCAACCCCATTTCGCCGAGCATCCACAATGCTTTTGCAGTTATTTTTGGAGAATTGCCAGTAAGCAGGGAACCGACATAATTGATCTTTTCCTCCCATTGGCCTTTGTTTTTTGTTAAAAGTCCAAGCTCAGAATACAATTTTCTTTCGTCCATTTGCGCCTCCATCCGATTTTCGTTTATTGTTCTAATCATATTGCGGACAATTTCCAGTTTATCGCTTTCATATCGCCAGTATAGCACGCAGTCAAGGGGAAAGTAAACAGAGCAAAAAATCGACAAACTCCTTGTTGAAGTTTGTCGATTTTTGATGCAATAGTAGGTCAAAAAAGATTTTGCCCTACTATGCACGCTGAGCCTCTAAGCGGCAAAGCCGCCAAGAGGCTCATGTGTGGTGGAGGTGAGGGGAGTCGAACCCCTGTCCGAAAACAATTTCACGGGATGTTCTCCGGGCGCAGACGGTCATTGTGGGCGGCGCTACCGCCCTGTTCCCCTCCCACGCGGCAGGCCGACACGCCGTATGGTCAGGTGAGAGTCATGATGCATGGCACGGTCAACTCTTTCCGTACTCACGTTCACCGCTAAACGACGCCCTTCTTAAGCCGCGGTGCTCTTAAGTCGGACGGCTGCCAGCAATCAGGCAGCGATAGCTAAAGAATCGTTGTTCTTTAATTTATAAAGGTTGCCCATTTTATAGGTGGCTGGGCGCCACCGCCCGCTGATCCCGCTTCCTCGTCCCCGTCGAAACCGGTACACCCCCGAGTATGCGGACTGAGTATACCACAGTCCGCAGGGGAAAACAAGTCGATTTTGTAAACAATAGTCCCTCAGCACCAGGCAAGCTTTACCATCAGGGCGTGGGGCAGGACCTTGGCCAGGACCCGGTAGAGCTTATAAAAGCCCTTGGGCGTATAAAACGTCCTGCCCGCCCGGGAAGCCGCCAGCGTCCCCGCCACCACCTTCACCGGGTCGCAGTAGGGCAGCGTCTCAAAGGTCCTGGAGTTTCCGGCGATCTTCCCCACGTCCAGAAACTCCGTGGCCATGGGGCCGGGGCACACGGCGGTGACGGCGATCTGCCGGCTTTTCACCTCCTGGCTGAGTCCCCGGGTAAAGCTGGAGACATAGGCCTTGGTGCTGGAGTACACCGTCATCCGGGGATTGGCGCAGAAGGAGGCAATGGAGCTGACGTTGATGATCCGCCCGCCGTCCGGTATGTAGGGGAGCACCATGTGGGTCACCGCCGTAAGGGCGGTGACGTTCAGGTCCGTCATCCGGGTCTGGAGGGACACGTCCCCCTCCCCCAGGTTCCCCAGATAGCCGCACCCGGCGTTGTTGATAAGCAGGCCCACCTCCGGCTTTTCCGCCGCCAGCTTCTCCTGGAGACGGGCAAGACAAGCCTTGTCGCACAGGTCCAGGGGCAGGATCTCCGCCTTCAGGCCCTCCAGCGTTTCCGCCAGGGCCTCCAGCCGGTCCGCCCGGCGGGCAATGAGCCACACGCCGCCGATCTCCGGAAAAACGCCCTTCAGCTGCCGGGCAAACTGCTCCCCCAGGCCGGCGGAGGCCCCGGTAATGACAGCAATCCGCATCAGCGCTTCTCCGGCGCGGGGTAGTCCACGCCCTGGGTGTCCACGCGGATGGACTGGATGACCTGGGGCTTATTGGGCCGGTCATTCATCATGTTCCGGGGGACGCGGGACACGGCCACGGCGGCCTCCACGTTCTCGGTGATCTTTCCGAAGGCGGCGTACTGCCCGTCCAGATGGGGCGCAGCGTCCACCATGATGAAAAACTGGCTGCCGGCGCTGTCGGGGTGCATGGCCCGGGCCATGGACAGCACGCCCAGGGTGTGCTTCAGGTCGTTCTTCTCAAAGCCGTTGCCGGAGAACTCGCCCCGGATCTGGTAGCCCGGTCCGCCCATGCCGGTGCCGTCGGGGCAGCCGCCCTGGATCATAAAGCCGGGGATGACCCGGTGGAAGATCAGGCCGTCGTAAAAGCCGCCGTTGGCGAGGTCGATGAAGTTATTGACGGTGTTGGGGGCCTTGTCGGGGTACAGCTCCCCCCGCATGGTCTGGCCGTTTTCCAGCTGGATGGTGACGATCGGATTGCTCATAGTGGTCTCTCCTTTATGTTTCTTTTGTATCAGTTATAGCTCTTCATGGCGCGGTCTATATCCCGCTTGGCGTCCCGTTTGGCGGCGGCGTCCCGCTTGTCGTAGTTCTTCTTTCCCTTGCACAGGCCCACCTCCACCTTCACCCGGGCGTTTTTGAAGTAGACGCTCAGGGGCACCAGGGCCATGCCGTCCTGCTGGACATAGGCCTGGAGCTTGTTGATCTCCCGCTTGTGCATCAGCAGCCGCCGGGGCCGCACCGGGTCCTTGTTGAAGATATTGCCGTGCTCATAGGGGCTGATGTGCATGCCGTGGATGTAGATCTCCCCGTTTTTGGCGATGCAGTAGGCGTCCTTCAGGTTCAGCGTCCCCGCCCGGATGGACTTGACCTCCGTGCCGAACAGCTCGATGCCGGCCTCGTACCGGTCCTCCACAAAGTAGTCGTGGTGGGCCTTCCGGTTCTGGGCGGCGATCTTGATCCCGCTCTTTTCCGCCATGGGCGTCCCTCCCTTTCTCCGCGTGTTTTGTATACTATACCACAGCCGGCGCGTTTCTTCAAGACGGGAAATTTCCATCTGGTATTCTTGCCTGTCCTGTGCTATACTAAACCAAACGCACCCGCCTGCAGGGCAGGCAGAGGAGGACAGCCGCTATGGAGCTTACCGAGAAAACCCTGGCCAGCGAGGAGATCTTCTCCGGCCGCATCATCCACATCCGCCGGGACACGGTGGAGCTGCCCAACGGGCGGCAGGCCACCCGGGAGGTGCTGGACCACCCAGGCGGCGTGTGCGCCCTGGCCCTGGACGACCAGGGACGCGCCCTGCTGGTCCGCCAGTTCCGCTACCCCTATGGGAAGGTGCTGCGGGAGGTGCCCGCCGGCAAGCTGGAGTACGGCGAGGACCCGGACGACGCCATCGTCCGGGAGCTGCGGGAGGAGACCGGCGCGACTGCCGCCTCCATCCGTCCCCTGGGGGAGCTGTACCCCTCCCCGGGCTACTGCGGGGAGATCATCCGGCTGTACCTGGCCCAGGGGCTGACCTTTGGGGAGACCGACCCGGACGAGGACGAATTTCTGGACCTGGAGCGCATCCCCTTTCAGGAGCTGGCGGACCAGGTGCTGAGCGGAGAGATCCGGGACGCCAAGACCATCGCCGTGGTGCTGAAGGCCAAGCTGCTGCTGGGCCTGTGAGCCGCTGTGGAATAACGGAGGAAAGAGATACATGGAGCAAAAGAAGACCGTCCTCATTGTGGAGGACGAGAAGAGCATCGTGGATATCCTGCGCTTCAACCTGGAGCGGGAGGGCTACGCCACCCTCACCGCCTACGACGGCGAGGACGGCCTGAGCAAGGCCCTCAGCGCCAACCCCGACCTGATATTGCTGGACGTGATGCTGCCGAAAATGATCGGCTTCGACGTGTGCCGCGCCCTGCGGGAAAAGGGCAGCAGCGTGCCGGTGATCATCCTCACCGCCCGGGAGGAGGAGGAGGACAAGGTGCTGGGCCTGGAGATCGGCGCTGACGACTACATCACCAAGCCCTTCTCCATGCGGGAGCTGATGGCCCGGGTCAAGGCCAACATCCGCCGCACCGCCATGGCCGGCGGCGACGACCGCTCGGCGGTGATGTCCGCCGGCGGCGGGCTGACCATCAACACCGACAGCTTCCAGGTCTGCAAGCACGGCAAGCCCATCGACCTGACCCAGCGGGAGTACGAGCTGCTGACCTTCCTGGCCAGCCACCCGGGCCGGGTCTACTCCCGCATCGACCTGATGGAGCAGGTGTGGAACTACAGCTATGTGGGCGAGGACGCCCGCACCGTGGATGTCACCGTCCGGCGGCTGCGGGAGAAGATCGAGGACGACCCCGCCGTCCCCGCCCTCATCCTCACCCGCCGGGGCGCCGGCTACTACTTCGCCGCCCAGTGATCCGGCGGTAACGCCCGGAAAGGAGGTCCCGCCATGTTCCGCAGCCTGCACATGAAGCTGGTGCTGATCATGCTGCTGCTGATCACATCCCTTATGGCCGTCGTGGGCGCGTTTCTGATGACCAGCGTCACCGGCTTTTATATCGACGCCTTCTACCAGCAGGTGGAGAGCGTCTTCGGCAGCGACCAGCCCGGGGCGGAGGACTTCTACCGGGGTCTGACCAGCAAGGCCGCCCAGTCCGACCTGGACCAGGCCGAGACCGCCATTGCCCTGGTGGACATGGTGGAGGCCAAGGCCGGCGACCTGGGCCTCAACGCCAGCACCCGCACCTACTACATCCTGGACGGGCGCACCGGCGAGTACCTGGCCGGCTCCCGGGACGCGGACAGCTTCTACGCCCTGCCCGCCAGCACCAACCTGCTGGCCGCCCGCACCGCCGTGGCCCAGGGGCAGGCCACGGTGGGCGCCCACAGCGACATCACCGCCAGCTTTATGGACGTGGCCATCCCCGTCATCGGCGGGGATAACTCGTTCATCATCTACATCTACGACAACCGGGACACCGTCAGCGCCCTGAACAGCCAGCTCTTCCTCATCATCGTCCAGGCCCTGCTGGTGGGCCTGCTCATCTCCGTGCTCCTCAGCTTCCTGCTGAGCAAGACCATGATCACCCCCATCGAGCGGCTGACCGAGGGCGCCGAGCGGGTGGCCGACGGGGACTTCAGCGCCCCCATCCAGGTGGAGTCCACCGACGAGATCGGTATTCTCACCACCACCTTCAACGACATGGCCTCCGTCCTCCAGGACACCCTGGAGGCGGTGGAGAACGAGCGCAACAAGCTGGACACCCTGTTCCTCCACATGACCGACGGCGTGGTCGCCTTTGCCAGCGACGGCTCCATCCTCACCAGCAACCCCGCCGCCAGCCAGATGCTGGGCCGGGAGGTAGCCTTCTACGACTACCAGGCCCTCTTCGGCGGGCAGTTTCCCATGGACGCCGTCACCGGGCTCCAGCGGCCGGACTTCGTATCCGGGGAGCTGACCGCCGGGGACCGGATTCTGGAGCTGTACCTGGCCCCCTTCTCCGACGGGGAGGACGGCGGCGTCATGGCCGTGATGCACGACGTCACCGCCCAGCGGAAAAACGAGGAGATGCGCAAGGAGTTCGTGGCCAACGTGTCCCACGAGCTGCGCACCCCCCTCACCAACGTCCGCTCCTACGCCGAGACCCTGCGGGACGCCGAGGACATCCCCCGGGAGATGGAGAACAGCTTCCTGGACATCATCATCAGCGAGACGGACCGGATGACCCACATCGTTCAGGACCTGCTGACCCTCTCCCGCCTGGATTCCGGACGGACGGAGATCAAGATGACCCGCTTCGCCTTCCGGGACGCCATCGAATCCGTGTGCCGGGCGGTGGAGCTGGAGGCCCAGCGCCACCGGCACACCCTGATCCGCCGGTACGGCCAGCATCTGCCCATGATCGTGGGGGACCGCAGCCGCATCGAGCAGGTGATGATGAACGTGGTGGGCAACTCCATCAAGTACACCCCCGACGGCGGCACCATCGCCGTGGACGCCGGCGTCACCGGCCAGAGCGTCTGGATGGAGGTCTCCGACAACGGCATCGGCATCCCCGCCAAGGACCGGGACCGGATCTTCGACCGGTTCTACCGGGTGGACAAGGCCCGCTCCCGGGAGAGCGGCGGCACGGGCCTGGGCCTCTCCATCGCCAAGGAGATCGTGCTGCGCCACCACGGCTCCATCGGCCTGACGGACCACGAGGGGCCCGGCATCACCGTGCGGATCGTCCTGCCCATCCGGCAGCCGGAGGAGCCGGAGAACGCCGGGGAGTCGGAGGCATCCCATGCGTAAGCGCCACTGGATCGACCGCCTTCAGGACCTGGCGCTGATCCTGCTGGCCGTCTCCGCCATCTTTCTTTTCACCTGCACGCCCCTGTTCCGGGACCATTTCAGCGGACAGGTCCAGGCGCTTTTCACCACCCACGACCCCAGCGGCGGCAGTCTCCAGGAGGGGGACCTTCTGGAGGCCATGCCCGCCGCCCAGGTGGTGATCACCGCCGACCGGGAGTACGGCCGGTACGGCCAGATGGGCGTGCTGCCCTCCAGCCAGCTGTTTGAGGAGCTGATGCCCCTGCTGCGGGACGCGGTGGGCACCGCCGAGGCCGTGGGCCTCACGGCGGACCTGACCCTCCGGGAGGCTTTGGACGACGCCAGCGTGTTCCTCAGCTTCCCCACTCCCCTGCCCCTGTCGGCGGCGGCCGCCTGGCTGGATACCCAGACGGAGCAGGAGATCACCGTCAAGAGCATGGTCCTCTCCTGCCACGGCGGCAGCCGCGCCGCCCTCTATCTGCTGGACCAGTCCGGCAGCATCTACCGCTACAGCACGAACCTGCCCTCCTCGGCGGTGCGGGAGACGGCGGAGCGGTTTTCCCCCAACAGCGCCCTTTTTGCCTACGAGTCCAACTACACCACTCTGGCGCCCTACGCCATCCTCCACGTGCAGCCCGACAGCCTGCCCCAACTCCTGGCCGCCCTGCCGGAGCGGTACACAGTGTCCAGCCTGCTCCAGGCCCTGGACTTCAACATCCACACCCAGAGCAGCTATGTGGAGACCGACGGCACGGAGGTGGTCATGGAGACCCCCCGGACCCTGCGCTTCTCCCCTGACGGCACCGCCGCCTACACCGGCGTGGGGGAGGTGGACCTTCCCCTCTTCCAGGTGACCTGCGCCGGAGAGGCCCCCACCCGGGACGAGGCCCTGCACGCCTGCTGGAAGCTGGCGGCGGCCCTGACGGACGCCACCGGCGCCTCCCCCCTGGTGCTGCGCTCGGCGGAACCGGCGGACGGCGGCTGGCGGATCAGCTTCGGCTACCAGGCCATGGGCTGGGACGTTTTCTTTGACCAGCCCTCCAGCGAGCTGGCCAGCCTGGAGGCCCTGTCCGTCACCGTCACCGGCCGGATGATCACCGCCTTCACCTACCGCTGCCGGGTCTATACCGCCGGGGAGAACAGCTCCCTGCTGCTGCCGCCGGCCCAGGCCGCGGCGGTGGCCTCCGTCTACCCCGGGGCCAGCCTCACCGTGGGCTACGCCGACGACGGCGGCAGCGTCCTCTCCGCCCGCTGGCTGGCGGGATAAGGCACCCAGGAGCGGCGCGCGCAGCCCCGCGGGGCATGGCCGCAAGCGTACAGAGAAAGGAGGCTCCGCTGTGGAGACACGGAGGCTGAAAAACATCGCCATACTGATCCTGCTGCTGCTGAACGTGTTCCTACTGGGCCTTCTGGGGTATCAGCGGCTTCAGGCCCGCCAGACCCAGCGGGAGACCCGCCGCCAGCTCACGGCGCTCTTTGCCGCCAACCAGATCACCCTGGAGGAGGGCATCGACTTGTCCCTCCAGGCCCTGCCCCCCATGACCCTCTCCCGGCAGGAGGAGGCGGAGCGGTCCGTGGCCGCCTGCCTTCTGGGCGGCGAGCCCCAGGTCTCCGGCCTGGGCGGCGTCACCACCTACACCACGGAATTCGGCAGCATCCAGTTCCGGGCCGGGGGCCAGCTGGACGGCGACGGCCTCTCCCTGCCGGTGGACGACCCGGAGGCCTTTTTGCAGGACTTCTGCCGCCAGTTCGGCTACTCCCTGCTGGAGACCCGCCTGTCCCAGGGCAGCGGCTCCGCCTCCGCCGTCCTGTGCGCCTCGGACGTGCCTGTCTACGGCTGCAGCATCACCTTCACCTTCCGCTCCGGCGTTCTGACCGCGGCGGCGGGCGCCTATGTGAGCCTCACAGACGCCGCTGCGGACGCCAGCCGCCAGCTGGACTGCGTCACCGCTCTGGTGCGCTTTCTGGACTACCGCAACGCCAACGGCGCGGTGTGCAGCCAGATCACCGGCCTGACCTGCGTCTACACCCTGCGGGGCGCTTCCGCCGCCCGCCTCCTGCCCTCCTGGCAGGTGCGCACCGACACCTTCGACTGTCTGGTGGACTGCGCCACCGGCGCGGTGACCCGGCAGTAGGGCTCTCCCCCATACGCACAAAGGCCCGGAGCAGGCGCTCCGGGCCTTTGCCCTATTGCGGCTCCCGGTAGAACTGGTGGCAGCCGATGGTGGTATGGTAGGTGCAGTTCTGGCGGATCCATGTCCCCTGGGACAGGGCGGGGGCGAAGAAATACATACAGTCCTCCGGCACCGCCTTCGTCCCTCCCAGGACCAGCCGGGCGGCCAGCACGCTGGAGGCGGCGGGCTCGTCGTAGATGGTCCCGTTGGCCACGGGCTCGAACTGGACGGCGTCCTTGGTGTCAAAGATCACCTCCCGGATGGTGTTGGGGAATTTCTCCGACGCCACCCGGTTGAGCACCACGTTGCCCACCGCCACCTGGCCGGTGAGGCTCTCCCCCTGGCTCTCGGCGCTGATGATCCGGCTGAGCCAGGTAAGGTCCTCCTGGGTATAGCTCTGCCCAGCGCTGCATCTGACGGCCACCGGCACATTCTCGCCGTACCAGGCCACCTCCGCCCCAAAAAGGCCGCTGACAGCCCGCAGGGGCACGTATGTACGGCCCGACCGCAGCAGCACGGCGGCAGGCAGGTCATAGACGTACCCGTCGGCCAGCACATAGCTCTGGTCCACAGGGGCCGTCAGGCGGAACTGGTCCGTGTCCGTCACCGCCTGCCGGGCGGCGCCGTCCCAGGCGGTCCTCCAGCCGCCCAGGGCCTCCATCAGGTCCACCAGGCGCACATAGGTGGTCCCCTGGCTGAGGAAAGCGTCCCCCTCCAGGGGGCTGCCGTCCACGGTGACCTCCAGGGCCGCGGCGGACTGGACCAGGGTCATCAGCGCCAGCAGCAGGCAGATCGTTCTCCTTCATTTCATGGCGATCGCTCCTTCCGGTAGATTGGGGAGGGACTGGCCGCTCCCGCCCCTCAGTATACCGGACCGGGGCCCGCTGGGACAAGCTGTAAATATTGGAAAGGGGAGGACGGCGTACCGTCCTCCCCTTTTTCAGGCGTCCTATGTACCCTCGGCGGGCAAAGGCTTACTTCTCCTCCACGGAGAGGATGCCCATGGGGCATGCCTTGGCGCAGATGCCGCAGGCGATGCACTTGCTGACGGCGGCGGCCTGGGGGGCCAGGACCATCACGTGCATGGGACATGCCTCCACGCACTTGCCGCAGGCCACGCACTTTTTCTTGTCCACCATGTACACGCCCTTGGCGTTCTGGCTGATGGCCCCCTCGGGGCAGGTGCGGGCGCACTTGCCGCACATGATGCAGGAGTTGACCTTGGGCTCGCCGTCGGGCTTGGCGGTGATGCGGATGCAGCTCAGATCCGGATCAAAGGTCTTATAGAACGCCTCGGAGCAGGCGCGCACGCAGCTGAGGCAGGCTTTGCAGGGATGCTCCTTGCTGACGACCAATTTTTTCATATAGGGAAACCCTCCTATCAAAAATAGCTCTTCGACTATCCTACCAGATGCATTGTTAAAATGCAAACATATTTTTCACTTTTCGGCAAAAATCTTTCTTGCCCGGCGTCCGCCCCGCCGGCGGAGCCCTTCCCGCCCCATCCGGGCCGCCAAAAAGCCGCCGTCTAAGGGACTATCCCCCCGTGGGGCTTGTGTTTTTTTCGCCGGTCTGGTATAATGCGAGGGCAGAAATCGGAGAGGAGGCGGACCTATGGAGCCGGATCAGGCCATCGACCGGGAGGAGCTCCCCACGGAACAGGAGGAGCTGGACCACGCCTATATGCACGAGCACGGCATCCCCCACGACCACAGCCACGGCCACACCCACAGCCATGAGCACACCCGGGCGGTGGTGAACCGCCTGGCCCGGGCCATCGGCCACCTGGAGCGGGTCAAGGCCATGGTGGAGGAGGGGCGGGACTGCTCCGAGGTGCTCATCCAGCTGGCGGCGGTGCGCTCCGCCATCAACAACACCGGCAAGGTGGTGCTCAAGGACCACCTGGAGCACTGCATCGTGGAGGCCATGCAGACCCAGGACCGGGAGGCCATCGACGAGCTGAACCGGGCCATCGAGCAGTTCGTGAAGTGACCGTCCGTCCCAGTGCTACATTTTTGTCCAGGCCGCCCCGCCGTCCGCGGACAGGACGGTGGGGCGGTTTTCCATTCCCAAATGCGCGGAATACGGCTGAACCTCCCAAATTCCCATGGAGAGCGGCTAATTTGTTGGTTTCCCGGCCCGCCGCCCGCCGCTTATTTGTTCATTCCTACGAATTTCTTGTTCTCCCCCAAAAACCGCCAAAAAATCCCCCTCCGGGGGGATTTTCCACTTGCATTTTCCAGCTTAATTTGTTAAAATGCGATAGATGTATTGTGAAAAGTGTAACAATACGCCTTAATGAGAATGAAATCGCGAGAGAAAGGAGCAACGAGAGCGCATCTCCCAATGGGCTCTCAACATTCCGGCTATGAAACTGATCACTGTCGAGCAAATGGAAGCCGCTACCGAACGGCTGCTGGAGACCGGCCGTCAGGTAGGAGCGGACTCCTGGCAGCAGCGCGTCAAGAACCAGACCCCCCACTGCAAGTTCGGTGAGGAGGGCATCTGCTGCCGCATCTGCAGCATGGGGCCCTGCCGCATCACCCCCAAGGCTCCCCGCGGCATCTGCGGCTGCGACGTCCACGGCATCGTGGCCCGCAACTATCTGCGCTTTACCGCCGGCGGCGCCGCCACCCACTCCGACCACGGCCGTGAGATCTGCCACACCCTGTACCAGACCCACGAGGGCGGCAACTACACCGTGAAGGACCCCGAGAAGCTCAAGCGCATCGCCGGTGAGTGGGGCATCGAGACCGAGGGCAAGGACATCTACGACCTGGCCCACGAGGTGGCCGAGACCGCCCTGATGGAGTACGGCAAGCCCTTCGGCTACTCCCGCTGGCTCAGCCGCGCCCCTGAGCACACCCGCCAGCTGTGGCACGACGCGGGCATCGAGCCCCGGGCCATCGACCGCGAGGTCAGCCAGTCCCTGCACATGACCCACATGGGCTGCTCCTCCCTGCCGGAGGCGCTGATCCGCCAGTCCCTGCGGGCCGGCCTGTGCGACGGCTGGGGCGGGTCCATGTGCGGCACCGAGTTCTCCGACGTGCTCTTCGGCACCCCCAAGCCCGTCGACACCACCGCCAACCTCGGCGTTATGGAGAAGGACATGGTCAACATCGTGGTCCATGGCCACGACCCCTCCCTCTCCGAGATGGTGGTCCACTATGCCCAGGACCCCGAGATGATCGCCCTGGCCAAGGCCAACGGCGCCAAGGGCATCAACATCTGCGGCGTGTGCTGCACCGCCAACGAGGTGGCTATGCGCCACGGCATCCCCATGGCCGGTAACTTCCTCCAGCAGGAGAACGTGGTGCTCACCGGCGCCTGCGAGGCCATCGTGGTGGACGTGCAGTGCATCTTCCCCGCCCTGGGCCCCCTGAGCAAGTGCTTCCACACCAAGTTCATCACCACCTCTGAGATCGCCCGGATGCCTGACAGCGAGTTCATCCACTTCTCCGCCAAGAACGCCGGGGAGAACGCCAAGGCCATCGTCAAGCTGGCTGTGGAGAACTTCAAGAACCGGAAGCCGGAGCTGGTACATATCCCCGATCTGAAGACCAACGCCACCGTGGGCTACTCCGTGGAGGCCATCAAGAAGTGCCTGGACGGCGTCACCAACACCCAGGTGGACGTGACCGGCACCATGAAGCCCCTGGTGGAGTGCGTCAAGTCCGGCGTGCTCCGGGGCGCTGTGGCCTTTGTCGGCTGCAACAACCCCAAGGTCCGCCCCGATACCGCCCACATTGAGCTGATGAAGAAGATGCTGAAAAACGACATCATCCTGGTGGTATCCGGCTGCGCCGCCCAGGCTGCCGCCAAGTCCGGTCTGATGGACAAGGAGGCCAAGGAGTTCTGCGGCGACGGCCTCAAGCGCGTGTGCGACCTGGTGGGCATCCCCCCTGTGCTGCACATGGGCTCCTGCGTGGATATCTCCCGTATGATGATCCTGGCAAGCGACATCGCCAAGGACTCCGGCTGGAACATCTCCCAGATCCCCCTGGTGGGCTGCGCCCCCGAGTGGATGAGCGAGAAGGCCGTGTCCATCGGCAACTACGTGGTGGCCACCGGCATCGACACCTTCCTGGGCGTGGACCCCTACACCAAGGGCTCCAGCGAGGTCACTGCCCTGCTCCAGGGCGACCACGGCATCAAGGACTGGGTCGAGGCCAAGTACACCGTGGAGCTGGACATCGAAAAGCTGGGCGACCGGATGATCGAGGCCATCGAGGCCAAGCGCGTCGCTCTCGGCATCTGATATCTGTTTTTATGATGTTCCCCCGATCCCAAGAAAGAAGGACGCACCTATGAAAGTCGCCATTACCGGCAAGGGCGGCGTGGGCAAGACCACCTTTGCCTCCACCCTCTGCCGCCTCTACGCCGACGAGGGCCGCAAGGTCCTGGCCGCCGACGTGGACCCGGACGCCAACCTGGGTCTGGCCCTGGGCCTTACCGAGGAGGAGGTCAACGCCATCGTGCCCGTCTCCCGGATGAAGGAGCTGGCCAAGGAGCGCACCGCCGCCAACGCCAGCAACACCTTCTACAAGCTCAACCCGGAGGTCTCCGACCTGCCCGACGAGCTGTCCAAGGACGTCAACGGCGTGAAGCTGCTGGTCATGGGCACCGTGGACACCGGCGGCAGCGGCTGCGTCTGTCCCGAGCACGTGATGCTCAAGGCCATCCTCTCCAACCTGGTGTTCCGCCGGGACGACGTGGTGGTCATGGACATGGAGGCCGGCCTGGAGCACCTGGGCCGGGGCACCGCGTCCATGATGGACCAGTTCGTGGTGGTCATCGAGCCGGGCGCCCGGTCGGTGCAGACCTACCAGCGCATCAAGCAGCTGGCAGCGGACATCGGCGTCACCCAGGTCCGGGTGGTGGCCAACAAGGTGCGGGATCAGCGGGACGAGGAATTTATCAAGGCCCATATCCCGGCGGAGGACCTGCTGGGCTTCATCCACTACAGCGCCGACGTCATCGAGGCGGACCGCAACGGCCAGTCCCCCTACGACTACAGCCCCGCGGCGGTGGAGGAGATCCGGGCCATCAAGGCGAAAATGGACGCCGAATCCGAATAGCTTAATAGATAGATAACTGAGAGCAATCGTAAGGAATGAATAGTTAAGTGAAAACTTTATTTGAACGCGTTTTCGCCGGCAACGACGAGATGTACGCTCTGGCGGTCAAGGCCGTGGACGAGGCCATCGCCAAGGTGGGCGCCGACGCCCCCGCTACCTTCGGCGACACCGCTTACAGTCTGCCCTGCATGTACGCCATGACCGGCAGGAAGATCGCCACCGTGGGCGAGGCCAAGGACGCCCTGGAGACCACCGTCAAGGACTTCATGACCCGCAACAACCGCACCAAGGACATCTTCACCTCCGGCGTGGCCACCGCCCTGTCCGCCGAGATCATCGAGCTGATGAAGTGGGCCGTCAACGGCGGCACCCCCTATGAGGACCCCATCATGGGCCACTTCACCGACGCCCAGGTCCGTGAGCTGGGCGTGCCCCTGGTCACCCGGGACATCCCCGGCGTCGCTGTCATCATCGGCGCCGCTCCCGACGCCGACGAGGGCGTGGCCCTGGTCAAGCAGTACCAGTCCCAGGGCATCTTTGTCACCCTGGTGGGCGGCATCATCGACCAGTGCATCGCCGCCGGCATGAAGCTGGGCTTCAACGTCCGCTGCGTGGCCCTGGGCCGCGACCTGAGCAGCGTGGCCCACGTGGTCAGCGTGGCCCTGCGCGCCGCCTTCATCTTCGGCGCCGTCCAGGCCGGCGACTACGAGGGCATGTGGCGCTACACCATGGACCGCGTGTTCGCCTTTGTTAACGCCTACGCCCCTGTGGACGATATGACCGTGGCCTGCGGCGCCGGCGCCATCCAGCTGGGCTTCCCCGTTGTCACCAACGACACCGAGGAGAACAACATGTTCCGCATCCCCAAGAGCCTCATCATCCAGCCCGACACCAGCAAGTTCAACGCCACCTCCCTGGAGGCCCGGGACATCAAGATCAAGATCACCAACATCGACATCCCCGTGGCCTTCTCCTCCGCCTTTGAGGGCGAGATCGTCCGCCGGGGCGACATGCAGCTGGAGTTCGACGGCTCCCGCAAGACCGGCCTGGAGCTGGTCCGCTCCAAGGAGCTTTCCGAGGTGGAGGATCACCGTTTCACCCTCATCGGGCCGGACTTCGACCAGTTTGAGGTGGGCAGCAAGGTGGACTTCTGCATCATCGCCGACGTGGCTGGCAAGAACATGAACAGCGACTTCGAGTCTGTGTTCGAGCGCAAGTTCCACGCCTACATCAACTGCATGGAGGGCGTCATGCACACCGGCCAGCGGGATATGATCCGCATCCGCATCAGCAAGGCCGCCTACGAGGCCGGCCTGCGGGCCAAGCATCTGGCCGAGGTGCTGTACGCCAAGCTGAAGAGCGACTATGACGCCGTCATCGACAAGTGCGAGGTCACCATCATCACCGATCCCGAGAAGTGCGCGGCCTTCCGCCACGACGTGGCCACCCCCGCCTACGACAAGCGCGACGAGCGTCTGGGCAGCCTCACCGACGAGAACGTGGACCAGTTCTACACCTGCATCATGTGCCAATCCTTCTCCCCCAGCCACGTGTGCATCGTCACCCCCGAGCGTCTGGGCCTGTGTGGCGCCGTCAGCTGGCTGGACGCCAAGGCCACCAACGAGCTGGACCCCTCCGGCCCCTGCCAGATCGTCCCCAAGGAGCACGTCATCGACGAGAAGATGGGCCGCTGGGAGGAGGTCAACGAGGCCGTTGCCAAGTACAGCCAGGGCGCGCTGGAGTCCGTCACCCTGTACTCCATCATGGAGGACCCCATGACCTCCTGCGGCTGCTTCGAGTGCATCTGCGGCATCGAGCCCTTCTCCAACGGCGTGGTCATCGTCAACCGTGAGCACGCGGGCATGACCCCCCTGGGCATGACCTTCTCCGAGATGGCCTCCATGACCGGCGGCGGCGTGCAGACCCCCGGCTTCATGGGCCACGGCAAGCACTTCATCTCCTCCAAGAAGTTCATGAAGGCAGAGGGCGGCCTGGGCCGCATCGTCTGGATGCCCAAGGCTCTGAAGGACCAGGTGGCCGAGCGGGTCAACCAGACCGCCAAGGAGCTGTACGGCGTGGACAACTTCTGCGACATGATCGGCGACGAAACCATCACCGAGGACGCCGAGACCCTGCTGGGCTACCTGACCGAGAAGGGCCACCCCGTTCTCAGCATGGAGCCCCTGATGTAACCATTGCTCCTTTCTCATTAAGATACAGAGGCCGCGCCCGGTTGGGCGCGGCCTCTGTGCGCCGTCCCCCGGAGCGGCAGGGCGGCGCGCAAAAGGTCCCCGGGCCAAGCATGGCCCGGGGACCGCTCTCTTTCGTTTTCCGCTGTTACGCGTCGATGCCCCGGCTGGTCAGGTACTTTTTGACCATAAGGGCGACCTTGAAGGTGATGGCGTCGTCGAACTCCCGCAGGTCCAGGCCCGTCAGCTTCTTGATCTTCTCCAGGCGGTACACCAGGGTGTTCCGGTGGACGAACAGCTTCCGGGCGGTCTCAGACACGTTCAGGTTGTTCTCAAAGAACTTATGGATGGTGAACAGGGTCTCCTGATCCAGGGAGTCGATGGGGTTCTTCTTAAAGACCTCCATCAGGAACATCTCGCACAGGGTCGTGGGCAGCTGATAGATCAGCCGGCCGATGCCCAGGTTCTCGTAGTTGATGACGTACTTCTCCGTATCAAAGACCTTGCCCACCTCAATGGCGATGAGGGCCTCCTTGTAGCTCTTGGCCAGCTCCCGCAGGTGCAGGGCCACCGTGCCGATGCCGATGACCACCCGCTTCTCCCCCTCGGCGCACAGGGCGCTCTCCAGCACGCCGGCGGCCCGCTGGACCTCCTTGTCGCTGCCCGCCTCCGGCAGCTGGTGGATCAGGGCCACGTCGCTGTCGCCCACGTTCAGCACAAAGTCGTTCTGCCGGTCGGGGAACAGGCCCTGGATCACGTCCGTCAGCGCCGCGTCGCCGCTGTTAAGCTGGCGGATGACAAAGACGCCCCGGGGGACCTCCGGCGCCACATGCAGCTCCTTGGCCCGCATGTAGATGTCGCTGAGCATGATATTGTCCGAGATGATGTTCTTGATAAAGGAGCTGCGGTCATGCTTCTCCTCGTAGTAGGCCTTGGCCCCATTGAGGGCCACGCTGGCCATGGCGCAGACCGACCGGCTGATCTCGTCCTCGCCCATGGTAAAAACGGCGTAGTCGAACCGGGAGCCCCAGCCGCTGAGCGAGCGGAACACCCTGCCGTCCAAGACGATGACCGCGCCCTCCGCCTGATTGATCCGCTCCACATACTCCGGCCAGCGGCGGCCGATGAGGCCCAGATCACTGCAGGAGATCACCGCTCCCTCGCTGTCGATCACACCAATCACACGGTCGCTGGCTTCCTTCAGCTGGAGCACTACATTCTGAAAAATTCTTCCCGACATAACTTCTCCTCCATCGCCATTCTCATCCAAGCTTTGTGCAATATGCCAACATCCTTTTATATTATACTGTCTTCTTCGACACAATGCAAGAGAAATTTTCTTTTTTTCACAAAATTTCTGTCAAGTTTTTGACGTATTCGTAGAAACCCTGCCGGCCCCCTCCGGTTCCTTCAGGGCCGCTACCTCCTCAGCCGTCAGCGGCCGGTACTCCCCCGGGGCCAGCCCCTCATCCAGGGCTACCGCGCCCATGGAGAGCCGCTTCAGGTAGGTCACCTGGGAGCCCCGGGCGGCGGCCATCCGCTTGATCTGGTGGAATTTTCCCTCCCGCAGGGTGATGCGGGCCTCGCTGCCGTCCCCCAGCAGCTCCAGCCCCGCCGGCAGACACCGGGTGCCGTCGGCCAGGGTGATCCCCCCGGCGAAAGCCTCCGCGTCCTCCCGGCCCAGCGGACGCTCCAGTCTGGCGTAGTAGACCTTGTCCACATGGCTCCTGGGGCTCAGCAGGCGGTGGGCCAGCGCCCCGTCGTTGGTCAGCAGCAGCAGGCCCTCGGTGTCCTTGTCCAGCCTCCCCACCGGGGAGAGGCCGATCCGCCGCAGCTCCGGGGCCAGCAGGTCCAGCACCGTCTGCTGCCGCCGGTCCTCGGTGGCGGTGAGCACCCCCGCGGGCTTGTGGAGCATGAGGTAGGTATAGGTCCGATACCCCAGGTCCCGGCCGTCCACCAGAATGGAGCTGATCTCCGGGTCCGCCTTGTCCTCCCCGCTCCCCGCCGGCAGGCCGTCCACCAGGACGCGCCCCTCCTTAATGAGCAGCTTCGCCTCCCGCCGGGACCACCTGCCCGTGGAGGCTATGAGCTTATCCAACCGCTGTACCGCCATACGATTTCCCGCCTTTTCTAGTTTCTGCGCTCTCCCTCTAGTTTATCGGAAAATCGTGAAAGAAGCAACAGAAAAAAGACGCATCCAGGGGACAAGCTGCGTCTTTCTTGCGTTTGGCCAAGTTCCGGCATCAGGCGCGCAAAAGGCCCCCGGCGGAAGCCGGGGGCCATGCTTGCTTTGAGAGAGGGATTACTCCTTGATGTCGATGACGACGCCGGAACCGACGGTACGGCCACCCTCACGGATAGCGAAACGCAGGCCCTTCTCAATGGCGATGGGGGTGATCAGCTCAACGTTCATATCCACGTTATCGCCGGGCATGCACATCTCAACGCCCTCGGGCAGAGTGATGACGCCGGTCACGTCGGTGGTACGGAAGTAGAACTGGGGACGATAGTTGTTGAAGAAGGGGGTGTGACGGCCGCCCTCTTCCTTGGACAGGACGTACACCTGGCCAACGAACTTGGTGTGGGGGTGAATGGAGCCGGGCTTGGCCAGAACCTGGCCGCGCTCGATCTCGGTCTTGGCAACGCCGCGCAGCAGAGCGCCGATGTTGTCGCCGGCCTCAGCGTAGTCCAGCAGCTTGTGGAACATCTCGATACCGGTGACCACGGTCTTGCGCTTCTCGTCGGTCAGACCAACGATCTCAACTTCCTCGCTGAGCTTCAGCACGCCGCGCTCCACACGGCCGGTAGCCACGGTGCCGCGGCCGGAGATGGTGAACACGTCCTCAACGGGCATCAGGAAGGGCAGGTCGTCGTTACGGGCGGGAGTGGGGATATAGTCGTCAACAGCGTCCATCAGCTCCTTGATGCAGGCATACTCGGGAGCGTTGGGATCGTTGGACTCGCTGACCAGGGCGTTCAGAGCGGAACCCTTGATGATGGGGATGTCGTCGCCGGGGAACTCGTAGGTGCTCAGCAGCTCGCGGACTTCCATCTCAACCAGCTCCAGCAGCTCCTCGTCGTCAACCTGGTCGCACTTGTTCAGGAACACGACCATGGCGGGCACGCCCACCTGGCGGGCCAGCAGGATGTGCTCACGGGTCTGGGCCATAGGACCATCGGTAGCGGCGATGACCAGGATAGCGCCATCCATCTGAGCGGCGCCGGTGATCATGTTCTTGATATAGTCGGCGTGGCCCGGGCAGTCAACGTGAGCATAGTGACGCTTCTCGGTCTCATACTCAACGTGGGCGGTGTTGATGGTGATGCCGCGCTCCCGCTCCTCGGGGGCCTTGTCGATGCTGGAGTAGTCGGTGTAGTCAGCCTTGCCCTGGAAAGCCAGCCACTTGGTGATAGCGGCGGTCAGGGTGGTCTTGCCGTGGTCAACGTGGCCGATGGTGCCGATGTTGACATGGGGCTTAGTTCTCTCAAACTTCTGCTTGGCCATTTGGGAAATCCTCCTTAAATAAATAGGTGATTCTTGGTTGTTCAGCGCTAAAACTCATAACGCTGATATTTTACACTATTTGGGAAGAAAAAGCAATCCTTAAAACAGGAATATGCCGTATATTTTCTTCCTTACCGCATGACGCGGCCGGTCATCCGCTGGTCGATGATCTTCTCGCGGATGTTCTTGGGAATTTCGATATAGTGGCTGGGCTCCATGGTGTACTGACCGCGGCCCTGGGTGCGGGAACGCAGGTCGGTGGCATAGCCGAACATCTCACTGAGGGGCACAAGAGCGTCGATCTGCTGAGCGCCGGGCCGGGCCTCAAAGCCCTGGATCTGTCCGCGGCGGCTGTTCAGGTCGCCGATGACGTCGCCCATATACTCCTCGGGGACGATGACGCACACCTTCATGATGGGCTCCAGCAGGGTGGGATCCGCCTTCTGGCAGGCCTCCTTGAAGGCCATGGAGCCGGCGATCTTAAAGGCCATCTCGGAGGAGTCCACCTCGTGGTAGGACCCGTCGTACAGCGTGACCTTCACGTCCACCACGGGGTAGCCGGCCAGCACGCCGGAGAGCATCGCGCCCTGGATACCGGCGTCCACAGCGGGGATATACTCCTTGGGGACGGCGCCGCCCACCACCTCGTTGATGAACTCGTAGCCCTTGCCGGACTCGTTGGGCTCCAGGCGGATCTTGACGTGGCCGTACTGGCCCTTGCCGCCGGTCTGGCGGGCGTACTTGGTATCCTGCTGGACGGTCTTCTTGATGGTCTCCTTGTAGGCCACCTGGGGCGCGCCCACGTTGGCCTCCACCTTGAACTCACGGAGCAGCCGGTCCACGATGATCTCCAGGTGCAGCTCGCCCATGCCGGCGATGATGGTTTGGCCCGTCTCTTCGTCGGTGTAGGTCTTGAAGGTGGGGTCCTCCTCGGCCAGCTTCATCAGGGCAATGCCCATCTTCTCCTGGCCGGCCTTGGTCTTAGGCTCGATGGCCACGCGGATGACCGGCTCGGGGAACTCCATGGACTCCAGGATGATGGGGGCCTTCTCGTCGCACAGGGTGTCGCCGGTGGTGGAGTTCTTCAGGCCCACCACGGCGGCGATGTCGCCGGAGTAGAGGGTGTCGATATCCTCCCGGTGATTGGCGTGCATCTGAAGGATGCGGCCGATGCGCTCCCGGTTGCCCTTGGTGGAGTTGAGCACGGAGGTGCCGGTGTTCAGCATGCCGGAGTAGACCCGGACAAAGCTGAGGCGCCCCACATAGGGGTCGGTGGCGATCTTGAAGGCCAGAGCGGAGAAGGGGGCCTCGTCGGAAGCGGGGCGCTCGTCCTCCTCATCGGTCTTGGGGTTGACGCCCTTGATGGCGGGGATGTCCAGCGGGGAGGGCATATAGTCCACAATGGCGTCCAGCAGCTTCTGCACGCCCTTGTTGCGGTAGGAAGTACCGCACACCACGGGGACCATCTCCACAGCGCAGGTGGCCTTGCGGATGGCGGCGCGGATGCGGTCAGCGGGGACCTCCTCGCCGCCCAGGTACATCTCCATGATCTCGTCGTCCACCATGGAGACAGCGTCCAGCAGCTTCTCCCGGTACTCGTTGGCCAGATCCACCATGTCCTCGGGGATGGGCTCCACGCGCATGTCCTTGCCCATCTCGTCGTAGTACACGTCGGCGTCCATCTCCACCAGGTCGATGATGCCCTTGAAATCGGCTTCCTTGCCGATGGGGAGCTGGATGGGCACGGCGTTGCACTTCAGGCGGTCGTCGATCATGCGAAGGACATTGTAGAAGTCCGCGCCCATGATATCCATCTTGTTGACGTAGATCATGCGGGGGACGTGGTAGTGGTCGGCCTGACGCCAGACAGTCTCGGATTGAGGCTCAACGCCGCCCTTGGCGCACATGACGGTAACGGAACCGTCCAGCACGCGCAGGGAGCGCTCCACCTCGACGGTGAAGTCTACATGGCCCGGTGTATCGATGATGTTGATGCGGGTCTGGGGGAACTGGTTCTTGGTCCCCTTCCAGTAGCAGGTGGTGGCGGCGGAGGTGATGGTGATGCCGCGCTCCTGCTCCTGCTCCATCCAGTCCATGGTGGCGGTGCCCTCATGGGTCTCACCGATCTTATAGTTCACACCGGTATAATACAGGATACGCTCGGTCGTTGTCGTTTTCCCTGCATCAATGTGAGCCATAATGCCGATATTTCTTGTGTTTTCCAGTGATACCTTTCTCGGCATATTGCTTCTCCTAACTTACCAGCGGAAATGGGCGAATGCCTTGTTGGATTCGGCCATCTTGTGGGTATCTTCCCGCTTCTTCACAGAAGAACCGGTGTTGTTGGCGGCGTCCATGATCTCGTTGGCCAGACGCTCAGCCATGGTGCGCTCGCTGCGGGCGCGGGAATATGTGGTCAGCCACCGCAGACCCAGGGTCTGACGGCGGGCGGGACGAACGTCCATAGGCACCTGGTAGGTGGCGCCGCCCACACGGCGGGCCTTGACCTCCAGGCTGGGCATGATGTTGTCCATGGCGGTGGTGAACACCTCAAGGGGCTCCTTGCCGGTGTTCTCCTTGACGATGTCAAAGGCGCCGTAGACGATCTTCTGCGCCACGCCCTTCTTGCCATCCAGCATGATGCTGTTGACCAGCTTGGTCACCAGCACACTGCCGTAGATAGGATCGGGCAAAATCTCTCTTTTGGGAACATTACCTCTTCTGGGCACTATGCTTCCCTCCTTCATTAAAATCTATGAAATCACAGGTACTCGCCGGGCTCCGGCCCGGCGTCCGGCCTGCCAAAGAGGTACGTCACAGTTTATCAAAAAACCATGTCACCTTTTCGGCAAAGCGCTTGATTCGGCGGAAAGCCGTCCCTTACTTCTGCTTGGGACGCTTGGCGCCGTACTTGGAGCGGGCCTGCATCCGGCCCTGAACGCCTTGGGTATCCAGAGTACCACGGATGATGTGGTAACGGACGCCAGGCAGGTCCTTGACACGGCCGCCGCGGATCATGACCACGGAGTGCTCCTGCAGGGAGTGGCCAACGCCGGGGATATAGGCGGTGACCTCGTAGCCGTTGGTCAGGCGCACACGGGCGATCTTACGCAGTGCGGAGTTGGGCTTCTTGGGGGTAGAGGTACGTACCGCCGTGCAGACGCCGCGCTTCTGGGGAGAAGGCAGGTTGGTCTCCTTGTTCTTCAGGGTGTTCAGACCGTACTGCATGGCAGGGCTGGTGGACTTGTAGGTCACCTGCTCTCTGCCCTTGCGAACCAACTGGTTAAAAGTAGGCATAGTTTTCTCCTTTCTTGCAAAATGTTTGGAGCCGCAGCTCCGATTTATTTTTTGCGGGATACCGAAAAAATATCCCGAAAAAACCAAATTTTCCTCAGCCCTGCTCCGGGTCCCGGCGGACCGTCAGGGCGGAGGCGCCCACCTGGATGCCGGCGGCCTGTCCCAGCTGGGCCATGGTGTACTGTGCGATGACGGGGACGCCCTGGAGCAGACACTCCCGGGCCAGCTCCTCCGTCAGATGGGGGTCGGCGTCCAGCGCCAGGAACACACGGGCGGCCTGTCCCAGCCGCAGGCAGCGGCGGGTCTGCTTGACGCCCACCACCATATCCGCTCCGGCGATATCACTGAGCACTGGGACCCCTCCATTTTGGCAGGACAAAATTCACAGGTCCTGCCCGCGCATTTTTGAATTATACCATAGGGAGTTTTTCCCGTCAAGAGGTCTTTTCCGTCAAATGCGGGCCTTTTCCGCTAAATTTGTCCGGGATTTTCCATTTTTCTGGTGCAGTTCGACGGGCGGACGCCTTCGGTCCGCCGTCAGCGGGCATCTGTCCGCTTTAAAAGTCATCTCCGGCAGGACGGACCGAGGGCCCGCCCTGCCGGAGCACTATGCGCTGATGGGGAACGCTTTACGCCTGGATATCCTCCGTGAGGACGGTCTCCGCCCCGTCAGCGGACACCGCGGCCTCCCCGGCAGGGTCCGCCTCGGCGGCGTCCTGGGCCGGCTGCTCCTGGACCGCCTGCTCCTGGGCCGGGGCCTCCGGCTCAGCGGCGGGGACCTCCGGCTCGGGGACCACCCGCTCCGCCATATCGCGGTAGGCGGTAAGGCCGGCGCCGGCGGGGATCAGCTTGCCGATGATGACGTTCTCCTTCAGGCCCACCAGGTGGTCCACCTTGCCCTTGATGGCGGCCTCGGTGAGGACCTTGGTGGTCTCCTGGAAGGAGGCCGCGGACAGGAAGGAGTCGGTGGCCAGAGAGGCCTTGGTGATGCCCATGAGGAGCTGGGTGACCTCAGCCTCCCGCAGGGGCTCGCCGTCCTCCCGGACCTCGCCGGCGGCGGTGCGCTGGCGCACCTTCTCGTTGGCGGCGTGGAGCTCCAGCACATCCACCATGGCGCCGCTGAGCAGGTCGGTATCCCCGGCATCCTCCACGCGGCATTTGCGCATCATCTGACGGACGATGACCTCGATGTGCTTATCGTTGATATCCACGCCCTGCTGCCGGTACACGCGGAGCACTTCCTGGATCAGGTAGTTGTGCACGGCGCTGGCGCCCCGGATGCGGAGCACGTCGTTGGGGTTCAAAGCGCCGTCGTTGAGGGCGGTGCCCTTCTCGATCACATCCCCGTCGTTGACCCGCAGGCCGGTGTGGGGGATGGCGTACATCTTGGTCTCGCCGTCGTCGGCGGTGATGTGGATGTTCAGCAGGGAGCCCTTGGCGCTCTCCTCGAAGCGGACCTTGCCGCCGATCTCCGCCAGGGTCGCCATCTTCTTGGGCTTGCGCGCCTCGAACAGCTCCTCGACACGGGGAAGGCCCTGGGTGATGTCGCCGCCGGCCACGCCGCCGGTGTGGAAGGTACGCATGGTCAGCTGGGTGCCGGGCTCGCCGATGGACTGGGCGGCGATGATGCCCACGGCCTCGCCGGTGCCCACCGGGCGTCCGGAGGCCAGGTTCATGCCGTAGCACCGGGCGCACACGCCGCTCTTGGCGCGGCAGGTCAGCACGGTGCGGATCTCCACCCGGTGGATGCCCCGGGCCTCCAGCACCTTGGCGTCCTCCTCGTCCAGCATCCGGTCCTTGGGGCAGAGCACCTCGCCGGTGGCGGGGTCCACCACGTCCCGGACGGGGAAGCGGCCCCGGATGCGCTCGGAGAACTTCTCGATGACCTGGCCGTTCTCGCTGATCTCCTCGGCCCAGATACCGTTTTCCACGCCGCAGTCGTCCTCCCGGATGATGACCTCCTGGGAGACGTCCACCAGGCGGCGGGTCAGATAACCGGAGTCGGCGGTACGCAGGGCGGTATCGGCCATGCCCTTCCGGGCGCCTCTGGAGGAGATGAAGTACTCCAGCACGCTCAGGCCCTCGCGGAAGTTGGACTTGATGGGGATCTCGATGGTGCGGCCGGCGGTGTTGGCCATCAGGCCGCGCATACCGGCCAGCTGGCGGATCTGCTTCATGGAGCCGCGGGCGCCGGAGGTTGCCATCATGTAGATGGGGTTGAGCTCCTCCAGGCTGTCCTGCAGGGCCTGGGTCACGTCCTCGGTGGTCTTCTCCCACTCCCGGACCACGGCCCGGTACCGCTCGTCGTTGGTCATGAAGCCCATCTTGTACTCGTTTTCGATGTCCACGATGCGCTTTTCCGTGTCGCGGATCAGCTCGTACTTCTTCTCCGGAACGGTCATATCATAGAGGGAGATGGTGATGGCGCCCCGGGTGGAGTACTTGTAGCCGGTGGACTTGATGTTGTCCAGCACCTCGCTGGCCACGGTGAAGCCGTGCTCCCGGATGGCCCGGTCCACGATCTTGCCCAGCTCCTTCTTGCCGCAGGTCATATTGATCTCGTAGTCGCACACGTGGTCGGGATCGCTGCGGTCCACAAAGCCCAGGTCCTGGGGGATGTTCTGGTTGAAGATGATGCGGCCGGCGGTGACGTCCACGATCTTCCGGTGCTTCACGCCCTGGTACTCCACCTCCCGGCGGATGCGGATGGGGGCGTGGATGCCGATGATGTGGTCGTTATAGGCCAGCATCACCTCGTCCTCGCTGACGAACACCTTGCCCGCGCCGGGCTCCTCCTTGTTCACGTACGTCAGGTAGTAGGAGCCCAGCACCATATCCTGGGTGGGGACGGTGACAGGGCCGCCGTCCTGGGGACGCAGCAGGTTGTTGGCGGACAGCATCAGCAGCCGCGCCTCGGCCTGGGCCTCGGCGGACAGGGGGACGTGGACGGCCATCTGGTCGCCGTCGAAGTCGGCGTTGAAGGCGGTGCAGGTCAGGGGGTGGAGCTTGATGGCCCGGCCCTCCACCAGCACCGGCTCAAAGGCCTGGATGCCCAGGCGGTGCAGCGTAGGCGCGCGGTTGAGCATGACGGGGTGGTCCTTGATGACCACGTCCAGGGCGTCCCACACCTCGGCGCGGCCCTTGTCCACCATCTTCTTGGCGGACTTGATGTTGTTGGCGGCGCCGTCCTCCACCAGCTTCTTCATGATGAAGGGGCGGAACAGCTCCAGGGCCATCTCCTTGGGCAGGCCGCACTGGTAGATCTTCAGCTCCGGGCCCACCACGATGACGGACCGGCCGGAGTAGTCCACGCGCTTGCCCAGCAGGTTCTGGCGGAACCGGCCCTGCTTGCCCTTCAGCAGATCGCTGAGGCTCTTCAGCGCCCGGTTGTTGGCGCCGGTGACAGCGCGGCCCCGACGGCCGTTGTCGATAAGGGCGTCCACGGCCTCCTGGAGCATCCGCTTCTCGTTGCGGACGATGATGTCGGGTGCGTTGAGCTGGATGAGCCGCTTTAAGCGGTTATTGCGGTTGATGACCCGGCGGTAGAGGTCGTTCAGGTCGCTGGTGGCGAAGCGGCCGCCGTCCAGCTGCACCATGGGGCGCAGCTCCGGGGGCACCACCGGCAGGATGTCGATGACCATCCACTCGGGCTTGTTGCCGGACAGGCGGAAGGCGTCCACCACCTCCAGGCGCTTGACGATGCGGGCCTTCTTCTGGCCGGAGGCGGTCTTCAGCTCGGCGTGGAGCTGCTCGCTGAGCCGCTCCAGACCGTGGAACTGCTCCAGCTGCTCCTTCAGCTCCTCCTTCTCCGCCTGGTCGCTGTCGCTGAGCTGGGCGCCCTTGTCCTTGAGGCTCAGCTCCTTCTTCTGCAGGGCGTACAGCCGGTCCATCAGGGCCAGCTTGCGGGTACACTCCTCCGGCTCCAGGCCCACGATGGCCAGCAGCTTCTTCACCGCCTCGGCGCCCATGCCGGCCTGGAAGTCGTCCTCGTACTTCTCCCGCATGTCCCGGTATTCCTTCTCCGTCAGGATCTGGTTGCGGATCAGCGGGGTCTCGCCGGGATCGGTGACGATATAGTTGGCGAAGTACAGCACCTTCTCCAGGATGCGGGGGCTGATGTCCAGCAGCAGGCCCATCCGGGAGGGGATGCCCTTGAAGTACCAGATGTGGCTGACGGGGGTGGCCAGCTCGATGTGGCCCATGCGCTCCCGGCGGACCTTGGCCCGGGTGACCTCCACGCCGCAGCGGTCGCAGATCTTGCCCTTATAGCGGATCTTCTTGTACTTGCCGCAGTGGCACTCCCAGTCCTTGGTGGGCCCGAAGATGCGCTCGCAGAACAGGCCGTCCCGCTCCGGCTTCAGGGTGCGGTAGTTGATGGTCTCCGGCTTTTTCACCTCGCCGTAGGACCATTCCAGGATCGTCTCCGGAGAAGCAATGCCGATCTTGATCGCGTCAAATGTTTCGTAACTCATGTTTCAGCTCCTCCTTCCGCTCAAAACTCGTTGTCGCCGCTGCCGGCGGGGTCGTCGTCCTCGTCATCCATGTCCTCGATGGCGAAGCCGGACTCCTCAAAGGCGGCGTCGTCGGCCACATACTCCTCACGGTCGTCGCGGCCGTCCTCCCGGTCCATGCGGGAGAGGTTGAAGGTGGTCATCTCGTCATCGTCGTCCTTCAGCTCGATCTCGTTGCCGTCCTTATCCAGGACCTTGATGTCCAGGCACAGGCTCTGCAGCTCCTTGACCAGGACCTTGAAGGACTCGGGCACGCCGGGCTTGGGCACGTTGTGGCCCTTGACGATGGACTCGTAGGTCCGCACACGGCCCGTCACATCGTCGCTCTTGACCGTCAGGATCTCCTGGAGGGTGTAGCTGGCGCCGTAAGCCTCCAGGGCCCACACCTCCATCTCGCCGAAGCGCTGGCCGCCGAACTGGGCCTTGCCGCCCAGAGGCTGCTGGGTGACCAGGGAGTAGGGGCCTGTGGACCGGGCGTGGATCTTATCGTCCACCAGGTGGTGGAGCTTCATGAAGTAGACGTAGCCCACGGTGACCTTGTTGTCAAAGCGCTCGCCGGTGCGGCCGTCGTACAGCCAGCTCTTGCCCTCCGGGTCAAGTCCGGCCTGGGCCAGGGCAGAGGCGATATCCTCCTCGTTGGCGCCGTCGAAGATGGGGGTGGCCACCTTCCAGCCCAGGTGCTTGGCGGCGTAGCCCAAATGGACCTCCAGCACCTGGCCGATGTTCATACGGGAAGGCACGCCCAGGGGGTTCAGCACGATGTCCAGAGGCGTGCCGTCGGGCAGGAAGGGCATGTCCTCCTGGGGCAGGATGCGGGAGACGACGCCCTTGTTGCCGTGGCGGCCGGCCATCTTGTCGCCCACGGAGATCTTCCGCTTCTGGGCGATGTAGACCCGGACCACCTCGTTGACGCCGGGCCCCAGCTCGTCGCCGGCCTCCCGGGTGAACACCCGGGCGTCCACCACGATGCCGCTCTCGCCGTGGGGCACCTTCAGAGAGGTGTCACGGACCTCCCGGGCCTTCTCACCGAAGATGGCCCGCAGCAGCCGCTCCTCGGCGGTGAGGTCGGTCTCGCCCTTGGGGGTGACCTTGCCCACCAGGATGTCGCCGGAGCGGACCTCGGCGCCGATGCGGATGATGCCCCGCTCGTCCAGGTCCTTCAGGGCGTCCTCGCCCACGTTGGGGATATCCCTGGTGATCTCCTCGGGACCCAGCTTGGTGTCCCGGGAGTCGATCTCATACTCCTCGATGTGGATGGAGGTGTACACGTCCTCCCGGACCATGCGCTCGTTGAGCAGCACGGCGTCCTCGTAGTTGTAGCCCTCCCAGGTCATGAAGCCCACCAGGATGTTCCGGCCCAGGGCGATCTCGCCCTGATCGGTGGCGGGGCCGTCGGCCAGGACGGTGGGGTCCTCCCACTCGCCGTCGGCGTTCTGCCGCAGGCCGTGGACCCGGTCGCCCACGGAGACGATGGGCCGCTGGTTGATGCAGGTGGTGTGGTTGGAGCGCAGGAACTTGACCAGCTTATACTCCTTGGTCTCGCCGCTGTCGTAGCGGACGGTGACGGACCGGGCGTCCACCCGGGTGACCTCGCCGTCGCCCTCGGCCAGCACCACGATCTCGGAGTCGATGCAGATCTTGTGCTCCATGCCGGTGCCGATGATGGGGGCCTCGGGCTTCAGCAGGGGCACGGCCTGGCGCTGCATGTTGGCGCCCATCAGGGCGCGGTTGGCGTCGTCGTTGGGCAGGAAGGGGATCATGGCTGTGGCGATGGACACCATCATCCGGGGGCTGATGTCCACGAAGTCCACCCGCTCCTTCTCCACGCCGATGACCTCGTCCCGGTGGCGGCAGGTGATACGGTCGTTGATGAACCGGCCCTCCTCGTCGGTGGGCTCGGCGGCCTGGGCCACGATATACTGGTCCTCCACGTCGGCGGTCATATAGACCACCTCGTCGGTGACCTTGCCGGTGGCGTGGTCCACCTTCCGGAAGGGGGCCTCGATAAAGCCGTACTCGTTGATGCGGGCGTAGGTGGCCAGGTAGTTGATCAGGCCGATGTTGGGGCCTTCAGGGGTCTCGATGGGGCACATGCGGCCGTAGTGGCTGTAGTGGACGTCCCGCACGTCCATGCTGGCCCGCTCGCGGGAGAGGCCGCCGGGGCCCAGGGCGGAAAGGCGCCGCTTGTGGGTCAGCTCCGCCAGGGGGTTGGTCTGGTCCATGAACTGGCTCAGGGGGCTGGAGCCGAAGAACTCCTTGATGGCGGCGGTGACGGGGCGGATGTTGATGAGGCTCTGGGGGGTGACGATGTCCAGGTCCTGGATGGTCATGCGCTCCCGGATGACCCGCTCCATGCGGCTGAAGCCGATGCGGAACTGGTTCTGGAGCAGCTCGCCCACGCACCGCAGGCGGCGGTTGCCCAGGTGGTCGATGTCGTCCTTGGTGACCAGGCCCCTGCCCAGGGCGTTCATGTAGTTGATGGAAGCCAGGATGTCGTCCACGATGATGTGCTCCGGCACCAGGTCGTTCACCCGGGCGCGCAGGGCCTCCTTCAGCTCCTCCCCCTGGTACTGCTCCAGCAGCTCCTGGAGGACGCTGAACCGGACCCGCTCCTTGATGCCGCACTCGGCCAGGGGGTCGAAGTCCACATAGCGGCTGAGGTCGCACATGTGGTTGGAGAAGATCTTCATGGGCTTTCCGTCCACGTCCACGATAATCTCGTTGACGCCCACGGCGTCCAGCTCCATGGCCTCGCTGCGGGTCAGCAGGTGGCCCTCGTCGAAGAGGATCTCGCCGGTGACGGGGTGGACCGCCGGGGCCAGCAGGACCCGGTCCGCGGCCCGGACCCACAGGGACAGCTTCTTATTGAACTTGTAGCGGCCCACCATGCTCAGGTCGTACCGCCGGGGATCGAAGAACAGGTTGCGGATCAGGGTCTCGGCGGAATCCACCGTGGGGGGCTCGCCGGGGCGCAGCTTCCGGTAGATCTCCAGCAGGGCCTCCTCGTAGCTCTTGCAGGTGTCCTTCTCCAGGGTCATCCGGATGGTGGGGTCGTCGCCGAAGGCGTCCAGGATCTCGCCGTCGGTCCTCAGCCCCACGGCGCGGATGAGGCAGGTGATGGGCAGCTTCCGGTTCTTATCGATACGCACCCAGAACAGCTCGTTGGCGTCGGTCTCATACTCCAGCCAGGCGCCCCGGTAGGGGATGACGGTGGAGGTCAGCAGGGGCAGGTCGGTCTTGGGGTCCACCTCCTTGCCGTAGTACACGCCGGGGGAGCGGACGATCTGGGAGACCACCACGCGCTCGGCGCCGTTGATGACGAAGGTGCCGTACTTGGTCATCAGGGGGAAGTCCCCCATGAAGATCTCCTGCTCCTTGATCTCCTCCGTCTCCTTGTTGCGCAGGCGCACGCTGACCTTCAGCGGCGCGGCGTAGGTGGCGTCCCGGGCCTTGCACTCCTCCACATCGTACTTGGGGGGCTCATCCATCTTAAAGTCGATGAAGCTCAGCTCCAGGTTCCCGGCGTAGTCCGTGATGCTCCCCACATCCTTGAACACGTCCCGCAGGCCCTTCTCCAGGAACCAATTGTAGCTCTTTTTCTGGATCTCCAGCAGGTTGGGCATGGGCATGATCTCTTCATGCCGGGCAAAGTTTTTCCGCAGCGTATTGCCGTAGAGTTTGTCCTTAGCCATCTTGATTCACTCATCCGCCTTTCTCGCGCAGCGGCCCCTCCAGCGCCGGGACCGCTCCGCCGTTTTCGATACGCAAGGTCGCGTTGATAATAAATTTGTCGTTCTCTCTTGCTTTTTCCTGGGGAAACTGCTATAGTGTAGAGGAAAGTGGAGGCGAATCGCTTCCGCTCCTCATGATATAAGCAACTTAGTTTACCATGCCGCCCCGCTTCTGTCAAGGGATTTTTTTGCAAATGCTGCCTCCGGCGGCATTTTTTTGTTCTCTGCGCGCCTTGTTCCGCCTGGGGCGGCGGGCGAAGCGCAGCGCGGTGCTGTCCGCAGAAAAGCGCCGCCGCGGCCTGGGCCGCGGCGGCGCTTTTTGCGTTTTTTACTGCTCGTAGAGCAGCTCGTCGTCATAGTCGTCGAACTCGGAGCACTTGCGTCTGCCCTTGCACTTGGCGGCCACAGCCTGCTTGGCGGAGCAGACGCCGGCGGCCAGCTTGTCCCAATATCCGATCAGCAGGCACACCATCCCCGCGAACGCCAGGGACGCGCCGACGATCTTCAAAACAAAGCGCCAGGTACTTTTGGTTTTCATGGTTGACCTCCCTTGTTGCCAGTCGTTTTGGTTCACTCTGGAGTCTGATCTGCTGTTGAGTATATAGTATACAGCACAATGGGGGAAATTACAACTGTTTTTTTGGCGGGCCGCCTCCGGACGGAGCCGGGGGCTAAAAGGCCAGGTACAGCTCCATCTCCACCCGGTCCCCGGCCAGGCGCACCTTCGCGCCGTCCAGCATCTGGCCCACCAGGCTCAGCTCACTGTCGCTGGTGTACTGGTCGCCGCCGGCCAGCTCCCAGTAGGTCTCCACCAGGGCGGGGTTCCGCACCGCCGGCTGCAGCATCTCCGCCATGCGCTCCATCAGCCGCCGGTTCTCCGGGGCGTAGTCCCCGCTGACGTACAGGCGCAGGCCCGCCTCCTCCTTCACCAGCCGCAGCTCCACCTCCCCGCCGCCGGCCCGGAACAGTGCGGTGTACACCTCGTCGATCACGCGGCTCATTTTCCGCCGCGCCATGTGCATGTTCCTCTTCATCCGTCGCTCACTCCTTCGGCATCGGCTTCAGCGCCTCGATCACGGGGATCAGCAGCACGCACACCAGCCCCGCGGCAAAGCCGTTGTTATACAGGTTCATCCCACCGTGGAGGATGGAGGTGTTCTGCACGATGGTCATGTGGAGGAAGCCCGCCGCCGCGCCCCAGTGCCAGCCGAACTGTCCGGCGACGGGGGCCAGCCCCGCGCACAGCAGCGTGGCCAGCAGCACGCCGGGGTCGGTCAGGGGCAGCTCCACCAGCAGCACCGCCGCCAGCACCGCCCCGGCCATCACCGGCAGCACGTTCTTGGGGTGCTCGCCGAAGGCGGCAAAGCCCACCATGCTCAGAAGGCAGCACACCAGCGGCCCGTTGAGCCGCACCCCCATGGGATAGAGGGCCAGCAGATAGGCGAAGCCCATGGCCCCCACCAGGGCCATGTTCACCAGGGTGACGGCGGGGCCGTCCAGCACCACGAAGTCCGCCACCGCGCGGCCGGAGTGCCGCAGCAGCGCCCGGTACGCCCTCCAGCTCCGGCAGCCCATGGCGGCCCCCGCCGCCAGCATGCCGCCCAGCAGCACCCCTACAAATACGCACAGCAGCATATGCTCCTCCCGGCTCCAGCTCCCCTCCGTGGTGAACTCCACGCCGAAGCCCTTCAGGATGCTGGCGATGCCCAGGCCCAGAAAGCCCGCGGCAAAGCCCACGTTGTAGAGGTTGTAGCCCTGGTGAACCCGGACCGTGAACCCGGCCACGGCGGGGAGCAGAAACCCGATGGCCGCGCCCATCAGCCCCATGGCCAGCCACCGCAGCCCCGGCCGCACGTTCACCAGCAGGAAACTGACCACGGGGGACAGGCAGGTGCCAAAAAGGGTCAGGTAGACGTACCGGGAGAACCGCTCCCCTCTGTACCGGGCGTAGAGCCAGCCTCCCAGGATCACCGGCGAGATGTTCACCAGGTTCTTCCCCAGCAGGGCGAAGCCCGCCATCATATACAGACACGCGAAGGTGGCCCCCGTGCAGGGCAGCCCCATCCGCCACACCAGCAGCGTGCTGAGGAGCAGCACCAGAGCGGCGTTCAGCAGCGCCCCGCCGGCGCCCCCTATGGCCACAGGGTCGGTGATAAGCCCCGTCTCGCTGATCTGGATGCGCCAGAAGCCTGTAAACAGGCTCCGGTCCGGCTGGGCGATGACGGCGAACACCAGCAGCAGCCCCGCCGCAGCCGCCGGCACCAGATACAGCCTGTCGTGAAGCGCTCCGCCGCCTCCCGCCCTCTTGTCCTCCGCCATGGGTCACCTCCACATGATCGTATGTGCCGCATTGGTCCTGGTTTTATTCTACCGGAAGCCCGCCCGTTTGACAAGAGGCAAAAAGCGGGGGCGGCCCGCAGGGCCGCCCCTTAGTGTTCTTCCCGTTTATTCGTAGTCCCAGGAGCCGTTCCACCAGTCGTCCATGTCGATGCCGGCGGCGACCATCTCGCTGTCCCCGGCTAAGCACAGCTCCCCGCCCTGGACCATGGCCCGGGGCAGACCCTCGCATACGATCTCCCGGCCGTACTCGTCCGTCACCACGGCGGCCAGGCAAAAAACATCGGTCGATTTCGGCGTCACCGACAGCTCCGACAGGCGGTAAAACTGGCAGTTCTCAAAGCCGTGATAGTTCGCCGGCTTTTCGCAGGGCTCCAGCCAGGCCAGCAGCTGCTTATTGCGGAAAAGTCCCACCCGGATCTCTTTGATCTCCGCCGTGCCCACGGCGGCGTTCGTTCCGTAGGTCACGCTGCGGGCCAGGTCGATATTAGCGTACTCGTCCTTCCAGAGGAGACTGCCGTCGTCCTCCAATTCCTTGGAGGAAAGGAGCCAGCCCATGCTCACGTCCACCGCGGGGATGGAGCTGGAGTAGAGATTCGAGTACACGTACAGCACCTGGGTCTCCCGCTTGTCCCCGGTGATAAAGGCCACGGAAACGCTGATGCTGTCCGTCAGGGGGCAGGTGACGGTGCCGGTAAACCTCTGCCCCTGGCCCAGCTCCGCCGGGTAGTCCACCGGGCCGTCCCCGGTATCCACCTGGAACAGGGCGGTCATCCCCTGGATATAGGTCTTGGGGGTAGCCCAGGCGGAGATGGTGACGGTGTTGGCCGCCAGGTCCGCGGAGACGATCTCCGTGCCGTAGTCCGCCGTCAGGGCGTTCTGGCTCTTGAGCACCTCCTCCACCCGATTGGCGATGGAGCCGATCTGGCCGTTGACGGTGCTTTGGACGCTGCTGACGGAGTTTTGCAGGCTGTTGTACTGGTTCCCCAGGTCGTCCAGCCGGGAGAACAGGTTGGCGAACACGCACACCAGCACCACCGCTCCCGCCAGTCCCGCCGCTATGAGCCAGCGCCGCCTTTTCCTCCCGGGGACGGGGTCTGCCGGCTCCGGCGGGGCCTCCGGCTTTGGCTGGGCGGCAATGTACCGGTCCACGATCTCCTGCACCATTTTTAATTGTGTCTCCGTCAGCTCCCCGCTGTCCTCCAGAGCGCGGGCCGTCTCCTCTTCGTCCCCGGACGGCTCCTCCACCCCCAGCAGCCACCCCACGGTGACGCCGAACAGGCGGCTCATGGCGATGAACTTGTCGATCTCCGGCAGGGCGCTGTCGGCCTCCCACTTATAGACAGACTGGCGGCTGACCCCCAGGCTCTCCCCCAGGGCCTCCTGGCTCAGCTCCAGGTCCTTTCTCTTTTGCGCGATGCGCTGCCCAATGGTCATGGTCCCGACCTCCTTTCGTCCCCAGAATACCAAGGCCGCACCGGCCGGGCCACCAACCGGGGCGGGAATTCCTGCTAACCGGCGGTTTACATCCGGCGGGTTTGGGGCTGTCAGGCGTTTTTCAGCACCTCCCGGCGGATGTAGGCCAGGGTCTCCTCCTCCCCCCGGTCCCGGAGCATCAGCAGCAGCTTTTCCAGCAGCGCGGCGGTGTCCGGGTGGATGATATAGTGGTCCCGGGACCTGTCGTAGTACGCCCAGGGGGAGGCGTCGGTGTACCTCTCCCCCTGGTAGATGCGGCAGGCGGCCACCCGGTCGCAGAACATCTCCACCACATACCTGACCGGCATCTTCATGCCGCACATCCGGTGGTCCCCTGTGGGGGAGTAGTCGATCCAGTACTCCAGGTGGTGCTTGTTGCGGCCCTTATGGTGGAGCCAGGCGGAGGAGACCCCTGTGGCCAGGCGCTCCGCCTCGTTGGGGCTGTGGTCCCCCTGGTAGTATTTTGCCCCCACCAGAAACTCCGTGGGGCCGTATTTGCTCAGGTCGTGGAGCAGCCCCTGGCGGTACAGGCCCACCCGGAAGCAGTACTTCATCACCAGCAGCTTATGGGCGGTGATGGTCCTGAAATGCCCCCGCCAATCTCCCATGGAAGTCTCCTCCTTTTTGGTGTTCTTTAAAAATAATATGCGCCGTTTTTGCCGTGCCGCTCAGAAGTAGGCGATGAGCAGGTCCACCACGGTGCCGTAGCTCTTCACCCCGTCGGTGAGGCCGTAGGACTTCAAGGTGGCGTCGTAGACCTTCTGGGTCACCGTGCCGGTGAGGCCGTCGAACTGCGCCCAGTAGGCGCTGTGGTCCGCAAGGTCCGCCTCCACCGTCTCCGGCAGCAGGTCCCGCACCGCCCGCCACCGGTCCCGGTCCGCGGCGTACAGGGCGTTATTGAGGTGGATGAAGCCCTTCAGATAGCCGGAGTAGCGGTAGACCACGTTGTCGCAGGCGTCGCAGGCGGCGATGGCCAGGAAGTTGCACTCCTGCTCCGAGGCCACCCCCCGCTGGTGGGCCAGCTCGTGGGCCACGGTGGCGGGGAGCAGACAGGCGGGGCTGTCCACATTGACATTGGACTCCCCGGTGAAGGGGCTGAAAAATCCGGTGAACTGCATGGCGGAGTAGGCCCGGGAGAAAAAGAGCGGCTTGGGGACCCGGTCCTCCCGCTCCAGGAAGGGGAACACCTCATAGAGGTTCTCATAGATTCCGGGGGCGGCGGCCAGGATCTCCTCCCGGTCCTCGGCAAAGACGCCGTTTTCATCCCGCTCCACCTGGTCCGCCAGCTCCGCCAACTCCCGGGCGAACAGGGCGGCCACCCGCTCCAGCTCGTCCACCGAGGCCGGCTGGGCGGTAAGGCCGCTGATGTCCTGGAAGCTGTCGGCCTTGTAGTTGACGCCCCACAGCAGGGAGAACACGGCCCAGATGCTTAGGGCCAGGCAGGCAAGGCCCATGACGCCGCTGTAGAGCACATGGCCCCGCTCCCCTTTCCGGCGGACCAGCCGGCAGACGGTGACGGCGAGCCAGGCCAGGGCCCCCAGGCCCAGGACCAGATACAGCCACTCCACCACGGAAAACGGGACCAGGTAGCACGCCGCCCCCAGGCCGTCCTTGACCCGCTGGGTCACGGCGCACACGGCGTTGGCCGCCGAGCGGCTGCTGACGCCGTAGCCGTACACGGCGAAGAGGACCAATATCACCGCCAGCCAGATATGTATGCCCCGGTGGCGTCTGAGAAATCGCAGCACGGGAACCGCCTCCTGTCAAAATTTGTCGCTACAGCTAAATTATAACCGCCCGGCGGCGGTTTGCCAAGCGGTTATTTTTGGATGGCGTCGAGATGCTCCGCAGCCAGGTTTTTCCAGATTATGTAACCTTTTGTTACTTGCTTTTCCCGGCGGAAGGAAGCATAATGGAACTATAGTAATTTGTCGAAGGAAGTTCCCGCCATGAAACAGC
>DBFJQM010000062.1:0-11412 GCA_048404665.1 Candidatus Pelethomonas sp.
GCTGATGACCTGGCTCACGGCGGCGGAGGAGAGCAGGGCGCTCCTCTCCAGAAGCCGCTCCAGCAGGGCGTGGACGGCAGGGAGCTGGCCCAGGTTCCCGCTGAAGATGAAAAAGCACACGAAGGTGGCCAGCAGGCCGTAGTCCACCCGCAGCAGCAGCCGGGGAGAGAGGACCAGAAAGGCCGCCGCCACGATCACCGTCAGCGCCTGGTAGGGGAGCAGGCGGAACACCGACAGCAGGCACAGCAGAAAGAGCACGCCGTACACCGCCAGCCGCCGCCCGTCCCTGATCTCCGCCCGCTGGGGGAAGACGATCTCCAGGGCCTGGCCGCCGCCCCAGGCGGAGGCGGCCAGCAGACCCAGCAGGCTCACCAGGGTCAGGGGCAGCAGCAGGGAGAAGAACTCCCCGGCGGAGAGCCGGTAGTGGGCGTAGAGAAAGAGGTTCTGGGGGTTCCCCACGGGGGTGGCCATGCTGCCCAGATTGGCGGCCACGGTCTGCAGGACGATGATCCGGATCATGGCGTCCCGCCGGCCGGCCAGCTCCAGCACAAAGACGGCAAAGGGGACAAAGGCCAGCAGGGCCACGTCGTTGGTCACCAGCATGGAGCAGAAGAAGGGCAGCAGCACCAGCAGCACACACACCGTCCGGAAGGGCCTGCGCCCCGCCAGCAGCCGCTGGGCCAGCAGCTCAAACAGCCCGCAGTCCCGTACCCCGGCCACCACGGCCATGAGGCAGAACAGCAGGCACAGCACCCGGAAGTCAATGTAGGAGAGATAGGCGGCAGAGGGCGGCGCCGCCGCCATGGAGAGGATGGCAAGCAGCGCCGATACACACAGGACAGGCTCCTTCTTCAAAAACGCGGTACATTTTTTCACAGCGCATCACCTGGCTTCGGCAGAATTGGATGGAAGTATTCTACCACGGCGTCCGCCCCGGCGCAACCGGAGAATGGCCGGCGGGGAGAGAAAGATGGTTGATTTTGCCGGCGAAGGCCGGACAGCGCGCCGGGAGCCATCTGCCCAAAATCCAGACAGATGGCCCCCGGTGACAAAACCGTAACGGCAACGGAAAAGCGATCAGCTATGGGAGGGGCGGCCTGCGTCGGCGCAGCGGCGGACCAGCTCCTCCGTCATGTTGCCCCACACCTGGCCCAGGCGGCGGAACTGCCGCTCGATGTCGTAGCTCATGTTGCTGTTGAGCCACTCCACGGCCTGGCCGAAGCACTCGCACTTGTAGAAGCGGATGAGGATGTCCCTGTCCTCGTCCAGAATGGGCACGTCGGCAAAGACGGTCCTGGCGTAGGCGGTGACCACGTATTGGCAGATCCGCATCAGATGCTGCTCGTAGGCGTCCCGCTGGGCGGAGCGGTACACGTGCATCACCGCCCGCTTGTTTTCCAGGGCAAACTGCACCACCGCGCTGAGGCACTCCTCCAGGGAGTCCACCCCGGCGTGCTCCTGGATGATGCGGTCGGCGCTCTCCTGGATGATCTCCGTGACCAGGGAGGGGATGTCCGCGAAGTGGTAATAGAAGGAGTTGCGGTTGATGCCGCAGTCCTCCACGATGTCCTTGACGGTGATCTGGTTGAGGGGGCGCTGGTTCAGCAGCTTCAGGAAGGAAGCCTTGATGGCGTTTCGGGTAAAGGCGGTCATGGGGCTGGCTCCTTTCAATGGGGATAGACCTATTATGCCATATTATATCAGTTTCCCGGAAAAACATCAAGGGGGCTGGCCCCGGCGGTTTCGGGCAAAACGCCCCTTTACAACCGCCGTCAAATGGGGTATCATCCAATCAGAAAAAAAGCGAAAGGGGGCGGCGGCGTGAATATCCTGCTCACCGGCGGCTCTGCCTGCGGCAAGAGCGGCCTGGCGGAGTATCTGACCCTGTTGGGGCCCCAGCCCCGGTACTACATCGCCGCCATGCAGCCCTACGGCGACGAGGGACAGAAGAAGATCCAGCGCCACCGGGCGCTGCGGGCGGGGAAGGGCTTTGAGACCGTGGAGCGGTACCGGGACCTGGGGGGGCTGGACCTGCCCCGGGGGAGCACGGCGCTGCTGGAGTGTCTGTGCAACCTCACCGCCAACGAGATGTTCGACGACGCGGGGAACTGCCACGACCCCATCCCGCCGGTGCTGGCGGGGCTGGAGCGCCTGATGGACCGGTGCGGCCATGTGGTGGCGGTGACCAACGACGTGGGGGGAGACCTGCAGCCCTACGGCCAGGGGACGGTGGACTACATCCGCGCCCTGGGGGAGATCAACCGGCTGGCGGCGGAGCGGTTCGACGCCGTCATTGAGATGGTCTGCGGCGTGCCCCTCCTGCGGAAGGGGAACCTGCCGCTGCCGGAGATGGAGAAGGGGGATACGGATATGATCCTGGTCATCGGTTCCGCGGCCAGCGGCAAGCGGGACTATGTGAAGAGCCTGGGCTACCGGGAGGAGGACATCTCCCCGGAGCTGGAGGAGGGCCCGGTGCTGGCGGAGCTCCAGGACCTGGTCTACGCCGACCCCATGGCGGCGGAGGGGCTGCTGCCCTGTCTGCTGGAGAAGGAGGTGGTCATTTGCGACGAGGTGGGCAGCGGGGTGATCCCCCTGAGCTTCCACGACCGGATGAGCCGGGAGCAGACGGGCCGCCTGTGCGTCCAGCTGGCCCGCCGGGCAAAGCGAGTGGTGCGGCTGGTGTGCGGCATCCCCACGGTGCTGAAATGAGGCTTTTTTTGTAGACTTCTATAGAGGGAACGGAGAAAAGGGCGGTGGAATTCATACACAATGGCCTCTTGCGTTTTCCCCGGGAAAATGGTACTTTATAAGTGGTATTTGCGTGTAACGGTTGTATCGGTATTTACGGTTCTCTGACAGAATTGAAAGAGCGCGCCTGTGACTGACGGAGCAGTGGGACACCACATGGGAGCAGGATGCGCTGTACATGCCGACCGTCTGGGCAGCCCTATCCACATTGGGACGGGACTGCCCTTTTTTATTTTGCGCCGCGCGGGGCGGCAACTCCTGCCTGCCGGCCATTCCATGAAAGAGGAGGATGCACCTATGAGAAAAGTTTGTATCGTCATGGGCAGCGCCAGCGACCTGCCCGTGGTGCGAAAGGCGGCGGATACCCTCCGGGCCTTCGGCGTGGAGACGGAGGCCCATATCTATTCCGCCCACCGCACCCCGGAGCAGGCCATGGAGCTGGCCCGCACCGCCCGGGAGAGAGGCGTGGGCGTTATCATCGCAGCCGCCGGCATGGCGGCGCACCTGGCCGGAGCCATCGCGGCCAATACCACCCTGCCGGTCATCGGCCTGCCCCTGAAATCCAATACCTTAGACGGCGTTGACGCCCTTCTGTCCACGGTACAGATGCCCTCCGGGATCCCGGTAGCCACTGTAGCCATTGACGGAGCAGTCAATGCCGCTTTGCTTTCCATCCAGATCCTGGCGGTGGAGGACGGGGAGCTGGCCCGGAAGCTTCAGGACAAGCGCCGGGCCGACGCGGAGAAGGTCCTGGCCGCCAACGCCCAGGCCGAGGCGGAGCTGGGGTGCTGAAACAGATCATCTATTACCAAACTACATATTTCAGGAGGACAAGTCACCATGGAAAAGAGAGAACAGCTCTACGAGGGCAAGGCCAAGAAGGTCTTTGCCACCGACGATCCCAACTGCGTCATCGTCTCCTATAAGGACGACGCCACCGCCGGGGATGGCGCCAAGCGCGGCACCATCCGGGGCAAGGGCGCCATCAACAACCGCATGAGCAACTACCTCATGACCCGCCTGGAGCAGGCCGGCGTGCCCACCCACCTGGTGGAGGAGCTCAATGACCGGGAGACGGTGGTGAAGAAGGTGAGCATCGTCCCCTTGGAGGTCATCGTCCGCAACGTGTCCGCCGGCCACTTCGCCAGCCGCTACGGCGTGGAGGAGGGCATCGTCTTTGACGAGCCGGTGCTGGAGTTCTCCTACAAAAACGACGACCTCCACGACCCCCTGCTGAACACCTCCCACGCCCTGGCCCTGAAGCTGGCCACCCGGGAGGAGATCGACACCATCAAGGCCATGGCCCTGAAGGTCAACCAGGAGCTGAAGGCATTCTTCCTGGGCTGCGGCGTGCGGCTTATCGACTTTAAGCTGGAGTTCGGCCGCCTGCCGGACGGCACCATCGTCCTGGCCGACGAGATCAGCCCCGACACCTGCCGCTTCTGGGACGCCAAGACCGGCGAGAAGCTGGATAAGGACCGGTTCCGCCGGGACCTGGGCAACGTGGAGGAGGCGTATCAGGAGATGATGCGCCGGGTATTCGGGGCCTGAGCGCCGGTGATCTCCGCGAAAAACACTGACGAAGGGACAAGATCATGAGCAACTGTGCCTGCCCGTTTGATTCCATCCATGAGGAGTGCGGCGTCTTCGGCATCTGGACGCCGGAGGGGTCCCCGCTGCGCGCCGCCCACGAGACCTACGCGGCGCTGTTCGCCCTGCAGCACCGGGGCCAGGAGGCCTGCGGAATCGCCGTGAACCACCGGGGCGTTATCCGCTGCCACCGGGACGTGGGCCTGGTGGGGGAGGTGTTCAGCCAAAAGCGGCTGGACGCCATGGAGGGGGAGATGGCCATTGGCCACGTCCGCTACTCCACCACCGGCGATCCCCGCCGGGAGAACGCCCAGCCCCTGGCCATCAGCCATGTGAAGGGCAATCTGGCGGTGGCCCACAACGGCAACCTGGTGAACGCCGGCAGCCTGCGGCGGAAGCTGGAGCTGGGGGGCGCCGTCTTCCGGGCCTCCTCCGATACGGAGGTGCTGGTCTACACCCTGGTCCAGGAGCGGCTGAAGGCCGGCTCCATCGAGGAGGCGGTGGCGCGGACCATGGGAGTCATCCAGGGGGCCTACTCCCTGTGCGTCATGTCCTCCCGGAAGCTCATCGCCGCCCGGGACCCCCGGGGGATGCGCCCGCTGTGCATGGGGCGGCTGGGGGAAGCGGTGATCTTTGCCTCCGAGTCCTGCGCCCTGGACGCCCTGGGAGCCCAGTTCATCCGGGACGTGGAGCCCGGCGAGGTAGTGGTGGTGGACCACTCCGGCGCCATCCGCTCCCTCCACGTCCCCCCGGCGGAAAAGACCGCTATCTGCGTGTTTGAGTATATCTACTTTGCCCGGCCCGACTCGGTCATCGACGGGGCCTCCGTGGAGCTGGCCCGCCAGGAGGCGGGGAAGTACCTGTCCCTGGAGCACCCTGTGGGGGCGGACATGGTCATGGGCGTGCCGGACTCCGGCATCCCCGCCGCCATCGGCTACGCCCGGTGCTCCGGCATCCCCTACGGCGTGGGCCTCATCAAGAACCGGTACATCGGCCGGACCTTCATCCAGCCCGCCCAGAGCGACCGGGAGCGGGCGGTGCGGCTGAAGCTCAACGCCTTGCGGGAGGCTGTGGCGGGCAAGCGGGTCATCATGGTGGACGACTCCATCGTCCGGGGCACCACCTGCGCCCGGCTCATCAAGCTGGTGCGGGACGCCGGGGCCACGGAGGTCCATCTGCGCATCTCCGCGCCGCCCTTCCGCTACCCCTGCTTCTTCGGCACGGACATCCCCGACCAGGACCAGCTCCTGGCCCACAACCGGACCGTGGAGGAGATGCGGCAGATCATCGGCGCGGACAGCCTGGGCTTCCTCTCCACGGACGCGGTGCGGAAGATCGCCCGGGACTGCCGTCTGGGCTTCTGCGATGCCTGCTTTACCGGGGAGTACCCCATGGAGGTCCCCAAGCAGACGGATAAAAATATCTTTGAAAGTGAGATCGAGACATGAGCGAGAGTTACTCCGCCTCCTACGCCGCCGCCGGCGTGGACATCACCGCCGGTTACCGGGCGGTGGAGCTGATGAAGCGCCATGTGGCCCGCACCATGACCGAGGGCGTGGTGGGGGACATCGGCGGCTTCGGCGGCCTTTTCGCGCTGGATGTGTCCGGCATGAAGCGGCCGGTGCTGGTCTCCGGCACCGACGGGGTGGGCACCAAGCTGCGCCTGGCCCAGATGATGGACCGGCACGACACCATCGGCGTCGACTGCGTGGCCATGTGCGTCAACGACGTGGTCTGCTGCGGGGCCAAGCCCCTGTTCTTCCTGGACTACATCGCCTGCGGCAAAAATATTCCGGAGAAGATCGCCGCCATCGTCTCCGGCGTGGCGGAGGGCTGCGTCCAGGCGGGCTGCGCCCTTATCGGCGGGGAGACCGCCGAGCATCCGGGCATGATGGCCGAGGACGACTACGACCTGGCCGGCTTCACCGTGGGCGCGGTGGACCGGGACAGCATCATCGACAAAAACCGCATGGCTCCCGGCGACGCGGTGCTGGCCCTGCCCTCCACCGGCGTCCACTCCAACGGCTTCTCCCTGGTGCGCCGGGTCTTCGACGTGGAGCACGCCGACCTGGGCAGGCCCGTGGCGGAGCTGGGGAACGCGGGGCTGGGGGAGACCCTGCTGACCCCCACCCGCATCTATGTAAAGCCCATGCTGGCCCTGATGGAGCAGGTGGAGGTCCGTGGCGTCAGCCACATCACCGGCGGCGGCTTCTACGAGAACATCCCCCGGTCCATCCCCCAGGGCCTCAGCGCCAGGATCGACAAGAGCGCTCTGCGGGTGCTGCCCATCTTCGACCTCATTGCCGGGGTGGGGAAGATCCCCGAGCGGGATATGTTCAACACCTTCAACATGGGCGTGGGCATGACCGCGGTGGTCCCGGCGGACCAGGCGGACAGGGCCCTGGCCATCCTCCGGGAAAACGGCGTGGACGCCTACGCCATAGGCGAGATCGCCGCCGGCGAGGAAAAGGTGGTCCTATGCTGACCGCGCGGATCGCGGTGCTGGTCTCCGGCGGCGGCACCAACCTCCAGGCCCTCATCGACGCGGCCGGCAGGGGGGAGCTGCCCCACGGGACCCTGGCCCTGGTCATCGCGGACAAGCCCGGCATCCGGGCCATCCGGCGGGCGGAGGAGGCGGGGATCCCCTGCGCGGTCATCCCCCGCAAGGAGCCGGGCTTTGAGGAGAAGGTCCTGTCCGCCCTGAAGGCGCATGAGATCGACATGGCGGTGCTGGCGGGCTTCCTGGGAATTTTGTCGGCGGACTTTATCGCCCGGTTCCACGGCCCCATCCTCAACATCCACCCGTCCCTGATCCCCTCCTTCTGCGGAAAGGGGTTCTACGGTCTGCGGGTCCACCAGGCGGCCCTGGACTACGGCGTGAAGGTCACCGGCGCCACCGTCCACTACGTCAACGAGGTCCCCGACGGCGGAAGGATTCTTCTGCAAAAGGCCGTGGACATCCTCCCCGGCGACACCCCCGAGAGCCTGCAGCGGCGGGTGATGGAACAGGCCGAATGGGTCCTGCTGCCTCGGGCGGCGGAGCTGGCGGCGAAAGAACTTGCGGAGAAAGAAGGATAAGCGCTTTGGATATTTACGAGAAACACGACCTGGGCCGTCTGCTGGCCCAAAACCCCTACCCCGGCCGGGGCATCGTCATCGGCAAGAGCGCCGACGGCAAAAGCGCCGCCGTGGCCTACTTCATCATGGGCCGCAGCGCCAACAGCCGCAACCGGGTCTTTGAGGCCACGGCCGACGGCATCCGCACCCGGGCCTTCGACGAGAGCAGGGTCTCCGACCCCAGCCTCATCATCTACCACCCGGTCCGGCGGCTGGGGAACACCCTTATCGTCACCAACGGCGACCAGACCGACACCATCCGGGACGGTCTGGCGGCGGGGAAGACCTTCGGCCAGTCCCTGCGCTGCCGCCGCTTCGAGCCGGACGGCCCCAACTGGACCCCCCGCATCAGCGGCATCCTGACCTTCGGGGAGGGTGACTTCAATTATCACATGTCCATCCTCAAAAGCGCCGACGCCGAGGGCAGCGCCTGTAACCGCTTCACCTTCGCCTACGAGGCCCTGGCGGGCGTGGGGCACTTTATCCACACCTATGTCACCGACGGCGACCCCATCCCCACCTTCCAGGGGGAGCCGGAGCGGGTGGCGCTGGGCAATGACCCGGAGGCGTTTACGGAAACCGTCTGGGAGAGCCTGAACGAGGCCAACAAGATCTCCCTGTACACCAACTGGATCGACCTGGCCACCGGCAGGGAAGAGGTCCGGATCATCAACAAGAACCGGTAAGGAGGTACGCCATGGAACGAAACCGCGACGGATACGTCTCCCCGCTGTCCACCCGCTATGCCAGCCGGGAGATGCAGTATCTCTTTTCCGACAACCACAAATTCCGCACCTGGCGGAGGCTGTGGATCGCCCTGGCCAAGGCCGAGCGCCAGCTGGGCCTGAACGTGACGGAGGAGCAGATTCGGCAGCTGGAGGCCCACGCGGAGGACATCAACTACGACGTGGCCGAGGCCAGGGAGAAGCAGGTGCGCCACGACGTTATGAGCCACGTCTACGCCTACGGCCGGCAGTGCCCCGAGGCGGAGGCCATCATCCACCTGGGGGCCACCTCCTGCTATGTGGGGGACAACACGGATCTGCTGATTCTCCGGGACGCCATGGACCTGGTGATTCGCAAGCTGGTGCAGGTGCTGCGGAATCTGGACGGCTTTGCCCGGCAGTACCGGGACATGCCCTGCCTGGGCTATACCCACCTCCAGCCCGCCCAGCTGACCACCGTGGGCAAGCGGGCCACCCTGTGGATGAACGAGCTGGTGATGGACCTGGAGAATCTGGAGTACCAGCGGGACGCCCTGCGCCTGCGGGGCGCCAAGGGCACCACCGGCACCCAGGCCAGCTTTATGGAGCTGTTCGAGGGGGACGGGGAGAAGGTGAAGGCCCTGGACCGGATGGTGGCGGAGCAGATGGGCTTTGCCAAAACGGTGGCGGTGTGCGGCCAGACCTATTCCCGCAAGACCGACGCCTATGTGCTCTCGGCCCTCTCCGGTGTGGCCCAGTCCGCCTGCAAGTTTGCCAACGACCTGCGCATCCTCCAGTCCTTCGAGGAGCTGGAGGAGCCCTTTGAGAAGGACCAGATCGGGTCCTCCGCCATGCCCTATAAGCGCAACCCCATGCGCTCCGAGCGTATCTGCGCCCTGGCCCGGTACGTGATCCAGGACGCGGTGAACCCCGCCATGACCGCCGCCACCCAGTGGATGGAGCGGACCCTGGACGACAGCGCCAACAAGCGCATCGCCGTCAGCGAGGCGTTCCTGGCGGTGGACGCCATTTTGGAGATCTACATCAACGTCACCGGCGGCCTGGTGGTCTACGACCGGGTGGTCCGCCGCCGGGTGATGGAGAAGCTGCCCTTTATGGCCACGGAGAACATCATGATGGAGGCCGTCAAGCGGGGCGGCAACCGCCAGGAGCTCCATGAGGCCCTGCGGGAGCACTCCCACGCCGCCGCCCGGAAGGTGAAGCTGGAGGGCGGACAGAACGATCTCATCGACCGGATCGTGGCGGACCCTGTGTTCCCCCTGACCCGGGAGGAGATCCAGGCCCAGATGGCCCCGGAGAAGTACGTTGGCCGGGCCCCTGACCAGGTGACGGAATTCCTGGAGACGGAGGTTGCCCCCATTCTGGCCCGGTATCCCGATGAAGCGCTCCGCGGGGAGCTGAATGTTTAGGATGAATGACCGCGATGGAAAGGAGACTGTCATGAACGAACTGGAACTGAAATACGGCTGCAACCCCAACCAGAAGCCCGCAAAGATCTTTATGCGCTCCGGCGGCGACCTGCCGGTCACTGTGCTCAACGGCAAGCCCGGCTACATCAACTTCCTGGACGCGCTCAACGCCTGGCAGCTGGTGAAGGAGCTGAAGGCGGCCTTGGGCCTGCCCGCCGCCACCTCCTTCAAGCACGTTTCGCCTACCTCCGCCGCCGTGGGTCTGCCCCTGCGGGACGAGCTGAAGCGGGCCTGCTTTGTCGATGACGTGCCGGAGCTGGACGACAGCCCGCTGGCCTGCGCCTACGCCCGGGCCCGGGGCACCGACCGGCTGTGCTCCTTCGGCGACTGGGTGGCTCTCAGCGACGTGTGCGACGTGACCACCGCCAGGCTCATCCAGCGGGAGGTGTCCGACGGCGTCATTGCCCCGGGCTATACTGAGGAGGCCCTGGCCGTCCTCAAGACCAAGCGCAAGGGAAATTACAACATCGTCCGGATCGACCCGGACTACGTCCCCGAGGCCCAGGAGACCAAGGACGTGTTCGGCGTCACCTTCCAGCAGGGCCGCAACGACTGCCGCATCGACGAGGCTATGCTTGATAACCTGGTCACCGCCAACAAAGACCTGCCTGACAGCGCCAAGCGGGACCTGATCGTGGCCCTCATCACCCTGAAATACACCCAGTCCAACTCCGTATGCTACGCGGTGGAGGGACAGGCCATCGGCGTAGGCGCGGGCCAGCAGAGCCGCATCCACTGCACCCGTCTGGCGGGCACCAAGGCGGACACCTGGTTCCTGCGCCAGCACCCCAAGACCCTGGATCTGCCCTTCCTGCCCACCCTGGGCCGTCCGGAGCGTGACAACGTGATCGACAGCTACATCAACGGCAACGAGGAGGACGTGTGCGCCGAGGGCTACTGGCAGAAGTATTTTACCCGCTGCCCCGCGCCTATCAGCGAGAAGGAGCGCCGGGCCTGGCTGGAGCGGCGCAACGACGTGGCCCTGGGCAGCGACGCGTTCTTCCCCTTCCCGGACAACATCGAGCGGGCCCGCCGCAGCGGCGTGCGGTACATCGCCCAGCCCGGCGGCTCCATCCGCGACGATCTGGTCATCGCCCAGTGCGACGGCTATGACATGGTGATGGCCTTCACCGGCGTAAGGTTGTTCCATCACTAAAAGCCCCGGGGGGGTTCTCCGCCCTGCGGGCGGGGGAGGCCGGTTTCTCCGCCACTCCGTGGCGGCGGGGGATTCTGGGGGCTGCGCGCCCCCAGACCTGCGGTTCCTTTTCCCTCGCAGGAAAAGGAACCAAAAGTGCGCCCAGGGGGTTCCCCCTGGGAACCTCCTTATATCGGGAGGCGGTGCAGGACAAGAGCTGCTCGTGCTTCCCAACTAGCGATTCCTACGGGTTTCCAATCTCCAGGACCATCTCGAAGAACTTCGGCTGTCGCCCTGTTAAAGAGAGACCGGCTCCCGTTTTTTCGCGTGAATAGATGGCTCTGATAGGTGGGTTATAGTTCTTGATATTCCGAGACAGGCTTTCGTTTTTCGCGCACGAATAGATGGCTCTGTCCCTTTAACAGGGCGACAGCCGGAGTCGGAATAGATCATTGTATAGATCAGAAACCCGAAGGAATCTGTTGTTCAGGGGCATGACAAACTCTTCATACGTACAATCTATCGACACAAAGGGGTTCCAAGACCGTAGGTCTTGGCGCACTTTTGGTCACTTTTCCTGCGAGCAAAAAGGAACCAAAAATGCGCCAAGACCATACGGTCTTGGAAC
>DBFJQM010000063.1:0-5911 GCA_048404665.1 Candidatus Pelethomonas sp.
TCTGGGGGCTCCGCGCCCCCAGACCTGCGGTTCCTTTTTGCTCGTGCAAAAGGGAGCCAAAAACACGCCAAGACCATAGGGTCTTGGAACCCCTTTATATCGGGAGGCTGTGCAATCCAAGAGCTGCTCGTGCTTCCCAACTACCGATTCCTACGGGTTTCCAATCTCCAGAACCATCTCGAAGGACTTCGGCTGTCGCCCTTTCAAAGAGAGACCGGCTCCCGTTTTTCGTGCGAATAGATGGCTCTGTCCCTTTAACAGGCCGACAGGCGAAGTTGGAATAGATGGTTGCATAGGTCAGAAACCCGAAGGAATCTGTTGTTCAGGGGCATTTAAGGCTCTTCATTCCTGCCGCAGTTCGACAAAAGCGGTGGACCGGCCCGAAGGGGGCCGGCGGCGTTTTGGTTACTTTGCCGCCGAGGGCAAAGTAACCCGCGCCGGGGCGCGGAACAGCCCCAAACAGACTGAAGGTCAAATGAATCCCTCCCCCGCCCGCAGGGCGGAGAACCCCGCCGCGGCCAGCGGCAAAAGAAGCAGCAGGGCTGCCGCCCTATTACACCTTATACAGCTCCGGTCTTCTGTCCCGGAACACGTTGATAGAGGAGCGAATCCCCTGGATGACGGAGAAATCCACCTCGGCGGTGATGATCTCCTCCCCCTCGCCGGCCTGGGCCAGGTACTCCCCCCAGGGGTCGATGACCGCGCTGTGTCCGCCGCAGCCGGTGTCGGAGGCGGCGCTGTTGCACAGGGCCAGAAACATCTGGTTCTCGATGGCCCGGGCGCGGGCCAGGGTGTCCAGGTGCATGGCGCGCTTGGCGGGCCACTGGGCCGGAACGAACAGCAGCTCGACCCCCTCCAGGGCCAGGGTGCGGGTCAGCTCCGGGAACCGGATGTCGTAGCAGATGATAAGGCCGCAGGCGTGGCCCTCCAGGGTGAAGCGGCACAGGCCGCCGCCGGCGCGGAAGCTCTCATGCTCCCCGGAGGGGGTGAAGAGGTGGGTCTTGTCGTACTGGGCGACGACCGCGCCGGAGCGGTCAAAGACATAGGCTGTGTTGTAGAAGCCGTCCGCCTTTTTGTTGGCCACGCTGCCGCAGACGATGTTCACGTTCAGCTCCCGGGCCAGGGGGGAGAATACGGCCTTTGTCCGCTCCCCGTCCCGGTCCGCCGCGCTCTCCAGGTCCTCCGGGAAAAAGCCGCTGTTCCAGGTCTCCGGCAGCACCGCCACGTCGGGGCGGTCCCGGTCCACGGCGGCGCGGACCATGGCCTCGGCGCTGGCGAAGTTGCGGCCCGTCCGGCCCAGAGGCATGTCCATCTGGATGCAGGAAATTTTCATGTGTGTCTCCTCCCTCTCACGGTTTGGTCCATGACAGCAGATAGCGGTAATAGAGTCCCCGGCGGATCCTTGCCCCCGGCAGGATGCGGTCCGCGGCGGAACGTATCCGGGCCAGGGACAGCTCCGGCGGCGCGGTGGGCGCGCCGGTCTCCCCGCCCCGCCTCTCGCCGTGGAGCAGGGAGCCCAGCCGGGCCGGAAGCACCCGCAGGACCTCCACGCACCAGTCCCAGGCGCCCTCCGGCCTGGCAAGGCCCACCACCAGCAGCGTACCGCCCGGGGCCAGCAGCTCCGCCGCCTTTGCCAGGCCGGCGGGCTGGTCCATGTGGTGCAGGGACGCGGCAAATACGATCAGGTCAAAGGAGCCGGGCGACGCCTGGAACGACTGGAAATCGGCGGCGCACACCCGGGCGTTCTCCACGCCCGCCAGCCGCGCCTGCCCCCGGCGGACGCTGGGCTGGTGGGGGTCGATGCCCAGCACGGACGTACACACGCCGCTCAGGCGCTTCACCAGCAGCCCGTCGCCGCAGCCGACGTCCAGCGCCCGCTTCTTCCCCGCCGCGCGCCGGAGAATCCAGCCGTGATAAGCGGTATTGTGGTTCCAGTAGCTGCCTGTGGGCGGCTCCTGCTCCCGCGTCTCACCCGGCATAGTCCCGGCCGGCCTCCAGGGCCTTCAGGTTCAGTCCCACCAGCTCCGCCTTTTTGGCGGGGACCAGCTTCTGCACGGTGGCCTCCGTGCCGTCGAAGGACAGCTCCGGATTGTTTTTCAGCACGTGGCCCATGATGACCATGTTGGCCAGGGTGGGCACCCCGGCGTCATTTGCCATCTGGGTGGCGGGGATGTAGTAGACCTCCACGTCGGTGCGCCGGACCTTCTCCGCAATGAGGGTGGAGTCCACGTAGATCTGCCCGCCGGGGACCACCGTGTCCTCATACTTCTGCAGGGAGGGCAGGTTCATGACGATGAGCACGTCCGGGTTCGTCACGATGGGGGACCCCACGGGGTCGTCGGAGAGGATCACATTGCAGTTGGCGGTGCCGCCCCGCATCTCAGGGCCGTAGGAGGGCAGCCAGCTCACCTGCAGGTCCTCCAGCAGGCCCTTGTAGGCCAGGAACTTCCCGGCAAACAGGATGCCCTGTCCGCCGAAGCCGGCGATCAGGATCTGGGTGGTTTTCATTTCGCCTCAGCCTCCTTTGCAGCGGTGCGGTCCTTGTAGACGCCCAGGGGGTAGTAGGGGATCATGTCGCTCTCCACCCACTCCAGGGCCTTCTGGGGAGTCATGCCCCAGTTGGTGGGGCAGGCGGAGATCACCTCGATGAGGGAGAAGCCCTTGTTCTCCACCTGGTTCTGGAAGGCCTTCTTGATGGCCTTCCCGGCGGCCTTCACGTTCTTGACGTTGTTGACGGCCACCCGGGCGATGTACTCCGGCCCCTCCAGGGTGCTCAGCAGCTCGCAGACCCGGATGGGCCAGCCGCAGTGCTTCACGTCCCGGCCGTAGGGGCTGGTCTGGGTCACCTGGCCGGGGAGGCTGGTGGGGGCCATCTGGCCGCCGGTCATGCCGTAGATGGCGTTGTTGACGAAGATGATGGTGATGTTCTCGTTCCGGGCGGCGGCGTGGACCGTCTCCGCCATGCCGATGGAGGCCAGGTCGCCGTCCCCCTGGTAGGTGAACACGATGTTCTCCGGGCGGCAGCGCTTGATGCCGGTGGCGGTGGCGGGGGCGCGGCCGTGGGCGGCCTCGATCATGTCGCAGGCAAAGTAGTCGTAGGCCATCACCGCGCAGCCCACAGGGGCCACGCCGATGCACCGGCCCTCGATGCCCAACTCGTCGATGGCCTGGGCCACCAGGCGGTGGATGATGCCGTGGGGACAGCCCGGGCAGTAGTGGAGGGGCGCGTCAGTGAGGGCGTGGGGCTTTTGAAATACGATGGACATATCAGTTCTCTCCTTTCTGCGCCTTGCGGATGGAGTCCAGCACCTGGTCGGGGCTGGGGATCATGCCGCCGCAGCGGTTGCAGAGGGTGACGGGACGGGTACACTCCGTGGCCAGGCGGATGTCCTCGATCATCTGGCCCATGTTCAGCTCCACGGAGACGAAGGCCTTCACCTGGTCGGCGGCGGCGCGCAGGGCCTTGGCCGGGAAGGGCCACAGGGTGATGGGCCGGATGAGGCCGGCCTTGATGCCCTCGCTTCTGGCGGCGGCCACGGCGTTTTTCGCCACCCGGGCGGCGATGCCGAAGGCCACCACACAGAGCTCCGCGTCCTCCATCCGGTAGGACTCGTACATGACCTCGTTTTCCTCCACCACCTTGTAGCGCTCATAGCGGGCGAAGTTGGTGCGCTCCAGCTCGTCGGGCTTCAGGTAGAGGGAGTTGACGATGTTGTGCTTCCGCTTCATGTCCGTGCCGGTGAGGGCCCAGGGCTTGTCGTAGGTCTCCACCTCCACATCCTCAAAGGAGATGGGCTCCATCATCTGGCCGATGGTGCCGTCGGCCAGGATCATGGCGGTCATGCGGTACTTGTCCGCCAGGTTGAAGCCCTTGACGGTGAGGCTGGCCATCTCCTGGACGGAGGCGGGGGCCAGCACGATCATGCGGTAGTCCCCGTGGCCGCCGCCCTTGGTGGCCTGGAAATAGTCGGACTGGCTGGGCTGGATGCCGCCCAGGCCCGGGCCGCCCCGCTGGACGTTCACCACGAAGGCGGGCACGTCGGACCCGGCGATGTAGCTCAGGCCCTCCCCCTTCAGGGAGATTCCGGGGCTGGAGGAGGAGGTCATCACCCGCATCCCGGCTGCCGCCGCGCCGTAGACCATGTTGATGGACGCGATCTCGCTCTCCGCCTGGAGGAACACGCCGCCGATCTTTGGCATCTTTTTGGCCATGTAGGCCGCCACCTCCGTCTGGGGGGTGATGGGGTAGCCGAAGTAGTGGCGGCAGCCGGCCCGGATGGCGGCCTCCGCGATGGCCTCGTTCCCCTTCATCAATACTCTTTCTGCCATAGTTCTCTCCTTCTCACTTCTCTACCGTGATGATGCAGTCGGGACACATGGTGGCGCAGAAGGCGCAGCCGATGCAGGCGTCCTGATCCGTCATCACCGCGGGGGAATAGCCCTTTTTGTTGATCTGCTCCTTTGCGATGGCCAGGATGTGCTTGGGGCAAGCCTCCACGCACAGACCGCAGCCCTTGCACAGGTCCGTTTGAAAGGTTACTTTTGCCATGGTGGGTCCTCCTTTGAATGATTTGCGGCCTCCGCCGCAGGGGTCATCCGCCCTGAGGGCGGAGCGATGGATGTCACAAGTCCCGCTGGAGCAGGACGATGGTATAGCCGCCGCCGTCGGTCTCCAAACCGATGGGCGCAAAGCCGTTTTTCTCCCAGAAGCGCCGGCTCTGGGGATTGCCCTTCACCCGGCCCAGGCGCACGTGCCGGAAGCCCTGCTCTCCCAGGAACGCCAGCAGCTCACCGACGAGGGCGCTGCCCTCCCCGCGCCCCTGCAGGTCCTTCCGCAGGATGAACCAGCCGACGAAGGCGGTCTCCTCATTGGGGCAGGCGGTGATGAGGTCCAAAACGGCGGCCAGGCGCCCACTTTGATAGTAGCCCAGAAAGTACTTGTCGTCAAGGGTCTTCCGGGGCGGCAGGGCCGTCAGGTCCGCTGTAAGATTTTCCAGCGTTGGCTGGGTGTGCATGTACGCATAGTAGAGGGGACTGCCCTGGGCCAGGTCCAGGACCTCGGGCATATCCGCCTCCGTCAGGGGCCGGACCTGATACCGTTTGGAGATCCGTTCAACAGGCAGCATCGCGCTTCCTCCTCTCAGCCGAAGATGGGCCGTGCCTTGGGCGGGCCCTTCTGCTCCGGCAGGTCAAAATACTTCTTTTGCAGCTGCATGGGCAGCAGGTCCTCCACCCGGCCCGCCAGGTCCGCCGCCACACGCTCCTCCGCCGTGGTCATCCACACCGGCAGGCCGCTGAGGGCGCTAAGCCGCTCCATATAGGGCACGGCGTCCAGCACGGTCTTCGCCGTGGTCTCATGGGCCAGGTTGGCGTTGTTGACGATGCAGGTGAAGGGCAGGCCCCCGGCCTTCTCGATCTCCCGCATCACCTCCAGGGCCTCCTCCGGCGTCCGGGTCAGGGGGCGGCAGGGGTTGGCCACAAAGGCCATGCGGAAGTTCCCCTCCTCCAGGAGGAAGGGGGTGTACCGGCCCAGGGCGTAGGCCCCCCGGTCATCCCCGCCGATGTCCATGACGGCGTAGAGGTTGCGGTCCTCCACCAGGCGGTAGGCCTCCGCCGGCAGGGCGGGCAGGTCCACGTTGGAGTTGGCGAACTGGGGGGAGATAAGGTCGATGCCCGCCGCCGCCAGCTCGGCGGCGCTGTCCTTGGTGCGGAAGTAGGGGTTGACGATGTCCAGGTCCGCAATAGCGGTCCGCTTCCCCTCCCCCGCCAGCAGCAGGGCGTAGTTCACGGCGATATTGGTTTTTCCCGAGCCGTAGTGCCCGGCGAACAGGGTGACTCTCTTGTGATCCATAGTACAGTTCCTTTTTTTCGCCCCCTGCGGGGCGGGGGATTTTGGGGGCCTGCGGCCCCC
>DBFJQM010000064.1:0-34788 GCA_048404665.1 Candidatus Pelethomonas sp.
GTGCTGGCGGGCTGGATGGAGGGCAGCGCGGCCATCACCGCCGCCGGCGCGCTGACGCTGGCCCTGGGCATCGCCATCCAGAACTTCCCGGAGGGGGCCATCATCTCCATGCCCCTGCGCTCAGAGGGCGTGGGGAAGGGCCGGGCCTTCCTGTGGGGGACCCTGTCCGGCGTGGTGGAGCCCATCGCGGCGCTGCTGACGATCTGGGCCGCCCACCTGGTTGTCCCCGCCCTGCCCTACCTCCTCAGCTTTGCCGCCGGGGCCATGGTCTACGTGGTGGTGGAGGAGCTGATTCCCGAGATGTCCCAGGGGCGCCACTCCAACCTGGGCACGGTATTCTTCGCGGCAGGCTTTACGCTGATGCTGGCGCTGGACGTGGCCCTGGGCTAGGCGGCAGGATACGAAAAAGTCCTGAGATCGCTTGATCTCAGGACTTTTTTTGCACCGAACGCCGGGTGTGCGCCCTAGGAAAAGCTCCCCGCCAGCTGGACGATGAAGCTGACGATGCCGGCGTCAAACTCCGGAAAGACGGCGCCGTGATATTTGTTCACGATGCGGCTGACCGTGGCCAGGCCGATGCCCTCGTGGGACGGCTTGGTGGTGTAGCCCGGCTTAAAGCAGTTTTTGAAGCTGCCGGGGTCCCGGTGGCAGGGGTTTGTGACCTTGATGATGTGGCTGCCGCCCCGCTTGAGGATCAGGACGCTGATCCAGGGGCGGTCCGCGTGGTTCTGCTCCACCTCGTCCACGGCGTTTTGGATCAGATTGCCAATGACGGTGTTGATCTCATAGATGGTGCAGGGGATCTGGGACAGGTCGTTGGAGATGGACACGTCGAAGGCGATGCCCTTCTGCATGGCCAGCTCCCGGAAGGAGTTGAGCATGGCGCTGACCGCCGGGTGCTTCACCGGCAGGACGTCGTTCATGGCCGTGGTGGCCTTCACCATGGTGCGGATGTAGTCGTCGCACTCCTGGTATTTGCCGTTCTCGATCATGCCGGAGATGGCCTGGATGTGGAAGTTGAAGTCGTGGCGCTGGGAGCGGATGATCTGCATGAAGTTCAGCAGCTCGGCCTGGTACTGCTTGTCCACCAGGGCCTCCACCCGCTCCGCCGCGTCGAAGGCCAGCCGCCGGAGCAGAAGCCCCGCGGTCAGTACGATGGCCGCCGTAAAGAGGGCCAGCCACCGTCCGCCGGGAAGCCCCGGCAGCAGCGCAGATTCGTACCACGCCCAGCCGCCCAGCAGGAGCAGCACCGCCAGCACTGCCGCGGCGCTGAATCGGAGCTTCCGGGCCTGGGTCCGGTCCCCGGCGGTGAGCACACCGTCGGTGGCCGGCAGGATGGCGCACCGCAGCCAGAGGCACACGCCCGCCAGCGCCGCGCTCAGGGCCGCCGGCAGCAAAGCCGTCCACAGCCGGGGGAACAGCGCCTGCCGCAGCAGCCCCATGGTCCCCGCCAGCAGGGAGGCCGCCGCGCCGGCAGAGGCGGCGTACAGCAGGGGAGGCCGCCCCAGCAGCCATAAGGCCCCGGCCAGCAGCACCAGCAGCGCCAAAAGCGCCAGCGGCAGCCACCTCGTCCGGGGCAGAAGGGCAAAGAGCGCGCCGTAGAGCAGGACCGGCGCCGCGGCCCGCTCCGGATGCGCCGCCGGCAGGCAGCGGCACAGGCCCATGGCCCAAAAGGCCGAGACGGTCCCCTCCGCAAACAGCGGAGCCACCGCCATCAGATCCTGCGCGGAACCGGGCACGGCCCTCGCCCCCTCTCCTTTAGAAAATGGTCAGGCCGTCCCTGGTCAGCCGCTCCTTCAGCTCCGGGTACTTGCCCCGGCTGAGAGGGATGACGGCGTCGGTGCCGGCCAATTGGATGTTGTAGGAATTTTTGGACTCGTCCAGGTGGATGCTGCGGATGGCCGCCGTCCGAATCAGGAAGGACTGGTGGCAGCGGTAAAACCCGTAGGGGACCAGGATGTCCTCCAGCTTTCGGATGGACTCGTAGGAGCACCAGCGCTCCCCGTTTTTCCCCACCAGATAGACCTGGCGGCCCGACTTCTCCAGATACAGCAGGTTCCCCACCTGGATGATCTCCAGCCCGCCGTTCACCGGCAGGCCGATGCGGACGGAGGCGGAGACCTGGGCCTCCCGCTCCTCCAGGGCCTGACGGGCACGCAGCAGGACCCGCTCCAGCCGCAGGCCGTTCACCGGCTTGACCAGGAAGTCCAGCGGCTTGTACTCGTAGCCGTCCAGGGCAAAGTCCACATGGCCGGTGAGAAAGACGATCTTCACCCGGGGGTAGGCGGCCTGGATGTGGCGGGCCAGGTCAAAGCCGCTGACGGCCCCCATCTCGATATCCAGGAACACCAGATCGACCTCCGTCTGCCGGAGACAGGCGGCGGCCTCGTCCCCGCCGGCGGCGGAGCCCACCACGGTCACGTCGGGAAAGGCGGACAGCAGACGCTCCAGATTCTCCCGGCTGTGGGGCTCGTCGTCCACCACAAGGATCCGCAGTACCATAGGCCCACCTCCCGATTGAATGTTCATGCCGCATGACGGTATATTTTACTATACCAAAAACCATGTCAAATTGCAATGGGCAACTTTTGCCCCCGGGGGAGGACGGAGTCGGAAAATGTCACAAAAAAACCGGCACGATCGGCAACCATTCCGGCAAAGCGCGCGGAGTTTATTGACGGACGCGGCTTACGCTGGTAAATTACATTTGTAAGCGGCCCGGAAACAACATGTGTGGTCCGGTCCGGGCAAATTCATTTTAGGAGGTTTTGTCATGGCGAAAAACACGCAAGCAAAGACAAGCGAGAAAAAACCTGGCGTATGGAAGCCCTTCTGGGTGCTGATGACCAGCGTCAAGATTCCCTGGGTCTGGGTGGGCCTGGCGACCCTGGTCAGCCTCTTCGGTGCCCAGCTGAGCCTGATGATCCCTGACGCCACCGCCAAGGTGATGGCCGGCGACATCAGCATGGGGGCCATCCTCTTCATGGTGGCCTGCATGTTCCTCAGCGCCCTGGAGACCGCCGTCCACCAGATCTTCGGCCGCATTGCCTCCAGCAAGACGGAGATGAACTTCCAGAAGCTGATGCTGAAAAAGAACCTGAGCCTGCCCATGCCCTTCTTTGATAAGAACATGGCCAACCGGCTCATCACCCGTACCACCAGCGATAGTACCCTCATTGCCGAGTTTTTCGGCTGGTCCATCCCCTACATCCCCGCCGCTATCTACCGCTTTGTGGGTACCTTCATTATCCTGTTCAGCTACAACTGGCGGCTGGCGGCGCTGATGGCCATTTTGATCCCCATCATCTTCCTGGTGACCTTTGTCACCGGCCGGGTGCAGTTCACCTGGAACAACCGCATCCAGAGCAAGGTGGCCGACCTGGCCGGCTACCTGTCCGAGACCCTGGCCAACGTCCCCCTGGTGAAGGTCTTCGTCCGGGAGAAGAAGGAGGAGGAGAAAGGCAAAAAGGCCATCGACGGCATCTTCTACACCAAGAAGAAGTTCCTGTACTTCGGCAGCATCCTCTCCTTCCTCTCCAGCGCCGAGAACATCGTCCAGACCATCGTGGTGGTGGCGGGGGGCGCCATGCTGGTGAACGCCGGCCACATCACCCTGGAGCAGTGGATCGCCTTCTATATGTACTCCTCCGGCCTGGTGGGCTCCTTCCAGAGCATCCTCCAGTACTACACCACCATCAAGAGCGCCCAGGGCGCTTCCCGCCGCATGGCGGAGATCATGGTGGAGCCCAGCGAGGACATGGGCGGCAGCAAGACCGTGTCCGACGAGGCCCACACCCTGGCCTTTGAGAACGTCACCTTCCGCTACGACACCAACACCGTCCTGAAAAACGTGAGCTTCACCCTGCCCAAGGGGAAGACCACCGCCCTGGTGGGCCCCAGCGGCGCCGGCAAGTCCACCATCTTCGCTCTGCTGGAGCGGTTCTATGAGCCGGAAAGCGGCAAGGTGACCCTGGACGGCGTGGACGCCAAGGAGTACAACAAGACCTCCTGGCGGCAGGTCATGGGCTACGTGCCCCAGTCCAGCCCCATGTTCTCCGGCACCATCCGCTACAACATGACCTACGGCCTGGAGAAGACCTTTACCGATGCGGAGCTGGTCCGGGCGGCCAAGGACGCCAACATCTACGAGTTTATTCAGTCCCTGCCCGAGGGGTTTGACAGCGACGTGGGCGAGGCGGGCTGCAAGGTCTCCGGCGGCCAGCGCCAGCGCATTGCCATCGCCCGTGCCCTGCTGAAGGATCCCAAGATCCTGCTGCTGGACGAGGCCACCAGTAACCTGGACCCCGAGGCCAGAGCCGAGGTGGAGAAGGCCATGGAGCGGCTGAAGGCCGGCCGCACCACCGTGGTCATCGCCCACGAGATCAAGTCCGTGGAGAACGCCGACCAGATCGTGGTCCTCTCCGGCGGCGCCGTCAACGGCGTGGGCACCGACAGCAAGCTCTCCAAGGAGAATGAGCTGTACCGCAGCCTGAAGGACCTCCAGAGCGGCGAAGCCGTCCTGGGCAGAGCGTGAGAGAGGAGGGCAATGCAATGAATACAAACACCAAGGCAGTCAAGAAGGAAAAACAGTCCTGGGGCCCCTTTATCAAGCAGGTGCTGGGCCCCAACGTTCCCTGGTTCTGGTACATCGCAAACCTGGCCGTCTCCATGGCCACGGCGAACCTGATGATGCTGGCCTACACCCTGACTGGTCAGATCATGTCCGGCGAGGCGGTCACCGACCAGTCTATCCTCTGGAAGTATGTGGGGCTGCAGGCCCTCTCCCTGGCCATCAGCATCGTGCTCAGCTTCTCCGGCGCTTGGGCTGACTATGTGACAGAGCGGAAGATCCAGACCCGTCTGTGGACCAAGATGATCCATATGCCCATGCGGCTCTATGACCGGCAGAACCCCTCCACCCTCATCAGCCGTATGACCAGCGACACCACCCAGGTCGTCTACGCCCTTTCCTATGTGTTCCAGCTGGTCAACTTTGTCTACGCCCTGTTCCTGATGCTGAAGATGATCTGGGATATGAACCACTTCATCACCCTGGCCCTGCTGTGCGTGCTGCCCTACATCTGGGCGGTCATGTACATCCCCGGCCGCTTCCTCTTCCGGGCCAAGGAGGCCGTCCAGGCCAAGCTGGCCAAGCTCACCTGCTTCGTGGCGGAGCGCCTGGGCAGCATCGGCCTGGTGAAGTCCGCCGCCAGCGAGAACGCCGACCTGCAGCTGGGCTATCAGTGCGCCGAGGAGCTGTACAAGGCCAACCTGAAGTTCTGGCTCATCGACGGGGCCACCCAGCCCTTCTCCTACGGCACCGAGGGCATCGTGGGCGCCATCATGCTGATCTCCGGCAGCATCCTGGTCCAGCGGGGCCAGCTGGATATGGCGAGCCTGATGACCATGTTCGCCATGCGTCAGAGCGTCTACATCTATATGCTCCAGTTCATCTTCTGCTTCTATCACCTGAAGGAGGCCCAGGGTTCTACTACCGAGATCGCGAAACTCATGGACTCCCAGCCCGAGGTCCTGGAGCGGGAGAAGTCCTTCACCCAGCCGGACTCCGACATCGCCTTCGACGATGTGACCTTCCGCTATGAGGACCGCGACGTGATCGAGAACGTCAGCATCATCATCCCCAGGGGCAAGGTCACCGCCATCGTGGGCCCCTCCGGCGCCGGCAAGACCACCCTGCTGAGCCTGCTGGAGCGGCTGTACACCCCCAACGGCGGCCAGCTGAAGTTCGGCGACACCCCGGCGGAGAAGATCCATCTGGACCAGTGGCGCGGCGCCACCGGCTACATCCAGCAGAACAGCCCCCTGCTGTCCGGCACCATCCGGGACAACATCGTCTACGGCCTGGACCGTCCCGCCAAGGACGAGGAGGTCATCGCCGCGGCCAAGCGGGCCAACGCCTACGACTTCATCATGAAGCTGCCTGAGGGCTTCAACACCGACATCGGCCAGCTGGGCGGCAAGCTCTCCGGCGGCGAGCGCCAGCGCATCGCCATCGCCCGCATGATCATCAAGGACCCGGATTACCTGTTCCTGGACGAGGCCACCAGCAACCTGGACGCCGAGAACGAGGCCGCCGTCCAGACCGCCCTGAACCAGGTCATGGAGGGCAAGACCGCCGTTGTGGTGGCCCACAACCTGCGCACCGTGGTCAACGCCGACCAGATCGTGGTCATGGACCAGGGCCGCATCCAGGCCGTCGGCACCCACCAGAGCCTCTACGGCAGCAACGAGCTGTACACCAAGTATTTCGATTTGCAGTTTGCGCAGTGATCTTAACGGCGTAGGGGCATATGCCCCTCCGCCCTGCGCAGACAGGAAAGGAGCTGACCGAGCCATGAGATCAAAGGTAATCAAGCTGTATGACCACACCCAGGCGGAGGTCCCCGCCGAGCTGATCCGCTGGCGCATCCCGGAGGAGCAGGTGGACCGGGAGCTGGAGTCCCTCAGCCGCAGCCATGCCCGGGAGATCGACGCGGACGCGGTGCAGACCGGCGACAGCGTGTTCTGCCGTGGGGAGAGCGCCGTGCCCCGTTGGAACAAGCCGGTGCTGCTGTTCTATCCCGGCCACGGCCTGTGCGAGCAGGCCCTGGAGGACGCCCTGGTGGGCATGAAGCCCGGCGAGAGCCGGACCGTGGCCGCCGGCGAGGGGGAGGTCACGCTGACCGTCACCCGCGTCGTCCGCCGGGAGGCCCACCCCATCGACGACGAGCTGGTGAAGCTGGAAAACGTCCAGGGCGTGGAGACCCTGGCGGACTACCGCAAGTGGTACCGGGACAAGACCGAGAAGTGGAACCATGACCATCAGATGTGCGGCCTGGCCCGGCACCTGCTGGAGGAGATCGTTGCGAAGTCGGAGTACGACATCGACCAGGCGGAGGAGCTGGCCTGGTGCGAGGAGCAGGCGGCGATGCTCCGGCGGTTCGACGAGGAGCGGGGCGTCGATCCCACCATCCCCGAGGAGGGTTTTGTGTTCCTCACCGAGGAGCAGGTGCGGCAGAAGTACATCGACAAGTGCCGTCCCCTGTTCCGGGGCCAGGTGGCCTACCCCGTCATCGCGGAGGCGCTCAGCGGCATGGACCGGGAGACGCTGTACCAGGCTGAGGCGGCGGAGGAGGAAAAACGCTGGAAGAAGTACTTTGACTCCCTGTCCCCGGAGGCGCAGAAGGAGTTCCAGGAGCAGCAGGAGAAGGCCAAAGCCCAGGCCGAGGCCCAGGGAATGACGGAGCCGGACGAGGAATCCCGGCGCTCCATGACGTTCCATAACAAGGCGGAAGCACTGCTGCGGGACTACAGCCTGAAGCTGTTGGAGGTGTAAGACATGGCCATCTATCACGGAACCAAGGACAATTTTGACGAGCTGCTGAACACGGACTACGCCGTGGTGGACTTCTACGGGGACTTCTGCGGCGCCTGCGTGAAGCTGGAGCCCATCTTCGCCGCCGCCAGCAGCGACTACGCCGGCATCCGCTTCATCAAGGTGAACACCAGCGTGGAGCGAAAGCTGAGCGAGCGGTACGATATCCACTACATCCCCGCCACCTTCTTCTTCCGCAAGGGGGAGCCGGTGGCCCAGGCTGTGGGGTACATGGGCCGGAAGACCCTGGATAAGTTTATTGCGTCCATGCTCTACGAGTACCCCGCGCCGGAGCTGAAAGAGGACGAGGAGGAATAAGGCCATGGCGAAGATTCGCTTAAATGAGGACGCCGAGGTGGTCCGCACCGTCCGGGAGGGCCTGAAGGCCACCGGAGGCTACTGCCCCTGCCGCACCCAGCGGACCGAGGAATATAAGTGCATGTGCCAGGAGTTTAAGGCCCAGTGCGCCGATCCAAACTTCGAGGGCTACTGCCACTGTTTGCTGTACTACAAAAGCAGGGACTGATACTGGAATCTGATGCAAGCGTTTCGCCGGGAAATCGTATGACCCTTCGGTATCACTTCATCAATATGGCGCCCGTCCGCTTGAGCGGACGGGCGCCATACTGTTTTTACGCGGAGGAGGCGGCCCGACGCAGCGCCGGGCATCCCAAATAGACCCGCAGTTTCCCGAAGTTGACATTCAGTCATACGAAATCGACACAGCCTATTGTTTCCAGCGTTCAAAATTTGGTATGATGATCCCATCTTCATCGTTACCTGACCGGTAATATGTATGAAAATCATTAATTTTTAGGAGGACCTCATTATGAAAAAAAGAGTTCTTAGTCTCGTACTGGCGGCGGCTGTGGCCATAACCGTGCTGGCAGGCTGCTCCCTGGTGGCAGACAAAAGCGACGACGGCGCGTCCAGCGACTTTCCCCCGGTAAAGATCACCGATGCCTACTCCTATGAAAACCCGGCCGGCCTGGACTTTGACGCCCGGTATGTGATGTGCTTCGACGAAAACAGCTCTGTGGTTGCCGGGCAGGCCCAGTACGGTATGCTGGCCTATTACACCGTTCTCTACGCCAAGGAGGAACAGCCGGTGGCCCGCTGTGAGTTCTATGTCTGCGACACGGCGGAGCATGCGGAGAGCTGGATGGCGGACGCGAACTACACCACCGCCGGCCGCGAGGTGAAGATCGTGGATGCCGACGCCACTGTTATGCAGTCCCTCACCACGGCGGACGGCATCGAGGAGCTGGAGGCGCAGATCATCATGTGCGAGACGGCCGGCATCATCAGCGAGGGGACCGTCAGCGCCTATGTGGACTTCAACGTCTCCACCGGCGCCACCCTGATCGAGTGATTTGATGTTCCGGGAGAGTGAGGCCATGGAAATGGAGAAGGGCAGGGGAAAAGGAGGAAGCTGGAGAGGCTTTTTCCGCATGATAAGGCGGATCGATCTGCCGTGGCTGATGATTCTGCTGACCTTTGCGGTGAATCTGACCTATAACCGGGTCCTGCTGGCCCTGCCGGTGACGACGACGGACCTCATGTCCGGCAGCCTGGAGGCTGCCGCTTTGACCAGCGCGCTGCTGTACTACATTTCCTACGGCGCCATGTCGTGCCTGAGCTCGCTGCTGGAGGGCAGCACCACCAATCTGGCCATCCGCAACGCCCGCATGAAGATCTGGGGCGGGATGACCAGAATTCAGATGTCCTATTACGATCAGCACGCCCCGTCTGCCCTGTCCTCTGCGGTGACCAACGACCTGGAGGAGGCTGTGAAGGTGCTGATTCTCCTGATGGTGGAGGTCATACCGGATATCTATTACATGGTGGAGGCCATGCGGACGATTTCCAGCTACGACATCTGGCTGCTCCTTTCCGTGCTGATCCTGCTGCCCCTGAAATATCTCTACATGGTGGTGGTGGGCCGCTGGATGTACCGCGCGCAAAAGGGCATTTTTGGGCAGATCGGCGAGCTGACAGGCTTCCTTGTGGACCGGCTGCACAATCTGCCGACGATCAAGTACTACACCAACGAGGAGGAGGAGCTGAGCCGGGGCGGCGAGGCGGCGGACGGCCTCTACGACGCCAACATGCACAACGCGAAGGTGTCCTGCGTCTCCAGCGGCCTCAATCAGCTTATCAACGCGGTGCAGATGATCGTCATTGTCCTTTTCGGCGTCGTCCTGCTCCAGCGGGGCAGGATCGACGCGGCCCAGTGGGTGGCGTTTTTCCTGTTCTCCAGCCAGATTCTGGCGAAATTTTCGACCCTGGTCCAGGACTGGAAGGACCTGAAGTCCGCCCAGGGTATGCTGGCCCGGGTGGTCCAGGTGATCGACGCCCCCGAGGAGCAGACGGAGAAGGAGGTCAGGGAGGCCGCCGAAGCCGGCAGGAGGCCGGATGCCTCCGGAGACATCGTGTTCAACGGCGTGTCCTTCTCCTACGGGGACAAGCCGGCCTTGCGGAATGTGTCCTTCCGGGTCCCGGCGGGGACCTCCGCCGCCATTGTGGGCCTGTGCGGCAGCGGAAAGACCACCATGCTGAACCTGCTGGAGCGCTTCTATGAGCCGGATGAGGGCAGTATTCTGATCGGCAGCGGGGATATCAGCAGGGAGAGCCTGGACAGCCTGCGGGGGCGGTTCTCCTACGTCCAGCAGGGCGCCGGCGTGTTCGGCGGCACTGTGCGGGAGATACTGACCTACGGGATCGGCCGGGAGGTCACGGACGACGAGCTGAGAAACGCGGCGGAAAGCGCCGGGGCCTGGGACTTTATCCAGAATCTGCCCGGCGGTCTGGACGCGCAGATCAAGGCGGACGGTCAGTCCGTATCCGGCGGCCAGCGGCAGCGGATGGTGCTGGCGCGGGAGTTCCTGCGGGATGCGGATATCCTGCTGCTGGACGAGCCCACCTCCGCTTTGGACGCCGCTACGGCGCAGGCGGTACAGGAGACCATCTTCCGGATGTTCCGGGGAAAGACGATCCTTATGGTCACCCATGACCTGTCCCTGCTTGCCCATATGGACCAGATCGTGGTGATGGACAACGGCGTGATGGACGGCAGAGGGACCTATGACGAGCTGCTGTGCGGCTGCCCGCTGTTCCGGGAGATGGTCCGCACACAGCAGGCGGAGGAGGCGGCGACATGAAGAACATCCGACGTTATGTAAACATCTTTAAGGGCGTTCGCATCCCCTGGCTGCTGCTGGTGGTGGTGTTTGTGCTGTCGATCATCCAGTCCTATACGGAGCTGATGTGGATCTCCCTGCGGGCGGACGTCATCGACACCTCCCAGAACGCCATCGCGCTGGACAAGCTGGTCCAGTTTCTGACGGCGCTGGTGGGCAGCGCCTGTGTGTCCATCGCTGCCACCTATTTCGGCAACCTGGCCTATGAGAAGATCAACCGGGGCGTCCGGGTGAAGCTGTGGAACAAGGTCATGCACCTGCCCACCCGGTACTACGACGGCGAGGGCGGCGACAGCCTGGTCAGCCGCGTGACCACCGACGCCTCCCAGAGCTATCTCTACGTTTCCGTAATCATCAACCTGATCACCACGGTGTACGCCACTGTGGTGACGGTCAGGCGGATGTACTCCTACAGCGCGAAGCTGACCAGGCTGATGGTATTTCTCATTCCGATCTGCGTCATCGCCGCGGCCCTGGCGGGCAAGCTGAACCACGCGGCCAACCTGAAGGCGCAGACCACGTTCTCCGGCACCCTGGCCTACCTTGTGGAGCGGACCCGGAACCTGCGGCTGATCAAGGCGGCCCGCACGGAGTACCGGGAGCAGAAGGAGGGCGCCAAAAAATTCAACCGCCAGTTCCGCGTCAGCTTCCTCAGCGTGCTGTCCACCGCCAGCCTGCTGCTGATCGCGGAGATCTTCAACTGCTCCATTTTGGTCATCAGCTTCGTGCTGGGGGGACGGCTGGCCCTGGCCGGGGAGATCACCATTGGCCGCCTGGTGGGCTTCTACAGCCTGGGCGGGGTGCTCTATCTGCGCCTGGCCATGCTGCTGCTGTACTACACACAGCTGAAGGGCGCCAACGGACGGCTGAAAAAGATCGCCCAGGTGATGGAGGCCCCGGACGAAAAGGACGAGGGAGTCGAGCTGGATGTGGCCGACGAGGACCTGGTGATCTCGGACGTGTCCTTCGCCTATCAGGAGAAGCCAGTGCTGAAGGACGTCAGCTTCCGCATCCCCCAGGGGCAGGTCACGGCCATCGTCGGCTCCAATGGCGCGGGCAAATCCACGCTGTTTAAGCTGCTGGAGCGGATGTACGACCCCGACGAGGGCGAGCTCCGGTTCGGCGGCACGGATGTGCGGGAATTCAACCTCCGGTCCTGGCGGCAGTCCTTCGGCATCGTCACCCAGGACCCGGCGCTGCTGTCCGGCACCATCCGGGAGAATATCCTCTACGGCGTACAGCGCAAGGTCAGCGAGGAGGAGCTGGTCCACGTGGCCAAGCTGGCCAACGCGTATGACTTCATCATGGAGACGCCCGGCGGGTTTGACGCCAGGGTGGGGTCCAACGGCAGCAATTTCTCCGGCGGCCAGCGCCAGTGCATCGCCATTGCCCGGGCGATGATGCGCAACCCGGACTATCTGCTGCTGGACGAGGCCACCAGCAACTTGGATGCCAAGAGCGAGAAGCTGGTGTCCGAGGCCCTGGCCAATCTGATGCAGGGCCGTACCACGGTGATGATCGCCCACAGCTATTCCGCCACCCGAAGCGCCGGCCATATCGTGGTCATGCGGGATGGCCGGGTAGAGGCGGAGGGAACGCCGGAGGAGCTGTTGGAGACCAACGAGTATTACCGCATTTTCGCAGGCAAGGCGGCCGGATGACCGGCCGCCTTGCTCAGATGAATTGGATGCCCCTGCTGGCCAGAAAGCTGCGCAGCTTCTGATATTTGTCCCGGCTCACCGGCAGACAGGTCTGATCGCTGAGCACCGCCTCATATGTTTTACCGAACCGGGAGGGGCGCACAGAAACGATGTTGGACAGCGGCACCAGGTTGGACTGGTGGATGCGGAAGAAATCCGCGTCGGAAAAGATGGACTCAAGCTCGTCCAGGGAGTGGCGCACCACATACTCCTCGCCGCTGCGGCAGTGGAGCTTGACAGTCCGCTGCTCCTTGTTCACATAGGAGATCTCCGACGGCGAGAGCAGGACAAAGCCCATGCTGGTGTCCACCGCGATGCGCTCCCGGGAGTAGTCCCGCGGCTGCTGGCTCCGGGCCTCGTACCGGGCCAGCGTCTTTTGCAGCCGCGGCAGGTCGATGGGCTTGGTGAGAAAATCCAGCGGCTCGTAGTCATAGCTCCGGGCGGCAAAATCCACATAGCCGGTGAGGAAAACATACGCGGTCTGCGGCTGGCTCCGGCGGATGTAGTCCGCGATGGTGAAGCCGCTGGTGTCCGGCATGTCGATGTCCAGAAAGACCAGGTCGATCTTCTGATGCTCCAGGATGTCGATGGTTTCGGCGGCGCTCTGCGCAGTGCGGATGCGGGCCGGGTCGATCAGGTGCTCCATTGAGGAGCGGGAGAGACGCAGAGAGCCGGCGTCATCATCCACGATCAATACGGTGACAGGTTTCATTGCGCTTCTCCTTGCAGCTTCAGCGGGATCTTTGCCACAAAATGGACGATGTCGTCCTCTGTACGGAAGTATACCACGCCCCGATAGCGGCGCAGCATGTTTTGTATGGTGTTCAGGCCGATGCCCTCGTGACCCGGCTTGGTAGAAAACCCCGGCCTGCAGATGTCCCGAAAGCGCGCGCCCTGGGAGGCGTCCTCGGGCCGGACCTTGTTGGATACGCGGATGACGCAGTTTTCGCCCCGCTTGAGGATCTGGAGATGGATGCCGAAAGACTTGTCCTCATGGGTCCGCACCTCGTCGATGGCGTTTTGCAGCAGATTGCCGATGACCTTGTTGGTCTCGTAGACGCTGGTGACCACACAGGACAGGTCGTTTCGGATATCCACATGCAGCTCGATGCCTTGCTCCAGCGCCATCGTGCGGAAGCTGAAGACCAGCGCCGCGATGGCGGGGTCCTTGATGGGCAGGATGGTGTTCATATCGGCGGAGTCCCGGACCAGATTGTTCAGATACCGGCGGCACTCCTCGATATCCCCGTCGTTGATCAGACCGGACAGGACCTGGACGTGAAAATTATAGTCGTGGCGCTGGGAGCGAATCACGCTCATGAAGGACTGCATCTCCGTTCGGTAGTTCTGGTCAATGAGCGTGGTCAGCCGTTCCCGGCGGTAGGCCACCATGAGACAGACGCCGCACAGCGCGCCCCAGTAGAGGGCGAGACTGGCTGCGGTGGACACGAACGCCTGCCAGACGGTGCCGGGGACCGGGGCGGCGTACAGCAGGGCGATCTCCAGCCCGGCCATCAGGCCCAGCACCAGCCAAATGTATTCCCGGCGGACCGTAATGCGCTCCTGGCCCTTTCCGTCGAAATACTTCTGCCAGTCCTCCGGCGGGAACTGCTCCTGGAGCGCATACGCTGCGGCGGCGAAGGCCGCCGCCCAGATGCAGGACAGGGCGAGGGCCCCGCCGGCGGAGAGGAACGCCTGGGCCATCCGGCCAAGGAGAGACAGCAGAGCGTAGGTCCCGGCAGCCAGAAGCAGCGAAAGACCCCGATTCTCCAGACTGCGCTCCTGCCGAAGGGGCACAGCGGCGGCCACCAGAGGGAAGACCAGCAGCGACCAGTCGGAGGCAGCTCCGGTCAGCGGCAGGAGAAACGCCAGCGCGGCGCAGACCGTCCCTGCGGCGGCGCTGGTGACCGCCGTGTCCTTTGACGGCAGGCCGGCAAAAAGGCAGGCGATGAGCCAGGCTGCCGCAGCGCAGAGGAAAATACACGCATATTGCACTGTCCCGCCCCCTTTCGCCGGGCAAATCGCACAGAAACGTTTGATTTCAGTTCCGGCGGCTATAAGGAGAGTATAGCATATTCGCGGAAAATGCAATCTTTCCCGGAAACCGTTGCTGCCGCATATCGATCAGGAATCGAAAACAGGAGGAAAATGACCATGGATCGGCACTATACGTATAAGACAGAGGGCGTCTGCGCCCGGGAGATCTGCTTTGACCTTGTAGACGGCATTATCCATAATGTGAAGTTCACCGGGGGCTGTGTCGGAAACTCCCGGGGCGTGGCCCTGCTGTCGGAGGGCATGAAGGCGGAGGAGGTCGTCAAGCGGCTGCGGGGCGTGGACTGTCACGGCGGCTTTTCCTGCCCGGACCAGCTGGCCAGGGCGATCGAAATGTGTTTGGCGGAGGAGTGAGAGCATGTCGGAATCGATCGTCAGGAGGCTGTATGATTTCCGCCAGGTCGCCGTCCCGGAGAAGCTGCTGGAGCTGAAGGTCAGCCAGGCGGCGGTGGACCGGGAGCTGAACGCGGCGGCGGACCGGTTTTTGACCATTGAACCTGTGGATGACGCGATCACGACGGGGGACATCGTGGCGGCGGAGGTGCCCGACGAGACGGAGGAGTCAGGGAAGAAGACCCTCCATATCAACATGGGCCTGGGCTTTTACGGGGAGCTGGAGGCGGGCCTTATGGGCCTGCAGAGCGGAGCGGAGAGGAAGATTCCCGTAGACGGGGCGCCGGTGCCGGTCCGGGTCGTCAGCGTAAAGCGGCGGATGGTCCCGGCATTGACGGACGCGCTGATTCAGCGCCTGGGGCTGGAGAATGTTTCCACCGTGGAGGACTACAGGGGCTATTTGATCCGCCAGAGCGCGGAACGGCTCAGGCAGGGAAAGGAGGGCCCCCTCTGCGACTTTGTGCTGAAAGGGGTCATGGCCCAGTCCGAGATCGGGGAGGTGGATATGGAGAGCCGGGAATACCGCGTGATCTTTGACTATTTTAAGGCGCAGATGACGGTTCTGGCCGCCCGCTCCAACGACACGCTGGAGGGTCTCCTGTCCAAAACCATGTGTCCAAAGGACGGAACGGATACAGACGTCTGGCAGAAGCTGCGTGAGCACTGCAAGGGACAGGTGAAGCTCAGCGCCCTGGCCCGGGCGTACGTGGAGCAGAGCGGTACGGTCATTACCCGGGAGGACGGCCTGCGGCGGTATGAGACGCAGGCAAAGCAGCTTGGAATGGACTGCGGGCAGCCGGCGGACGAGGCGCAGATAGAGGTGGGCGTCATGCAGTGCTGCATCACCTGCTACAAGCAGGCCATTCTCGGCTATTATAAGGACAGGTACAGGGTCATTCAGGCCCCGTGAGCGAAGCGCCGCCGCGCATAATTTCTTTCGGACCGGGAACGCTAAAGGAAACACCCGGAAAGGAAGGATCGGTTTGTTCAAGCATGAAAAGCCCCTGTTTCACCCGGTAGGGGTGGAGCGCCCCAACCCCCAGTACGCGGCCCTGCTCCAGGAGCAGCTGGGCGGCGCCAACGGCGAGATGAAGTCGGCCATGCAGTATATGTCCCAGAGCTTCCGCATCAAGGACCCCAAGATCAAGGACCTGTTTATGGACATCGCCGCAGAGGAGCTGGGCCACATGGAGATGGTGGCCCAGACCATCAACCTGCTCAACGGCCACGACGTGGACGCGCAGAAGGTGAAGGCCGGCGAGATCGAGACCCATGTGCTGCTGGGCCTGAACCCGGGCCTCATCAACGCCTCCGGCTACTCCTGGACGGCGGACTATGTCACCGTCACCGGCGACCTGTGCGCCGACCTGCTCAGCGATATCGCCTCCGAGCAGCGGGCCAAGGTGGTCTATGAGTACCTCTACCGTCAGATCGAGGATAAGAAGGTCAGGGAGACCATCGACTTCCTCCTGAACCGGGAGGAGGCCCACAACCAGATGTTCCGGGACGCCTTCAACGAGGTGCAGGACAGCGGCTCCAACCGGGACTTCGGCACCACCAAGGCGGCAAAGATGTACTTTTCCCTGTCCAACCCCGGCCCCAACGCCTTCGCCGGAGGCAAGGCGGACGCCCCCAAGTTCGCAAAATAAGAAGCGCCCCCGCAGCCGCCGGTCACGCGGCAAAAAGGCGCCCGCTCTCGTGTTCTGAGAGCGGGCGCCTTTCCTATGTCCCAACGCTCCGATCAAAGGCCCGTGGGCGGCGTTGACAAAGGAGCATGTAATTGGTATGCTTTTCTTAACAAACGGCGGCAAAAAAACGGAAGCGCAACCGCCGGTTGCGCGAACGCAACTGAAATGTGGTGTACGTTTGACAAATTTTCCTATATGCTGAAAGGAAGAAATGACATGAGCCTGACAGAAAAACTGATTACCCTACGGGAGGAGAAGGGCCTGACACAGGAGGAGGCGGCGGAGCGGCTGGAGGTGTCCCGCCAGGCGGTCTCCCGCTGGGAGCTGGGGACGGCGACCCCGACCATCGAGAAGCTGAAGGGCCTGAGCAAGCTGTACGGCGTCCCGCTGAGTACCCTGCTGGACGACGAGGAGGAGCTGCCGCGTCAGGAGGAGAGCAAGGAAGCGAACGAGGCGGGGAAACAGATTGTTTCCAAAAAGTTTAGGGTGATGGCCATCTTAGTGGTGATCGTGTTGATTGTTCTTACAGTTGCTTTTGTGTTTGCAAAGGTGGCTGGGGAAAAAGATGGATATCAAATAAAAGAAATGGAAAGAGGTGAAATTGAGACGAACCAAGAAAGCAGCTTTAACTTAGAGTGGTGATTCAGAATGGGAGGAGGTGAGAAAATTGAGGGGGAAAAGATTTTGGAGTATGATCGTGGCCTGCGCTTTTCTGATAAGTTGCATTTGTATGCCTGCAATGGCGGCGGAGGAAGGCGGTTACGAAACAGTCAGTCTGACTACAAGAGCGTCCGGAAGCTTTCATATGGAAGTTTCCGGGAACACGGCGGTACAAGCAAATACCAGTTTTCCGCTGGAGGCGGAATCTTCACCTTCCCTGCGCGAGACCTGAAGGATTGGGAAACAGTATGCAGAAAGTTTTTAAAAATCTGGAAAAACTTTGTTGCACATTTGCGGTTTTGCAGTCTTTCTTAATATAAGGGCAAATCAAAGCGATGCACAGGAGAGAAGGTGAGTCCCATGTGGTAAAGATGAAGCTGCTATTACCTACTCCATATGATAAAATAATAAAGGAAGCGCAAACCACGGTAGGTGGTCTCACATAACATAACCCGGACCTGTACAGCGCTTTGGCTCGCATTTCAGACCAAGGCGCTGTACGCGCTCATACCAATACGCAGTGAAAAAGGAGGTACCCTATGAAACGATTACTGTCTCTCGTCCTCTCCCTGGCCCTTATCCTCTCCCTGGCGGCCTGCGGGGGAGACCCGGACCAGACCGGGCCGGGGCAGAACACGCAGAACACCAATCCCGGGCCGGGCCAGACCTCCGGGGAGCAGACCGGTCCCATCGTCACCGGCGTGTCCTTCCCGGAGGGGCTGGAATCCATTGAAGCGCCCTGTGTGGTGGGCGGCGAGCTTTACGCCGTGATTCGTAAGAACCTCTCCAGCGGCCCGCAGCTGCTGTGCCTCTCGCTGGACGACGGCTCTGTCCGGGACCTGCCTGACTTCAAGGATGCCGGGGACGGGCAGGACGGCATGTGGAGCTATATACTGGACGGGGCCATTCAGCCGGGACCGGAGGGGACCCTGTGGCTTTCGCAGGCGTACCACATCCAGACCCAGACCGGCGAGGGCGACATCACCTCCTACCACAATGAGGAGATCCACATCCTGCGGCAGCTGGACAAAAACGGCGGGGAGCTGTCCCGCCTGACGGTGAATGACGAGGAGATCGAGGAAGCCGTGGGGCTGGGATACTTCCGGCGCTTCCTGGTGGACGGAGACGGGGACGTTTTCGCCGTTTTCCAAGACGGCGTGGCCGCTCTGGATGAGGCAGGGGCGGTGCGCTTCACTCTGAAACCAAAGGTATTGATGAGTGTGGGCGGGGATGGCTATGCGGTGGTCCTGGGGGACGGCCGTCTGGCTATGGGCTGCATGGGGAAGGACAACAAGGGGAACCAATACCCGGTCCTCCGCCCTGTGGATAAGGACGCCCAGGACTGGGCCCAGGACCAATATCAGCTGGACACCATCCAGTTCCACAATATCGTTGGCCTGTTTTCCGGGGATGACAATGCTCTTTTCTACTACCGGAACGGCGATTCCATCCGGGCCTGGCGGGCCGGGGCGGAGGAGTCCAAAGAAGTGGTCAGCCTCACCGCCCAGGGCGTCGGCACCGACATTCTGGCCCACGTCTCTCTCCTGGCCGACGGGCGGCTGGTCCTGGTGACCGGGGACGGATACACCCCGGAGCTGACGAAGATCCATCTGGTGGACCTGGAGCGGGCGGCGGCGGGGGACGGCAGGACTGTCCTGACCTACGCCACCTTGCAGCTGGCGGGCGGCATAGACAACCTGATTGCGGCGTTCAACAAGACCGACCCGGACTACCGCATTGAGCTCGTGGACTACAGCCAGTACGGGGACGTGGACGCCGCCCGCACCCGGCTCATTACGGAGATCAGCGCGGGTAAGATGCCGGACCTGCTGGACACCTGGGCCATCCCTCTGGAGAAGTGGGCCAAGCGGGGCTACCTGGAGGACCTGTGGCCCTGGATCGAGGATGATCCGGACCTGGGCCGGGAGGCCCTTATGGAGAAGGTGTTCCTGGCGTCGGAGATCGACAGGAAGCTGTACGAGGTCAGCGACGAGTTCTGTATCCAGACCGTGACAGGAGCCAAGCGTATCGTTGGGGACCGGATGACCTGGACCTGGGAGGACATGTGGGCGGCACTGGAGGCCATGCCCGAGGGCTGCGTTCCCATGAAGCGGACGCAAAGCGGTATGCTGTCCGCCATGATGCGGGTGGACCCCACCCGTTTCCTGGATCAGACCGCCGGGACCTGCTCCTTTGACAGCGATGAGTTCCGGTCTGTTCTGGAGCTGTGCGCCTCCTACCCGGATGACGCGCTGAACATACCCGGTGCCTATAGCAGCCTGATCTACGAGGGGCAGATCATGCTGCTGTCCTATCCCATCAGCAAATTCTACTTTCCTCAGGAGGCCAAATATCTCCTCCACGAGGATATCTCCTATGTGGGCGAGCCCAACCCCTGGGGCGAGGTGGGCAGCCAGTTCAGCTTTGCGGGCAGCAGCGTGGCCATGTCTTCCGTCTGCATCCACAAGGAGGGGGCCTGGCGCTTCCTGCGCACCATACTGCTGCCTCACGAGGCGGAGGAGCTGGACGCCGCGCAGTACAGCGGCTTCCCCACCAATAAGGCCGATTTCCAGGCCCTGGCGGAGGCGGCCATGGAGGTGGAGTATATCAGGGACATGGAAGGGAACTTTGTGCTGGACGGCGGTGGGAACAAGGTCCAGGAGCCCCACGAAGGAGGCATAGGTGACCTTTTGAACGACGTCTCCCGGGAGGAATTTCAATTCCATGCCATGACCCAGGAGGAGTACGATCAGATCATGGGCCTCTACGACGCTGTGGAGGTCTTCTCCCGGTGGGACCCGGACCTGGAGCCCATCATCACCAGCGCCGCCGCCCCCTACTTCGCCGGAGCCGCCACCCTGGACGACACCGCCCGCACCATCCAGGACCGTGTGACCCTCTACCTGGGCGAGCAGGGGTAGGCGGCCTGTGTCCACCGTTTGATTTGGTTTTGAAATTGCTGGGCTGTGCCTGAACAGGGGATGCCTGCTGCCTTTGCTTGGACTGCTCCGCCAGTTTGCCTGTGCAGAGCTCCCTGTTCAGGCTCACCTGCCAATATCCATCTGCGCAGCGCGGAAGCTTCGACTCCCGCAGACCCTTCTGAGCGCCGCGTAAAGTTGAAAAGGCCGTGAAATCATATGATTTCACGGCCTTTTTGTGCGATAAGTGCGCAGAAACAATGCTGCTCTGATATGCAGCTGAGCCTCTAAGCGGCTTTGCCGCTTAGAGGCTCATGTGTGGCTTCATAGGTTAACCGTGTGAAAAGATTTTAGTTGAGCAGGGATTCCATGTAACAGTCCACCGGGGAAAAATCCATCTCCCGGTTCTCCGACAGATACGCCTGATAAAACTCTCTGGCTTTGGGAAGATTCCCCTGCTTGATCATACAGTAGCATTCCAGCAGATCGTAAGCCTTTCGCCATAAAATGGGGGCTATGGGCATCATGCGCGATAACTCTGAAAAGTCTTGATTGGCAATCATTTCAAAGGAGCCCCAGGAGGCCAGCCATCGTTCCACCGCCGGAAGGCTTGCGGCAATTTCTTGAACCGTGTTTGGGTCATGGATCGGGGCGAGCGCTTTCTTGAATATCTCAACCGGCACGATTTCCTCAATCCTCCGCCGGATGATGCACTCGTGTTCCCGGGGCCTCTCGAGGATCTCCAGTTTCCCGGGAATGAGGGACGGCAAGCCCACAGGATGGAGACCAACATTGATAAAGAAATAGTCCCCATAGGCGCCGTGTTGAAAATGGATCAGCTTATAAAAGCCATCTTCGATTTTCCAAAAGGAGCTTCGCGCTTTTTTGTAGCCATATTGAGTAATTCTGCCCTTTACTTCATTGAGCAATCCTTCCATCTCTGTTCCTTCTCTCATGCAAAAAAGGGTTTCCTGCACCCTTGACCACGCCTGCGGCGTCACCCCCGCAGCAGGTGTAAGGAGAATTTTGTGCCCTTCCCCGGCTTGGAGAACACCTTGAGGGTATCCGCCCTGGCCCTCGACAATCTGCCGGGCCAAATACAACAACCCGATCCCCACACCTCCGGCTCCTGATTGACGGCGGCGGAGTGATAGAATCGCCGGAACACCTTGCCCTGCTCCGTCTCCGGGGCGAACTGGGTCGCGGCCCCCTTCAGCAGCAGAATATGTCTCATCGCCGTTCCTCCTGTCGAATGCTATGCCTATCATACCTTTCTTTTTCCACTCTTTCAAGGATTTTTTATCACACACAGGCAAATGGTCTTATGAAAAATTTTCTCCAAATTACCTTTGACAAGACTTATCTGAGAACAATATGTCCGGATATCCGGGAAAATCAGCGATGAACGCTTCGCCAAAATGTCCAAGCGGTACGGGGAGGAGCAGGACGAAAATTGCATGAAAAAAGCGGAGTGTCCTTTGTAGGATACTCAAATCCTATAAGGACACTCCGTGTGGTGGACCTGAAGAGACTCGAACTCTCGACCTCTCGGATGCGAACCGAACGCTCTCCCAGCTGAGCTACAGGCCCGTATGCGGTTTTCGTGGGACCGGACCGGGGCCAAGTCCCAAAAGCGACTACTATTATAACCGATGCCTGGCGGTTTGTAAAGGGTGATTTTTCGCTTTTCCGCAAATTTTTCCCAGTACACAGGAAGGGGACGCCCCGGCTCGGCCGGCGGCGTCCCCAAGGGATCGAATGGCCTGTGACGGCGCTTGTGCGCTCACTTCAGCAGCTCCAGGATGCCGTCCTTGTCACGGCCGCCCACCTCGCGGCGGGCCAGCTCGCCGTTTTTAAAAACCATCAGGGTGGGAATACTCATCACGCGGTACTGGCGGGCCAGCTCCGGCTCCTCGTCCACATTCACCTTGCCCACCTTGAAGCCGTCCGCCTCCGCGGCGACCTCGTCCACCATGGGGCCCAGGACCTGGCAGGGACCGCACCACGGGGCCCAGAAGTCCACCAGCACCGGCACGTCGGAGGCCAGGACCTCCTGGTGAAAATTTTTATTTGTCAATTTAACCAAAGACATACGGGTTCCTCCTTGCTGCTATAGTAAAATAATTCATAGAGGCATGATTTTTGCTTATACTATAGTATACCCGGTTTTTGTCCGTTTACCTGTGATATTTGCAACGATTTTCAATTTTTCCTGCCTTGGAAGCGGGTGTCCACCTCAAAACGAAAAAAAATTAAGAAATTTCCACATCTTGCAAACATTCCGGAAATTCATAATGAATTGCACAAAGTATCCCGACTTCATTGACAAAACACTGTGAAATATCCATGTGCAGTGAACAAAAGTGCTTTATTGACAATCAGGGAAGGATGGTGTAAAATGTTTGACATAGCGGCGGACCTGTGTGACGCCGTATAAAATTTATAGGAAGGAAATGTGAGATGAAAAGCATGAAGAAGATTCTTGCGCTGCTCCTGGCCATGACCATGGTCATGGGTCTGGTTGCCTGCGGCAACCAGAACGAGCCTGACAACAGCCAGACTCCCGTGAACAACACGCAGACACCCGACGACACCCCGACTCCCACCGAGCCCAAGGTGTGGGACGACCTGTCCGGCATCGAGGACCCCATGGAGAAGTCCGCGATCACCTATGAGGAGGCTCTGGGCGATTTCTGGACTCTGTATCAGGAGGCTAAGGCTGAGGTCACTGACCTGGATATGCGCTTTGCCATGATGGCCGAGGCCGAGGCCAAGCTGCTGGAGTCCGGCGTGATGCTGCCTACTGGCCGTAACGGCGGCAACTACGCTATCAGCCGCATGGTGCCGCGTACTGTCACCTCCACCGCCTGGGGCTACGACAGTGACCGCCAGCACTATATCGTGGTTGCCAACGAGCTCATCAAGCAGACGGACCGCGTTGCAATGATCACCAAGTGGTCTGAGCTGAAGGGCACTGGCACCTACATCGAGTGGGCCAAGCAGTACCTGACTGAGCAGGGCTATACCATTGCTGACGAGTACAATTATGTGTACTCTCAGGATCCTGCGACTTGGGACGTTCTGGCCACCCAGAACCAGGTCGATGCCGAGCCCGTGGTCCAGACCTTTACCGGCTTGGTGGAGTATGACAACGAGGACATCATGCAGCCCGCTCTGGCTGAGAGCTGGGAGAAGTCCGAGGACGGCATGACCTACACCTTCCATATCCGCCAGGGTGTGAAGTGGGTCGATTCCCAGGGCCGTGAGGTCGCCGATGTGAAGGCCGATGACTTTGTGGCCGGCATGCAGCACATGCTGGACGCCAAGGGCGGCCTGGAGTGGCTGGTGGACGGCCTGATCGTGAACGCCACCGAGTACATGGACGGTTCGGTGGGGTTTGAGGAAGTGGGCGTGAAGGCTATTGACGATTATACCGTGCAATACACCCTGACTTTCCCCGCCTCCTACTTCATGACCATGCTTGACTACGGCATCTTCGCCCCCATGAGCCGCACCTACTATGAGTCCAAGGGCGGCAAGTTTGGCTCCGGCGAGGACGGCTTCGATGCCAGCGCTGAGACCTACACCTACGGCAAGGACCCCAACAGCATTGCCTACTGCGGTCCCTACCTCATCAGCGGCTACACTGAGAAGAACTCCATCAACTTCGTGGCCAACCCCACTTACTGGGATCCTGACCACGTGAGCTGCCACACCATCAACTGGAAGTACTTCGACGGTTCCGATCCTACCGCTACCTATGAGGCTACTAAGAACAACGTCCTGTCCGGCGCAGGCCTGAACTCCTCCTCTATGGAGCTGGCCAAGACGGAGGGCTACTTCGATGAGTACGCCTACGTTTCCGCTACCGACTCTACCGCGTTCATGGGCTTCTTCAACGTAAACCGTACCGCCTATGCCAACGCCAACGATGAGACCGCCGGCGTTTCTCCCAAGACCGATGAGCAGAAGGCTCTGGCCCAGGCTGCCCTGCGCAATCAGAGCTTCCGTCTGGCCGTATGCCAGTCGCTGGACCGCGCTAACTGGAATGCCCAGCGCAAGGGCGAGGATCTGAAGCTCAACTCCCTGTGCAACTCCTATGTTCCCGGCACCTTTGTGCATCTGGAGAACGAGCTGACCGTCGACGTGGGCGGCCAGGCCGTGACCTTCCCCGCCGGCACTCAGTACGGCGAGATTCTCCAGGCCTACATTGATGCTGATGGGTATGACATTCAGGTTTGGGATCCCACTGGCAATGACGGCGCCGGCTCCGGCGACAGCTTCGATGGCTGGTACAATCCCGAGGCCGCCAAGGCCCACCTGGAGAAGGCCATTGCCGAGCTGGCTGAGTACGGCTTTGAGATCAGCGCCGAGAACCCGGTGGTCCTCGACCTTGCTACTCTCGCTACCCGTGAGGACTTCCTGAACCAGGGCATGGCCTTCAAGCAGTCTGTGGAGAGCGTCCTGGAGGGTAAGGTCATCATCAACGTTGTTGAGTTTAACGACAGCACCAAGTATAGCAATGCTACCTATGGCTTTAACTACGGCGAAGAGGCCAACTACGATATCAACACCAACTCCGGTTGGGGTCCTGACTACGGCGATCCTTGCACCTACCTGGATACCTTCCAGGGTGAGGGCTCTGGCTCCATGACCAAGAGCATTGGCTGCTATTGATCTGAGCACGGACGCACTGTAACAGGAAACTAAGTAAATCTTGGAGGGGGGATGGATTCCCAATTGTCCATCCCCCCCTTTCCAGTCTGAGAGGAGGCGGCGTTGTGGCAAAATACCTGGTAAGGCGAATCCTGCATGGAATCGTCTCGATCATTGCGGTGGTGGCCCTGGTGATGGTACTCATTTATAGCTTGGGCAACCGGGATCTGTTTTTTGCGGCGGACTCAGTATATAATAAGCAGCAAAAGAACAACCGAATTGTATACACCTACCGCATGTGGGAGGAGTACGGTTATCTGGACTATGTCCCCTTCAGCGATTATTTGAATATGTTGGTCGGAAATGGCGAACTGAGCGCCGATGACCGGTCCGCGGCCGCGAAGCTGGGCAACACCCCGGAAAAGGATAGCGAGCTTGTGGCCAAATATGTGGAAGAATTTACAAAATACTATGAATCCAAGGGTTACACCGTAGAGCGTGTGAATGCCGTGATGGTGTCACCCAGAAAGATGGCGGCTGGCGGCAATCCCCAGCTGTTTGCCCATAAGGATCGACCGCTTGCCCTTAGAATCGTGGAGTATTTTACGGGGCTCTTCTCCGTAGATAACATCCACTATGTAGAAGAAAACTATCCGGACGCCCAATTGCAGGGGGAAGCCGGCCTTACCTTCACCAAGTATGACCCCGTGTACGGCGGTAAGAAATTTTCCCCTGCTATCCTGGGCAATGGCACCCGGCACAAATATTTGCTGTACTGCGACAACAAATTCCCCTTTATTCACCAGAACATGCTGACCCTCAACCTGGGGAAGTCCTATGTGGTGAACAAGGGAATCGATGTGTTTGACACCATGACCCGGTCCCAGGGCTCCCATGTGGCCCAGACCATTACCTACCCCTCGGGTCTGACGGAGATGAGCGCCGACGATCTCCACTCTGCCACCTATGTACCCAACTCCCTGGGCGGGAATCTGGTCTATGAGAGCCGGTATACCGACGACTATACCAACGTGTTCAACAACCTGTCCGACATGTCCAAGATGGGCTTCTCCTTTGTTATCGGCATCATCGCCACCTGCATCGCCTATTTCCTGGGCCTGCCCCTGGGCCTGCTGATGGCCAAGAAGAAGGATTCCTGGGTGGACAAGATCGGAACGATCTATATCGTGTTCATCATCGCCGTGCCCTCCCTGGCCTATATCTTCCTGTTCAAGGCCGTGGGCGGCAAGGTGTTCGGCCTGCCCACCACCTTCGAGATGGGCGGCGGCACAAAGCTGATGTATGTGCTGCCTATCGTGTCCCTGGCCCTGCCCAGCATCGCAAACCTGATGAAGTGGATGCGCCGGTATATGATCGACCAGATGAATTCCGACTACGTGAAGTTTGCCCGGTCCGAGGGCCTCAGCGAGGGGGAGATCTTCACCAAGCACATCTGGAAGAACGCGCTGATCCCCATCGTCCACGGCATCCCCGGCAGTGTGCTGGGCGCTCTCACCGGCGCGGTGATCACCGAGCGCGTGTATACGGTGCCTGGCGCCGGTAACCTGCTGACCATCGCCATTAATATGTACGACAACAGCGTCATCGTAGGTGTGACCCTGTTCTACGCGGTGCTCAGCGTTACGTCCCTGATCCTGGGCGACGTACTCATGAGTATGGTGGATCCCCGGATCTCCTTCTCTGCGAAAGCGAGGTGACATAGGATGAATCAGAATGAACGTGTGGACCTCAGCGGCCTGGGCCTCAGCGAGGCGGAGCTGTTCAGCCGTGTGGACAACGACGAGCTGGCCGCGGAAAAGATCACCGCCCCCCGGTACTCCTATTGGCGCAGCGTGTTCCGGGTGTTCTTCCGGAAAAAGCTGAATATCGTAATTCTGGCGCTGCTGGGCCTGGTGATCGTATTCTCGTATATCTACCCCATGTTTTCGGGCTATGATCCCTACGTCAATCTTTCCGTTGCGGCCACGAAGCACCTGCGCCCCAAGGCGGCCATGGATCTGCTGGGCTATAATATCCACTGGATCCTGGGCTCCGGCGCTTCCGGCAACTCCACCTTTGACGCGGTGTGGAACGGCGCGCGGATCTCCGTGTCCCTGGCCTTCATGTGCGCCCTCATCAACCTGACCGTCGGCGTGATCATCGGGTCTATCTGGGGCTTCTCCAAGCGGGTGGATATGGTCATGACCGAGGTGTACAATATCATCGGCAACGTGCCCTATATCCTGGTCATCTCCGTGATGGTGATGCTCTTCACCCCGTCCTTCTGGACCATGGTGTTCGCCCTGACCATCACCGGCTGGCTTGGCATCGCCTACTTTATCCGTACCCAGGTCATCATCATCCGGGACCGGGAGTACAACCTGGCCTCCCGATGCCTGGGCACTCCTACCCTGCGCATCGCCATGAAGAACATCCTGCCCTTCATGACCTCCGTCATCGTCACCCTGGTGGCCACGGAGATCCCCTCCTACATCTCCTACGAGGTGTTTTTGAGCTACATCGGCATGGGCCTTTCGGACATGTCCCTGGGCCGTCTGATCTATGCCGCTGAGAGCGCCATGGTCACCCCCGGCTGGGAGTTCGAGTTCTGGAGCCCGGTGGCGGTATCCGCCATCATCACCGTGGTGCTGTACGTGGTGGGGCAGAACCTGGGCGACGCCTCCGACCCCCGGACGCACCGATAGGAGGGAGAGAGTATGGAAGAGAAGAAAAAAGTGATTCTGTCGGTGAAGGACCTGGAGGTCAAGTTCCGGGTCCGGGGCCGCATTTTGACCGCCATCCGCGGCATCTCCCTGGATATCTATGAGCACGAATCCATCGCCATTGTGGGCGAGTCCGGCTCCGGCAAGTCGGTGTTCACCAAGACCTTTGCCGGGATGCTGGACGACAACGGCTTTGTGGACAAGGGCAGCATCATCTTCAACGACGAGGAGCTTGCGGACACCCGGGTGGCCTGGGGCCCCAAGCAGCGCAGCACCGTGGCCGCCATCCAGAGCAAGCTGGACGAGTACAGCAAGCTGGAGCCCGGCGCGGCCATCTTCCGCCGGATGGAGGCCATCGAGGACGAGCTGAAGAGCGAGCGGGGCCTGAGCCAAGCGGAGGAGGAGTCCATGAGGGCCCAGCTGGCGGAGCTGAACTATCAGCGCACGGAGCTGTTCAACCTGAAGCAGACCATCGACCCCTCCAAGGAGAAGGAGCGGTATAAGTCCGTCAAGGCGGAGCTCTCCGAGCTGGAGAAAAAGGTCAAGACCCTGGAGAGCAAGCGCAAGGACACCATCAAGGCCCACCGCCAGGCCGCCAAGAGCGATACCGATCATATCCAGGCCTGCCAGCAGGAGCTGGCCAAGCTGAAGGCGGAGTACGCCGCGGCGACGGCGGGGGAGGTCTCCGCCGCTGTCAAGCAGCGCAACGAGATCCTGGCCAAGGAGATCTACCTCTCCGTGGGCCGGTTCGACTACCGCCGCAGGACCCGGTCTACCAGCCAGCTGCTGAAGGCCCTGCGGAAGGCCATGGAGATCGGCGTGGACCTCAATGACGACAGCCAGCGCAACGCTATTTTCGACGAGGTGGCCTTCCGGGTGAAGTACCTGGACGAGACGGCGGACCAGCTCCACGGCACCTGCGTGCTGAACCTGGCCAAGATCCAGTACGCCGCCGACTGGGGCGAGATCCGGGGCAGCAAGATCGCCACCGTGTTCCAGGACCCCATGACCAGCCTCAACCCCATCATTACCATCGGCAAGCAGATCACCTCCGTGATCCTCAAGCACCAGGACTGCACCGAGTCCGAGGCCCGGGCCCGGGCCATGGAGCTGATGAAAAAGGTGGGCATCCCCAACGCGGAGAAGCGCTTTGACGACTATCCGTTCCAGTACTCCGGCGGGATGCGCCAGCGCATCGTCATCGCCATCGCCCTGTCCTGCCAGCCCAAGATCCTCATCTGCGACGAGCCCACCACCGCCCTGGATGTGACCATCCAGGCCCAGATCCTGACCCTTATCAAGGACCTGCAGAAGGAGTTTGGCTACACCATCGTGTTCATCACCCACGACCTGGGCGTGGTGGCCAACGTGGCCGACCGGGTGGCGGTGCTGTACGCCGGCCAGATCGTGGAGCTGGGCACTGCCAACGAGGTGTTCCACGATCCCCGCCACCCCTACACCTGGGCGCTGCTCAGCTCCCTGCCCCAGCTGGCGGAGCGCAACACCGTGCTCTACTCCATCACCGGCACGCCGCCCAGCCTGTACAACAAGATCGTGGGCGACCCCTTCGCCCCCAGAAACCCCTATTGTCTGAAGCTTGACACCCTGAAGGAGCCCCCCATGTTCCAGGTCAGCGAGACCCATTTCGCCAAGACCTGGCTGCTGGACCCCAGGGCGCCCAAGATCGAAAAACCGGAGGCTATCCACAATATCCACGATAAGCTGATCCGGGCATTCAACATATAGGAGGGCAGTGGCTGTGAATAAGGATATGAAAAAGACCCAGCTGAGCAGCACCGCCGCCCACCTGCCGGAGCACGGCCCCATCGCCGACAACGGCAAGGAGGTCCTGCTGTCCCTGAAAAATGTGGACATCACCTTCGGCAAGGGGGACAACCAGGTCCGGGCTGTGAAGAACGCGTCCTTCGACATCTACAAGGGGGAGACCTTCTCCCTGGTGGGCGAGTCCGGCTCCGGCAAGACCACCATCGGCCGCGCCGTGATCCGGGTCAACCCCTGCGCCGCCGGCGAGATCCAGTACAAGGGCGTGCGGATCTCCGGCAAGATTCCCCGGTCCCTGGACCGGGAGGTCATCCGCAACATCCAGATGGTGTTCCAGGACCCCGCCGCCTCCCTGAACGAGCGGGCCACCGTGGACTATATCGTCTCCGAGGGCCTCTACAACTTCCACCTCTATGAAAACGAGGGGGACCGTGTCCGCAAGGTGGAGAAGATCATCGAGGAGGTGGGCCTGCTGCCTGAGCACCTGACCCGCTATCCCCACGAGTTCTCCGGCGGACAGCGCCAGCGCATCGGCCTGGCCCGGGCCATGGTCATGGAGCCGGAGCTGGTGGTGGCCGACGAGCCTATCTCCGCTCTGGACGTGTCCATCCGCGCCCAGGTGCTGAACCTGCTGAAGAAGTTCCAGCAGGAGCGGCAGACCACCTATCTGTTCATCGCCCACGACCTGAGCATCGTCCGCTTCATCTCCGACCGCATCGGCGTCATCTACAAGGGCGACATCGTGGAGGTGGCCGACGCGGAGGAGCTGTTCAACTACCCCCTGCACCCCTACACCCGCTCCCTGATCTCCGCCATCCCCATCCCTGATCCGGACCTGGAGAAGAACAAGGTGCTGTTCACCTACGATCCCTCCGTCCACGACTACAGCCAGGAGAAGCCGGAGATGGCCTGCGTGGGCCACGACCACTACGTGTTCGGCAGCCCCAAGGAGATCGAGGCCTACAAGGCCGTCCGGGACAGGGGCGTCCCTCTGAAGAGCATCACCATCCGCCAGCCCGGCGAGGAGCCGCCCCAGGAGGAGAAGCCCGCCGACGCGGAGCCGGAGCTCACCGGCAGCAACTACATTCTGGACGCGCCGGTCCACGACACCGGCAGCTTCTGGTATGCGTTCCTGGCCTTCCTGCTGCCCATTCTGGGCCTGCCTGCGGCCTATATCTTCAAGGCGAAGAGGTACTACCGCAACTTTAAGGCATGCCTGAAGGGGGCGATCGCCGGCTTTGCCGTCATCGGCGTGGTGATCCTGCTGTTCCTCCTCCTGCTGCTGCTGACCGTTGTATGACACTGAGATCTCCACTGGTAAGGTGCGCCTATGAGCCGAAAAGCTAACAACCGTCTGCCCCGCCGTGAAAAGACCGCTGAGCATGTCACATTGCCCGAGAAACATGCCACGCTGCGCCTGTGGCTGGTGATCGGCCTGATTCTGGTGGCCGCCGGAGCCTTTGCCTACGGCGTGATGCACCTGCTGGGCCGTCAGGCGGGATGGACGGAGATCGAGACCACCGCCGGCTACGAGGGCACCTGCGCCGGGGAGCTGACTCTCCAGTACGAGCTGGGGACCGGCGGCGCCGTGCCGGGGCCGGAGTACCGGCAGGTGGAGGCGCTTTACACCCGGGCGGCCACGGAGGCCTACCAGATCTTCCACGCCCGGGAGACCTTCGAGGGCGTGGGGAACCTGGCGTCCCTCAGCGCCAGCCCCAACGAGGCGGTGGAGATAGACCCCGCCCTCTACGCGGCGCTGGAGCTGCTGGAGGAGCAGGGGGGACGGTATCTGTACCTGGCCCCCGTGTATGAGAGCTACAGCGGCCTGTTCGCCTGCCAGGACGAGTACGAGGCCGCGTCCTGGGACCCGGCCCGCAGCCAGGAGGCGGCGGACTGGATTCGGGAGGCCGCGGCCTATGCGGCGGACCCAGAGGCCGTGTCGGTGGAGCTGCTGGGGGACGGCCGCGCCCGGCTGCGGGTGTCGGAGGACTATCTGGCCTTCGCCCGGGAGGGCGGCGTCACCGCGCTGCTGGACCTCTACTGGATGGAGAACGCCTTCCGGGTGGACTATGTGGCGGACGCGCTGGCGGAGGGCGGCTATCTCAACGGCGTTCTCTCCAGCTACGACGGGTTCATCCGCTGCCTGGACGGGAGGGGCACGGTCTACGGCCTGGACCTCTATGACCGGGCGGGGCAGAGCGTGTACCCGGCGGGGCAGATGGGCTACACCGGCCCCATGAGCCTGGTGGCGCTGCGGGACTTCCCCCTGGCGCAGCTGGACGCGTTCCACTACTACACCCGGTCCGACGGGGAGATCGTCACCGCCTACGTGGACCCGGCCGACGGCTTGAGCCGCACCGCCGCCAGCTTTTTGGCGGCCTACGCGCCGGACAGGAGCTGCGCCCAGGTGCTGCTAGAGGTGGTGGACCTCTATGTGGCGGACAGCCTGGACGAGGCGGCCCTGCTGGCTCTGCCGGCGGAGGGGGTGGACCTGGTGCTGTGCCGGGACCGGACGGTGCTGTACACCCAGCGGGACCTGGCTGTGACGGACCTGTTTGACAACGGGGAGGTCCGCTATGCCGCCCGCCTGTGGGAGTGAGCGGGACGTTCTGCCCCCTGAAAAGCAATGGACCCTGCGGCCCGGAGCGCTGACGCTCCGGGCCGCTTTTTTCGCGGGCAAAAAATCCCGCCGCGCAATAGTTTGCCTTGACCGGGGCCGGGTTTGGGGGTATACTGTACCGTAGAGTATGCTCTGTGATCGCGCAGTACGATTCCTTTGGAGGTGTTCCCATGGCCACAGTCAAAAAAGTACGAAAGTCCGTGGCGCCCTACTACGGTGTGGCGGCCACGTGGGTGGTCTACGCCCTGCTGCTGAACCTGTACCGGGTGAGCGATTTCCTGCTGGCCGGGGGGCTTTCCATCGGCGTGTTCCTGCTGCTGCGGGCGGTGTGCAAGGACGAGACCTATGAGGTGGAGGTCCCCGACCCCAAGCCGGAGCCTGTCTCCACCGGCAGCGCTGAGCTGGACAAGATGCTCCAGGACGGGGCCAAGGCCATCTCCGAGATGAAGCGCCTGGACGACAACATTGCCGACGAGAAGATCTCCGCCGACATCCGCAAGCTGGAGACCGTCAGCCAGTCCATTTTTGACCAGGTGAAGGCCCAGCCCGCCAAGCTGTCCCAGATTCGCAAGTTCATGGACTACTACCTGCCCACCACGCTGAAGCTGCTCAACGCCTACGACCGCATGAGCGCCGCCGGGGTCAGCGGGGAGAACATCGACACCACCAAGACCCGGGTGGAGGGGATGATGGATACCATCGTCGCCGCCTTTGAAAAGCAGCTGGACAGCCTCTTTGGGGAGGATGCCCTGGATATCTCCACAGACATCTCCGTGCTGGAGACTATGATGGCCCGGGAGGGCCTGGCCGGGGACCAGATGGAGGCCGAGACCACCAAAAACGCCGACGGCACCGATATCCGGCTGGAGCTGTAGGCGGGAAGCGCGCGGGAGACGAGAACCACACAAACTTATCATATAAACGGAGGAAACGAACATGACGGACACCGATAACATGATGCCCCAGCTGACCCTGAACGCCGAGGCCGCCCAGGTGGAGGCTCCCACCCTGACCCTTGGCAATGAGGCCCCTGCCGCCCCCGTCCAGGAGGAGAAAAAGGTGGAGCCGGTGAAGATCGACGAGAGTATGCTCACCGAGGCGGAGCGGAAGATGGTGGACGACTTCTCCAAGAAGATCGACATCACCGACAGCCAGCTGGTCCTCCAGTACGGCGCCGCCGCCCAGAAGAGCGTGGCGTCCTTCTCCGAGAGCGCCCTGAACAACGTGCGCACCAAGGACCTGGGCGAGGTGGGCGACACCCTCAGCGGCCTGGTGGTGGAGCTGAAGAGCTTCGGCCAGGAGGAGGAGAAGGGCGGCATCTTCGGCTTCTTCAAGAAGGCCAACAACAAGATGGAGACCATGAAGGCCCAGTACGGCAAGGCCGAGGCCAACGTGGACAAGATCGCCCGGGAGCTGGAGCAGCATCAGGTGGTGCTCATGAAGGACATCGCCATGTTCGACCAGATGTACGAGCTGAACCTGAAGTACTACAAGGAGCTGACCATGTACATCATCGCCGGCAAGAAGCGGCTGGCGGAGGTGCAGGCCACCCAGGTGGAGGAGCTGCGGAAGAAGGCGGAGTCCACCGGCGCCGCCGAGGACGCCCAGGCCTACAACGACCTGGTGCAGATGTGCAACCGGTTTGAGAAGAAGCTCCACGATCTGGAGCTGACCCGGATGGTGTCCATCCAGATGGGCCCCCAGACCCGGATGCTCCAGAACAACGACACCCTCATGGTGGAGAAGATCCAGTCCTCCCTGGTGAACACCATCCCCCTGTGGAAGAGCCAGATGGTCCTGGCCCTGGGCCTGGAGAACAGCCGCAAGGCCACCGCCGCCCAGACCGCCGTCACCAACGCCACCAACGAGCTGCTGAAGAAGAACGCCGACATGCTGAAGATGGGCACCATCGCCACTGCCAAGGAGGCGGAGCGCAGCATCATCGACATCGAGACCCTCCAGCACACCAACCAGCAGCTGATCTCCACCCTGGACGAGGTCATCCAGATCCAGAAGGACGGCGCCCAGAAGCGCCGGGAGGCCGAGGTGGAGCTGGGCCGCATCGAGGGCGAGCTGAAGCAGAAGCTCATGGAGCTGCGGGGCTGATCGCCTCGCCACCCCGCATCCACCGGGCAAAACCGACAACTATCGGCAATATCCGACGGAAATATTACAGGACGTATTTGATTTTTGCGCCGGGAGGCGCTGACTCCGGAAAAGGAGACCTCCATGAAAGTATTCAAGAATAAGGCCGTCGCCATCCTGGTCATGGTGGCCGCCATCGTGCTGTCCTCCCTCTACGGGCTGAGCAAGCGCCCGGCGGTGAAGCTGCCCGAGGGCAGCGTCCAGCTGGACGAGACCCTCAGCACCGCCGCCTTCCAGCGGTACATCGTGGATCAGGCGGGGCTCCTCTCCTCCAAGACGGAGAAAGCCCTGAGCCTTTACAACGCCAACTGGGACAACATGACCGGCAGCATCATGGCCGTGGTGACGGTGGACAGCACCGGGGCCGGCTCCGCGGAGGACGCGGCCTGGGACTGGGCGGAGAGCCTGGAGCTGGGGGAGAACGACGCCATCCTCCTGATCTGCGGCGGCAGCGGGGACTACAGCGTGGTGGCCAGCGGCCGGTTCTATGACCTGCTGGCGGCCCAGTCCGCCAGCTTCGTGGACGCCGCCATGGCGGAGGGCGTCCAGAGCCGGGACTATGGGGAGGCGGCCTTGAGCCTCTTTGCCCAGCTCCACCTGGCGATCAGCCAGCGCTATGTGACCTCCAGCAGCGCCTTCACGGGCAGCGGCGGCGGCAGCATCATCGGGGCTATCGTCCCCTTGCTGATTCTGCTGGTGGTGATGGTGGTGGTCTTTACCCTCATCGACGGCATCCGCTACAGCAGCTGGTACGGCCGCTACGGCACCATGGCGGCGCCGCCGGTGGTGTACCGGCCCATCCTGTGGTGGCACCGGCCCGGCAGCCGCTGGTACCGCCGGCGGCGCACCCCGCCTCCGCCTCCCCCCAGAAAT
>DBFJQM010000065.1:0-2635 GCA_048404665.1 Candidatus Pelethomonas sp.
CTCCACCACCACCTCGTCGTGGGGGAAGGCGTCGCCGGCGGGGGCGTCGTAGTCCACAGTCAGCTCGTCGGTGAAGATGTGGGGCTCGTCCTCGGCCTTGGCGGCGATGGCGTCCATCAGGGGGGCGGTGAGCACGCCTTCCATGAGATTGAGGCCGATCTCGGTGTTTTCGTCGCCCTTGGCGGGGGCGACCTTCAGCTTCCACAGCAGGGACTGGCAGGACATTTCGCCGGTCTCCTCATCCTTCTGGAACTTGACGGGGACGAGGGCGGCCAGCAGTGCGGTGGTTCCCAGAACTTTCAAGAAGGTTTTCATAGCTTGCTCTCCTTTATCTGAATAGTATGTTTGATCCGGTGATACCGGCGCGTTCCGGTCAATGCTTGGGGATCAGCGTCTCCGTGCCGCCCATGTAGGGCCGCAGCACCTGGGGGATGGTGACGGAGCCGTCGGAGCGGAGATTGTTCTCCAGGAAGGCAATGAGCATCCGGGGCGGGGCCACAACGGTGTTGTTCAGGGTGTGGGGCAGGTACATTTTGCCGTCCGCGCCCTTGACCCGCATTTTCAGGCGGCGGGCCTGGGCGTCGCCCAGGTTGGAGCAGGAGCAGACCTCGAAATACTTCTGCTGGCGGGGGGACCAGGCCTCGATGTCGCAGCTTTTGACCTTCAGGTCCGCCAAATCGCCGGAGCAGCACTCCAGCTGCCGGACGGGAATCTCCATGGACCGGAACAGCTCCACGGACCAGCGCCACATCTTCTCGTACCAGTCCATGGACTCCTGGGGGTTGCAGACCACGATCATCTCCTGCTTCTCGAACTGGTGGATGCGGTACACGCCCCGCTCCTCAATGCCGTGGGAGCCCTTCTCCTTGCGGAAGCAGGGGGAGTAGGAGGTCAACGTCTGGGGCAGCTTGTCCTCAGGGATGATCTGGTCGATGAACTTGCCGATCATGGAGTGCTCGCTGGTGCCGATGAGGTACAGGTCCTCGCCCTCGATCTTGTACATCATGGCGTCCATGTCGTTCTGGCTCATGACGCCCTCCACCACGTTGCCGTGGATCATGAAGGGGGGCACGCAGAAGGTGAAGCCCTTGCCGATCATGAAGTCCCGGGCGTAGGCCAGCACCGCCTCGTGGAGCCGTGCGACGTCGCCCATCAAATAGTAGAAGCCCGCGCCGGACACCCGGCCGGCGGCGTCCATGTCCACGCCGTCGAACCGCTCCATGATCTCCGTGTGGTAGGGGATGGGGAAGTCCGGGACCCTGGCCTCGCCGAACCGCTGGACCTCCACGTTGTGGCTGTCGTCGGGGCCAATGGGCACGGAGGGGTCGATGATATTGGGGATCTGGAGCATGATGCGGTGGATCTCCTGCTCCAGCTGGCCCTCCTGGGCCTCCAGGGCCGCCAGACGGTCGGCGTTGGCCTTCACCTGGGCCTTGACGGCCTCGGCCTCCGCCAGCTTGGAGGGGTCCTTCTTGGCCTGGCCCATGAGCATACCGATCTGCTTGCTGAGGCTGTTGCGGGAGGCCCGCAGCTCGCTGGCCTCGGTGATGGCGGCCCGGTTCCGGCGGTCCAGCTCGACGACCTGGTCCACCAGGGGGAGCTTCTCATCCTGGAACTTTTTCCTGATGTTTTCCTTGACGATGTCGGGATTTTCCCGGACAAATTTGATGTCTAGCATGGCTTCCGATTCTCCTTATCCCGCGGTTGCTGCAAAGTGGTGTTTCACGTGAAACAGTGGGCGGGGGTGACTTGACGATGCGAGGGGGTTGGGCTCCGCCCAAGCCCGGCAAGGGGCGCCGCCCCTTGCATCCCTGCGGCCTTTTGAGAAAGGCCGGCGAAAACTTTTTCCTATTTCCCCAGGGACTCCAGGGCCTCCAGCAGATTATTGAGATCGTCCATATCGTAATACTCGATCTCGACGCGGCCCTTCCGCCGCCCCTGGGCGATGCGGCAGGCCCGGCCCAGCCGGGCGCTCAGCTCCCGCTCCGCCTCCGCCACATAGTCCACGGCGGGGGAGTCGGGCTTTGCCGGCTCCGCCTTGGGGGGCGCCTGGAGGCGCTTTACCAGCTGCTCCGTCTGCCGGACGCTGAGCCCGCTGTCCAGAATGGTCTTGGCGGCCTGCTGCTGCAAAGCGGGGGACAGGGGCAGCAGGGCCCGGGCGTGTCCGGCGGACAGCTCTCCGGACTCCACCAGCTGCCGCACGGCGGGGGCCAGGGCCAGCAGCCGCATTGCGTTGGCCACGGCGGAGCGGGATTTCCCCACCCGCTGGGCGGCCTGCTCCTGGGTCATGCCGTAGCTCTCCACCAGGGCTTTGTAGCCCTCGGCCTCCTCCATGGGGTTCAGATCCTCCCGCTGGAGGTTTTCGATCATGGCCAGCTCCATGGCGGTGCGGTCGTCCGCCTCGATGACCACGGCGGGGACCTCCGTCAGGCCCGCAAGCCTTGCGGCCCGCCAGCGGCGCTCCCCGGCGATGATCTGGTAGTAGCCCGAGGCCAGCTTGCGCACGGTGAGGGGCTGGATGATGCCGTGCTCCCGAATAGAGTCCGCCAGCTCCGCCAGCTTCTCCGGATCAAAATACTTGCGGGGCTGTGACGTACAGCTCTCGACCTGGGAGATGGGGAGGGAGGAGGGGGAA
>DBFJQM010000066.1:0-16602 GCA_048404665.1 Candidatus Pelethomonas sp.
GGAATCGGGGGCCGGCGTCTCCTCCGCCGGAGGCGGGGCCAGCACGGAGGGCAGATGGGCGTAGGCCGGGACCTGGTCCCACTTCACCGGGAAGCCCGCCCCGTGGGCGCAGAAAATGGAGTCCGGGCTGTTGTCCAGGTCCCGCTCCGGGTCGTAGCCCATGGCCTCCACCACCGGCCCCGGCTGGGCGCAGGGGCGGTAGCCCTCCACGGCGCAGCTCATCCGTCCCCGGCCCCGGGTGTACTCCGCCAGGACCTTCCAGTAGTCCCCCAGCCCCGCCACAGGCACGGAGCCGGTGAGTGCCGCCGTCTCCCCGCAGGCGTTCGGGGGCTGGAACTGGCCCCCCATCTGCTGGATGTCGTTCATGGCCCGGCCCAGGTTCTCCTGGGGGACCTCCATGGTGAAGCGGTACCAGGGCTCCAGCAGCACGCTCTCGGCGGACATGAGGCCCTGGCGCACCGCCCGATAGGTGGCCTGGCGGAAGTCGCCCCCCTCGGTGTGCTTCAGGTGGGCCCGGCCGGAGGCCAGGGTCAGGCGCATATCGGTGATGGGGGAGCCGGTGAGCACCCCCAGGTGGGTCTTTTCCATCAGGTGGGTGAGGATCAGCCGTTGCCAGGAGCGGTCCAGCTGGTCCTCGGAGCAGGCGGAGGCAAACTGCAGCCCGCTGCCCCGGGGCAGGGGCTCCAGCAGCAGATGGACCTCGGCGTAGTGGCGCAGGGGCTCATAGTGGCCCACCCCCTCCGCCGGGGCGGCGATGGTCTCCCGGTACACCACGCTGCCGGGGCCGAAGGTCACGTCCATACCGAACCGGTCGGCGATGACCCGCTGGAGCACCTCCTGCTGCACCTGGCCCATGAGCTGGATGCGGAGCTCCTGGAGGCGGCTGTCCCACAGGATGTGGAGCTGGGGGTCCTCCTCCTCCAGCCGCCGCAGCTTCTCCAGGGCCACGTGGGGGGCCATCCCCTCCGGCAGCAGCAGCTGATAGCTGAGCACCGGCTCCAGCACCGGCTCCCAGTCCTCCTTCTCTCCGCCCAGGCCCTGGCCGGGCCGGGTGTGGGTCAGGCCGGTGACGGCGCAGACCGTCCCCGCCGGGGCCTCCTCCACCGCGCGGAACTTGTCCCCGGAGTAGATGCGGATCTGGTCCGCCTTCTCCTGCCAGGCGTCCTCCCCCTCCCCGCCGGAGAGGAGGGCCTTCACCCGCAGCGCGCCGCCGGTGATCTTCATATGGGTCAGCCGGGTCCCCTGGCCGTCCCAGCTGATCTTGTACACCCGGGCGGCCAGCTCCGCCGGATAGCGGGGCGCGGGGGCCCAGGCCGCCAGGCCCTCCAAAAACGCCTCTACCCCCTCCAGCCGCAGGGCGGAGCCGAACCAGCAGGGGAACACCTTTCGCCGGGCGATCAGCCCCGCCGCCGTGTCCCGGGACAGCGCCCCGGTCTCCAGCAGCTCCGCCAGCGCGCCCTCGTCGGTGAGGGCGGCCTCCTCCCACAGCTCCGCCTCCGGCTGGGTAAAGTCGATGCAGCCGCCATCCAGCTTCTTTTGCAGCTCCGCCAGCAGGGCCGCCCGGTCCGTCCCCGGCAGGTCCATCTTGTTGACAAAGAGGAAGGTGGGGATGTGCCGGCGCTTCAGCAGGCGCCACAGGGTCTCCGTGTGGCTCTGGACCCCGTCGGCGCCGCTGATGACCAGCACCGCGCAGTCCAGGACCTGGAGGGTGCGCTCCATCTCCGAGGAGAAGTCCACATGGCCCGGGGTGTCCAGCAGGGCGGCGGTGCGCTCCCCCAGGGGCAGCACCGCCTGCTTGGAGAAGATGGTGATGCCCCGCTCCCGCTCCAGGGCGAAGCCGTCCAGGAAGGCGTCCCGGTGGTCCACCCGGCCCAGGCGGCGCAGCTGTCCCGTGGTGTAGAGCATGGCCTCGCTGAGGGTGGTCTTCCCCGCGTCCACATGGGCCAGTATCCCGATGCACACCTGTTCCATAGCCTCGCCGTTCCTCCCCGCCGGATAAGATGCGTCAAGGCCCGCGGGGCGCAACGTCCCGCGGGCCAGGAGCTTTGCTCTTCTATGATACCTCGAAACCGGGGATCATACAAGTCTTTTTCGATCAGATGCCCATTTCCGCCTTGACTTCCTTGAAGCACTGCACGGCGAAGTCGATGTCCTCCTTGGTGTGTCCCGCGGAGATCTGGGTGCGGATGCGGTCCTTGCCCTTGGGCACCACGGGGTAGCAGAAGGCCACCACGTACACGCCCTTCTCCAGCATCCGGTTGGCGAACTCGTGGGCCACCTTGGGATCGTAGAGCATGATGGGGACGATGGGGTGCTCGCCGGGCAGCAGCTCAAAGCCCAGCTTCTCCATCTCGGCGCGGAAGTACCGGGCGTTGGCGTGGACCCGGTCCCGCAGCTCCGTGGAGGCGGTGAGCAGCTCGATGGTCTTCAGGCTGGCGGCGCAGATGGCGGGGGCCAGGGTGTTGGAGAACAGGTAGGGGCGGCTGCGCTGGCGCAGCAGGTCCACGATCTCCTGCCGGGCGGCGGTGTAGCCGCCGGAGGCCCCGCCCAGGGCCTTGCCGAAGGTGCCGGTGAGGATGTCCACCCGGCCCTGGACGCCGCAGAACTCGGGGGTGCCCCGGCCCTTGTCGCCCATGAAGCCCACGGCGTGGCTGTCGTCCACCATCACCAGGGCGTCGAACTCGTCCGCCAGGTCGCAGATGCCCTTCAGGTTGGCGATGTAGCCGTCCATGGAGAACACGCCGTCGGTGGCGATGAGCTTGACATTGCAGCCGGAGGCCTTGGCGTCCTCCAGGCAGCGGCGCAGATCGTCCATGTTGTTGTTCTTATAGCGGTAGCGCTTGGCCTTGCACAGGCGCACGCCGTCGATGATGGAGGCGTGGTTCAGCTCGTCGGAGATGATGGCGTCCTCCGGCCCCAGCAGGGTCTCGAAGAGGCCGCCGTTGGCGTCGAAGCAGGAGGAGTACAAAATGGCGTCGTCCATGCCCAGGAATTCGGCCAGCTTCTGCTCCAGCTCCTTGTGGATGGCCTGGGTGCCGCAGATGAAGCGGACGGAGGAGAGGCCGAAGCCCCACTGGTCATAGCTGTCCTTGGCGGCCTGGATCAGGGCGGGGTGGTCGCTGAGGCCCAGGTAGTTGTTGGCGCACATGTTCACCACCCGCTTGGCCTGGGTGGTGTCAATGCGGGACTGCTGGGGGGTGGTGATGATCCGCTCGTCCTTCCAGGTGCCGGCCTCACGGATGCCGGCCAGCTCCCGGCGGTACTGTTCCAAAGCAGTTTTCATAGCTCGCTCCTCCTCTTACTTTTTGGTCCAATCCAGGATGACCTTGCCGGACTTGCCGCTGTTCATGGCGTCAAAGCCCTCCTGGAACTGGGTGTAGTGGAACCGGTGGGTGATCACCGGGGTCAGGTCCAGGCCGCCCTGGACCATGTAGCTCATCTGGTGCCAGTTGTCCATCTTCCGGCCATAGATGCCCTGGAGGGCCAGGCCCTTCATGATGATGCTGTTCATGTTCATGGGCACCGGCTTGTTGGAGATGCCCAGCAGGCTGATCTTGCCGCCGTTGCGCATGACGGAGATCATCTGCTGCAGCCCCGCGCCGGAGCCGCTCATCTCCAGGCCGATGTCGAAGCCCTCCACCAGGCCCTGCTTGTGCATGACCTCCACCAGGTCCTCCCGGCCCACGTTGACGGCGGCGTCAGCCCCCATCTTCCTGGCCAGGTCCAGGCGGTAGTCGTTCATGTCGGTGATGACCACCCGGCGGGCGCCGGCGTACTTGCAGATGCCCACGGCGATGATGCCGATGGGGCCCGCGCCGGTGATGAGCACGTCCTCCCCCACCAGGTTCCACATAAGGGCGGTGTGGGTGGCGTTGCCGAAGGCGTCAAAGAAGGCCACCACGTCCTCCGGCAGGCTCTCGTCGATGATGATGACGTTGCTCTCCGGGATGCAGACGTACTCGGCAAAGGCGCCGTCCCGGTCCACGCCCACGCCCACGGTGTCCTTGCACCACTGGATGTTGCCGGTGTGGCAGTTGCGGCAGCGGCCGCAGGTGATGTGGCCCTCGCCGCTGACCCGCTGGCCCACGTGCAGGCCGGTGACGCCGGCGCCCAGCTTGGCCACCTCGCCCACGTACTCGTGGCCGATGACCATGGGAGGCTTGATGTGCTCCTGCGCCCAGGGGTCCCAATTATAGATGTGTACGTCCGTTCCGCAGATGGCGGTCTTGTGGATCTTGATGAGCACCTCGCCCGGTCCCGGCTCCGGCACGGGGACCTGGCGCAGCTCCAAGCCCGGTCCGGCGACCGGCTTGACCAGTGCGTCCATGAGCTGCATGTTTTTGTCCTCCATTCAAAAGCAAATAGGTTTCGCTTCGTTCTTCTGCTAAGGACAATATACTCCCTGAACGCCCCCGCTGTCAATCATTTTTTCAAAAAAATTGTCCGGCGGAGAGGCATCCATTCACAGGTTCTCCGGCAGGGAGTCGTCCTCCTCCACCCAGTCCCGGACCATCACCACCTCGTACTCCTCGGCGGTGCGGCGGATGACCACCCGCTCCAGGCCGGCGTTGATGATCTGGCGGCGGCACATGGCGCAGGAGGTGGCGTCGGGGAGGACCTCGCCGGTGACGGCGTCCTTCCCCGCCAGGTACAGGGTGCCGCCCACCATGTCCCGGCGGGAGGCGGAGATGATGGCGTTGGCCTCGGCGTGGACGGACCGGCACAGCTCGTAGCGCTGGCCCCGGGGCACCTGCATGGCCTCCCGGGTGCAGTAGCCCAGGTCCACGCAGTTTTTCCGCCCCCGGGGCGCGCCGTTGTAGCCGGTGGAAATGATCTCGTCGTTTTTGACAATGATGGCCCCGTAGCACCGCCGCAGGCAGGTGGCCCGCTCGATGACAGTCTCCGCGATGTCCAGATAGTAGTTCTCCTTGCTCACGCGCTCCATAGCCGCGCCTCCTTTTGTTTGTGGTAGCACCAGTATGCCGTATATGGGCGAAAATTGCAAGAGAAGCCGCGAAAAAACTGTCCCCGCCGCCGGAATACCGGAGGCGGGGACGCAATTGACTGTGCAGCTGGCGCTCAGGGCAGGTAGTCCAGGGGGTCCTGGCGCTCGCCGTTGAGGCGGACCTCGAAGTGGCAGTGGGTGCCGGTGACCCGGCCGGTCGCGCCCATCTCGGCGATATGCTGGCCCTTGTATACCTTGTCGCCCACGCTTACCAGCAGGCTGGAGTTGTGGCCGTAGTAGGTGACGTAGCCGTTCTGATGGTCGATCTGGACCAGGTAGCCGTAGCCGCTCATCCAGCCGGCGTAGATCACCTCGCCGCCGTCGGCGGCCACGATGTCGGTGCCCGACTTGTTGGCGATGTCGATGCCGCCGTGGAAGGAGGTGCCGCCGAAGATTTTGCGGTAGCCGTAGGTGGAGGTGAGGGTGCCGCTGGTGGGCCAGCGGAAGGTGCCGGTAGGCGCCCAGCTGGGCCGCTCCAGAGTGCCCCGGGCCTGGACCTCGGTGACGGGATCGGTGAGCATGGTCTGCTCCTCAATGATGCGCTCCACCTCGGTGGTGCCCTCATAGGTGACGCGGGCCACGGTGTCGGCGGTGCCGTAGGCGCCCTTGCTGATGACCCGGGTGTCGCCCTCCCACATGGTGTTGTCGTCCACATACTCGATGTCGTAGGGGATATCCGCCACATAGTACTCCATCTGGACGGCCCGGACGGTGAGGTAGGGCACGGCGTTGCTGATGACCAGCTCGTCGCCGATGTTGATGTGGTCGATATCATAGCCGGGGTTCAGCCCCAGCAGCTCCTTGCTGGTAAGGCCGTGGTCCTGGGCGATGACAGACCAGCAGTCGCCCTTCTCCACGGTATAGGTGACCTCGCCGGCCTTGGTGCTGTTCAGCAGCAGGGCCGCGTCCGCCAGGTTGGTGAAGGCCTCCACCGGCAGGTCCTGCTCCCGCACCTCCACCTGCTCCAGGAAGTCCAGGGAGACGGTGTTCGCATTGCGGTACTCGGCGGCCACCTGGTCCAGCAGCTGCTCGAAGGCCCCCTCGGTCTGGGTGGCGCCGATGAACTCGCCGCCCACATACAGGGCGTAGCCGTGCTCCACCACGCCCAGGCTGTCCGCCATGGCGGACTCCAGCTCGCTCTCGTCCACGATGCTGCTGCGGAAGGTGCGGCCGGTGTCGTAGGACACCTGGCTGTCCTGGAGGGTGTAGTCGTAGCCCACCACGTCGGAGATGGACCGCTCCACGCTCATGCGGGCGGCCTTGGCCTCCTCCTCGCTGGCGACGGTGCCCAGGGCCACGCCGTTGAGCACCACCGTGGTCCCGGTGGTGTACAGCACATGGTACACGGCAAACACCGCCAGGGCCACGCTGGCCGTCAGGAACACGGCGGTGTGGACGGCCCGGTGGCGCTCCGTCAGGCTGCCCAGGCGGACGGCCAGGCGGCCGAAAAACGCCTTGATCCGAAACAGCACGCTGGACGCCTTGCTGCGCAGCAGCGGCGCCAGGCCCGCCAGCAGCAGGCGCAGCTGGGTCATGCCGTTATTGCTCTCAGGGAACCGCTGCCGGTCCCGGAAGCCGGGGACCCGTCCTCTCTTGGTATGCAATGAGGCCATATGGTCATTCCTCCGAAAAGTTACGATTCAGATGAAATGGTTACAAATGTTTACAAAAGTGATTGTACCCTATCTTACCCCATTCGTCAAGCCCCTATATCTTGTGGTGGCGCGAAAAAATACGACAGTATCCGCCCAGATGCGCCTGGAAGCAGAATCTTTTGGGAAAATTTTTGCTTTTGCCATTGAGTCGCCGGAAAACCTGTTGTATAATGGTGATACATGCGGCCGCGCCCCAGAGGGCGCGCAAAGAAACATAAACGGAGGAAAGAGACTATGTTTACTGCTCTTTTGAACAATCTGAAGGCCCAGCGCCGTACCATCGTGTTCACCGAGGGCCACGACACCCGCATTCAGGCCGCCGCCGCCCGCCTTATGGCCGAGGACCTGATGGACGTGATCCTGGTGGGCAACCCCGGTGAGGTCCGCGCCATTGCGGAGAAGAACGGCTTTGACATCGCCAAGGCCCAGATCATCGACCCCGCCGCCTACGAGGGCATGGACGAGATGGTGGCCAAGATGGTGGAGCTGCGCAAGGGCAAGATGACCGAGGAGGACTGCCGCAAGGCCCTCAGCAAGGGCAACTACTTCGGCACCATGCTGGTGAAGATGGGCAAGGCCGACGCCCTGCTGGGCGGCGCCACCTACTCCACCGCCGACACCGTCCGCCCCGCGCTGCAGCTCATCAAGACCAGGCCCGGCGCCCATCTGGTCAGCTCCGCCTTCATCCTGAAGCGGGACACCGGCGACGAGGCCCAGCGGCTGCTGTGCATGGGCGACTGCGCCATCAACATCTCCTATGAGGACAGTGTGGACAAGGAGGGCAACGTCACTGTCTCCGCCGCCCAGAAGCTGGCCGAGGTGGCCGTGGAGTCCGCCAAGACCGCCCAGTTCTTCGGCATCGACCCGAAGGTCGCCCTGCTGAGCTTCTCCACCAAGGGCTCCGGCAAGGGCGCCACCGTGGGTCTCTCCGCCGAGGCCACCAAGCTGGCCCAGGAGATGGCTCCCCAGTACGCCATCGACGGCGAGATGCAGTTCGACGCCGCCGTCTCCCCCACCGTGGGCCAGCTGAAGTTCCCCGGCAGCAAGGTGGCGGGCTACGCCAACACCTTTATCTTCCCCTGCATCGAGGCCGGCAACATCGGCTACAAGATCGCCCAGCGCCTGGGCGGCTATGAGGCCTACGGCCCCATTCTCCAGGGCCTGAACGCCCCCATCAACGACCTCTCCCGCGGCTGCAACGCCGAGGAGGTCTACAAGATGGCTATTATCACCGCCGGAATGAAATAAGCGCTTCCCCAGCTCCGCCGCAGTGTGGACAGCACCCCGGCTCCCCGCCATCTTGCAGACCGACGAGATCCGCCGCTATGCGGCGTACAAGCGTTTTGCCGTCAGGCAAAACCTTGGCGCAAGGGCGAATTCACTTCGCCCGCGCAGGTTGAATCTGCAGGGTCCCCACGGGGCCCGACCCGTGGGGCGGGCTACAAGATGGCCATTATCACCGCCGGGATGAAGTAAGCGCTTTCGCGCAGGAGGGGGCGCGGCTTTGGCCGTGCCCCCTCCCCGCCCCGGCGGCATACCTCTCAAGCATGACAGGAGTGTGCTGTATGAAGTTTTTTAAGTATCAAATGGAGCGTGTGATCTGACCGGGAGGTCGGTAAATCACACCATACCGGTCCTCCCGAAGAACAGGACACCATCTTCAGGAGGAACAAGCATGAACCGCGAAAATCAGCGGAAACCGCAGGAAACAGGCTACTACAAGACCCACCCATGCGCCGAGACCTTTACCTGCAGGGTCTGCGGGCGGACCGTGGTCCCAGACGGCGCGGGGAGCGGCCACCGCAACCACTGCCCCAACTGCCTCAGCAGCCTCCATGTGGACACGGAGCCGGGCGACCGGGCCGCCGGCTGCGGCGGCGTTATGGAGCCGGTGGCGGTCTGGGTCCGAAAAGGCGGCGAGTGGGCCCTCATCCACCGCTGCAGGCGGTGCGGCGCTCTCTCGTCCAATCGGGTGGCGGCGGACGACAACCCCATAAAGCTGATGAGCATCGCTCTGAAGCCCCTCTGCGAGCCCCCTTTCCCCTTGGAGCGCATGGAGGAGATGGCCGCGCTCATGGACGGCCAGGGCCGGACGCCCGACGGCGGCCCGCCGCAGAACACCTGACCGCAGGGGGCGCGGCTTTGGCCGCGCCCTTTCCCCCCGCCCCAGGGTGGAAAACGCAAAAGATCCTGTATAAAACGTGAGAAATACGCAAAAAATCCCTTTACAACGGAAGTTGGCTGTGTTATAGTAACAGAGTACGCATTGAAGCGTGCCTTTCCCCTGCCTCGCCCACGGCGACACCTGCCGCGGCGCGGCTTGCGGAGCATATTATTGAAAGGTGGAACACCAACCATGATGCAGAAGGATCAGAAGACCGCCATTATCGAGGCCAACCGCACCCACGAGAACGACACCGGCTCCCCCGAGGTCCAGATCGCTATCCTCACCGAGCGGATCAACCAGCTCACCGAGCACCTGAAGGTCCACGCTCAGGACAACCACAGCCGCCGCGGCCTGTACAAGATGATCGGCAAGCGCCGCAGCCTGCTGGACTATCTGGCCAAGAAGGATATCGAGCGCTACCGCGCCCTCATCGCCAAGCTGGGCATCCGGAAATAAGTCGAAGTGTGCGGGGAGGAGGGTCTTGCCTTCTCCCCGCCTTTCCTGCCCCACCCCCGCGCCGGGAGCGTCCACTATTTTAGCAGTTGATTCTGCCGCCGAGGCTCGGCGTTGGAATCAAGTGCTAAAAGGTGGCTCCCGGAAATCTAATGAAAAAAGGAGCATACCATGTCTACCATCATCACCCACAAGCAATTCCCCAACTACCGCAAGTACTCCATGGACCTGGCGGGCCGCCCCCTGACCCTGGAGGTGGGCAAGCTGGCCGAGCTGGCCAACGCCGCCGTACTAGTCACCTACGGCGAGACCACCGTGCTGGTCACCGCCACCGCCGCTCCCCGGCCCCGGGACGGCATCGACTTCTTCCCCCTGAGCGTGGACTTTGAGGAGAAGATGTACGCCGTGGGCCGCATCCCCGGCAGCTTCAACCGCCGGGAGGGCCGCCCCGGCGAGAAGGGCATCCTCACCAGCCGCGTCATCGACCGGCCCATCCGCCCCCTGTTCCCCGGCGACTTCCGCAACGACGTGGCCATCATGGCCACCGTCCTGAGCGTGGACCACGACTGCTCCCCTGAGATCGCGGCCCTTATCGGCACCTCCGCCGCCCTGGCCATCTCCGACATCCCCTGGAACGGCCCTGTGGGCGCGGTGAAGGTGGGCTATGTGGACGGCGAGCTGGTGGTGAACCCCACCCAGGAGCAGTCCGGCAAGTCCGACCTGGATGTGACCGTGGTCTCCACCGGCAAGAAGGTGGTCATGATCGAGGCCGGGGCCAACGAGATCCCCAACGACATCATGTTCGCCGCCATCCAGCTGGCCCATGAGACCAACCAGAAGCAGGTGGCCCTCATCAACCAGATGGTGGCCGAGATCGGCAAGCCCAAGTTCGACTACCCCCACGCCGACTTCAACCAGGAGCTGTTTGACGACATCGTGGCCAACTTCATGGACGAGGCCAAGGCCGCCATGGACACCGACGACAAGAACGTCCGTGAGGCCCGGTGGAACGCCATGATCGACCACTGGCACGAGAAGTACCTGGAGCAGTACCCCGACATGGACAAGTACCTGGAGGAGTTCACCTACAAGTTCCAGAAGAAGATCGTCAAGGCCTGGCTGCTGGAGGGCCACCGGGTGGACGGCCGCCAGAAGAACGAGATCCGTCCCCTGGCCGCCGAGGTGGGCGTGCTGCCCCGGGTCCACGGCTCCGGCCTCTTCACCCGGGGCCAGACCCAGGTGCTGAGCGTTTGTACCCTGGACACCCTCTCCGGCGCTCAGAAGCTGGATACCATCTGGCCTGAGACCGAGAAGCGGTATATGCACCACTACAACTTCCCCGGCTACTCCGTGGGCGAGGCCAAGGCCTCCCGCAGCCCCGGCCGCCGGGAGATCGGCCACGGCGCTCTGGCGGAGCGGGCCCTGCTGCCCGTCCTGCCCAGCGTGGACGAGTTCCCCTACGCCATCCGCGTGGTCAGCGAGGTGCTCTCCTCCAACGGCTCCACCTCCCAGGGCTCCATCTGCGGCAGCACCCTGGCCCTGATGGACGCCGGCGTGCCCATCAAGGCCCCTGTGGCCGGCATCTCCTGCGGCCTGATCCAGGACGACGACGGCTCCTTCACCACCTTCATCGACATCCAGGGCGTGGAGGACTTCCACGGCGAGATGGACTTCAAGGTGGGCGGCACCAAGAAGGGCATCACCGCCATCCAGATGGACCTGAAGAACGACGGCCTGACCATGGAGATCATCAAAAACGCCCTGGACATCACCTACGACGCCCGGTGCGAGATCCTGGACCAGATCATGCTGCCCTGCATCTCCAAGCCCCGGCCTGAGGTGAGCAAGTGGGCCCCCAAGATGATCACCATGAAGATCGACCCCGACAACATCCGTGACGTCATCGGCAAGGGCGGCTCCGTCATCCAGAAGATCGTGGCCGACACCGGCGCCAAGATCGACATTGACGACGACGGCACCATCCACATCGCCTCCGCCGACGCCGCCTCCTGCGACGCCGCCAAGGCCGCCATCGACGCCATCGTGTTTGTCCCCGAGGTGGGGTCCCTGTACTACGGCCGCGTCGTCCGCCTGATGCAGTTCGGCGCCTTCGTGGAGCTGGCCCCCGGCAAGGACGGCCTGGTCCACATCTCCAAGCTGGCCAACAAGCGCGTGGAGAAGGTGGAGGACGTGTGCAAGATCGGCGACATGATGTGGGTCAAGGTCACCGAGATCGACGAGAAGGGCCGGGTCAACCTGAGCCACAAGGACGCTCTCCGGGAGATCGAGGAGCGCAAGGCCAAGGGCGAGCCCATCAAGTAAACCTGTACTCCTCCGGGGCGGGCGGCAGCGCCCGCCCCGGAACACATATCAAAAAGGCGCAGGCGCTTTTTCATTCACGATACCAAGCAAAATTTAGGAAAGAGGCATTGCCATGACTACTGTCAACGTGATCTCCGGCTTTTTAGGCGCCGGGAAAACCACCCTCATCAAAAAGCTGCTGGACGAGGCCCTGAAGGGGGAGAAGATCGTCCTCATCGAAAACGAGTTCGGCGAGATCGGCATCGACGGCGGCTTCCTCAAGGACGCCGGCATCGAGATCTCCGAGATGAACTCCGGGTGCATCTGCTGCTCCCTGGTGGGCGACTTCGGCGAGGCCCTGCACAAGGTCATGGAGCAGTTCCACCCCGACCGCATCCTCATCGAGCCCTCCGGCGTGGGCAAGCTCTCCGACGTGGTGCGGGCCGTCCAGGGCGTGGCGGAGACCATCCCCGAGATGCGCCTGGGCTGCGCCGTCACCGTGGCCGACGCCACCAAGTGCAAGGTCTATCTGAAGAACTTCGGCGAGTTCTACGAGAACCAGGTCCACCACGCCGGGGCCATCATCCTCTCCCGGACCCAGAAGCTGACGGAGGAGAAGCTGTCCGCCGCCGTGGCCCTGCTGCGGGAAAAGAACGCTGCCGCCGCCATCGTCACCACCCCCTGGGACCAGCTCACCGGGCAGCAGCTCCTCTCCGCCATGGAGGAGGGCAACACCATGCTCCAGGAGCTGCTGGACGAGGAGGAGGTCTGCCCCGTCTGCGGCCACCACCACGACCATGACCACGAGTGCTGCGACCACGACCATGAGCACCATCATGACCACGACGATCATGACCATGACCATGACCATGAGCATGAGCATCATCACGACCATGATGACCATGACCACCATCACGAGCATGACGAGCACGAGCACGACGACCACGACCACTGCGGCTGCGGCCATGACCACGACCATCATCACCACCATCACCACGGCCACGACGCCGACGAGGTGTTCACCAGCTGGGGCGTAGAGACCGCCCGGACCTTCACCCGGGAGAAGCTGGAGGCCGTTCTGGCGGCCCTGGACACCGGGAAGTACGGCGCGGTGCTCCGGGCCAAGGGCATCGTCCCCGCCGGGGACGGCACCTGGTTCCACTTCGACTACGTGCCGGAGGAGCACCAGATCCGCACCGGCCCCGCCGACTACACCGGCCGGCTGTGCGTCATCGGCGGCAAGCTGGATGAGGCCGGCCTGAAGGCCCTCTTCGAGGTGTAAGCCATGGCCCGGAAGCAGGACGAGGTCACCCCTGTCTATCTCATCGCCGGGTTCCTGGACAGCGGCAAGACCGGCTTTATCAACGGCATCCTCTCCGACGGCTTTGCCCTGGAGGACCGCACCCTCCTGCTCCAGTGCGAGGAGGGCGAGGAGGAATACGATCCCAAGGTGCTGCGCAACGTCACGGTGGTGGCGGTGGACGACCCGGAGCAGCTGGCCCCCGCTTTCCTGCTGGAGCAGCAGCGGAAGTGCCGGGCCACCCAGATCATCGTGGAGTTCAACGGCATGTGGCTGCTCCAGGACTTCTACGAGAAGTCCATGCCGGAGAGCTGGGTGCTCTATCAGCTGATCGTCATGGCCGACGGCACCACCTTCGAGAGCTATACCAAGAACATGGGCTCCCTGATGCTGGAGAAGCTGCGCAACGCGGACATGATCGTCATCAACCGCTGCGACGCGGCCATCCGCACCGCCCTGCGGCAGAAGAACCTGCGCCTGGTGAACCGTCAGGCGGACATCTACCTGGAGAGCGACGACGGCACCAGCGAGGACTATATGGACGGCACCGTCTCCGCCTTTGACCTGGACCAGGACGTGATACGCGTCTCCGACGAGGACTACGGCCTGTGGTACGTGGAGATCATGGACACCCCCAGGATGTACGAGGGCAAGACGGTGGTGTTCCGGGCCATGATGTGCAAGCCCCCCAAGTACGGCCGCTACTTCACCCCCGGCCGGTTCGCCATGGTCTGCTGCGCCCAGGATATGAACTTCCTGGCTGTGGCCTGCATCGGCTATGACGTGAGCCAGATCCCGGAAAAGACCTGGGTGGAGGTCACCGCCAAGTGCCAGGTGGAGCACTGGGACCCCTACGGCGAGGAGCCGGGCCCCGTCCTCCACGTCACCAGCGTCACCCCCTGCCAGTCGCCCAAGGAGCCTGTGGTGCAGATGTAACTTGTCAAACAGGAGGCGCTTTTCCCCCCGGGGGAGAGCGCCTCCTGTCTGCGAAAGGCTAGCGTCCCCTTACGCCTTTCCCGGGGAATACCGCCCCGGGAAAATTATGCTTGACAATAGCGATATTCGATATTATACTGTACCCAGCAAATAACGATATTCGATATTTGGAGGTGGGGCTGTGGCCCGGGAAAAATTCCAGACCCTGACGGAGCAGATGTTTTACATCCTGCTGTGCCTGGAGTGGGAGCAGTGCGGCGTGGACATCATGGAGCGGGTCAGCGCCATGACCGCCGGCCGGGTGTCCATCGGCCCCGGCACCCTGTACAGCCTGCTGGAGAGCTTCGTCTCCGAGGGCTTCATCCGGGAGACCCGGGCGGAGGGACGCCGCCGCAGCTATCTTTTGACCGACAGGGGACGGCGGCGGCTGGAGGAGGAGTACCGCCGCATTTTGTGTCAGGCGGAGGACTACCGCCGGGTAAAGGAGGGGGAAGTGCTGTGAAAGAGACCAAATTCGTGGTCAACCTGTACCAGATCGATGACGCCGGGGCCATGGAGCGGAAGCTGGAGAAGCTGGCGGCGCGGGGCTGGCTGCTGGAAAAGGCCACCAACTGGGGCTGGCGTCTCCGCCGGGGAGCGCCCCAGGAGGTGAAATACACCATCACCTACTTCCCCGACGCCTCGGTCTTTGACGGCGGCGTCACAGCGGGCCAGGAGACCTACGCCGACTACTGCCGGGCGGCGGGCTGGGAGTTCGTCTCCGCCTACGGTCCCATCCAGTACTTCCGGTCCACCCGGCCGGACCCGGTGCCCATTGAGACCGACGAGGGGGAGAAGCTGCGGGCCATCCACCAGACCATGCGGAAAAACTGGGTATCCAGCTACACTGTGATACTGGTGCTGTGGCTGGTGAATCTGTCCATGCGGCTCGGCGACCTGTACCGGGACCCCGTCGCCGTCCTCACCAGCAGCCATATGCCCCTTACTCTGCTCCTGCTGGCAGCTTTTGTAGTCTATCTGGCGGCTATGCTCATCGACTACTATGTCTGGTATTTCCGCTCCCGGCGGGCGGTGGAGCGGGGCGGCGCGTGCCTGCGGCCCCACACCAGGGCCAGATTTTGGGGCGGCGCGGCCCTCCTGGCCCTGGCGGTGCTCTCCGCCCTGGCTGTCATCTGGGACATTTCCAGCCCCGGCTCCGCTATCATTTGGGCCTACGCCTTCGGCGGAGTGGCCCTGTACATCCTCCTGTGCCAGGGGCTCCTCTCCCTGCTGAAGCGCAGGAATCTCACCCGCAGTCAGGTCAGGGGCCTCTTTGCCGTCATCATCATGGCCCTGGCCATCGCCTATGCCACCGGAGCACTCCCCCTGGCGCGCTGCCTGTACGACGCCGGGCTCATGGACGAGCGGCAGCCCGTCCAGGTCTACACCGACAGCCGGGGCCGGGAGTGGGACATCTACCGGGACGAGCTGCCCCTGACCCTGGAGGACCTGGGGATCACGGTGTCGGAGGCCGGCCACTACAGCTATGAGGCGGATACGGACCGCTCCTTCCTGGGGAGCAGCTCCCACTACCGCCAGCATCCCGCCGGCACGATCAGCAGCCTGCCGGAGCTGGAGTACCAGGTGGTGAAGCTGCCCGGCGGCCTGCTGGACCTCGCCATGGAGCGGCTCCTATCCCGCTATGACGGCTGCCGGCTCGTCGAGGACCCCGGCTGGGGCGCCCAGGCGGTGTACCGGCAGGTCTACTCCGACGGCATGACCCGCTATCTGGTCCGCTGCAGCGGACGGATCATCGTCCTCCACGCCGACTGGACCCTGACAGAGGCTCAAACCGTTATAGCGGCGGAGAAGCTCGCGGCGTAATACTGTTTCTTGATGAAATTCTTTCATCAAGAAACCCGTGTGCTGCGCACACTCGCATCGTGCGTTCGCACGCTGCGCCGTCTCATGCAGTTCTTGACGCACCTTCGGTGCTATAAAAAGCTTTCCAGCTTTTTATCAAGAACTAGTATAAGAACCGCAAAGAGGCCCCGCGTCCTTCCGGACGCGGGGCCTCTCCGTTGATACGCGCTTTTCTTACAGGCCGAAGGCGCCTAAATTGAGGCCGCCGCCGATGCCCTCCATGGTCTTGTTCATGGCCTCGTCCGCCTGGCGCAGGGCCTCGTTGACGGCGGAGAGGACCATGTCCTGGACCATCTCTGCGTCGTCGGGGCTGAGGGCGTCGGGGGAGATGACCAGCTCCGTCAGCTCCTTCTTCCCGCTGCACACGGCCTTCACCGCGCCGCCGCCCACGGTGGCGGTGAACAGCGTCTCCTCCACCTCCTGCTGGGCCTTCTCCATCTCCTTCTGCACTTTCAGCAGCTTCTGCTGCATCTGGGCCTGCTGGCGGTTCAAGCCAACGCCCATCATCCCGCCCTTGGGAAATCCGCCTTTTGCCATATGCTTATCTCTCCTGTCTTAAATCAGTTTCAACCGGTGACCTTGAAGTCGTCCAGCTCCCGGCCCCGGCGCAAAAGCTCCTCCAGCTTGTCCTCCGGCGGCTCCGGAGGGGCGTCCCGGCCCGCCACCACAAACCGCACGGACACGGCCCGGCCCGCCTGCTCCCCCGCCAGCTTGGCCAATACCTTGACCACCTCCGGGGTATCCAGGGTCTCCTGGGTCAGCTCGTCGCCGCAGCGCACCGTCAGCATGTCGCCCTCCAGCCGGCCCCTGGCGTCGTCCAGCATGAACCAGTACATGGGGGACAGCTGGTTTTTGCACCCCTCCGCCACGGTGTTCCACAGGC
>DBFJQM010000067.1:0-18352 GCA_048404665.1 Candidatus Pelethomonas sp.
GCTCCAGAGGGGGCAGCTTCGGGGGCGGCAGCCGCGGAGGCGGCTTCGGAGGAGGCTCCAGAGGCGGCAGCTTCGGGGGAGGCTCCCGGGGCGGCGGCTTTGGCGGCAGACGCTGATTTTTGTGCAAAATAGCCGGAGGATGGCCGGGGGTGACCCGGTGTTCTCCGGCTATTTTTCCTCTTGACGGCGGGAGGTTTTTGTCGTACACTAGGCACGATCAAAGCAAAGGCAGCGAAGAGAAGAGTAGGCAGAGAGATACGCCACAGAGAGCCCGGCTGGTGGAAAAGGGCGCGGAAGGCTTTGCTGAACATGGTCTTGGAGCCGCGCACCGACCGCAGAGCGATCTGCATAGGCCGCGACGGGAGCGCCCGTTACAGCGCCGGGGTATGCTGGTACCCGCTGAGGCTTGCGCCGTGAGGCGCGGGTAAAACAAGGTGGTAACACGGTGCGTTTTGCGTCGTCCTTGATGATGATTTCATCAGGGGCGGCTTTTTTGATGCCCAAAAGGAGAGGAGAGAGGACATGGGAGAGCCCATTATTCAGATAAAGGGCCTGACAAAGCATTTCGGCGGCGGCGGGAGCCAGGTGGCCGCCCTGGAGGACATCGACCTGGAGGTCCGCGCAGGGGAGATCTTCGGCGTCATCGGCCTCAGCGGCGCGGGCAAGAGCACCCTGGTGCGGTGCATCAACCTGCTGGAGCGCCCAACGGAGGGGACGGTGACGGTGGACGGACAGGACATGACCGCCCTGACGGAGAAGGAGCTGCGCCGGGCCAGAAAGTCCATCGGCATGATCTTCCAGAGCTTTAACCTGCTGATGCAGCGGACGTGCTTGAAGAACATCTGCTTCCCCCTGGAGATCGCGGGGGTGAAGCCGGCGGAGGCCCGGCGGCGGGCCATGGAGCTGCTGGAGCTGGTGGGGTTGCCGGACAAGGCCAACGCCTACCCCGCCCAGCTCTCCGGCGGCCAGAAGCAGCGCGTCGCCATCGCCCGGACCCTGGCGGCGGACCCCAAGGTGCTGCTGTGCGACGAGGCCACCTCCGCCCTGGACCCCAAGACCACCCGGGACATCCTGCGGCTGATCCAGGACATCAACCGCCGCCTGGGCATCACGGTGGTGGTTATCACCCACGACATGAAGGTCATCGAGGCCATCTGCTCCCGGGTGGCCATCCTGGACCACGGCCGCATGGCCGAGACCGGCACGGTGGAGGAGGTCTTTGCGAATCCCCGCAGCGAGGCCGGCCGCCGGCTGGTGTACCCCGACGGCGCGCCCCTGGAGCTGCTGCCGGAGGCGGTCCGCCAGGGCAGCGAGCGGGTCATCCGGGTGGCCTTCAACGGCGGCACCGCCTATCAGCCCCTCATTGCGTCCCTGGCCATCGACTGCGGCATCAAGGCCAACATCCTGGGGGCGGACACCCGGAACGTGGGGGGCCGGGCCTTCGGCACCATGCTGCTGGGCCTGCCGCCGGAGGAGACGGAGCGGGCCCTGGCCTACATCCGGAATCAGAAGGACATTACCGTGGAGGAGGTGACGGACCGTGGTTGAGAAATTGACGGAGCTTCTGATGAGCTGGGGCTTCAGCCGTTCGGTGGCGGCGTCCCAGGCGGAGTACCTGCTCCAGCCGGGGGAGTGGCTGTTCCAGATCTGGGAGACCCTGTACGCGCCGCTGGCCGCGGCGGTGCTGGCCTATCTCATCGGCCTGCCCCTGGGCATCCTGCTGGTCACCGGGGAGAAGACCGGGATCCGCCCCCTGCCCAAGGGCCTGATGGGGGTGCTGAACACGGCCATCAACCTGCTGCGCAGCGTGCCCTTCCTGATCCTGATGGTGTGCGTGTTCCCCTTAAGCCGCCTGCTGCTGGGCACCAGCATCGGCACGGAGGCCACCATCGTGCCCCTGACCGTGGCGGCGGCCCCCTATGTGGCCCGGCTGGTGGAGGCCTCCCTGCGGGAGATGGACCGGGGCGTCGTCGAGGCGGCCCAGGCCATGGGCTGCTCCCCCTGGCAGATCGTCACCAAGGTGATGCTGCCGGAGTGCCTGCCCTCCCTCATCAACGGGGCCACCAACGCCGCCATCACCATCCTGGGCTACGGAGCCATGGCGGGGGCCATCGGCGGCGGCGGCCTGGGGTCCGTGGCCCTCATGCGGGGCCACCAGCGGGGCCAGACGGTGGTCATGTATGTGGCCGTGATTCTGCTGGTGATCCTGGTCCAGATCATTCAATCCATCGGTACCGCCCTGTCCGTCAAATCGGACCGGCGTATCAATAGCAGCGACAAAACCGACATCAAAAAGGAGAAATGAAACGATGAAAAAGAAGCTTGCAGCACTGATCCTTGCCCTTGCCCTGGTCCTGTCCCTGGCCGCCTGCGGCGGTGAGAGCGACAGCAAGACCATCAAGGTGGGCGCCACCCCCGCCCCCCACGCGGAGATTCTGGAGGTGGTGAAGCCCATCCTGGAGAAGGAGGGCTACACCCTGGAGATCGTGGAGTTCAACGACTATGTGAAGCCCAACGACGCCGTGGAGGAGGGGGAGCTGGACGCCAACTACTTCCAGCACATCACCTACATGAACGGCTTCAATGACGAGCACGGCACCCACCTGGTCAGCGTGGCCGCCATCCACTACGAGCCCTTCGGCATCTACGCCGGCCAGTGCGCCTCCCTGGCGGACCTCCCCGACGGAGCCAAGATCGCCGTGCCCAACGACAGCACCAACGAGGCCCGGGCCCTGCTGCTGCTGGAGCAGGAGGGGCTCATCAAGCTGAAGGACGGCGTGGGCATCACCGCCACCAAGAGCGACATCGCCGAGAACCCCCACAACTACGAGCTCTATGAGATCGAGGCCAGCCTGACCCCCACCGTGCTCCAGGATGTGGCCATCTCCGTCATCAACGGCAACTACGCCCTGGGGGCCGGCCTGAGCTCCGCCGACGCCCTGGCCGTGGAGGCCAACGACGGCGCCGCCGCCGAGGCCTACGCCAACGTGATCGCCGTCAAGGAGGGCAATGAGTCCAACGAGGCCGTCCAGGCCCTGGTGAAGGCCCTCCAGTCCGACGAGGTCAAGCAGTACATCGAGGAGACCTACGCCGGCGCCGTGGTGCCCCTGTTCTAAGAATCGCCTGTGAAAAGCCACCGCGTCCCAACGGGACGCGGTGGCTTTTTCGCGCCGGGAGGACCCTCCCGGGGGCGGGAACCGCTAAAACCGCCCGGCGGCGGGCAGCTTTGCCAGGGCCCGGGGGGACTGGCCGAACTCCCGCTTAAAGGCCTTGAGGAAGTTGGAATAGTCGTTGAAGCCGCAGCCCATGCAGGCGTCCATGGCGGAGGCGCCGGAGCGGAGCATGGTCCGGGCGGTGATGAGCCGCTTTTTCAGGATGAACTGGTGGATGGTCAGGCCGGTGTAGCGCTTGAACTGCCGGTTCAGGTAAAACTTGCTCAGATGGACCGCCTCCGCCAGGGTGTCCAGGGTCAGCTCCTCCGCCAGATGGGCCTCGATATAGGCCACCGCCCGGTTGACGGCCTCGCTCTCCGTCACGTCCTGCCGGATGGCGGAGGGGGTGTCGAAGTAGGCCCGGTTCAGGTAGACCAGCAGCTCGGTGACGGCGGCGTACAGCAGGGTGGCGGAGCCGAAGGCGTCCTCCCGCTGGAGGGCCAGGATGCGGCGGCAAAGTCCCTGGAGCTGGACCAGCACGCCCTCGCCGGGGCGGATCAGCTTGTACCCCTTCCGGGCGGCGTCCAGAAAGCAGGCGGTGAGGTCGTCCCCCGGGCGCTGGACCTGCTCCAGGAACGCCCCGGTGAGCCACAGCACATACCGCTCGTAGGGCTTGCCGGGGGCCACCTCCGGCCGGTGAATGTCCCGGTTGTTGGTCAGCAGGATGTCCCCGGGCCGGAGCTGGTAGCTGCGGCCCTCCACGGTGTAGCCGGCGGTGCCGGAGACGAAAAAGAACACCTCGTAAAAGTCGTGGTGGTGGAAGTCCACCCTGGGCGGCTCCAGGTCCAGATAGTGGTAAAACTCAAAGTCCCGGCTGAGCATGGTCTGCCGCTGGGTAAAGACGTCGTGGTACAGTGCCATGGCGCGCCGCCCCCTTTCTCCGGCTCTATCATACAGCAATTTTTGCCATATTTCAAGCGCCATATGCAGAGACGGGCCGGTGGGATTCCGGTATACTTCTATATAGAAGACAGGGAGGAGGCGGCAAAATGGGACCCTTTTTGACAGAGGATTTCCTGCTGGACACCGGCACGGCCCGGGAGCTGTACCACCGGTACGCGGCGGACCAGCCCATCGTGGACTACCACTGCCACATCAGCCCCAGGGAGATCTGGGAGGACCGGCGGTTTGACAACATCGCCCAGGTGTGGCTGGGCGGCGACCACTACAAGTGGCGGCTCATGCGCTCCAACGGCGTGGAGGAGCGGTACATCACCGGGGACGCCCCGGACCGGGAGAAGTTCCAGCGCTTTGCGGAAGCCCTGCCCCGGGCCGTGGGGAACCCCATGGTCCACTGGTGCCATCTGGAGCTGAAAAACTACTTCGGCTACGAGGGCTTCCTCACCGGCGAAACCGCCCAGGAGGTGTGGGACCTGTGCGGTGAGAAGCTGCGCGGCCCGGACATGGGCGCCCGGGGGCTGATCCGGCGGAGCCGCGTGGCCATGATCGGCACCACCGACGACCCCTGCGACAGCCTGGAGTGGCACGAAAAGCTCTCCGCCGACGGGTCCTTTTCCACGGCGGTGTGCCCCAGCTTCCGGCCGGACCCGGCGCTGAACATCCACAAGCCCGGCTTCACCGCCTATGTGGAGCGGCTGGAGGCGGTCTGCGGCTTCGCCATCGCCACGGCGGAGGACATGCGCCGGGCGCTGACCGCCCGGCTGGAGTATTTTGCCGCCCGGGGTTGCCGGGCCGCCGACCACGGGCTGGACTATCTCATGTTCCGGGAGGCGGCGGACAGCGCCGTCACCGCCGTCCTCCGGAAGGCCCGGGCTGGGGAGGCCGTCACCCGGGAGGAGGCGGAGATCTGGCAGACCGCCCTGCTGCTCCACTGCGCCCGGGAGTACCGCCGCCTGGGGATCGTGATGCAGCTCCACTTCAGCTGTATGCGCAACCCCAACAGCCGGATGCTGGCGCTGCTGGGGCCGGATACGGGCTTTGACGCCATGGCGGTCACCGACAGCTGCGCCGCCGCCTACCGGCTCATGGACGCCCTGGAGCGGACCGGGGAGCTGCCCCGGACCATCCTGTACTCCCTGAACCCGGCGGACAACGCCTGGATCGACACCCTCATTGGCTCCTTCCAGGGGCCGGAGGTCCCGGGGAAGCTCCAGCACGGCTCCGCCTGGTGGTTCAACGACCACCGGCACGGCATGACGGAGCACCTCACCAGCCTGGCGGAGCTGGGGGTGCTGGGGAACTTCGTGGGGATGCTCACCGATTCCCGCAGCTTTTTGAGCTACGCCCGCCACGAGTATTTCCGGCGGGTCCTGTGCGGGCTGCTGGGCCGGTGGGCGGAGAACGGGGAGTACCCCAACGACCCGGCGCTTTTGGGCGGCCTGGTGGAGGACGTCTGCTACCATAACGCCGCCCGGTATTTCGGGCTGACCAGTACGAACACAGAGAAGGAGGAAACGCTATGCAAATGACCTGGCGCTGGTACGGCGAGGGCAACGACCGCATCACGCTCTCGGACATCCGGCAGATCCCGGGGGTGGAGGGCATCGTCTGGGCCCTCCACGACAAGCTGCCCGGGGAGGTGTGGGAGGTTTCGGAGATCCAGACCGTGGCCGACCAGATCCACGCCTACGGCTTCAACATGGACGTGGTGGAGTCGGTGAACGTCCACGACGACATCAAGATCGGCCTGCCTACCCGGGATGGCTACATCGAAACCTACATCCAGACCATCCGCAACCTGGCGAAATTCGGCGTGAAGGTCATCTGCTACAACTTCATGCCCATCTTCGACTGGACCCGCACGGACCTGTTTCACCCGGTAGGGGACGGCTCCACGGCGCTGTACTACCAGAAGGACATGATCCAGGACGACCCCAAGGCCATGGCGGACTACGTCATGGGCTTCACCGAGCGCTACCACATGACCTTCCCCGGCTGGGAGCCGGAGCGCATGTCCAGGCTGGACGAGCTGTTTGAAAAGTACAGGCCGGTGACCAAGGAGAAGCTGTGGGAGAACCTGAAGTACTTCCTGGAGGCCGTCATGCCGGTGTGCCATGAGACGGACATCAAAATGGCCATCCACATGGACGATCCCCCCTGGGACATCTTCGGCCTGCCCCGGCTGCTGGTGGACGGGCCCTCCATCGACCGGTTCCTGAAGATGGTGGACGACCCCTACAACTGCCTGACCCTGTGCTCCGGGAGCCTGGGCGCCAACCCGGAAAACAACGTGGCGGACATCGTCCGGCGGCACTGTGACCGCATCGCCTTCGCCCACATCCGCAATGTGAAGCACTTCCCCAACGGGGACTTCTCCGAGGCCAGCCACCGGGACTGCTGCGGCGACACCGGCATCCTGGAGATTTTGAAGGCCTACCACGACTGCGGCTTCACGGGCTACATCCGCCCGGACCACGGCCGGCACCTGTGGGACGAAAAGCCCGGCACCGTCCGCCCCGGCTACGGCCTCTACGACCGGGCCATGGGGATCATGTACATGCTGGGCGTCCTGGATTCTCTCGACCGCTTCGATCACAAAAACTGACAGGAGGAACGTATCATGATGAATCTGCCTTTGCACATTGATTTCACCGGGAAAGTGGTGGTCATCACCGGGGCCGGCGGCGTGCTCTGCGGCGATATGGCCCGGGCCTTCGCCCAGGCGGGGGCCAAGGTGGCCGCCCTGGACTTAAACGAGGAGAGCGTGAAGAAGCTGGCGGAGGAGTGCGCCGCCCAGGGCTGGACCTGCCGGGGCTATAAGGCTAACGTGCTGGAGCCGGAGACCCTGGAGGCCGTCCACCGGCAGGTGCTGGCCGACCTGGGCCCCTGCGACATCCTCATCAACGGCGCCGGCGGCAATAACCCCCGGGCCACCACCGACAACGAGTTCCAGCACGAGGCAGCGCCGGGCCAAAAGACCTTCTTCGACCTGGACCCCGCCGGCGTGCAGTTCGTCTTTAACCTGAACTTCCAGGGGGCGCTGCTGCCCACCCAGACCTTCGCCAGGGACATGGTGGAGCGCAGGAGCGGCTGCATTTTGAACATCTCCTCCATGAACGCCTACACCCCCCTGACCAAGATTCCCGCCTACTCCGCGGCCAAGGCGGCGGTGAGCAACTTTACCCAGTGGCTGGCCACCCACTTCGCCGGCACCGGCATCCGCTGCAACGCCATCGCCCCCGGCTTCCTGGTGGGCAACCAGAACCGGGCCCTGCTGTTCAACCCCGACGGCACCCCCACCCCCCGGACCAGGAAGATCCTGGGCGGCACGCCCATGGACCGGTTCCTGGAGAGCCGGGAGCTGCTGGGCGGCGTGTTCTTCCTCTGCGACGACAAGGCCGCCGGGGCCATCACCGGCGTGGTGCTGCCCATCGACGGCGGCTTCTCCGCCTACTCCGGCGTGTGACGCGCCGCCGGAACATCCTGCATAGACATCCTGCCATAGAACGAGGGGGCAGCCGGTACGCCGGCTGCCCCCTCAGCGTGTCAAAACCTCCAAACGAGGGAAAGCGTTTGGGGAGCGCGAGGGGGCAGAGCCCGCCTCGTATGAGATCGAATTGCCCGTCAAAAAGGGATACAATCCCGCCCAAGTGTCGCATTTTTGGACGCGGGCGGCGGATTGTCTGGATACTTTTCGTCCGCTTTCTCCTATAATCGTCTCAAAGGACCCCGAGAGGGATGAGAAACAGCATGGAGAAAGGACGTGCACGATGAGCATTTCGATCAAGACCGCCATGCAGAATTTTGCGGTCAATCAGGCCCTGAACTACATTGAGGGCAACCCGGAGGAGAACATCCCCAAGCTGATGGAGCTGGTGGACCGGTTTACACCGGAGGACTGGTACGTCAACCAGCGTGATGCCGTCCGCGGCGCCATCCAGGCAAAGAACAACTGGTATCAGCTGATCCTGCGCATGTACGAGCTGGACCCCGGCGTCCGCAGGGCGTTTTTCCAGAACTTCCTGTTCAACGCCAGCCTGAAGGGCAGCGCCACCCAGGAGGAGGCCAAGAAGAAGTACGGCTGCAACATCCCCTGGGCCATTCTGCTGGACCCCACCTCCGCCTGCAACCTCCGTTGCACCGGCTGCTGGGCGGCGGAGTACGGCAACAAGCTGAACCTGAGCCTGGAGGACATCGACTCCATCATCCGCCAGGGCAAGGAGCTGGGCACCTACATGTACATCTACACCGGCGGCGAGCCGCTGGTGCGGAAGGCGGACCTGATCCGAATCTGCGAGATGCACCCGGACTGCGAGTTTTTGGCCTTCACCAACGGCACCCTCATCGACGAGGCCTTCTGCCGGGAGCTGCTCCGGGTGAAGAACTTTGTCCCCGCCATCTCCCTGGAGGGCTTTGAGGACGCCAACGACTCCCGCCGGGGCCAGGGCGTCTATCAGAAGGTGCAAAGCGCCATGGCGCTGCTGAAGGGCCACGGCCTGCCCTTCGGCGTCTCCACCTGCTACACCAGCCGAAACGTGGACGACGTGAGCAGCGAGAAATATTTTGACCTGATGATCGACAGCGGGGCGCTGTTCGTCTGGTTCTTCCACTACATGCCCGTGGGCAACGACGCCGCCCTGGAGCTGCTGCCCACCCCGGAGCAGCGGGAGGCCATGTACCACCGCATCCGGGCCTTCCGGGAGAGCAAGGCCATTTTCAGCATCGACTTCCAGAACGACGCGGAGTATGTGGGCGGCTGCATCGCCGGCGGGCGCAACTACCTGCACATCAACGCCAAGGGCGACGTGGAGCCCTGCGTGTTCATCCACTACTCCAACGCCAACATCCACCAGGTCTCCCTGCTGGACGCCCTGCGCAGTCCACTGTTCATGGCCTACCACGACGGCCAGCCCTTCAACGACAACATGCTGCGGCCCTGCCCCATGCTGGAGAACCCGGAGAAGCTGCGGCAGATGGTGGCGGACACCGGCGCGGTGAACACCGACTACCAGAGCCCGGAGAGCGCCGAGCACCTGTGCGACAAGACCGTGCCCTACGCCGAGAACTGGAAGGATACGGCGGATAAGCTCTGGCGGGCCTGCGGGAAGTGCCAGGGCTGCGGCAAGGGCTGCTGACCGGGACAGCGGAAAAAAGGCAGCAAAAAAGGAGGAAGCCAGTGGCTTCCTCCTTTTTCGTAACGGCCGGGAGAGGTCCGTTCGGGGCGGCCCCCAAAGCGGCGCTGCCGCGCCCCTGGCCGTTACCCCCAGAGGGCGGTGAGCATGGGAATCACCTGCTTTTTCCGGCTCATGACGCCGGGCAGGAACGCCTGGTGGTCCTTCAGCTCCACGTTGAAGGCCTGCTGGAAGATGTCCTCGTCCCCCAGGCACAGGATGGCGCTGCCCTCCAGCAGCACGTCGGTGAGCATGAGGATGATGAGGCTGTACTTGTGCTCCAGCCGGGTCTTTTCCATCAGCTCCAAAAATTCGTCCCGGCGCCTGAGCTGGCGGTCGGAGTCCACGCAGGTGATCTGGCTGACGCCAAAGTCGTGTCCGGCGATGTGGAACTCCTTGAAGTCCGTGAACAGCAGCTGCTCAATGGGCTTGTCCTCCGGGGCGGAGGCGGAGAAGATCTCCCGGCCCAGCTCGTCCAGGGAGATGTCGGCGATGTGGGCCAGCCGCTCGGCGATGGCCCGGTCCCGGCTGGTGCAGGTGGGGGACTTGAACATGACCGTGTCGGAGAGGATGGCGGCGGCCATGAGGCCCGCCAGCTTGGCCGAGGGCATCAGCCCCCGCTCCTGGTACATCCCCGCCACGATGGTGCAGGTGCTGCCCACCGGCTCGTTGCGGAAGTAGATGGGGTTTTTCGTCTGGATGTCCGCCAGACGGTGGTGGTCGATGATGGCCAGCACGTCCGCCTGGTCCAGGCCGGGGACGGACTGGGCCGCCTCGTTGTGGTCCACCAGCACCACCTGCTTCCGGCGGGGCCGCAGCAGGTGGTATCGGGACAGGGTGCCCACCACCTTGTCGTTTTCGTCCAGGATGGGGTAGCTGCGGTAGCGGCTTTTCAGCACCACCTCCCGCACGTCGTCGATATAGTCCGTGAGATGGAAATACTGGAGGTCAGCCTTTTGGGTGAGACGGCCCACGGGGATGGCCTGGAAGATGCGGCGCACGGCCCGGTAGCTGTCGTAGGGGGTGGAGATGATGCAGGTGTTCTTCGCCGCCCGGCGGATGTCCTCAGGCAGCTCCGCCTGACAGAGGATGACGCACTTGACGCCGAAATCGACCGCCTGCCGCAGCAGCTCCGGCTGGGAGCCGCACAGGAGCACCGTGTCCTTCTGCCGGTAGGGGGGCTTTTCCTCCCCCTGGGGCAGGGCCAGGATCACCTGGCCGGTGACGGTGTTGACGATCTCCTCCGTCTCGTTGAGGAGCTGGCCCTCCAGGGCGCTGAGGATGTTGAAGATGGGGACCTGGCGCAGCTCCGGGTCCTCGATGGTCCGCATGTCGTAGGCGGCGATGTCCCCGGCGGTGAGCATCCCCGTCAGATGCCCCTCCTCGTCGGTAATGGGCAGGGCGGAGGAGCGGGTCTGGTCGCCGCCCATGGCCTCCCAGGCCCGGTTCACGGTGACGGCCTCGCTGAGGATGGGGGGCACGTCGTAGTCCAGGTCCAGCACCTGGGTGCGCATGTCCTTGATGTGGACAGGGGGCTCAAACCCGAAGTGGTTCAGGATCATCCGGGTCTCGTCGCTGATATGGCCCAGGCGGGCGGCCACATACTGCCGCTCCCCCACGGCGTTGTACATGGCGGCCAGGGACATGGCGGAGACGATGGAATCCGTGTCCGGGTTGCGGTGGCCGGTGACATAGATCTTTTCCATGACAAGTCACTCCTTTTCATTGGTAGGATGTCCCGAAACAGGGATCATAACAGGGAGAGGCAGTAGGTCTCGGCGTCAAAGGGCTCCAGAGGGCTGTCCTTGCGGAGGTACAGGGGGTGGTGGGGGTGGCCGGCCTTGCTCTTCGCGCCGGCGGTGACCCAGCGGGCGCCGTACCGGCGGCCCACGTCGATCATGTCCCGGACGCAGGCGGGGAGCCAGGGCCGGGTGCCGATCACCGCGCCCCAGGCGGCCCACACCGTGGGCGCCTGACAGGACAGGGAGAGCACGTAGTCGAAGGCGGCCAGGTTCTCCCGGTGGAGGTCCTGGTTGCAGACAAGGTCCATGTCCTTGGGCCGGGTGGCCCGCTGGGCGTAGACGTTGAACATGAGGAAGCTGTCAAAGCCGTTGCCCAGGGCGATGCGCTCCACGCTCTGGAGGGTGCGGTCCAGGTCCCCCGGGGCGGCGGTGGAGGGGTTCACCCCCACGCAGATCAGGGGGCGCTGCCCCCGGGTGCCCAGGATGTACCGGTACTCCCCGTAGACCGGGGGCACGTAGAGCCACCGGGCCGCGTCGTAGTCCGCCTGGGGCTGCTGGGCGGCGGCCAGGGCGTCGGAAAAGGAAATCAGCTCCGTCTGAGCCGTAGGACAGGCGGGGATATGCACAGACATCACCTCTCTGATGGGAAACAAAATCATTTTTTGCGCAGCTCCGCCGCGCAAAAAACACGCCTCGCGGAGCGTGCGTCGAGCCCTGCCGGCGGCAGGGTGAGGCGCGCAGCGGAGTGAAATCAAAAGAGGGGCGAAGCCCCTTTTTTGATTTTATAGCAGGGTCCCCTCTTTCTCCGGGGGAATCTGGTCCCGGTAGACCCCCTGGAGCCGGACGATGGACTGGGACCGGGGCAAAATCTGGTCAAAGGCGGGGATGGACCCCTCCACCCCCTGGCACAGCCAGTCCATGTGGAGAATCTCCTCGGAGGTGAACCAGTGGTTGCCGTCGTTGCGGACAGCCCCGGCCTGGTCCCGGATAAGCCGGTGGAAGGGGTAGAGGGAGCTGTCCAGAATGGACTGGCGGAGAATCTCCGCCAGATGGCGGGGTCCGTCGGGCAGGTCCGGCGCCAGGGACACGTCCACCACGCCGGTGCGCAGGCCCCACCAGTAGTTCACGGCCCGGCCGCCGTCCCGGGAGCTCAGCTCCTCCCAACCGCCCTCCAGGATGCTGCGGACCAGCTTCTCATAGAATACGCCCCACCGCCACACCGGGGAGGCCAGGGGCAGGTAGCCCCCCTGGGGCAGGACCTGACACAGGCCCCAGCCCCTGCCCAGGTTGTCGGGCAGGGGAGTGTCCCGGTTGGAGATGACGGACACGCCCTGGGCCGTCAGGGCGGACACAGGGTCCGCCTCGCAGCAGGACCAGCGCAGGAAGATCCTGGCCCGGGGGTTGGTGAGCTGGGCGCCCAGGGCAAAGGCGTTGATGCTGGCGGGGACGCCGAAGATGGGGTAGCTGGCCACGTAGCCGATGCGGTCGTCCGCCGCCATGGCCCCGGCGATGGCCCCGGTGATGAACTTGCCCTCGAAGATGCGGCTGTAGTAGGTGCGCACGCCGGTGTAGGGCATGGCCACGGAGCAGTTGAGGACCTTCACCTCCGGGTGCCGGGCGGCGGCCCGGCGGCAGGCGCCGATGAGGGGCGGCGCGGTGGCGAAGATCACGTCGGCGCCGCCGGCAATGGCCTCCTCCATGACGCTGTCGCCGCTGTCCCCCGGCTCCGCCAGGCGGTAGACCCGCACGGAGACCCGGTCCCCCAGGGCTTCCTCCAGATGGCGGCGGCCCTGGTCGTGGGCGTAGGCCCAGGAGCTGCGCTCCGGGGCGTCGGAGTAGAGGAAGGCCACGCTGACGTGGGCGGGGAACACCGCCCCCACCAGCTTGGTGAGCACGCCCTTCTCCTGCTCCACAGGGGCGGTGGACACGGAGATGGGGTCCGCGTGCTCCAGCACCTTCACGTCCGCCCACACGGCGCTGAGGCTCCGCAGCAGCTCGGCGGCGGAGCAGCGCTTCAGGTCGGAGAAGGGGTAGACCTTCAGCCACACCAGCAGGGCCTCCCCCATGGTCACGTCCAGCTCGTCCCCCCGCAGCTTGCGGAAGGCGTCCTGGAAGTAGGTGACGCCGGAGAGGAAGCTCTGCCGCTCCTGGGCGGTCCACACGTGGTCCGCCTCAAAGCCCAGGGCGGCCTGGAGCTTGGCGTAGTCCCCCGGGGTGCGGAAGGTGATCCGGTACACCCCGGACAGGCGGTAAAACTGCAAAAATTCGTAGTAGCAGCGGATGACCGGGTCCTCGGACCAGGTGGGGACGATCCGCGTCACATAGCCGGGGACGGTGGGCGCGCCGAAGCTCTTCAGCACGCTGACCCGCTTGTTGCCCTCCTGGACGTAGAATTTGCCCAGGTACTCATAGCAGCGGATGGGGTCCCGGATGCCCTCGTCCCCCAGGTGGGCGGCGCACAGCTCCGTCCACTTGACGGCAAACTCCGAGTCCTCCGACAGCAGGGGCATGAAGTTGGCGGCAAAGGCGGAGGTCCGGCCCGCGGTCTTGGTCCCCACGATCAGCTCCATGGGGATCTCGATGATCCCCAGGTCCACCCGGCCCGCCACCCGGGCGTCGTCGATGAGCTTGTCCAGCACCAGGGGATAGGGGGACAGCCCCTGGGCCCGCAGCTCTTTTACGGTCCTCTGCCCCAGCCGCAGGGCGGCCCGGTACTGGTCTACGGCCTCCTGTCTGCTCATAGGTCCGGCCCCTTTCTTACAAAAAATAGTCCCGGCGGCGCCGGTTTGAAAAGCGGTCCCACCCTTCCTTACAGGACCTATCATACTATACTCCGGGGGTCAAATCAACCAAAATCTGTCTGAAAAGGGGGAACGAAAAACGGGAGGAGCCTCAGCTTCTCCCGTTGATGGTATGGCCGCACTTGGGGCAGGTGATCTGAATCTTCCCCTTGCCCGCCGGCACCCGGCAGATGGTCTTGCAGTTTTTGCAGGTGAAGTACTTGTGCTCCTTGTCCTGCCTGCGGGCCTTGGCCCCAGCCAGCCGGTTCTTCACCGGGTACCACCAGCCCAGGAACCTGGCGTTTTCCGCCCGGCGCTTGTCCAGGTTTTTGGAGAACATCCGGAACAGGATCACGACGGCCAGGGCCAGGGTGATCAGGTTGAAGACCGCCGTGGCGGCGGTGCTGCGGCGGAGGAAGGGCTGCACGATCACCACCACAAGGTAGGCCAGCAGCAGGGCCAGGTTCAGCTGGTCGGAGCCGTTGCGCCCGTACATGAACCGGGCCGCGGCGTTTTGCAGCCTCTGAAAGAAATTCCGCATAACGATCGTTCCTCTCTCCCAAGCGATTTTGTAACAACCAGTATAGCGGGAGATTATGAACAAATAAAGTACAATGGAAAGATTTTCTCAAAAAAGGGGAAAGCTCCCGGCGGCAGGGCTTCTGCCGCCGGGAGCGGACGGGCGCTTCCGGGGGAATGGGACCGCCGGAGTGCTTAGACGTTTTTGTCCTCCTCCTGGGTGGAGGCGGCCTGGGCCTGATCCTCAGAGGCGGGGGCCTCGGCGGACTTCACCTCCACGGTGACAGGCTGCCGGGCGGCGGCCACGCTGCCGCCCACCACGCCGGAGAGCAGGGCGGTCAGGTCCAGCCCGGTGGACTCCTTCATGCCGTCCATGATCTGGCTGGCGGAGGACATAACGTCCTTGACCAGCTTGGTGGAGTTGCCGTCGCCGTACATGACGATCTTGTCGGTCTGGGCCAGGGGAGCGGCGGCGTTCTTCACCACCTCAGGCAGGGCGCTGAGGTACATCTCCAGCACGGAGGCCTCGCCCATCTTCTTCTGGGCCAGGGCCTTCTTCTCGATGGCCTCGGCCTCCGCCAGGCCCTTGGCCCGGATGCCCTCGGCCTCCTGCTCCATGGCGAAGCGCAGGGCCTCGGCCTCGGCCTTGCGGGCCTCCGCCTCCTTGATGGCCTCGTAGGCCTTGGCGTCGGCGTCCCGCTGGCGGCGGACCAGCTCAGCTTCGGCCTCCTTCTCCTGCTTGTACTTCATGGCGTCCGCCTGCTTGCGGACCTCGGCGTCCAGCTGGCGCTCCTTGATGGCGATCTCCTTCTCCGCCAGCTCCGCCTCCTTCTCCTTCCGGGCGATGTCGGCGCTGACCTTGGTGACCTCGATGGTCTTGCGCTGGGTCTCCTGCTGGATGGAGTAGGCGGCGTCGGCCTCGGCCTTCTTGGTGTCGGCCTTCACCTTCATCTCCGCCTGCTGGATGGCCAGGGCGGCGTCCTGCTCGGCGATCATCTTCTCCGCCTGGACCTTTACGGCGTTGGCCTCCTGCTGGGCGTTGGAGGTGGCGATGGCGATGTCGCGCTGGGCGTTGGCCTTGGCGATCTGGGCGTTCTTGCGGATCTGCTCCACGTTGTCGATACCCATGTTCTCGATGGTGCCGGCGCCGTCCTTGAAGTTCTGGATGTTGAAGTTCACCACCTCAAGACCCAGCTTCCGCATGTCGGGGACCACGTTCTCCGTGATCTTCCGGGCCACGCCCTGGCGGTCCTGGACCATCTCCTTCAGACCCACGGAGCCCACGATCTCACGCATGTTGCCCTCCAGCACCTGGGTGACAAGGCCCACCAGCTCCGCCGGGGTCTTGCCCAGCAGGGCCTCAGCGGCCAGCTTGAGAAGCTCCGGGTCGGAGCTGATCTTCACGTTGGCCACGCCGTCCACGGTGACGTTGATGAACTCGTTGGTGGGCACCGCCTCGCTGGTCTTCACGTCCACCTGCATGATGCGCAGGGAGAGCTTATCCACCCGCTCGAAGAAGGGCACCCGCCAGCCGGCCTTGCCGATGAGGATGCGCTTGCGGCCCAGGCCGGAGATGATGTACGCGGTGTCCGGCGGCGCCTTCAGGTAGCCGGTGAAAAACAGCAGCAGCACCAGCAGTACGATGGCCGCGGGAATGACGATCTTGATGATATCAGGCATACTCTTCCTCCTTAAAATATTCCACTCGTTGTTGCCTCTTTCTGTCCTTGGGACCGTGCGTATCTGTTCCTGAGCAATGATAACACGGCCGGGTCCTCTGTGTCAAAGGGAGAAGCTGCCCTTTCGCACCCGGGTACGAAAAAACGAGACTTCTACCTTCTGGTAAAAGTCTCGTTAAGACCCTGATCAGAGATCCTCGCGCGGCCCGGGCCCCGGTGGGGCCGTCCTGACGGTGCGCGCCCCGGTGTGCCGGGGAACTACTCCCTTTTGACAATACTAATATACCACAGTTCCGCCCCGGGCGCAATAGGCATTTTGTTAAAATGTTAACGCAATTTTTTGTGCATCTGCGCCAGAAAACCGCCCCGCCGGAGCCGGCCATCGCAAAAAAATCCTGAAATTTGGGGAGAAAAGGCTTTACATGGGGTATACTGTCTGGTATACTATACTTCCTGTATTGCGAAAGCCCGCCGGGTGGGCGGGGGAGAAAGAGAGACGAGAGAACATGAACGAAAATTTTTCACGGGTCCTCAGCCTGCTGCGGCAGGAGAAGGGGGTCAGCCAGCGGGCCGCGGCGGCGGAGCTGGGCATCAGCCAGGCCCTGCTGAGCCACTATGAGAAGGGGATCCGGGAGCCGGGGCTGAATTTTGTGTCCAAGGCCTGCGACTACTACCACGTGTCGGCGGACTATCTGCTGGGCCGCACCCTGACCCGGGACGGGGCGGTGATCGAGGCGGAGGAGCTGGTGGACGCCAGCGAGGCCCGGGAGAGCCTGAAGGGCAGCATCATGGCCAAGCTGCAGAAGAAGCTGCTGGTGAACACAGTGAGCATGTATTTCGACCTGCTGGGCCGCACCGGCAGCCGGGAGGCGGTGGCCCAGGCGGGGGCCTACCTCAGCGCCGCCCTGTACCAGCTGTACCGGCCCTTCTACCGCCAGGCGGGAGGCAAGGACGGGTATTTCTCCCTGGATGGGAAGAGCTTTGACCTGGACCTGCTGGCGGGGGACATGGCCCTGTCCCGGACCCGCTATGCCCGGGCGCTGGAGGACAAGGAGCTGGCGGAGAAGTTCCCCGCCGTGGACGCGGACAGCCTCACCCGGGAGTATCCCGGCCTGAGCCAGTCCGCCGCCCAGGTGTTCCACTCCGTGGACGAGCGGGCCAAAGGGATGGAGTAGATGGGGGTGTTGGGGCCCGGTGGGCCCCGGGTGGTTTCTTCGCCACTCCGTGGCGAGGGGGGATTCTGGGGGCTCCGCGCCCCTGCTTCTTTTGGGGCTTCCAGCCCCGGGGGGAGATTCTGGGGGCTCCGCGCCCCCAGACCTGCGGTTCCTTTTTGCTCGTGCAAAAAGGAACCAAAAACACGCCAAGACCATACGGTCTTGGAACCCCTTTATGTCGATAGGCTTTGCGGGTGAAGAGTTGCTCGTACTTCCCAACTAATAATTCCTACGGGTTTCCAATCTCAAGAACCATCTATTCCAGCTTCGGCTGTCGCCCTGTTAAAGGGGTAGAGCCATCTATGGGTGCTTGACGGGGGTGCATCGGGTTCATTGGAGGCAGAGGGCTACGGCCAGGGAAAAACCGGCTTGGAACATGGCTGCCTGCTCAAAGGCTTGGCTGAGATTATATTCCGAAAGCAGGTCCTCCAGCTTTGGGCCAATATCGGGATACTTTTTCAGTAGCGCTTGCGTCTGGTGGTCAGCCGCCTGGCGGATGCTCTTGTACTCCGGGTCCAGCAGGTACTTCTGCACCTCCCGCTCCTGGGCATACTGATATAAAATGCGCATAGCGTCTGTCATAATGGAATGCCTCCTAGCACAATTTAATTGTGCCTATATAATACACGCAATTTAATTGCGTGTCAAGGGGAGATCGAACAGAATGGAAGATAATTTAAAAATATTTGGAGAGAGATTACGAGAGCTTCGCCTTGCGCAAGGAACAACGCAAAAAAAGATGGCGGAGCAATTGGGCTGTACGACCAGCAATTACCAAAAGATGGAGTATGGACAGGTCAATGTACCGGCATTAACGCTGCTTACCCTGGCGGATTATTTCCAGGTGACACTGGACTACCTGCTAGGCAGGTCAGAAGAAAGGTAAAGTCCCCGTCGAGCACCCATAGATGGCTCTCCCCCTTTAACAGGGCGACAGCCGAAGTTGGACGAGATGGTTCTATAGATCAGAAACCCGAAGGAATCTTTTGTTCGGACGCATGAGCAACTCTTGGATTTCACAGCCTATCGACACAAAGGGGTTCCAAGACCGTAGGTCTTGGCGTGTTTTTGGTCACTTTTTGCACGAGCAAAAAGTGACCGCAGGTCTGGGGGCGCGGAGCCCCCAGAATCCCCC
>DBFJQM010000068.1:0-15709 GCA_048404665.1 Candidatus Pelethomonas sp.
GCGCGCCGCACACGGGACAGGTCTGAGGGAGGTAATAGGGGACCGCCCCGGCGGGGCGGTGCTGCGTTACCACCTCCACGATCTCGGGAATGATCTCTCCCGCCTTCTGCACCACCACGGTGTCGCCGATGCGGATATCCTTCTGGGTGATATAGTCCTGGTTGTGGAGGGTGGCGAAGGTGACGGTGGTCCCGGCCAGGCGCACCGGCTCCAGCTGGGCCTTGGGCGTCAGCACCCCGGTGCGGCCCACCTGGACCACGATGTCTAGAATACGGGAGGTCTTGCGTTCCGGGGGATATTTATAGGCGATGGCCCAGCGGGGGAACTTGGCGGTGCTGCCCAGAGTCTCCCGGTCCGCCAGGTCGTTGAGCTTCACCACCGCGCCGTCCATGTCGAAGGGACGCTCCATCCGGGTGTCATTGAGGCGGTCGATTTCCGCCATGATATCGGCATGAGTACGCAACAGGCGATAGGGGATGACCTTGAAGTGCTGGGAGCGGAGATAATCCAGGGTCTCCGTGTGGGTGGTGAAGCTGCGGCCTTGGGCCAGCTGGAGGTTGAACACGGCGATGTCCAGCTGCCGCTGGGCGGCGATCTTGGGGTCCAGCTGCCGCAGAGAGCCTGCCGCCGCATTGCGGGGATTGGCCAACAGGGGCTTGCCCTCGATCTCCCGGCGGGCGTTGAGCTTCTCAAACACGCTGCGGGACATATACACCTCACCCCGGACGATGAGACGGGGCAGCTTCTCCGGCAGGGTCATGGGGATAGAGCGGATGGTGCGCAGATTCTCCGTCACGTCCTCGCCCACCTGGCCGTCGCCCCGGGTGGCCCCCCGGACGAACACGCCGTCCCGGTATTCCAGGGCCACGGACAGGCCGTCCACCTTGGGCTCCACGCTGCACGCGGCGTCCCCCAGGGCCTCCCCCATGCGGGCGAGGAACTCGTCCACCTCCTCCGGGGAAAATACGTCCTGGAGGCTCTCCAGGGGCACCGGGTGCTCCACCTGGGAGAAGCTCTCCAGCGGCGCGCCGCCCACCCGCTGGGTGGGGGAATCCGGGACGATCTCCTCCGGGTATGCCGCCTCCAGCTCCTCCAGGCGGCGAAGCTTTTGGTCGTAGTCGTAGTCCGACATGGCGGGGTCGTCCAGCACGTAGTAGCGGTAGCCCGCCTCGTTCAGCTCCCGCCGCAGGGCGGCCATCTCCTCTTTGTAGTCCATTGCCATTCCTCCGCAGAAAGAGGGGCAGCGCCCCTCTCTCCGATGTTCTTATCCGTTGTTGATCGAGTATTCGTAGGCGTCCTCCTCGGTGGAGTTGCCGGAGTCGAAGTAGGTGTAGGTGTCCGGCACGTCCCCCACGATCACCGTCTCCGCCACGGAGAAGGCGTGGGAGAAGCTGGAAAAGGTCTTGAACCCCGGCAGCAGGATGCTCACCGACACGTCCACGTTCAGTAAAATGCGGTGGGTGGTCTGGTTGATCCCCGCCTGGTCGAACTGGTTTTCAAAGTGGGCGGCGCAGCTGCCCACCGTCTCCATGCGCACCGTCAGCCGGGGGCCCCGGCCCACCAGCAGCGGCGTCCCCGTCAGGGTGCCCAGGGGGATGGACAGCTCCGTCTCCGCCATCTCCCCCAGCCGGGCCAGAATGTCCTGGGTGATGACCGCCTGGAGCCGGTTGAACTCCGCCATGTTGCTGCTCAGGGCGGTGATCCGCCCCTGGCTGTCCTTCTCAAAGGACACCAGCCGGTCGTAGGAGATCTCCCCGCTGCTGACCGTGTCCTCCACCGCCTGGGTGACGATCCGCCCCACGGTGTTGGACACCCGCGTCACCGCCAGATTGCCCAGCAGGGCCTTCAAATGGGAGGAGGCCACCAGGGCCAGGGCCGTCGCCACCACCGCCGCCGTCAGGCAGACGAGCCTGGCCCGCTGGGCGGGGGTCATGGGCCTTCTCCCGGGTCTGCGGCGCATGTCATCACCTCCAGGTGGAGGCTATGCGCCGGGGGCTTTTCCCTATGCCGGTTTCTTATGCCGGGGTCTTATGCTGGGGCCTTGCGCAGTTCTCATGCGGTTTATGCGCGGCTTCCGCGCCGGGTGCGGCTCACTCCGGCAGGGCGGCCACCAGGTCCTTGAACACCCGGCCCCGCTCCTCGAAGTTCTTAAACCGGTCGAAGCTGGTGCTGGCGGGGGACAGCAGCACCACGTCCCCCTCCCCGGCCCGGCTGTCCGCCAGGGCCACGGCGGCGGGGTAGTCCTCCGCCTCCAGGATCTCCAGGCCCTGATAGTTCTCCGCCCCCTCCACGGCGGCCCGGATGGCCCCGGCGGTGGCCCCGCAGAGGATGAGGCACTTGACATGGTCGTTGACCACCGGGCCCAGGGGGGCGTAGCTGACGCCCTTGTCCTTGCCCCCGGCGATGAGGATGACCTTCTCCGCGAAGGACCGCAGGCCCGCCATGGTACGGCTGGGGCTGGAGGCGATGGAGTCGTTGTACCACCGGACGCCCCGGCGGGTGCGGCACAGCTCGATGCGGTGCTCCACCCCGCCGAAGGTGCGGGCGAAGTCCCGGACGGTCTCGTCCTCCACCAGGCCCTGGACGGCGCAGATGGCGGCCATGTAGTTTTCCACGTTGTGGACCCCCGGCAGCAGGATATCGGAAAGGGGCAGCACCGGGCGGCGGTGCTCCCCGTCCCGGTACCAGATGACGCCGTCCCGGATGTAGCAGCCCCGCTCCGGCTCGCACAGGGGGTTCCGGGTGAAGTAGGCCACCTGCCCCGGGGCGTGGCCCGCCAGGGTACGGGTGAGGTCGTTGTCCCAGTTCACCGCCAGCAGGCCCGTGGGCTCCTGGTGGGCGAAGATGTTGGCCTTGGCCCGGACGTACTCCTCCATGTCCCTGTGGACGTCCAGGTGGTTGGGAGCCAGGTTGGTGAGCACGGCGATGCCGGGGCTGCGGCGGAGGGTCATGAGCTGGAAGGAGCTCAGCTCCACCACCGCCAGGTCCGTAGGCCGCATGTCCGGCACCCGGGCCAGCAGGGGCCTGCCGATGTTGCCCCCCAGGTGCACCGGCCTGCCGGAGGCCGTCAGCAGCTTTGCGATGATGGTGGTGGTGGTGGTCTTGCCGTCAGAGCCGGTGACGCCCACCACCGGGCAGGGGCAGACCTCGAAAAACGCCTCCATCTCCGAGGTGACCACGCTGCCCCGGCGCTTCGCCTCCTCCAGGTATCTCGGGTGCAGGCCGGGGGTGCGGAAGATCACGTCCTCCGTCAGGCCCGCCAGGTAGCCCTCCCCCAGGCGCAGGGCGCAGCCCATGCCCTCCAGCTCCTCAGCCAGGGGCCCCAGGGCCTCCCTGCTCTTCCGGTCGCACACGGTGACGGCCACGCCGCTTTGCCGCAGCAGGCGGATGAGGGGGGTGTTGCTGACCCCCGCGCCGATGACGGCCACGGTCTTGTCCCGCAATGCCGCCAGATACGCTTGTATGGTCATATGTCTCTCTCCCATCATAGGATGCTTACAGGATGCCATATAGTATACCACGGAAAAAACCATAAAACAATGATATTTTGTGTCTGGCGGACGCAATCCTTCATTGACAAGCCGGGCCGGGTGGGCTACAATAGACGGTACGAGAAAAACAGGCGGTCGCGGGGCAGGGCCCAAAGGCCCGCCGTGAGGAAAGTCCGGGCTCCACAGGGCAAGGATAACGGGTAACGCCCGCCGAAGGCAACTTCAGGAAAAGTGCAACAGAGAGATACCGCTGCCCTCCGTCCCCTTGGGCAGTAAGGGTGGAAAGGTGAGGTAAGAGCTCACCCGTCGGCTGGAGACTGTCCGACGCTGTAAACTCTATCCGGAGCAACACCGTGGGAGGACACATGGCCGGCCCGGCCGTCCTCAGGAGGTGGCTGGAGCGGTCCGGCAACGGGCCGCCTAGATAGATGACCGCCAAATACAGAACCCGGCTTACAGTTTTTCTCGCGCAGACCATGGAGGAGGGCGCCTGACCGGCGCCCCCCTCCCTTTATGCTCTCTCCGCCCCGTCCCGGCGGAGGAAGGGCTCCGTCTCCAGGGCAAACTCCAGGGCCGACGTCAGGCCCTCCTCACCGGAGCCCTCGCCGGCGGCGGGGCGGCTCTGCCCCCTGGCCCTGGCCCGGCGCTTCCACTTGAGGGTGTCCCGGTACACGTTCCCCGCCATGAAGCCGAACACCAGCACCGCGTTCCCCGGCAGCTCCGGGCAGGACGCCAAAAACGCCTCCGGGCGGACGTCCTCCTCCTGGACCCGGTCGGCGTAGCGGAACAGGGCGTCCAGCAAAAGGCCCTTCTCCTCCAGCGTCAGCAGCCGGACCCAGGGGTAGCTGTCAAAATACACCAAAAAGCTCTTTTTTTCCATCGGGCAAAAACCTCCTTTTACCTATAGGACCAAACTCCCCCTTTGTTGCACGTTTCCATGCAACGCGGGCCGCCCAAAAGGAAAAGAAAAAGAGAAAGAAAAAGGAACTGTCATAGGAAAAGGAAGGGACAAAGCCTCCGTCAAGGCCAGCGCCGAGTCAGAGGCACAGCCCCGGTCACAGGGACAGTGTCCGCCCTATTGCGGTCGCTTTCCACACGGTTTCCACAAAGTTTTCCACATTCGCTTCCTGTTTTCCACAAATCATCCACACGGTTTTCCACATGAATAAGTTTCCATTCCCTCCCCCTTCCCGGCGAGGAAAAAATTTTCTCCCGCGAACACGGAAAACCCTGCCTGTCCCGTCTTGACGGACACGGCCAAATACGATAAACTATTCACGATGGTTCGGCACCTATAACGCGAAAGGGGCTGTCACCTTGGACCCGCAGTACCAGCAGTACATCGACAATCTGAATACCGTATTCGCCCTGTCCAAGCCCGCCGTGGCCGGGGACCTGAGCCAGGACCAGGTCCTGGACATGATCCGCCATGCCTCCCGGCAGGTCTTTCACCTGCGCCAGGAAAACGACCGGCTCTTGGACCGGTTCCTGTTCTCCCGGCGGCCGGAGGACGTCACCGACCAGGAGATCCTGGACCTGGAGGAGCTGGCGGGGAAGCTCTCCACCTACGCCCTGGCCCTGGACCGTGGCATCGCCTACCGCATCCACCAGCTTCTCTACCGCTGCGCCCAGGTGCGCGGCGACCGGGCCCTGACCCTCCGGGAGCTGTACTACCAGGGCCTCAGCGTCTACTACATGAGCATGAGCAGCGCCGACACGGGCATCAACCTGCTGGTGGACAAGGTGGGGGAGTATTTTGAGGCCGGGGCGGCCTACATGGACCAGTACGAGGACATCCCCGACGGGGAGACCCGGGACTATGTGATCCGCTGCCTGGCCAACCGCCGCCTGGGCGCCGCCGTAAAGGGGCCCAACCGCCCCCTGTCCCCCAGCCGGGAGAGCCACTACCCCAAATACCGCAAGTACTTCCAGGAGGCCATGGCGGTCATCCAGTCCCCCCGCTACCGGGCCATGAACCCGGAGCTGCCATGGGAGTCCTATGAGTACGCCATGCACTTTGACCGCACGGCCTACATGGCGGAGCTGCGCCGGGGCCTGTCCCAGCCGGGCCAGACCCAGCCGGACCTGGCCCAGGACGTGCTGGAGTCCGCCCAGTTCGCCTACAAGTACCAGGCCCGGGCCAGCCAGCTGAAGGGCCGCACCGCCCCCGCCCGGGTGCAGTACGTCTACGACGCCGCCCGGTTCCACGCGGGGCTTATCACCGCCGGGGAGCTGGTGGACCTTTTGCTGGAGTCCTACGACCGGCGGGACGTCCGCAATTTCTCCGTCCAGGGCATTTTCAACAACGTGCGCCTGCCCCTGTATATCGACGCCTACTCCCAGTTCACCAGCCCCCGGGAGCGGGAGGCCCTCCAGCCCCGGCTGGCCGCCTGCGCCCAGGACATCACCGTGTACCTGGCCGCCTTCCCCCACAACGAGTACGCCTCCCTGGTCAGCACCTACCTGGCGGACACCTCCTCCTACTATCTGGAGAATACCCAGTCCATCCAGGAGCACCTGCTGCGGTTCATCCTGGCCTGCCATCCCCCCACCTACGTCCACAGCCGCATGGTGGCGGGCATCACCCGGCTGCTGTTCGACTATATGCTCCGCAGCGCGCCGGAGCTGCTGGAGGGGGCCTTCGGCATCTGCGGCCAGGAGGAGATCCGCCGCCGGAGGGATGATATCCTCCGCATGGCCTACCTCTGCGGCCTGTACCACGACGCCGGCAAGAGCATGACCCTGGACGCCGTGGGCATCTACGGCCGGAAGCTGCTGGACGAGGAGTTTGAGAAGATCAAGCTCCACCCCCTGCTGAGCTACCACCTGCTGAAGAACTACCCGGACCTGGACACCGCCGCCCAGGTGGCTCTGCGCCACCACCGGTCCTGGAACGGGCGGGGCGGCTACCCCGCCGAATGTCCCCCCTGCCCGCCGGAGGCCCAACTGGCCCTGGACGTGGTGACGGTGGCGGACTCCATGGACGCGGCCACGGACAACGTGGGCCGCAGCTACGCCGAGGCCAAGAGCTACGAGGCCCTGGTGGAGGAGCTGCGCCAGGGCAGCGGTCGGCGGTACGCCCCCCGGATCGTGGCTCTGCTGGACGACCCGGCCCTGTACCGGGAGCTGTCGGAGCGTCTGGTGTCCGAGCGCAGCCGCATCTACTGGGAGATCTCCCGTGAGCTGTCCGGCCAGCAGCCCGCCGGCGAGCCGTAACCGTATCGAGAACGCCCCGAGCGCGGCAGAAGCCGCGTCCGGGGACAAATACGGAGGAGGATACCAACCGGTATCCTCCTTCTTTTTTTATGCCTCCGCCCGCAGGGGCCGCATCCCGCGGTCAGGACGCCGTGTCAGGGGCGGCGCTCTTTCCCCCGCCGCTCAGCAGAAGCTCAATGAATGTTTCCATGGCCGACGTGACATAGCGGCCCTTGCTGTAGTAGACATAGGCCTCCCGCCTGCTGTACTGGCTTTTTACCTTGTAGTACAGCAGCCGCCCGTCCGGCTTCAGGTTCTCCACCAGGCGGCTGCTGGCAACGGTGGCCCCCACGCCCTGCATGGCAAAGTTGTAGGAGATGGAGGGGGTTTCCGTCTCCAGCGCCACAACCGGCTCCACCCGGCTCTCCTGGAAGATCATGTCCACACAGGTGCGGAGATAGTTGGTGTTGTTCAGCAGGATCATGGGCACCTCCGCCAGCTCCGCGGCGCTGACGCACCTGTCCTCCGGCACGTCAAAGACCCGGTCGCCCAGCTCCTCCGGGCCCAGCGCCCGCCCCCGCAGGCCGGCGTTGACGGGAAATTCCTCCGGGATCACCCACAGCAGGCTCTCGTCGTAGCACAGGAGCTTTTCATATTTGGTCACATCCATCGGGCGGTTGGTGATGACCAGGTCCAGCTCGCCGGCGTCCAGCATCTGCTTGGAGCGGATGGTGCTGGTGTCGTGGATGCACAGCTGCACCTTGGGATAGCGCTTTTTGAACCGGGCGATGGTCTGGGTGATCACATAGGGGTTGTCCAGGCTGCTCCCCCCAATGGCCAGATGGCCGCTCTGCAGAGTGCTGACCTCGTAGGCCAGCGTCTGGAGATGCTCCTCGATCTCGTAGATCTGCTCCACGGCGTGGATGTACTCCAGGCCGAAGGGCGTGACGGTGATGGGCTTCGTCTTTCGGTTGAACAGCTGCAGTCCCAGCCGCTTCTCCAGCCGGCTCACGTCCGCGCTGAGGGACGGCTGGGCGATGTGCAGGATCTCAGCCGCCTTGCTGAAGCTCCCCTCCTTGTAGATGCAGTAGATATAATCCTTATTCCGAAACATCGCCGGCCTCCTTGCATAGTTTTAGCTCTATATTCTCATATTTATATTGATATTTGACTATTTGTCAAGAGGGATGTTTAATTTTAACAGAAGGGATTGCAATTCTTCCTGTGTCATTGTGGTTTATGCATGAACCGCATAGCTTGGACAGAAAGGAAAAAGAACATGGATTTCTCCGCAGTTGACCTGAAGCAGCTTGAGAGCAAGCTGATCGAATTCCGCAGGACCCGCCACCGTATGCCGGAAAACGCCTGGACGGAATTCCTGGCAACATCCGATATCATTCATGAGCTGCAGCGCCTGGGCATCCCCTGCGTATTCGGAAAAGCGATCCACATGAAGGAGGAGCGGTACGGCGTGCCGCCTGACGACGTGCTGGAGGCCTGTATGCGCCGCGCGGTCCAGGAGGGGGCCGATCCCGACCTGGTGGAGCAGATGCGCGGCGGCTACACCGGCGTGGTCGGCATCCTGGACACAGGCCGGCCGGGCCCCACCACCGCCATGCGCTTTGACATCGACTGCAACGACGTGGACGAGACCAAGGAGCCGGACCACGTCCCCCGGAAGGAGGGCTTTGCCTCCGTCCACCCCATGCTCATGCACGCCTGCGGCCACGACGCCCACACCGCCATCGGCATCGGCGTAGCCAATATCCTTGCCGCCTGCACGGACCAGCTCTGCGGCAAGGTCCTGCTGATCTTCCAGCCCGCGGAGGAGGGCGCCCGGGGCGGCGAGTCGGTGGCCAGAAGCGGCATCCTGGACGGCGTTGACTACCTCTTCGGCGGCCACATCGGCTTCGGCGGCATGGAGTACGGCCGGTTCGCGGCGGCCACCGTCAACGGCAGCTTCAGCTATAAGGTGGACCTGATATTCAAGGGGCTGTCCGCCCACGCGGGGGCGGCTCCGGAGAAGGGCCGCAACGCCGGCGCCGCGGCGGCCGCCGCCATTCTCAACCTGCTGGCCATCACCCGCCACAGCGCAGGGCGCACCCGCGTCAACGTGGGCGCAGGCGAGTTCGGGCCGGGCAGGAACGTGATACCGGACTACGCGGTGCTGAAAGCCGAGGTCCGGGGCCTGACGGAGGAGCTGAACGAATTTATGTTCCAGCGGATGCTCCGCGTGTGCCGGGCGGCGGCTGAGATGTACGAGTGCGAGTTCTCCTACAGGATCGCGGGCCACTCCATCGACTGCCCCTGCGACCCGGAGATGGTGGCCCTGGCCACGGAGTGCCTGGGCGAGCTGGACAGCTCCATGGTCATGGACCCGTACCTGGACATGGACGGCGGCGGCGAGGACGTGACCTTCATGATGCGGGAGGTCCAGCGCCAGGGCGGCAAGGCCACCTTCCTGATGCTGGGCGCCAGCGTGCCGGTCCCCCATCACAACTGCCGGTTCAACCTGGACGAGAGGGTGCTGCTGACCTCCGCAAAGCTCTTCTGCACCATGGTATCCAAGCTGAACGGGCAAAACCAGACAGAGCCAAGACGAAAGTAAGACAGAAACACGAAGAGGATCAAAGGAGTTCATCATGAAGAAAGATACCACAAAGAAAAGCTCCGGCGTTCTGGTCCGCTTTGCCAAAGGGATCGAGCGCGCAGGCAACAAGCTCCCCCACCCCTTTTATATTTTCCTGATTCTGATCGGCGTTATCCTTCTCGCCTCCTGGATCTGCAGCATGGCGGGGGTCTCCGTCACCTATCTGTCCGCCTCCAAGACTGGGGAGGTCACGGAGCAGACCGCCGCCGTCGTCAACATGCTCTCCAAGGTGCAGCTCCAGAACTGGCTGGCCAATTTCGTCACCGCGTTTACCAACAGCCCGAATCTGACCGCCGTGCTGATCATCACCATGTGCGTGGCCATCTGTGACGAGAGCGGCTTTTTCAAGGTCGGGCTGCGCAAGCTCCTGGGCAACGCCCCCAACAGCATGGTCACCTTTGTCCTGGCCATGGTGGGCGTATGCTCCAACATCTGCTCCGACGGCGGCACCATCCTGGCCGTCATGCTGGGCGCCGTCATCTTCAAGGCCGTAGGACGCAACCCCTGGATCGGCATCATCGTGGGCTACGGCTCCGCCGGCGCGGGCTATGTGGGCAACCTGTTGCCCTCGGTGGGCGACGTCGTGGTCTCCTCCATCACCAACGGCGTGTCGGAGCCCCTGGGCTATTCGGTCAACCCCATGGTCAACTACATCTTCCAGGCAGTCGCCTGCGTCGTGCTGGCCCTCATCACCACGGTCCTCACGGAGAAAATCCTGGTCCCCCTCTACGGTGACGTGGACCGCTCCCAGCGGATCGCCGGCGACCGCTCCGCCCTGACGCTGACGCCGGAGGAGAACCGGGGCATGAAGTTCGCCGGCTACGGCGCGCTGGTCTTCGTGGTCCTGCTGCTGATCTTCTGCATCCCCCGCAACGGCTTCCTGCGCTCCGCAGAGGGCCAGCTGATCCCCAGCTCCCCCCTGATGTCCAGCCTGGTGCCCATCATCTCCTTCATGTTCGTCATCCTGGGCATCTGCTACGGCGTAGGTGCCAAGGTCATCCAGAGCAAAAACGACATCCCCAAGATGATGGCCAGCGGCGTCAGGAGCATCGCCACCATGGTGCTGATCCTCTTTGTGGTGGCGGAGATGCTGTACGTGTTCAACACCAGCAACCTGGCCACCGTGATCTCCGTCTCCGGCGAGCGCTTCCTCTCCTCCATCCACTTCACCGGCTTCCCGCTGATGATCACCTTCGTGATCGTGATCGCCTTCACCAACCTGTTCATGTACAGCGCGTCCGCCAAGTGGATGATCCTGGCGCCCATTTTCGTGCCTATGTTCCTCAACCTGGGCATCGACCCCGTGGTCACCCAGTGCCTCTACCGCATGGGGGATTCCTGCACGAATAACCTCACCCCGCTGAACGCGGCGCTGGTCTACGCCATCACCATGATGAACCAGTACCGTATGCCGGAGATCAACGACGAGGAGGCCGGCATGGGCACGCTGCTGTCCGGCCAGGTCGTGTTCTCCCTGGTCTATCTGGTGACGCTGATCGCCCTGTTCTGCGTCTTTTACTTCTGCCATATTCCCCTCGGCCTGGGCGCCTGACGCCCGGCAAAACAACATAGACTGCAGGGGCCCTTCCCCCCACCGGAAGGAAGGGCCCCTGCGAAGCAAAGGAAATAGATATCATATGATAGATTTAGTGAGCGACACCACCACATTGCCCTCCCGGGCCATGCTGGAGACCATCCTGTGCGCGCAGCTGGGAGACGCGGGGCGGCTGGACGCCGACGGGCGCGGGGAGGATCTGACCACCAACCGTCTGGAGGACCTGGCGGCGGCCATGACCGGCAAGGAGGCCGCCCTGTTCTGCCCCACCGGGACGATGGCCAACACCTGCGCCATCCTCGCCTGCTGTCCCCCCGGCAGCACCATCCTTGTGGAAAAGCGCCAGCATATCCTGGAGGTGGAAAAGATCTGCTTCCAGCCGGAGGGCTTTCGGATGATCCCGGTCACCTATCAAATCGGCCGTGACGGCGCCCCCGATCTTGATGAGATCCGGGCGCAGCTGGTGGGACACGCGGTCCAAATGGCCTGCGTGGAGAATACCCACAACTTTTCCGGCGGCACCTGCATGTCCATCGGCCACATGCGGCAGTTCAAGGACCTCTGCACCCGGCGCGGCATCCACGTCCATCTGGACGGCGCCAGGCTGTTCAACGCGGCGGAGGCCCTTGGCGTCTCCCCGAGGGAGATCGCGGAGCACTGCGATTCCCTCATGTTCTGTATCTCCAAAGGGCTGGGCGCGCCCATAGGCTCCCTGCTCTGCGGAACGAAGCCGTTTATCGCCCGGGCCAGGGAGTGGCGGAAGCTCCTAGGCGGCACCATGCGGCAGACCGGCGTAGCGGCGGCCTGCGGCATCTATGCCCTGGAGCACCAGGTGGAGCGTTTGGCGGAGGACCGGGAAAACGCCCAGTACCTGGCGGAGCAGCTGCGGGAGCTGGCGGTCATCCGGGCCGACCCGGCCCCTCAGAGCAATATCCTGCTGCTGGACCTGAGCCGCAGCGGCATGACCGGTGAGGACTTCGCCGCACGTTTGGCCCAGCGGGGGATCCGGGGCTACGTTCTCTCCGAAACCGAGGTGCGGCTGGTCTTTCACCTGGGGATCACACGGGAGGACGCCGCCTATACCGCCCGGCAGCTTCTCGCCATTGACCGTGAGCTGTCCGGCCAGCAGCCCGCCGGCCAGCCGTAAGAGTATCGAGAACGCCCCGAGCGCGGCATCTTGCCGCGTCCGGGGCGTTTCCATGTACTTTTAATCTTGCTCCCAGTTGTGCCAGACGTTTTGGACGTCCTCGTTGTCCTCCAGCAGGTCGATGAGCTTGGTCATGTTCTTGATATCGTCCTCGCCGGTGAGCTGGATGTAGTTCTGGGGCACCATCTGGATCTCCGCCTCGGCAAAGACGTAGCCCTTGGCCTCCAGGGCGGCGGTGACGTCGTTGAAGCTGTCGGGGTCGGTGGTGATCTCAAAGACCGACTCCTCGGCGGAGAAGTCCTCGGCGCCGCAGTCCAGGGCGTCCATCATGACCGTCTCCTCGTCCAGGTCGCCGTCCTCGTTGTCGATGACGATGACGCCCTTGCGGTCAAAGCTCCAGCTGACGCAGCCGGAGGCGCCCATGTTGCCGCCGTACTTGTCAAAGAGGTGGCGGACCTCCGGGGCGGTGCGGTTGCGGTTGTCCGTCAGGGCCTCCACGATGACGGCCACGCCGCTGGGCCCGTAGCCCTCGTAGACCACCTTCTCAAAGTTGTCGGTGTTGCCGGCCCCCAGGGCCTTGTCGATGGTGCGCTTGATGTTGTCGTTGGGCATGTTGGCGGCCTTGGCCTTGGCAATGACGGTGGCCAGGCGGGAGTTGTTGTTGGGGTCGCCGCTGCCGCCCTCCTTCACCGCCACGATCATCTCCCGGGCGATCTTGGTAAAGGCCTGGGAGCGCTTGGCGTCCGCCGCGCCCTTGGTCTTTTGGATGTTATGCCATTTGGAATGTCCGGACATAGCTACTCGTCTCCTTACTGATATGTCTTACATTTAAATGAAATACGAAATGACCTCCCGGTGGCGGTGGGACACCTCCGCGTGCAGGCCGGGGAACCGGGCCATGAGCTTCTCCGCCAGCAGGGGGCAGATGACGTTCTCCGTGGGGAAGTGGCCCGCGTCGATGAGGGTCAGGCCCATGGCCCTGGCGTCCAGGAACTGGTCATAGGTCACGTCGGCGGTGACAAAGGCGTCGCAGCCCTTTTCCACGGCGGCGGTGAAGTAGTCCCCGCAGGCCCCGCCACCCACCGCCAGACGGCGGATGGGCTTTTGCGCGTCGGCGTACCGGACGCCGTTGGGGGCAAGGCGGTCCTTCACCAGCTTCAGCAGCTCCTCCGTGGTCATGAACCGGGGCAGGTCCCCGATCCGGCCGATGCCGTCGTCCCCCAGGGGGCCGGTGACGGCAAGGCCCAGGGCGGCGGCCAGGGCGTCGTTGACCCCGCCGGGGGCGGCGTCCAGGTTGGTGTGCATACACACGGCGGCCACGTTGCTGCGGACTAAGAAGGTCAGCAGCTTCCCCAGCCGGGTGTCGGGCCGCAGGGTGTTCAGCTCCCGCTTGTGCCAGTGGAGGTTCATCACCGGGTGGTGGGCCACGATCAGGTCATAGCCGCACTGGGCGGCCTCGTGGGCGGTGTCCGCCGTCACGTCCAGGGCCACCAGCACCTGGGACACCGGCTGGTCCGGGTCCCCCACCAGAAGCCCCACGTTGTCCCACTCCATGGCCAGGTCCCGTGGGGCCAGCTCATAGAGGAATTGCTCGATGTCATGTACCGTGGTCACGCTGCCACGCCTCCTTCCAGGTCTCCAGCTGGGCCGCCGCCTGGGAAAGGCGCAGCCGCTTGTCCGCCAGGGACGGGTCCCTGGCCCGCTCCAGGCCCCGGACCGCCTTCCGCAGCCGGAGGATATGCTCGGTGAGGTAGGGCCCCCACATAGGGTCCTCCGCCAGGGCCACGCCGCCCCAGGCCTGGGCCGGGGACACCGGGGGCATTTCCCCGCCGGTGACGGTGAGGATGGGGTAGATGACCCCCCGGTCCGCCGCCAGGGCCTCCGCCCGGATGGCGTAGCCGTTTTCCGCCAGCCAGGGCCGCAGCAGCTCCGAGCGGGTCATGGGCTGGAGCAGCAGCACCGCGCCCTCCCTGGTCCAGGGGGCGGCGGCGAGGATGTCGATGACGGTGTCGCCGCCCATGCCGGCGATGACCACGCAGTCCACCTCCCCGGGGGCCAGGACGGAAAGCCCGTCCCCCAGGCGCAGGTCCATGTTGGCCACGGCGAATTTCTCCGCCGTGCGCCTGGCCCGGTCCAGGGGCTCCGCCCCGATGTCGGCGGCCACGGCGAAGTCCAGCCGCCCGGTGAGCAGCATCTCCGCCGGGAGATACCCGTGGTCGGTGCCGATATCCGCCAAACGGCGGCACCAGGACGGCACCCGGTCCGCGATGGCCCGCAGCCGGGGACTCAAACGGGGTCTGTCCATAGCTTCACCCCCTCGGTCAATATGTGGAGCGCCGCACTTCGCCAATCATTTTTTGCTCCCCCGCGCTTCGCCAACCATTTTTTGCTCCCCCGCGCACTTCGCCAATCATTTTTTTGCGGAGCCGGCCCAGGCCGCCCTCTCTTGCCCCTGCGGGGCAATTCACCTTGTCTGCCCCGCAAAAAACACAACTCACGGAGCGCGCGACGCTCCCCCGCGGCGGCGCAAGCGAAGTGGTTTCAAAAGAGTGGCTGCGCCACTCTTTTGATTTTATTTGTTTGCCTCGGCGTTGACGACTTCCAGGAGCTTCTCCACGTCCACGCCGTGGACGGCGCAGGCCTCCTCCACGGTTTCGCCGCGGCTGCTGGGGCAGCCCAGGCAGTGCATACCGATGGACATAAAGATGGGAGCGGTCTGGGGGGCGATATCCAGGATGTCACCGATGATGGTGTCTTTTGTGATCTGAATCATAGTAAAAATCCTCCATTTTTGTAATGTGCGAAATCAGCGCAATTAGTATATCCCAATCCCGCCGATATTTCAACAGCTTTTTTTAACATCCCGCCTGAATCCGCCCTCTTTTTTTCAAGTTTCCCCCCGCGCCCCCGTAAGATCGTTCCAGCAAGGCCCCGTTCCCCGCAGCCAGTTCTCAACTCACCCCCGCACCCCACGAATCATTTTTTGCGGAGCCGGCCCAGGCCGCCCTCTCTTGCCCCTGCGGGGCAATTCACCTTGTCCGCCCCGCAAAAAACACATCTCACGCAGCGCGCGCCGCTCCCCCGCAAAGGCGCGCGCGGAGTGGTCGCAAATGAAAGGCCCTGCCAAACGGCAGGGCCTTTTATTTGCCTTTTCAGGCCGTTTCCGTGGCGTTCTCCCGGAACAGCAGGGATATGCACCACAGCCCCGCCAGGCCCACCACGCCGTAGATGATCCGGGACAGCACCCCCATCTGACCGCCGCAGAGGAAGGCCACCAGGTCAAACCCGAACAGGCCGATTGCGCCCCAGTTCAGCGCCCCGATGATCACCAGGGCCAGGGCCACACGATCAAGCAGCATACCGTTTCCCTCCTTTTTCAGCCCGGCGTCTGCCGCCGGTCCCAGCACCAGTATCCCCGGCCCGGACAAAAATATGCGGCGTCTGTCCGCCGGACATGGGCTGATATCACAAAGCGCCGGGGCAAACCGCAAAATTTTTTGGTGCATTTTAACTTTCCCGTTGAAAAGCGGAACAGAACCCGGTATAATAAGGGGAACCCTTCTCCGTCCGGGAGAAGCAGAAGGAGGCGCAGGACATGAAATATCTGCTGGTCATTGGCGACGGCATGGCCGACGACTCGGTGCCCCAGCTGGGGGGCAGGACCCCCCTGC
>DBFJQM010000069.1:0-6085 GCA_048404665.1 Candidatus Pelethomonas sp.
CGGTAGTGCCGGGCCCTGCGGTCCCGGCCCAGGGGTCCGCCGCTTGCCTTGCCCTTGACCGGGGGCTATTCTGGGGGGCCTCATGGAAGGGGCGGAGCTCATGCTATCCCCTCGACTACCTGCAATCTTCCGCCGGGCTTCAGGTCCGCTGTCCTGGCGTACTGTAGACTTCAGGGAAGCTGGACTCCCGCCGCCTCCAGCTCCTCCTCCAGGGCGCTTTTTCCTGCAGGTGCTGGCCTGGTCTTGAACCCCGCCGCCGCCAGGACCTTCAGCAGGAACCGCTTCACCAGCCAGAACTTGGTTATGCCGTGCCGCTCGCACAGCTCGTCCAGGGCCAGGGCTTCCCGCTTTGTCAGGCGCGTGCTGACGGTTCGAAGATTGCCATCGTCCCACTTGGCCTGCCGCCGCCGTTCGTACTTTGCTATGTGCTCACCTCCTTTCCACCAGATATTGTAGCACCGTCCGCCGCCGGGCACAACATCTGGTTTTCCACAGGTTTTCCACATAGTTTTCCACAAGGACCTTTTCCTGGTTATCGGACAGAGCCAGGAGTGGCGGGGGGGACCTTTCCGGAACCTCCCGCCACCTGAAGGAGAACGTTTGTTTCGTCTAGTCTGCGCGTAGGCGCACACCGCATGTAGCTGCGAGGGAAAAGTACCCCGCCCGTGGGTGCGGGAACCCACAAAAGCAATTTAAAGGGCAAATGAATCCACCCGCCGCCACGGAGTGGCGGAAAAAAAGGTTGGGGGCGCGCAGCCCCCAGAATCCTCCGTCGCCACGGAGTGGCGGAAAAAAGCTGGGACCGTCCGGTCCCACGATACCCCCGCCCCGGCAGGGGCGAAAGAAAAAGGAGACAGCCATGGATATTCTGGTGATCGGCGGCGGCGGACGGGAGCACGCCATCATTCAAAAGCTGCGGGAGGACCCCCGGACGGGGATCATCTACGCCCTGCCCGGCAACGGCGGCATCGCCCGGGACGCTGTGTGCGTGCCCATCGGGGCCAAGGACATCCCCACCATTGTGGACTTCGCCCGGACCCACCCGGTGGACCTGGCCGTGGTGGCGCCTGACGATCCCCTGGTGCTGGGGGCGGTGGATGAGCTGGAGAAGCTGGGCATCCCCTGCTTCGGACCCCGGAAGAGCGCCGCCGCCATCGAGGGCAGCAAGGTGTTCGCCAAAAATCTGATGAAGAAGTACGGCATCCCCACCGCCGCCTACGAGGTCTTTTCGGATATGGACGCGGCGCTCCGGTACGTGGAGACCTGCCCCATCCCCACGGTGGTGAAGGCCGACGGCCTGGCCCTGGGCAAGGGCGTGCTCATCTGCGAGACCAGGGAGGACGCCCGCCAGGCGGTCCGCTCCATGATGGCCGACCGGGTCTTCGGAGAGAGCGGGGCCAACATCGTCATTGAGGAGTTCCTGACCGGCCCGGAGGTCTCCGTCCTGTCTTTCACCGATGGCGAGACGGTGGTCCCCATGGTATCCTCCATGGACCACAAGCGGGCCATGGACGGCGACCGGGGCCTCAACACCGGCGGCATGGGCACCGTGGCCCCCAACCCCTATTACACCTCCGACGTGGCGGAGCGGTGCATGGAGACCATCTTCCTGCCCACCATCCGGGCCATGGGGGCGGAGGGCCGCCCCTTCAAGGGCTGCCTGTACTTCGGCCTGATGCTGACGGCGGACGGCCCCAAGGTCATCGAGTACAACTGCCGGTTCGGAGACCCGGAGACCCAGGTGGTGCTGCCTCTGCTGGAGAGCAGCCTGCTGGAGATCATGCTGGCCACCGCCCGGGGGACGCTGGCCCAGACGGAGGTCAAATTCAGCAAAAATTCCGCCTGCTGCGTGATTCTGGCCTCTAAGGGCTATCCCACCCACTATGAGAAGGGCTTTCCCATCTCCCTGCCGGAGACCGGGGCGGGGGAGCGCATCTACATCGCCGGAGCCACGGAAAAGGACGGACAGCTCCTCACCAGCGGCGGTCGGGTGCTGGGGGCCGTGGCCGTGGCGGAGGACCTGCCTGCCGCCATCCGCAGGGCCTACGCCCTGGCGGACCGCATCCATTTCGATAACGCCTTCTGCCGCCGTGACATCGGCCGGCGTGCCATGGAGGCACTGGAGGAGAAGTAAATGGTATATCGCATCTATGTGGAAAAGCGCCCCGGCCTCAGCCCCGAGGCGGGAAACCTGCTGGCGGACCTGCGGGGCTTCCTGGGCGTCCGGGACCTGGAGGGCGTGCGCATCCTGAACCGCTACGATGTGGAGGGCATCGACCCCGCCGTCTACGAAAAGGCCAAGCACATCGTGTTTTCCGAGCCCCAGGTGGACGTGACCTGGGACGAGACCTTCCCCGAGCCCCGGGACGTCCACAGCCTGCTGGCGGTGGAGGCCCTGCCGGGCCAGTTCGACCAGCGCGCCGACTCCTGCGCCCAGTGTATCCAGCTGATGGCCGGGGTGGAGCGGCCCCTGGTGCGCCACGCCAAGGTCTACATTCTGGAGGGGAGACTCTCCCAGGAGGAGCTGGACAAGGTCAAGGGCTATCTCATCAACCCCGTGGAGAGCCGGGAGGCCTCCCTGGAGAAGCCGGACACCCTGGTCCGGGAGCACCCGGTCCCCGCCATGGTGGAGACCCTGACGGGCTTTACCAAGCTGGATGACGGGGGACTGACGGAACTGCTGGAGAGGCTGGGCCTTGCTATGGATCTGGACGATCTGCGGTTCCTCCAGACCTATTTCCGGGATACGGAGCGCCGGGACCCCACCATCACCGAGGTGCGGGTGGTGGACACCTACTGGTCCGACCACTGCCGCCACACTACCTTTTCCACCCACCTGGACGACATCCGCATTGAGGCCCCGGAGGGGACGCCCGCCTACGATACCAGCGTAAGGGCGGCCTATGAGCGCTATCTGGCCGCCCGGGTGGAGGTGTACGGGGAGGAGAAGGCCGCCAAGCGGCCCCAGACCCTCATGGACATCGCCACCATCGGCACGAAGGTGCTGAAAAAGCGGGGCCTGCTGCCTGAGCTGGACGAGAGCGAGGAGATCAACGCCTGTTCCATCCACGTCCCCGCGGTGGTGGACGGTCAGGAACAGGACTGGCTGCTGATGTTCAAAAACGAGACCCACAACCACCCCACGGAGATCGAGCCCTTCGGCGGCGCGGCCACCTGTATCGGCGGGTGCATCCGGGACCCCCTGTCCGGGCGGGCCTACGTCCACCAGGCCATGCGCGTCACCGGCTGCGGCGATCCCAGGGCCAGCTTTGAGGACACCCTCCCCGGCAAGCTGCCCCAGCGGAAGCTGGCGACTTCGGCGGCGGCGGGGTACTCCTCCTACGGCAACCAAATCGGCCTTGCCACCGGACATGTGGCGGAGCTGTACCACCCTGGCTACATCGCCAAGCACCTGGAGTGCGGCGCGGTGGTGGCGGCGGTGCCGGCGAAAAACGTCCGCCGGGAGCGGCCTGCGCCGGGGGATGTGGTGATCCTCCTGGGGGGCCGGACCGGCCGGGACGGCATCGGCGGGGCCACCGGCTCCTCCAAGAGCCACAACCTGAAATCCCTGACCACCATGGCCAGCGAGGTCCAGAAGGGCAACGCCCCCGAGGAGCGGAAGCTCCAGCGGCTGTTCCGCAACCCCAATGTGACCAAAATGATCAAGCGGTGCAACGACTTCGGCGCCGGCGGCGTCAGCGTCGCCATCGGCGAGCTGGCCGACGGGCTGGAGATCGACCTGGACGCCGTGCGGAAGAAGTACGACGGCCTGGACGGCACGGAGCTGGCCATCTCCGAGAGCCAGGAGCGCATGGCCGTGGTGGTTGCCCCGGAGGACGAGCAGCAGTTCATCTTCCTGGCGGAGACGGAGAACCTGGAGGCCTACCGCGCCGCCGTGGTCACGGAGAGCCCCCGGATGGTGATGAAGTGGCGGGGCGAGACCATCGCGGACCTGAGCCGGGAATTTCTGGACACCAACGGCGCGGTGAAGCACGCGTCGGTGCTGGTGGAGGAATTTGTGGGCGGCGCGGTGGAGCGGCCCTCTACCCTCCGGGAACTGGCGTCCGGACTGCGGTACGCGTCCCGGCGGGGGCTTGTGGAGCGGTTTGACGCCTCCATCGGCGCGGGGAGCGTGACGATGCCCTTCGGCGGCAGGACCCAGCGCACCCCTGCCCAGTCCATGGCCGCGCTGCTGCCCGTTGAGCCGATGCAGGAAACCGCCCAGGCCAGCGTCATGTCCTGGGCCTGTGACCCGGAGGCGCTGTCCGCGAGCCCCTTCTGGGGCGCCTATGATGCGGTGTCGGCCTCCATCGCCAAGCTGGTAGCTGCGGGAGCGGACTATCATAAGGCGTACCTGACCTTGCAGGAGTTCTTTGAGAAGCTGCGCACAGATCCGGAGCGATGGGGCAAGCCCTTCCAGGCGCTGCTGGGGGCTTTATGCGCCCAGCTGGACTTCGGCTGCGCCGCCATCGGCGGCAAGGACTCCATGTCCGGGTCCTTCATGGACCTGGATGTGCCGCCCACGGTGATCTCCTTCGCCATCGCGCCGATTCTGGCGGGGGAGGTGATTACGCCCGAATTCAAGGCGGCGGGACATCCGGTGTACGTGTTCGCCCCCGGCGACGACGGCGCGGAGAGCCAGAAGGCCGCCTGGGACGCGTTCCACGCACTCTGCCAGGCGGGTAAAGTTGAAGCCGCCTGGGCGGCGGAAAACGGCCTTGCCGACGCGGTGATGAAGATGTCCTTCGGCAACCGGGTCGGCTTCAAGAGCGACGACGATATGGTCAACTGGTTTGGTATCGGAAACGCCGTGATCGTGGCCGAACTGGCGGAGGAGCCGGACTGCCAATATTGCCGTAAAGTCGGCGTCACCACGGAAGAGCCGGTAATCGCGATTCCCAATGACGTTGTACCCATCGACGAACTCCTGGCCCTCAACGAGGGCGTTCTGGAGGACGTTTACCCCACCCGCACCGCCGGGGGCGGTACGGCGGAGCCGGTCACCTGGACCGGGGGCGCACCTGCGGTCATGCCTCACGACATCGCGCGGCCCAGGGTGGTCATCCCCGTGTTCCCCGGCACCAACTGCGAGTACGACAGCGTCCGGGCCTGCCTCCGGGCGGGCATGACGGCGGAAACGGTAGTCATCCGCAACCTGACCCCCGACGCCCTGGCCCAGTCCGCCCTGGAGCTGGAGCACGCCATCCGGAACGGGCAGATCGTGTTCCTCCCCGGCGGGTTCTCCGGCGGCGACGAGCCGGACGGGTCCGCGAAGTTCATCGTGTCCTTCCTGCGCAATCCCCGGCTCACCGACGCCATCCACGATCTGCTGAAAAACCGGGACGGCCTGATGCTAGGTATCTGCAACGGCTTCCAGGCCCTGGTGAAACTGGGGCTGGTCCCCTTCGGCGAGATCCGCGGCACGGACGAGGGCTGTCCCACCCTGACCTACAACACCATCGGGCGGCACCAGTCGTCCATTGTCCGCACACGGGTGTGCTCCAACCTGTCCCCCTGGCTGATGGAGGCGGAGCCTGGGAAGATCTACAGCGTCCCCATTTCCCACGGCGAGGGCCGGTTCGTGGCCCCGGAGAGCCTCCTGGGACGGCTGGCGGAGCGCGGCCAGATCGCCACCCAGTATGTGGACCTGACCGGCGCGCCCAGCATGGACACCGCATTCAATCCCAACGGCTCCCTGTGGGCCATCGAGGGCGTCACGTCCCCCGGCGGCCGGGTGCTGGGGAAGATGGGACACAGCGAGCGGGTAGGGGAGCACCTGTACCGCAACGTCCCTGGCGAATACGATATGGGCCTGTTCCGCAGCGCGGCAAAGTATTTTAAATAAAGCTGAGAAGGCCCCGCCGGACGGCGGGGTCTTCTTTTCCTATCTTGCGCGTCTAAAGGATCAGCAGCAGGCCCAGGGCGATGAGCAGCTCCTCGTCGCCGCCCTCCCGGAACAGCAGGAACAAAATGGCCAGCAGCAGAAGGTCCCCGGTGTCGATATTGTCCAGCTTCAGCTTCCCCAGCAGGCCCTCCAGAGGCCCCCTCTGGCCCGTCTCCCGGCCGGTGGGGGGAGGGGAGGGAC
>DBFJQM010000070.1:0-3547 GCA_048404665.1 Candidatus Pelethomonas sp.
GCGGAGAAAAGGTCGGGGCGCGGAGCCCCCAGAACCCTCCCCCGCCACGGAGTGGCGGAAAACCCCGCCGCCCCGCAGGGGCAAATCATTAATATTCCCGATGATTCAGCTCTCCCCACAGCTTCCGGGAGGTCTCCAGGATGTGGGCGTTCTCCGCCTCCTCGTCAATGCCGATCAGCTGGCGGTCCAGCATCAGGATCCTGCCGTTGATGACGGTGGTCTGACACTGGCGGCCGGTCATGCCGAAGAGCATGTGCCCGTCGATGTTGGCGTCGGAGAAGGGAGTGAAGGGCCTGTAGTCCATGACGATGACGTCCGCCGCCGCGCCGGGGGCCAGCTTACCCATGGGCACGCCGAAGTACTTCTCCCCAATGACGGGGTTGTTCCGGAAAAGCATCCCCGTGGCCTCGCCCCAGCCCACGTTGGGCATACAGGCGTTGTGCCGCTGGATGGCGAGGGCGGCCTTCAGGCTCTCCAGCATGTCGTTGGTGTAGGCGTCGGTGCCAAGACCCACGGTGATGCCCCGCTTCATCAGCTGGAGCACCGGGGAGCAGCCCACGGCGTTGCCCATGTTGCTCTCCGGGTTGTTGACGCACATGGTCCCGGTGGCCTGGATGATCTCCATTTCCGCGGTGTTCACGTGGATGCAGTGGCCCAGGATGGTCCTGGGGCCCAGGATGCCGTGGTCCTGGAGGCGCTGGACCGGGCGGCGGCCGTAGTTCTGGAGGCTGTCGTACACGTCGTTCATGCCCTCGGAGACGTGGATGTGGAAGCCGGTGCGGCCGTTGTTGGCCTCCACCATCTTCTCAAAGGTCCGGTCGCTGATGGTGAACAGGGCGTGGCCGCCGAACATGGCCGCCAGCATGTCGCTGGGGTGCTTCTCGCAGTAGGTGATGAAGTCGGCGTTTTCCTGGATGGCCTGGTCGCACTTCTCCTGGCCGTCCCGGTCGCTGACCTCGTAGCACAGGCAGGAGCGGACGCCGAACTTCTTGGCGCTCTCGGCGATCTGGAACAGGGAGCCAGGGATCTCGGCAAAGGAGGCGTGATGGTCGAAAATGGCGGTGACACCCTGCTTGATGCAGTCCATAAAGAGGGCGTCGGCGCTGGCCCGGGTGCCCTCCAGGGTCAGGTGCCGGTCGATGTACCACCACTGGCCGTCCAGCACCTCGTAGAAATTGGTGGGGTCAAAGCCGTCAATGCTCAGGCCCCTTGCCAGGGCGGAGTAGATGTGGGTGTGGGCGTTGATGAGGCCGGGCATGATGACGCCGCCTCTGGCGTCGATGAAGTCCGCCTGGGGATAGCGCTGCTTCAGAGCGGCGGTGGGGCCCACCTCCAGGATGCGGCCGCCGTCAAAAGCCACGCCGCCGTCGGGGAGATAGGGCAGGCCGCTCCAGCGGGTGATGAGCCGTCCGTTGGCCAGAATGTACATAGGGCGTTCCTCCTTTTCTTGTTGGACAGGTGGATGAAAACAAAAATGTTTCAAACCGGATGGTTTGAAACACTCAAGCATAGCTGAGTGATAGTTGAGCCCGTGCGCGAAGCACTTCGTTACAGCTACCACAGTATGAACTTGTTGCCTCTATTATAGCGGAAAACCCGCCGGACCGCAAGCGGGAAACCGGAAAATTCCCGGGAACGCCTCACAAAATTTAAACCCCCGATTTGTGCAATATACCGCATGGAAAGGAGCCTCGCAGAGTTTTACGCCCGCAGGCGTAAAAGACAGTTTAGTCGTTTTTCCGGCGGCGTGTACGTCGGAAAAACACCACGCGGGCCGCGCTCGGCCCGGTCCTTCCCCTGTCAAAAAAGAGGCTTGCCTCTTTTTTGACTTCAAATGGAAGGGAGGGCATGCTGCCCTCCCTTCCATTTGATTTACTTTGTGCCGAAGATGCGGTCGCCGGCGTCGCCCAGGCCGGGGACGATGTAGCCGTTCTCATTGAGGTGGCTGTCCACAGCGCCGCAGTAGATGTCCACATCCGGGTGCTCCCGCTGGATGCGCTCAATGCCCTCGGGGGCGGCCAGCAGCACCATCAGCTTGATGTTGGTGCAGCCGTACTCCTTCATAAACTGGATGGCGGCGATGGCGGAGCCGCCGGTGGCCAGCATGGGGTCCACGATCAGCACGTCCCGCTCAGCCACGTCCTTGGGCATCTTGCAGAAGTACTTCACCGGCTCCAGGGTCTCCTCGTTGCGGTACAGGCCGATGTGGCCCACCCGGGCGGAGGGGACCATCCGCAGCACGCCGTCCACCAGGCCCAGGCCGGCCCGGAGGATGGGCACCACGGCGAACTTCTTGCCCTTCAGGGTGGGGGCCATGGTGGAGCAGATGGGGGTCTCCACGGCCTTCTCCGTCAGGGGCAGGTCCCGGGTGGCCTCGTAGGTCAGCAGCATACCGATCTCGGAGACGATCTCCCGGAAGTCCTTGGTGGAGGTGTTCTTGTCCCGCAGGATGGTCAGCTTGTGGGACACCAGGGGGTGGTTGACGATGTGGACTTTCTCGCTGTACATAGTTGCGCTCTCCCTTCGTTTCTGTTGTATATCAAATGTTTGGTATGCTTATGGATGGGCGGGGGCCTGCTGCCCCAGCCGGGCCAGACGCTCCCGCTCCGCCTGGCTGAGGCGGAGGTAGCGGGGGCGCAGGTCCTGGGCGGAGACGGCCTCCTCCGGCCACCGCCGCCAGGCGGCCATGCCCACCCCCACGGCGCTCTGGAGCCGGAGATGGGCCGGGGCCAGACGGCAGTCCGCCCCCGCCTGACAGAGCCGGTCATAGAGCAGCCCGGCGCCGTCCCCCACCACGGTGATGGGTCCGTCCAGCGCCGCGATGTCCGCCGCCGCCTCCTCCAGGGAGACGGCCCGGTCCTCCCGCAGCCGGGTGAGGGCGCCGCCCTCCGCGAGAAAGACGGCGTTGTAGATCTGCTGCCGCCGGGCGTCCATGGCGCAGGCCACGATGCCCTCCAGATGGCTCAGGGGCCAGGCCATGGCCTCCAGGGTGGATACGCCGACGCAGGGCTTTTCCGCCCCCCAGGCCAGCCCCTTTACGGCGGCCACGCCGATGCGCAGACCGGTGAAGGACCCGGGCCCCACGGCCACCGCCAGGGCGTCCATGTCCCCCAGGGACAACTCGCTGTTTTTCAGCATGTCCTCCGCCATGGGCAGCAGGGTGCGGCTGTGGGTCAGGCCCGTGGCCTGCCAGGCGGAGGCGATGGGGACGCCGTCGTCCAGGACGGCGCAGGAGGCCGCCTTGGCGGTGGTCTCGATGGCCAGCAGCTTCATAGCGGGCCTCCTTCTACGGTGATCTGCCGCCAGCCGTCATCTTCCGGACAGCGGCGGATGGAGACGGTGACGGTCCCCTCCGGCAGGGCGTCGGGGAAGGACTCGCTCCACTCCACGGCGCACACGCCGCCCCGGGCCAGATAGTCCTCCCAGCCGATGTCGTACAGCTCCTCCACGTCCCCCAGCCGGTACAGGTCGAAGTGGAACAGGGGCGTGGGCCCCTCGTATTCGTTGACGATGGTAAAGGTGGGGCCGGGTCACCAGCCCCACCTTT
>DBFJQM010000071.1:0-33956 GCA_048404665.1 Candidatus Pelethomonas sp.
GGATGAAGGACGCCATCAAAAACGTGGGCTCCTCCGGGTCCAGCCCCTCCAGGAACTCCACCGTTCGGTCCCCGATCCACTGGGTCGGGTGGTACTTGGGGGGCAGCTGGGAGATCTGGGGTATGTAGTACATCTCGCTGCGCTGCCCGTTATAGTCGATGACATAGTCGTACTGCGTCCCCATGAGGAACCTGGTGTAGTCGTCCTGCTGGGGGTCCGGCAGCTCCTCCTGGGTGATTCGCTCCTTCAGTCCGTGGAGGGCGTAGCGGTCCCGGACAAAGTGCATCTTCCCGATGGAGCAGGTGCGGTAGCCGGCGCCGCTGAGCAGCCCGTACATGCCGTCCCCGGTGTAGAGGATATCGGTGCTGTTGTTGGTGCTGCCGTGCTTGCCGGGGTACAGGCCGCTGTACAGGGACAGCCGGGCCGGGGCGCACACCGGGGACGGCGTATAGCACTTGTCAAAGACCGTGCTCTCTCTGGCCAGCCGGTCCAGGTTGGGGGTAATGGCCTCCCGGCAGCCCAGCTCGTGTATGGTGTCCCAGCGCTGCTGGTCCGTCAGCAAAAACAGGATTCGTTTGATCTCCGGCATACCGTGAGCCCTCCTCCGGCTCATGTCTGACGCGCGGGCTGAAAAAAGCCGCCGCGCAGTGCAGTCGTATTGTCAATTGGAACATTCCAAATAGCAAGGCCAATTTGCGTTTTCTATCTTTTCGACAAATTTGCAGTCACATTTTTGTCTGCTTCTCCAAATCTTTGCCCACCTTCCGGTAAAAGCCTCCCTAAGCAGCAGGGCGGCGGGAGGGGGTCCGCCAACTGTGGGCGGCAGTCCGCGCCGGTATAGGCATCTTGCACAGCAGTTGTGATTTTTGATAAGAATTTGGTGTATATTTTGTCTAAAACAGAGAAGCCAACTTTGTGGGGTTGACTTTTGGAACATTCTAAAAAATGCTTAAAAAGCAGTGTTCCCAGCAGCGATCCCTGGAAAAACAGGAAGGAACGCTTCACGCCGAGCAGGGATCCATGCCCGGCGTCAGAGCGTTTCAACTGCGGAAAGCAGACCCGGCGGAGCACGCCGGGTCAAAACAGCGGAAAACGTAAGGAGGAGCAGCGTGAAAAAATTATTGGCAGTACTACTGACGGCGGCCATGCTCCTGACCATGGTCCCCGGGGCCTTTGCCGGGGAGCTTGGGCAGGACGGCGGCCAGGATCAGGAGCTATCGGACGTACAGGAGCAGGCGGAGGAGAGCCAGCCCGCCGAAGGCGCGGCCCCGGCGCAGACAGGGGAATCATCGGGAGAGGGGACCTCTCCCGATGGCGGGGAACTCCCCGCCGCCGCTGACGCGCTGGATACGGTGTATGTGGGCGAGGGCGGTAGCGATGAGAGCGGCGACGGCACAGCGGATAAACCCGTAGCCACCCTGGCGAAAGCCTATTCCCTTCTGAAGAAAGAGGGCGGCACCATCGTGGTGTGCGGAACCGTGACTATGGGCAAAGCGGAGGACGTGAGCGGCGCAAAAGCGGCCAACGGCAAGGTCACCATCACCGGCGGCACCAGCGGCGGCACGCTGAAGTACACGGCGACGACCAACCAGATTTTCGGCAAAGAAACGGTCATTGAGAATCTGGACATTGAGGCGTCCAATCTGTCTCTCTACAGCAATGAGAGTCTGACCATCGGAAACGATGTCAAATTCTCCACACCGAAGAGTACCAAAATCTACGGCGGTTCTCCCAGCACCGACATGGCTGACACGGCCATCCATATCACCATGAACAGCGGCAGTGTCAACCAGATTTGGGCCTGCAACACACAGCCGGTGGGCGATGTGACCATTGATCTGGGCGGCAACGCCAATGTCGTTTCCCACACCCGTTGCGGCGGCGAGGCGGCGGCCAACAGCGTGACTCTGCATGTCAACAGCGACACCTGCTCAGTAGGCAACGGCATCTATGCAGGTGCGAAAAGTGGATCTCAGGGTGTTGTAAACCTCATCAACATCATCCTAGAAAAGGGATACTTTGGTACAAGTGGCAAAGGAATCCTGAATAGCGCAGAACCCAATACCACGAAGGATATCCATGTGACGATCTACCCGGGCTTTTCAGCCACTGCTGGCTTTGGCAGCTACGGGCAAAAGCTCACCGGGACGGAGACCAACACCCTGACGCTGCCGGGCTGGACTGGGGAGCTGCCCGCCGGTATGCTGGAATCCTACGACACGGTTATCCTGACGAGAAACTCCACCATTACCTGTGAGAACGCGGACGACCTGGCGGGCAAGGCCATCACCGTAGAGAGCGGCAGCACTCTGACCCTGTCCTGCACCCAGGCCGAGGCCCAGGCGGCGAAAATCACCATCACCGGCGCGGGCACCGTCAACTACAAGGAAGAGGGCGGCTCCGAGGACGAGCCGAAGCATACGCTGGATGTGGTCTATGTCAACGGCAGCCTGGAGACCTCCGGCGACGGCGCCACAGCCGACACCGCCGTCAGGACCCTGGCGGAGGCCTACGACCTGCTGAAACTGGATGGCGGCACCATCGTGGTCTGCGGCGATCTGACCATCACCAAAGATGACTCCACGATACCCACTGGTAAGACCGCCACCGTCACTGGCGAGGTCACCATCACCAGCCGCTATGATGGGACCGATTACCCGGCCACTGTCACCGTTGACAACAGCAGCGCGGTCAACCTGATGTTCGGCCCCAGGACCAAGCTGGAGCATATCACGTTTGCGGAGCCTGGGGAAAAGGGTATCACCCTCTATTCCAACATCAGTCTGACCACGGGTGAGGGCTTTGTCTGCGACACAGCGGGAGCAAAGCGCTATGTGATCTACGCCGGACAGCCCAGCAAGGACCTCTCCGACCAGGAGATCACCATCACGCTGAACAGCGGCAACTACAGCGGCGTGCTCCTGGGCGCCAACGCGGGGGCCGTAGGGAAGGTGACCTACATCCAGGACGGCACCACCAACATCATCAGCAACCTGACCCTGGGCGGCACCGCCAATACGAAGCCCAACGACATTGACGCCACCATCAACGGCGGCTACGCCAAGGTCGTCTACGACACCCCCCGGACCAGCGGGCAGGCGGGGGATGTGACCCTGCGCCTCAATGGCGGCGGCATCACCGAGTTCCGGGACTACAATAAGCTGTCCTCCGGCGCCGCCAGCATGGGCAATATCACCGTCTACATGTCCCCCGATTTTGCCTCTACCGGCTCCATCGGCGTGTGGACGGACGGCAATCTGACAACGGGCCGGAAGGCCCTGGTCCGCACCGGCTACGCCGGCACCGATCTGCCCAAGGGGGCGGAGAACTACAACGTGGTGAACCTGGTGGGCGGCGAGACCGCGCCCAAGGGCCTGACGGTCAGCCCCGAAATCGGGGACGGCGCGCGGCTTCTGCAGATCGCGGACTACCAGGGCGACCTGACCATTGACCTAAGCGGCTTTACCGGGCTGAACATCTCCGGCAGCTCTGACATCCGCTATCTGGGCGTCTTCCCCGAGGGCCTGGCCCTGTACGTGGAGGAGGGCAGCACCCTCCAGCTCAGCTCGGACACCAACAGTCAGGAGCCCGCCCACACCGGCGGCGGCACGGTGGTCCTTGCGGCCCCCGCGTACTCCGGCCCTGAAAAGGTCGTCTCCGTGGATTTCGACAGTGGAAACGCCGCCGACCACTCCGGGAAGGGCAATGACGGCGCAGTCCGCGGCAGCGCCGGCTATGTGGAGAGCTACGACGGCAGCAAGGCGCTGTATCTGGGCAATTCCTACGGCGAAGCGGCCCAGAGCTACGTCGTCTTCCCCAACATCCAGGGTCTGGACCTGGCCCATGAGAGCTACACCGTCTCCTTCTGGATGCGGACGGAAAACGGCGGCGCGGACCGGTGGTACGGCTCCGGCGACGGGGTCAAGGCCGGCTCCGGCCTGGCCATGAGCCAGAACAAGGTCGGCGGCGTGCTCTTCTCCAACACCGACGCCAAAACCGGCACCGTCTCCGGCTTTACCGCCGCCCAGCTCCACAGCAGCCAGTACCTGACCCTTGCCATGACCGACGCCAACGGGAAGCAGAAGGCCACCGACGGCATCCGGGAGACGGCGGACGGCAACTGGTATCTGGTGACGATCGCAGTGGACCGGGACGGCGACTATCAGCTCTACATCAACGATACGCTCAAAGCCTCCGTGCCCATCTCGGGTATGAAGGGGCAGGCCCTGGGCGGGAACACCGTGAGCCTGGGGGCGGACGCGCTGGGCCAGTACGGCATCGGCTGCGCGTATTTTGACGACTTCACCATCTACCGCGGCGCGCTGAACACCGTGGACGTGCAGGCCAGCTACTATGTCGGCGCGCTGAAGCGGGTCCTCCACGAAATGGAGTCCCGGCTGGCCTCCGCCGGTCCGGAGTACTCCGCTCAGGCGTGCTCGGCGCTGCGGGAGGCCCTCCAGCAGGGGCAGGCCCAGGCCGCCGGCATCACGGAGAGCGACTACGCCAAGGCCCGGGAGCTGGAGGCGCAGCTCCGCGCCGCTCTGGAGGACTTCCTCGCCAGCCCTGACGCCAACATGACTCTGCTGCTCATCAGCGACATCCACATCGGCAGCACCACAGACGCCCGGGCCGAGGCCCTGCGCCAGCTCTTCCTGGACAGGCAGGAGGCCGACATCGACCTGGACGGCATCCTGCAGGCCGGCGACTTTGCCGACGACTCCTCTGAGGCGAAGACCAACGCCGCCTTCGACGTGATGGCGGAATGCCTGAATGAAAACACCGCCTGGCAGATGATCGGCTGCACCGGCAACCACGAGACCCAGTACACCAGTGAAAGCGCCAACTACATGGTCTCCTCCGCGCTCTACTGGGAGCGGATGCAGGCCTACGTCTCCGACGATCCCGCCGTCCGCAAATACGGCGACGCGGTGCTGGACAGCGTCTTCCAGCATACGGAGGTCAACCAGGGCAAGGAATTTACCGGCGCGCCCTGCTTCAGCCTGACCTTTAAGGGCTACCACTTTGTGATCGTCAACAGCGACAACCCCGGCCAGTTTGCCGACCTGTCCAGTCTGACCAATCCCACCGTGGAGCAGGCGCTGGCCGCAGACCCCATCCGCCACGGCACCTGGTTCAGCCAGGAGACCCTGGACTGGCTGGATCAGCAGATGGCGGCCTATGCCGAGGACGGCAAGCCCATCTTCGTGGTGTGCCACTTCCCGTTTATTGACACCGTGCCCCTGTCCTACTTCGACCCCATCCCCATCAACGACAACTCCATCGGCCGTCCGGACGCGGAGGTCCGCATCATCCTGGCCAAGTACGAGGATGTTCTCTATTTCTGCGGCCACCTCCACAGCAACATGGGCGTCAACAACGTGGTCACTGTCACCGCTGAGGACGGCGGCAGCTTCACGGAGATTAACCTGCCCACCCTCAAGACCTCCGTCCGGGGCTACGCCGACATCCCCGCCACCTGGTACATGTACGTCTACGACACGGAGGTGGTCCTCCGGGGCCGGGACGCCCTGAACGGCAAGTGGCTCACCGGCTATGACATCGTCATCCCCCTGGGCCAGCAGGAGCCGCCGGTCGATCCCGTCACTCCCATTCTCCCTGTGATTCCTGTCACCCCCGCCGCTCCCGGGACCCCCGGCACGCCGGCGCCTGCTGTCCCCAGCTACGCCGACGTGGCTGATACCGCCTGGTATGCCGACGCTGTGGCTTACGTCTCCGCCAAGGGCCTCATGACCGGCACCAGCGCCGTGATGTTTGCCCCCGACGCTTCCACCACCCGCGCCATGATCTGGACGGTCCTGGGCCGTATGTCCGGCGCCAGCGTGGACGGCGGCGAGCCCTGGTACGTTCTGGCTCAGACCTGGGCCATGGCCAACGGCGTGTCCGACGGCACCAACCCCAATAGTGCCATTACCCGCGAGCAGCTGGCCGCCATGCTCTACCGCTTCGCCGGTGAGCCTGACCTGCTGGACAGTCAGTTGGCCGGCCTGAACACCTACGCCGACAGCGCCGACGTCTCCGACTGGGCGCAGGAGGCGATGGCTTGGGCCGTCTCGAGCGGTATCATCAACGGCATTGATGGCAAGCTTGCACCCCAGGGCCTTGCTACCCGTGCCCAGGTGGCCGCGATGCTCATGCGCTACTGCGAGAACGCGGCGAAGTAAGCCGGACAGAACGTGAGACCAGTCGGGCGTTCCCCCTCTGGGGGAGCGCCCGACTTTCCCGCCGCCGCGTTGGGAAAAATGCACAACGCTCTTTTTTCATTTGGATGGCTCCAAAACGGTGGGCAGGCCGGTCCCGGCCCCCTCGGCCCCGCATTTTGTGGGAAATTTTTGGGGTGGGATACCGCCGTTGGACCCGCCGCGATCGTCGGAATCCACGACATTTTGTGGGAGTCAGCCCGGGATTTTTGACCAATTGAACGGCGGTTCTTTTTTCGGCGGAATCCCCAAAATTTCGGGTAAAAAACTGTCGTAAGTGGAAAAAGAGAAAAATCTGTTGTAAAATCTGACAAACGAGTATTGACTTTTGGAATGTTCCAAAATACGGTAGGTAATCATAGGGAGGTGGTAAAAGCCCATGGTGACGATATGGGATGTGGCACGGGCTGCCGGCGTTTCCAAGAGCACGGTCTCCCTGGTGGTGAACCGCAGCCCCCTGGTAAAGCGCGAGACCCGGGAGCACGTGGAGGCCGTGATCAAGGCCATGAACTACGTGCCCAACTATAACGCCCGCAGCCTCACCAAAAAGCGCAACAACTGCATCGGCATCATCCACACCCTCCACAGCGACCGTATGCTGAAGCAGTCCTATGATTGGAACTACGGCCTGGAGCAGTTCACCCGCGACGTGGAGGACGGTATTTTCGAGGCTATCACGGGGCTGAGCGAAGATCTGGGCGTGGTGAAGGAGCACTTCTGCTTCCCGTCCCCCACGGCGGAAAAGCCCCGCATCCTGCAAAACCGCCAGGTGGACGGTGCCATCCTCATCGGCAGCTTCAACAGCGGCGATATCCAGAGCTTCCTGAAGGGCGTGGAGATCCCCTCCGTGCTGGTGACCTCCCCCATGGAGATCAAGGGCGTGGACACCGTGTTCCACGACCCGGTCACCGGCAGCTATCTGGCCGTCCGGGAGTTTATCCGCACCGGGCACCGGCGTATCTGCCTTATCAACTGCCCCCGCAGCTTCCAGGCGTGGCCGAAGCGAATCGAGGGCACCCGGAAGGCGGCGGCGGAGCTGAACTACCCCCTGGACGAGGACCTGCTGCTGACGGTGGAGCAGTCCACCGCCCAGGGCGCCTATCAGGAGTTCTCCCGGCTGCTGGACAGCGGGAAGCAGCCGGACGCGGTGCTGGCCGCCACCAACGAGCTGGCCCTGGGGGTCCTGCGGTGCCTCTACGAGCGGCATCTGCGGGTGCCGGACGACGTGTCCATCATCTCCTATGAGGACTCGATCATCTGCGGCAACATCTATCCGGCCATGAGCGCCATCAACATCCAGAAGGAGCTGATCGGCCGCACCGCCCTGGGCTTCCTTCTGGATCGCATCCACTCGCCGGATCTGCCGGCGCGGTCGGTGACGGTGGAGCCCCATCTGACCCGCCGCGCCAGCGTCAAGGACCGGCGCGCCTGAGGGTCTCCGGTCCCAAGCAACTCTGTTAGCAAGGCACAGTGTGCTTTCTAAAATTTTAAGAAAAGGTGGATTACAATGAAAAAGCGGTTACTTTCTCTGGCACTGGCTCTGGCAATGCTGCTTAGCCTGTGCGCCTGCGGCGACGGGAACAATGCCCCGCAAAATGACCCCGAACCGTCCGTCTCCGGCCAAAATGATCCTGCTCAGGACCCCGCTCCCGCGGACCCTGCCGGTCCTGACGCCAACGCGGACCCCCTCACCGGCTGGATCATCGAGGATGACCCCGAGTCCATCACCGGCACGGTGCGGTTCTGGAGCCCCTTCAAGGGCAGCCAGGGCATGGACAACCTGATCGCGGACTTTAACGCCATCTACCCCAACGTCACGGTGGAGCTGACCACCTATAACAACAACTCCGACGGCAACCTGGGCGTGGACGCGGCCTACATGGCGGAGGAGATCGACGTTCTGGCCTCCTTCGGTCTGTCCAATACTTACCGCCGCTGGGAAAACGGCATGTTCATCGACCTGACCGATAAGATCGCCGAGGAGGGCATCGACGTGGTCGCCAACTGGGGCTCCGACGCCTACCAGTATGACGGCAAGTTCTACACCTTCCCCTGCGGCGGCCTGAGCTATTTTGTGGCCATCAACATGGACAAGTGGAACGCCGCCGGCCTGGGCGAGCTGCCCACCGAGTGGACCTGGGACGAGTATCTGGACGCCTGCCGGAAGATGACCGAGGTCGCCGATGACGGCACCGTGACCTGCTACGGCGGCTCTTTGAACCACACCATCAGCGACTACATGCTGGCCCAGTACCAGGTCACCGGCAAGGATATGTACTACAACACCGAGACCGGCCTGTCCTCCTTCAACGACCCCATCAACGTCAACGCCCTCCAGCGGGAGTACAACGCCGAGGTGGTGGAGAAGATCTGGTATCCCCTGGTCTCCTACCGCACGGATAAGATCAACGTGCAGGACGTCTACACCTCCGGCAAGATCGCTACCTCCATCGCCAACAACCTGTTCCGCTACCTCAACGACACCGAGAACTACCCCGTCGATTTCATCACCGGCTGCGCTCCCTTCCCCGTTGAGGAAAAGGGCCAGACCAACTACTGCTCCGGCGTCGGCTACTTCTCTCACGCCGGCGTGATGTCCAACGCCAAGGATCAGGAGGCTGCCTGGGCCTTCTGCAAGTTCTATGCCACCTACGGCTGCAAGTGGCTGATCGCCGCCGGCCACGCCCCCACCTGGAAGGGCACGGACGCCGGCAGCGTGGTAGAGGTCGCCTTCGGCAGCCAGGAGAAGGCTGAGTCGCTGGTGGACATCGAGAGCTTCACCCGCTGCTTCGCCAACCCCGACAACCCCGGCTACGTGGACACCCAAGTCATCGCCAACACCGATCTGGGCAGCATCGTCAGCGAGTACGCCCTGGCCGTCATGAACGACCAGTATACCGTTGAGGAGGCCTGCAAGATCATGCAGGAGAAGGGCGACGAGGCCATCCGGTCCGCCAGCTGACCGGAGGACCACCCACAGGCATCGGCGCTGAATACGGCGGCGGCCCATTGGGCCGCCGCTCTCCGGTATCAGCAATCTGCCGCACGAAAGGATACTTCTATGGAAAAAAGAAAAGAAAACTGGATCGGCTGGGCCTTTGTCCTGCCGGCGCTGATCGTATTCCTGGCGTTTGTGGTGTTTCCCTTTGTGGCGTCCCTGCTGCTCTCCTTCACCAAGTGGAATTTCCTCTCCGGGTTCAAGGGCATCAAGTTCGTCGGGCTGCAAAACTTCCGGGATATGCTGAAGGACGAGCACTTCTTCGCCGGGCTGCGCAACACCCTGATCTACACCGTGTGTACCGTACCCACCTCCATCCTGTTCTCCCTGGGGCTGGCCTACCTGCTCAACGGGAAGACCCACTGCATGAAGACCCTCCGCATGGCCTTTTTCATCCCCTACATCTCCAGCTCCGTGGCGCTGGCGGCGGTATTCCTCTTCATGTTCCGCAGCGACGGCATCGTCAACTCGGTCATCAAAAGCCTCTTTGGCCTGACGGAGGGCCCCAAGTGGATGGCGGACCCGACCCTGTGCAAGGTCCCCATTATCCTGCTGCTGTTCTGGACGGCCATCGGCTATGAGCTGGTGGTGTACATGGCCGCGCTGCAGAACGTGCCCCGGGACCTCTACGAGGTCAGCGCCCTGGACGGGGCCTCCAGCTGGAAGCAGTTCATCCACATCACCTTTCCCATGATCTCCCCCACCACCTTTTATCTGATGGTCGTGCGCATGATCGCCGCCATCAAGGTGTTCTCCGCCGTCAACATCATGTCCCTGGGCACCTCCAACAACGGCAACACCTCCATTGTCATGCAGATCTACAAAAACGCGTTCCAGAAATATGAATTCGGCTATGCCAGCGCGGAGGCCTTCGTGCTGTTTATCATCCTGCTGGCGGTCACGGCCTTCCAATTCTGGGGGCAGAAAAAATGGGTCCACTACTGAGAAGGGGGCGGCAACATGGTCGTAACTAGAAAAGAAAAAATCGTCAAGCTCATCACCACCCTTCTGGTGGCGGCGCTGGCGCTGCTGTTCATCTCCCCTCTGCTGTGGATGATCTCCACCTCCCTGAAGCGGAACAGCGAGGTGTTCGCGCAGCCCTTCCACTGGATTCCGGAGCAGCTGATGTGGTCCAACTACGCCGAGGTCTGGTTCGGCCAGGGCGTCAATATGCTGCACGCCTATTGGAACAGCTTCATCATCGTCTTTTTCTCCGTGACCGGCAGCCTTATCATCGCGTCCCTGGCGGCCTACGCCTTCGCCAAGATCCGCTTCAAGGGGAAAAACGTGATCTTCATGATCTTCCTGTCCTCCATGATGATCCCGGGCCAGACCACCCTGGTCCCCCGGTTCATGCTCTTTAAGACCATGGGGCTGTACAACAGCCTGTGGGCCGTCATCCTGCCGGGGCTGTTCAGCGCCACGGCCATCTTCATGCTGCGCCAGTTCTACCTGGGCCTGCCCAACGACCTGATGGAGGCGGCCAAGATCGACGGCGCAGGGCACTTCCGGATCTTCGCCCAGATCATGCTGCCCCTGACGAAGGCGGCGCTGATCTCCCTGATGATCCTCTCCTTCATCTCCAACTGGAACGAGTACCTCTCCCCGCTGATCTTCATTACCAAGCAGGAGCTGTACCCCGTATCCCTCGCCATCCGCTGGTGGATGCTGGAGGACAGCAGTGAATACGCCAGGACCATGGCCGCCTCCACCAGCGCCATCGTGCCGGTGGTCATACTGTTCGCCGCCTGCCAGAAGTACTTTGTGGAGGGCATCGCCACCTCCGGCGTGAAGGGCTGAGGCCCCGCCGGGGACAAATGGGAGGACCGCTATGTTCCACTACAATCCCGACAACAAGATCATCCAGGCGCTGAGCTCGTATTTTGACCTGGCGGTGCTGGCCGCCCTGTGGGCGGTCACGTCGGCGCCGGTCGTCACCGCCGGCGTCTCCACCACCGCCCTGTACCGGGTCCTCTTCCGTATGCAGGATGAGGACGGCGTGACCCATGTAGTCCGCTCGTTTTTCGCCTGCTGGCGCAGCGAGTGGAAAAAGAGCACCGCCGTCTGGCTCCTGCTGCTGGCGGGCATGGCGCTTGCCGGATGCGACCTCTTCATCTGCGCCGCCTACCGGCCGGAGGGCCCCTTCGGCGCCCTCCTGTGGGCCGGGGCGCTTCTGGCCCTGCTGCTGTGCCTGTGCCTGGCGGTATGGGTCTTCCCCATCAACGCCCGGTTCGACTGCACCGTCCGGCAGGTCTTTTCCAACGCCATCCGCTTCACGGCGGGAAATCTGCTGCGGACGCTGGCCCTGATGGCCCTGCTGGCGCTGAGGGGGATCAGCGTGTTCCTGCTGCTGGCCCTGTCGGTATTCGCCCTGGGGCCTCTGCTGCATGTGAGCGCGAAGCAGCTGAGCGCTGCGTTTACGCCGGTGATCCGGCGATATGAGGCGGCCGCGCCGCCGGAGGAGGCATTTTGAGATGAACGACCGCCGCCAGTGGCTGCGCTCCGCAGTCTTTTACCAGGTCTACCCCCAGTCCTTCTGCGACTCAAACGCCGACGGCATCGGCGACCTGCAGGGGATCATCAGCAAGCTGGATTACATCCAGCGCCTGGGCTGCACCGCCCTGTGGCTGAACCCCATCTACCAGTCCCCCTTCCAGGACGGGGGCTACGACATTTCAGACTACTACACCGTGGCGCCCCGGTACGGCGCCAATTCGGACCTGCGGCGGCTGTGCGGCGAGGTCCACCGCCGGGGGATGCACCTGCTGATGGACCTGGTCCCCGGCCACACCTCCGTGGAGCACCCCTGGTTCAAAGCGTCCATGGAGGGCCGGCCCAACGCCTACACCCGGCGCTACATCTGGACGGACGACCCCCACGACCCGCTGCCCCTGCGCAAGGTCAGCGGGGACGGCGTGAATATCCGCAGCTTTATCCTGGGCGTCGGGGAGCGGGACGGCAAGTGCGCCACCAACTACTACTCCTGCCAGCCCTGCCTGAACTACGGCTTTGAGCAGGTCACGGAGCCGTACATGTCCGCCGCCGATTCCCCGGAGGCCCTGGCCACCCAGGAGGCCATGATGGACGTGATGCGCTTCTGGCTGAACATGGGGTGCGACGGCTTCCGGGTGGACATGGCCTCCTCCCTGGTGAAGTGCGACCCGGAGGGGACGGGAAATCTGCGTCTGTGGCAGCGGTTCCGCGCCTTCCTGGAGCGGGAGTTCCCGGACGCCGTCATGGTGTCGGAGTGGGGCAGGCCCGACCGGTCCCTGCTGGCCGGCTTCCACATGGACTTCCTGCTGCACAACGGGGACAGCCACTATCTGGACCTGTTCCGCACGGCGGCCCCCTACTTCTCCCGGGAGGGGAAGGGCGACGTCCGGGCGTTTGTGGACGCCTACCGCCACAGCGACGCCATGACCCGGGGCAAGGGGCTGATCTGCATTCCCAGCGGCAGCCACGACATGGCCCGCATGGCCGGAACGCTGGACCCGGAGGAGCAGAAGCTGGCCTTTGCCTTCCTGCTGTCCATGCCCGGCGCTCCCTTTATCTACAACGGCGACGAGTTCGGTATGCGGCAGATCCCCGGCCTGATCTCCAAGGAGGGGAGCCGCAGCCTCCGGGCGGGCTGCCGCACTCCCATGCAGTGGGACGACGGCCCCAACGACGGGTTCTCCGACGCCGCGCCGGACCGGCTCTACCTCCCCCTGGACCCCGATCCCGGCCGCCCCAAGGCCGCCCACCAGATGGGCTGCCCTGGCTCCCTGTGGGAGACGGTGCGCGCGCTGATCGCCCTGCGCCAAAGCACGCCGGAGCTCCAGGCGGACACGCCTGTGGAGTTTCTGTACGCGCAGCCCCATGCGTACCCCTTCGTCTACCGGCGGGCGGGAGACGTGCGGGACGTGCTGGTGGCCATCAACCCCTCCGGGCAGAGCGCGTCCTGCCCGCTGGACTGGGACAGCCTGGGGGCGTGCATCTATGCCGATCACGGGCCGGCGGCGCTGTCCGGCGGGCAGCTGACCGTCCCGGCGGCGTCGGCGTCCATCTTCCTGCGCAGCAAGGAAGGCCCCCACTCCCATTGACCGGCAGGGGCCGGGCCGGGCGGAGGGAAGGCCCGCCGGCTCCCTGCAACTCATAACAGGAGGAAACAACCATGAAGGATTTTTCCCAGCAGTACGACGTTCTGGTGGCGGGCGGAGGCCCGGCCGGCGTCTGCGCGGCGGCTGCCGCCGCCCGGCAGGGGGCCAGGACCGCCCTGGTCGAGCGCTACGGCATCCTCGGCGGGATGCTCACCTCCGGATACGTCAACCCCATCCTGGGTTCCGTGGCGCCCGGCTCCATGTACGACGAGATCATCGCGCTCCTGGGCGCAACCGACAGCAGGACCCGCAACGGCAGGGAGATGAGCATTGATTCCGAGCAGGCCAAGGGCCTTTTTCTCCAGTTCGTCTGCGAAGCCGGCGTTGACGTGTTTCTCCAAACCCCCGTGGTAGAGGTGGTCAAGGAGGGCAGCGCCGTCAAGGGGCTGGTGGTCGGGACCCAGGAGGGCCTCCAGACGCTGTACGCGGACGTGGTGGTGGACGCCACCGGGGACGGCTTTGTGGCCGCCCGGGCCGGTGCGGAATTCCGCATGGGCAGGGAGAGCGACGGCCGGTGCCAGCCCACCTCCATCGAGTTCAGCCTGGACGGGGTGGACGAAGCCGACGCCATCACCTGCTGGGGCGGCAGCGACCCGGTGACGCTGCCGGACGGCACCCGGTACGCGGACCTCTGCAAGGAGGCCAACCGGCGGGGGGAGCTGCCTCCCAATGTGACCATCGTGCGCATCCACCGCACCAACCGCCCCGGGGAGCGCAGCATCAACGCCACCCAGGCCAACGGCTACAACACCCTGACGCCGGAGGGCGTTCTGGGCGCGGAGCGCGAGATCCGGGGCCAGATTGGCCAGATCATCGCCTTCCTGCGCAAGTACGTCCCCGGATACGCCCAGTGCAAGCTGAAGGGCAGCGGCAGCACCCTGGGTGTCCGGGAGACCCGGCGGATCATGGGGGACTATGTGATCTCCGACCACGACGTAGAGACCGGCACCCGGCAGCCCGACGCGGTGGTCCACAACGCCTGGTTCCTCATTGACATCCACAACCCCTCCGGCGGCGGACAGGCCGAGGGCCGGTCCCAGCCCGCGATTCCCTACGACATCCCCTACCGCAGTATGCTGCCCAAGGGCCTGGACAATCTGCTCACCTCCGGGCGGTGCATTTCCGGCACCCACCGGGCCCACGCCAGCTACCGCATCGGCGGCGTATGCCTGGCCACCGGTCAGGCCGCCGGTACCGCCGCCGCCCTGGCCGCCCTGGGGCATGTGAAGCCCCGGGACCTGGACGTGCGGAACATTCAGGACGCGCTGATCAAAAGCGGCGCGGACCTGTTTGACCGGCAGGAGGCGGCGCCTCTGCCGGAGAAAGGATAAGCTGCCCTATGTCAAAAGGAAAATGGCTGATCTCCGCAAACAGCCTGCTCTACAGCGCCCAGCCCGGCGCGCCCCGGTGCTCCGTCTTTGAGGCCATCGACTTTTTTGCCGACGCCGGCTTCGAGGCGGTGGACATCAATTTTACCGGAACGATCCTCCCGGGGGCCTTTGCCCACGAGCCCATGCTGGACGGCGACGGCTGGCGGGAGCGCATGGAGCAGCTGCGGGCCAGGGCCGGTGAGCGGGGGCTGAAGATCGTCCACAGCCACGCGCCCTACCACCACCGGTACGACCCCAATTCCCCCGGCTATCCCACCGGCGTGGAGATGACCCGCCGGGCCATCGAGGCCACCGGGCTGCTGGGCGGGACCCATGTTGTGGCCCACCCGCTGATGACGCCGGACCGTGCCGCGACCCTGGCGGAGGAGTCGATTGCCGCCCTGGAGCCTCTGGCGCGGTACGCCGAGGGCTTCGGCGTCCGGCTGGCCGTGGAAAATATGCGCTGCACCCGCCCGGAGACGCTGGCGAAGATCGCGGACCGCATCGGCGCGGACGTGTGCTGGGACGTGGGCCACGCCCACATCTGTGGCCTCGACCAGGAGGCGTCCCTGACGGCGCTGGGCAGCCGTGTGAAGGTCGTCCACATCCACGACAATTTCGGTCTCCGGGCCGGCAGCCTCGCCTCCCAGGGGCCCAGCTGCTCCGACCTGCACCTGCCCCCCTTCCTGGGCACCGTGGACTGGGACAGCTTTCTGCGGGGACTGGACCAAATCGGCTTTGCGGGGGCCTTCAACTTTGAGGTCCCGGGCAGCAAGCTGCCGCCCGCCATCCGGATGCCCTACGCCCAGTACCTGGTGCAGGCGGCGGAGGAACTGATGGGGCGGCTGGCGCCGGGCTCCGGTCTGTGACCCGGCGGCCTGCGGGTTTTACGAGCAAGCATACAGCGCCTTTCCGAAAAATGGCATAAAGGCGGCGGCCCGGCTTTGACGCCGGGCCGCCGTTTTCTGTCTGCCGCCGCCGCGCAGGGAAACAAATCCAGCCCAGCTTCTGCATACCTGCCCAGGTTTTGCGGATACTAAACACGTTTTCCAAGAAAAGCACGGGAGGAATCGAACATGAAAGCAACCGGAATCGTGCGGCGCATCGACGACCTGGGCCGGGTCGTCATTCCCAAGGAGATCCGCCGCACCATGCGCATCCGCGAGGGCGACCCGCTGGAGATCTACACCAGCCGGGACGGGGAGGTCATCTTCAAGAAGTATTCCCTGATCGGCGGTCTGGATGAGTTTGCCGCCCAATTTTGTGAAACCCTGTCCAAAAGCTGCGGCGCCATCGCGGCGGTCACCGACCGGGACACCGTCATCGCCGTGGCCGGCGGCGGCAAGCGGGAGCTGATGGGCAAGCGCCTGAGCACCCAGCTGGAGCAGATCATGGAGGACCGGAAGATCTATCAGCACTCCGGCGACGAACGCCGGGTGTTCGTCACCGACTCCGAGGACAAGTACTGCGCCAGCGTGGCGGCCCCCATCATCTCCCAGGGGGACGTGCTGGGGCTGGTGCTGTTCGTGGAGGACGGCGAGCCCCAGGTCACCGGCGAAACGGAGTACAAGCTGGCCCAGACCATCGCGGCCTTCCTGGGCAAGCACATGGAAGCCTAAAAGAGGAGGCCCCGGCTTCGCCGGGGCCTCCTCCTGCGTCTCATAACGTGCGCGGAGCACGTCTTTTTTCACATGTGCCCGTTACTTACCTCTGACCAGCGCCGCGGCCTGGGCCAGGGACACGTCCTCCTGCCGGGCCACGCGGGCCAGGTCCTCGTACTCCAGCTTCTCCCGGGTGACGCCGTAGCCCCGGGAGATTTTTTGGCCCACAGGGCCCCAGGGGGTGTCCGCCGTCTCCAGCTCCCGGCGGAGGGTGTAGCGGCGGCACAGGGTCTCCCGCACCCCCAGGGTGGTGGTGTGGCAAAACAGCAGCCGCACCACGCTCTCCCGGTCCTCCGGGCGGCACAGCACCGTCAGCTCCACGCCGGGGCGGCTCTTCTTCATGCCCACCGGGGCGGTGAACACATCCAGGGCCCCGGCCTCCAGCAGCCGCTCCATGGCGAAGCCCAGGGCCTCGCCGGTCATATCGTCCAAATCGCACCGCAGCTCCGCCACGGTGTCGCCGCCTTCCTCCTCCGTCTCCCCCAGCAGCGCCCGGACACAGTTGGCCTGGGGGAAGTCCTTCTTCCCCATGCCGCAGCCGACGGCCCGGACCCGCAGCACCGGCATGGGGCCGAAGCCGCCTGCAAAGTGGGTCAGCAGGGCCGCGCCGGTGGGGGTACACAGCTCCCCCTGGATCTGCCCGCCGTAGATGGGCACGCCCTGCAAAATCCGGGCGGTGGCCGGAGCGGGCACCGGCAGCAGGCCGTGGGCGCACCGGACGCTTCCGCAGCCCACGTGGACCGGGGAGGCCAGCACCTGCTCCGGAGCCAGCCGCTCCATCAGCAGGCACACCGCCGTCACGTCCGCCACCGCGTCCATGGCCCCCACCTCGTGGAAGTGGACCTCCTCCACGGTCACGCCGTGGACGGCGCTCTCCGCCTGGGCGATGCGCCGGTACACCGCCAGGGCGTCGGCCCGCACCCGCTCCGACACCGGCAGGCTCTCCAGAATGGCGGCGATGTCCGCCAGGCTGTGGTGGTGGTGATGGTGCTCCCCGCCATGTTCATGGCCGTGGGGCTCTGTCCCCTCCTCCCGGCCGTGGACGGCCACGGAGACATGGCTTCCGACGATGCCGCACTTCTCGCAGCGCTCCAGGTGCCAGGTCACGCCGGGCAGCCCCAGGCCGTTCAGCTCCCGGAGGAACGCCTCCGGGTCCGGCAGCAGCTCCAGCAGGGCGGCGGTGAGCATGTCCCCCGCCGCGCCCATGCCGCAGTCTAAGTACAGTGTTCTCATGGCTTTGCCTCCATGTGGTTGATCATGCTGGCCAGATAGCCCGCGCCGAAGCCGTTGTCGATGTTCACCACCGACACCCCGCTGGCGCAGGAGTTGAGCATGGACAGTAGGGCGCTGAGCCCGTGGAAAGACGCGCCGTACCCCACGCTGGTGGGCACGGCGATCACCGGGCAGTCCACCAGGCCCCCCAGCACGCTGGCCAGGGCGCCCTCCATGCCTGCGATGGCAATGACCACGCTGGCGCTCATGAGCACATCCAGGTGGGCCAGCAGCCGGTGGACTCCCGCCACCCCCACGTCGTAGAGCCGCTCCACCTTGTTGCCGTGGACCTGGGCGGTGAGGGCCGCCTCCTCCGCCACCGGGATGTCGCTGGTGCCGCCGGTGGCCACCACGATGGTGCCGATGCCGTCCGGCTCCGGCATGGGGCCGATGATCCCCACCTGGGCCAGGGGCTGGTACTCCAGGGCGGGATGGGCGGCGCGGACCAGGTCCGCCGCCTCCGGCGACAGGCGGGTGATGAGCACCGTCTTCTGGCCATGGGCCAGCATGGTGTCCGCGATGCCGCAGATCTGCTCCGGGGTCTTTCCCGCCCCGTAGATCACCTCCGCCGCGCCCTGGCGGACCCTGCGGTGCAGGTCCACCTTGGCGTAGCCGATGTCCGCGAAGGGCTCCGTCTTGATTTTCAGCAGGGCGTCCTCCACGGACAGCTCCCCCCGCTGCACCGCCAGCAGGATATCCTTGACGCCGCCGGTCATGCCCTCGCCTCCAAATCCAGCGTTATCCGCTTACTGTAGGGCCTCAGCGCCGCCAGGACCGCCTCCCGCCGCTCCAGGACCAGGGGCAGCTGCTCCTCCCGGACCTGGATACGGGCGTTCCCGGCCTCCAGGCGCACCCGGAAGTCCCGGAAGCCCAGGTTGGCCAGGGCGGTCTCCGCCGCCTCCACGGCGGCCAGCTTCTCCGATGTGAGGCCCTCCCCCGCAGGGATGCGGGTGGCCAGGCAGGCATAGGCGGGCTTGTCCCAGGTGAACAGCCCCGCCTCCCGGGACAACTCCCGGATGCGGGCCTTGGTCAGGCCGCACTCCCGCAGAGGCGAGCGCACGGACAGCTCCGTCAGGGCACGCATCCCCGGCCGGTCCGAGGCGTCGTCGGAGGCGTTGGTGCCGTCGATGACCGTCGTACAGCCGTCTGCCGCCGCCTGGGCGGCAATGGCGGCAAAGATCCTCTTTTTGCAGTGGTAGCACCGGTCCGGCGGGTTGGCGGCCACGGCGGGGTCCGCCAGCACGTCCAGCTCCAGCACCGTCAGGTCCGCCCCCAACGTCTCCGCCAGACGCCGGGCGTCCGCCAGCTCAAAGGCGGGCTGAAAGGGGGACTTCACATAGTAGGCCCTCACCCCGGCCCCGGCGGCACAGGCGGCGTACAGCAGATAGGCGGAGTCCACGCCGCCGGAGAAGGCCAGGGCCACCCGGGGATTCTCCCGGAAAAATTGGGAAAGCTCCATACCCCTCGCTCCTTACTTCATTGGTTTTGTGTTACAGCAGCTCCGCCGCCAACAGGAAAAAGTCCCCGTGGGTCACGGCGTCGGGGCGCTTCTCCGGCGCCCGCCCCAGCTTAGCGGAGAGCACCGCGGCGATATCCGCCCCGGAGGCGGGCTCGTCGGGGCGGATGGCCCCGTTTTCCGCCCGCAGGCACCCGGCCCGCTCCGCCTGGAGCAGGGCCCCGGCGTAGGGGTGGCCGGGCTTCACATCCCGCCAGGGGCAGGCCCGCTCCCCCCGAATCAGGGCGATCCGGTCGTCTGCCCCCGCCCAGCCGAAGGCCATCATGGCCAGCTCGCCCCGCTTCAGCGCCGTGTCCGGCCGCAGGGAGTTGTCCCGATAGGCCACGCACCAGCCCGCGTCCAGCAGCCTCTTGGCCGCCGCCGCCCGCCGGTCGCTCTGGGGCAGGTCCAAAAACGGGGACAGCTCCAGCAGCTCCGACACCGGCACCACCCGGTAGCCCGCCTGGGTCAGCAGCTCCAGCTGCCGGGCCAGGCCGTGGGCGATGGGGGACCGCCGGGCCATGTTGTAGCCGTCCTTCTGGAAGATGATCTGGCCCCGGAAGTAGTCCGGGTCCTCCCGCAGCTTCTGCTCAATGGGCCGCCAGGTGGCCTCCACCTCCGCCTCGTAGGTGGGCAGGGGCAGCCAGCCGGCCCCGTCGAAGCTGGCGGCCATGTACTGGTAGCCCAGCCTGGCGTAGGCGTCGTAGCTGGTGAAGCCCCCGGCGATGCCGTCCACGTAGTGGGGCGGCCGGGACAGCCGGACGGTATAGCCGTACCGCTCCTGCATCAGCCGGTGGAGCTTCTCCAGGTCCGCCACCACGTCCTCCAGCCCCGCCATGGTATGGCGGCTGTTGTACACCAGGTTCTTCTTGCCGAACAGCACGTGGGAGTAGGTGTGGCTGGTGATCTCGTGGCCCCCCCGGAGCAGACGCTCCACCAGCTCGCCGCAGTTTTCGGCTCCGCCGTCGGCGTCCTTGCCGAAGTCGGGGTAGTGGTCGTAGGCCACGCCGCCCCAGGTGGCGGAGCCGTGCTTGCCCGCCACGTCCGGGTAATTGCCGGAGGTGTCCCCCACCACGTCGAAGGACCCCCTGGCGCCGAAGCGCTCCAGCGTCTCCGCCAGCACCAGGGTCAGGGGCCTGCCGCCGAAATCGTCGGGGTTGGCGCTCAGGCGGCAGGGGCCGTCGTCAAAGGTCATGGCGCACACCCGCTCCTCCAGGGCCACCTGCTCGATGCGGCGCACCGGGGAGAGGTACACCGGCGTGCGGGCGCGGAGCTGGTCCTGGAAGTGGTGCTTCACCTTCTTTGCGACGCCGATGGATCTGGTCAAAAGTGACATATGGTTCTCTCCTTATCGTAATGGGCTCTGCCGGTCCAGCAGGTCCCTGCCGCAGCAGTAGGCCAGATAGACCAGGCCGCGGGCCACGGCTTTCACGCTTTTCCGGCGGCGGGCCTTGCCCAGCTGGCTGAGGCCCTTCCGAAAGCGGGGGGTGTTCCGCCCCAGCGCCGCCCGGCAGTCCCCCCGCGCCAGGGCGGCCTTCAGCTCCGGCAGGGTCAGCGCGCCGCAGGTCAAGTCCGTGTAGGCGTTGCCCACCTCGTGCCGGCTGTGGCCGTCGCTGCCGCCGGTGCCGGGCAGGCCCCAGCGCTCCGCCAGGGCGGCGGCCCTCTCGTTGGCGTCGCGGACCTTGAAGGCGGCCCGGGCGTTGGCGGTCTCCACGCCGTCCAGAGCCAGCGTCAGCCCCTCCGGCACGGCGGAGGGGGACTGGTAGGGGTGGGCCAGCACCGCCAGCCCGCCCCGGCGGTGGATCTCCTCCACCGCCGCCTCCCCGGTGGGGAGGGACGGTCCCCCCAGGCCGTCCAGGTCCAGGGGCTCCTCCAGAAACAGGCCCAGGATGTGCCCCGCCTGGGTGGACACCTCGCAGCCGGGAATCAGCAGCACCCCCTCCAGGCTGGCGGGGACGGCGGTACAGCAGTTGTGGTCGGTGACGGCCATGGCCTGAACCCCGGCGGCCCGGGCGGCGGCGGCCTGCTGGGCCAGGGAGGAAAGTCCGTCCTCCGAGGCGTCGGTGTGGACGTGGAGATCGGCTCGAACGATCATGGCTTGTCCTTTCCAATCAGAGATTTGTAGTACATAAGGCCCGGTCTCGGGTCGGACCACTCCCACAGCCCGTCCCGGACGGAGGGACGAAAGAGGTCCACGGCGGCGGCAAGGCCCCGACGGACCTCCCCCCGGCGGAGGTAGCCCAGGCCGCTCATGAGGTCCGACGCGGCAAAGCGCATCCGGCAGGGCCGGGGCCTCTCCGCCGGCGGCGCCGGGACGGCCCGGTCCGGATTCCCCCGGTTCCAGGCCAAGTGGCACCACAGCAGGGGGATCCCGCTGTGGGAGACCCTGGTCAGGGGGAAGGTCCCCCAGATGCGGGGATTGACCTCCAGCAGGCGGGGCCGGCCGGCGGCGTCCTCCTTGAACTCAAACATGGCAAGGCCCGTGTAGCCCACCCGCTCCACCAGGCGGGCGGCCCAGGCCGTCAGGTCCGGCCGCTCCACGCAGTCGCAGCAGGCGGAGGGCCCTCCGGACACCGGGTACTCCCGCACCCGGCGGTGGCAGATGGCGGCGGCCACCCGGCCCTCCTCCGCCAGCACCGAGCAGCCCAAGCCGTCCCCGGTGAGATACGTTTGGACCACCGGCGTCTCCCCCGCCAGCTCCCGGAACCGGCGGCAGGCCCCGGCGGCGGCCTCCGGCGTGGAGCAGACGGCGTAGCGGTCCGCGGCGGTGAGGCCCAGCTTCTCCCCGCACAGGGGCTTGACCACACAGGGCAGGGGCAGGCGGCGGGCGAAGCCGTCCGCGCTCTCCCCCGGCTGGGGGAGAAATTCCTCCGGGACCGGAATCTCCAGCTCCCGGGCCAGCTCCGCCACCCGGCGCTTGCTGTTGAAGGCGTCCAGCTGCTCCGCCGTGGGGATGCACAGGCCGCACACCTCCGCAAACCGCGCCCTCACCGGCCGGGGGGCCAAAGCGGCCAGCGTGGCAGCTCCCACCGGCAGCAGGGCGGGGCGCTCCCCCTCCTCCGCCGCCGTCTGGGCGCACAGGCCGTACAGGGCGTCCAGCCAGCCCTCCGCCGGCAGCGTCACGTTCCGGGCGGAATACCGGGAGGCGAAGCCCAGAGGGGCGGAGGCCCCCTGCCGCTCGCAGCAGATCACCTTCACCCCGGCCTGGGCCAGGTCACGGATCAGCGCCAGGGACATGCGGTAGTGTACGTCGGTGATGATGGCGGTCATGGCGCGCCCCCTTCCTTGTTTTTCATCTTACTATACCACGCCTTGCACCAAATTACAACGAAAAACCGGGGACCCCGTCCAAATCGGGCGGGGTCCTCAGTTTTTCGGGTATGGAACGCGGCGCGGGCCGCTTATCTTACAGCAGCTTGCTGAGGGCGGCCCTGTCGCCCACCAGACAGACGTTGGGGTGCATCTGCAGGATGGAGGCAGGGACCTGGGGCACCACGGGGCCGGTGAAGGCGGTCTTGACGATGTCCGCCTTGTCCGCGCCGGAGACCACCACCAGGATCTGGCGGGCCTGCATGATGGACTTGATGCCCATGGTCATGGCCCTGCGGGGGACCTGGTCCTGGGAGGCGAAGAACCGGGCGTTGGCCTGGATGGTGCTCTCCGTCAGGTCCACCACATGGGTCTCCAGCTCAAAGGCCTGGCCCGGCTCGTTGAAGCCGATGTGGCCGTTGTGGCCGATGCCCAGCACCTGCACGTCGATGCCGCCCAGGTCCCGGATGACCTGGTTGTAGCGGCGGCACTCCTCCTCGGGGTCCTCCGCCAGGCCGTTGGGCACGTTGGTGTTGGCCGCGTCGATGTTCACGTGGTCAAAGAGGTTCTCCTGCATGAAGTACCGGTAGCTCTGGTCGTGGGTAGGGGGCAGCCCCACATACTCGTCCAGGTTCACGCTCTTCACCTGGCTGAAATCCAGGTCGCCCTTTTTGTACCAGTCGATGAGCTGCCGGTACATCCCGATGGGGGTGGAGCCGGTGGCCAGGCCCAGCACGCAGCCGGGGTCCAGGATCACATGGGCGGAGACGATGTTGGCCGCCTGGCGGCTCATGCCCTGATAATCTTCCGCAGCGTAAATTTTCATCTGTGCACGATCTCCTTTTTCTATTTTTCTACAGCGCCGGCGGGCCTGACGGCCGCTGACGCAGCAGCAGCGCAATGGTTCGTTCTGTCTTGCTTGTCACCTCTGCCGCCGTCCGTCCACGAACACGGCCTTCAGCGCCAGGTCCCGGTCCAGCACCACCAGGTCCGCCGGAAGGCCCCGCTGGATGCGGCCCGCCTGGGTGAGGCCCACGGCGTCCGCCGGGGCGGTGGCGGCGGCGTATACGGCCTCGCCCAGGCTCAGGCCGAAGCGCACCGCGTTGCGCAGGGCGTCCAGCAGGGAGATGGAGGACCCTGCCAGGGTATCCGTCCCGGTCAGCACCGCCCTGCCGCCCTTGACGGTAATGGGCTGGCCCCCCAGGGTGTAGTCCCCGTCGGGCATCCCGGCGCAGCGCAGGGAGTCGGAGATGAGGTTCAGCTTCTCCCCAAAGATCCGGTGGGTCACCCGGATGGCCGCCGGGTGGATGTGCAGCCCGTCGCAGATCAGCTCCACGCTGGCGCCGCTGTCGAAGGCCGCCCCCACAATTCCCGGCGCCCGGTGGAGGAAGGAGGGCATCCCGTTATAGAGGTGGGTGGCGTGGCTGGCCCCGGCGGCGAAGGCCCTCATGGCGGTATCGTAGTCCGCCACCGAGTGGCCCAGGGACACGGTGGCGCTCCGGGAGACCTCCCGGATAAAGTCTACGGCCCCCTCCTCCTCGCAGGCCACGGTCACCAGGCGCACCCTGCCGCCGCTGGCCTCGTTGAGCCGGTGAAAGAGGGCCGCGTCCGGCTTGTGGAGGTTCTCCGCCGCCTGGGCCCCCCGCTTGGCGAAGCACAGGAAGGGCCCCTCCAGATGGACCCCGGCGCACTTGGCCCCGCCCCGGGGCGCAAAGTCCCGGATGGCGTGCATGGCGGGGGTCAGCACCTCCTCCTTCAGGGTCATGGTGGTGGCCAGGTAGCTGGTGACGCCGTGGGCGGCGTAGTAGTCCGCCAGGGGCTGGAGACCCTGGGGCTTCCCGTCGGAGAAGTCCTCCCCCATGGCCCCGTGGGTGTGGATATCCACCAGGCCGGGGATCACATAGCCCCCCTGGGCGTCCAGGTCCGCCTCCCCCTCCAGCCAGCCGATCTCCTCGACCGTGCTGTCAAAGCGGATGTCCGCCTCCGCAAATGTCCTGCCCAGGAACACCCGGGCGTTTTTGATGAGCATTGCCGCACCTCCTTACTTTTTCCGCTCCGGCAGGCTGGCGGCGGCCATGGACTGGCCCACCCGGCGGAACGTCTCGTCGGGCAGCTCCGCCTTCATATGGGCGCTGGCCTCCGGGTACTCCTCCGCCAGGACCTTTTGGGCGGCGGCCAGGATCAGGTCCCCGCCCCTGCCGGACATGACCCGGCCCAGCAGCAGCACGTGGCGGCAGCCGTACAGATCGTAATAGTAGGCCAGGGTGTGGCCCAGGTACACGCCGATGGACTCGTAGACCCTCTCGGCCCGGGGATCGCCCGCCGCCATCAGCGCCTGGACCGCCTTCAGCTTCTCCGCCGGGGAGAGGCCCCCGTCCAGCTCGATTCCCGCCCGGGGGGCCAGCTTGATGACGGCGTCCTGGGAGAAGTACTTCACGCCGCAGCCGATATCGCCGCTCCACTCGTCCCGCATGGCGTCGGGGTTCGCGTCCACGGGCACGAAGGCCAGCTCGTTGAGCCAGCCGGTGATGCGGCCCTCCTCGTCCACGTAGCCCGCCGCCTCGCTGGTGCCCATGGCGATGCCCAGCACGCTGCTGTCGTGAAGGCTCATGGCCCCGGCCAGGGCGCTGACGTCCCCGTCGTTGATGACGGCGTAGGGCACGTCCCCGAAGGTGTCGGTGATGGCCCGGATGTAGATGTCCTTTACCTTCTTGTCAAAGAGGTCCCTGGGGACCTTAAGGAACAGGGAGGCGTTCATGGTGCGGTCGTTGATGTACACACCGGCGGAGCTGACGCCCACCGCGTCCACCCGGGGCATGTGCTCCGCCGCGGACCTCAGGGCGGAGACGATGCCGTTATAGTGGTAGTCCGGGTCGGCGTTGGTCTTGGGGAACCAGACCACCTCCTCGGAGTAGACCGTCTCCCCGTCCACCACGGCGGACACCTTCCGGTCGCTGCCGCCGGCGTCAAAGCCGATGCGGCAGCCGTCCAGATGGCCGCCCACCCGCTTGGGCGCGTCCTTGGCCTGGGGCACGGCGTCCACCAGCGCCACCTCAAAGGGGCGCTCGAACACGCCCGCCATAAAGTCCCGGTCAAAGGCCTGCTGCCCGCCGACGCAGTAGGCGCTTTTCAGGTACTCATACACCGCCTCGTCCCCGGCCACATAGACCTTGAAGCCGCCCTTCATCCACAGCAGGGTCTTGACAAGGCGCTCGATGTAGTAGCAGTCCGCCTCCCGCATCTCCGGCGTACCGTGGATTTTGGTATGGCACACCGCCATCTGGCCGTCGGCGCGCTCCACGGCGACGGCCACCGGCTTTTCCGCGCCCGCCAGGAACGCCCGGTTGAACCGCAGCATGGGCATAAAGTCCGGGTCCAGGGCCGGGACGTTTTTCAGCTCCACTTGGATTCCAAATCGTTTCATTGCGTCTCTCCTTGCGCTCTGTATTCCCCCGCCGGCGGTCCTCCGCCGGCGAAATGCTTCCCGCACCACTTTACCATATCTTTCCCCATCTGTCACCACCGGGAGCGGAAATAATTTCAGGTTTCGCCGTCACGGGCAGGTGATCGCTCCCGTCGGTCCCGGGCGGAGGCGACGGCGTAGCCCCCCAGGAACAGCATGATCTGTACGGCGGTGGAGCAGGGCGTCGCCAGCCCGACCTTGAACAGCGACACCTGCTCCAGGCGGCTCATGTACAAGGACACCGGAATACGCACCAGGAACGCCCCGACGATGCCTTGTATCATGACGAAAGCGGTGCTCCCCCTGCCGTTGAAATAGCCGATGAAGCAGAACAGGATGGAGGTCAACAGGGTGTCAATGGCGTAGGCCCGCAGGTAATCCGCGGCGGCGGCAATGACTTCGGTGTCCCTGGCAAACAGCCCCGCCAGCAGGCCGCCGTGGAAGAAGGAAAGCCACGCCAGCACCACGCCGCAGCACAGCGACGAGGCCATGCCATAAAGCATGGCCTTTTTTGCCCGGTCCTTTCTTCCCGCGCCGATGTTCTGGGCCACAAAGGCGGACAGGGACTGCCCAAAGGACGAGGGTACCAGCATGATGAACCCGCACAGCTTTTCCGCCACCCCCACCCCGGCGGAGGCGATGACCCCAAGGCCGTTGACAATGGCGGCGATGGCCAGAAAGGAGATGCTCACCAGCACATCCTGGAGGGCCACTGGGACGCCCGAGGCCAGGATATGGCGAACACAGCGGGACTCAAAGCGGATATCCCGCCGGGAAAAGGCAAAGGGCAGGCCCCGCCGCGCGGTAAGCAGCAGGCACAGCACCACGCTGGCCGCCTGGGCCAGCACGGTGGCCAGCGCCGCCCCGGCTACCCCCAGACCGCAGGCCCCCACCAGGATCAGGTCCCCGGCGATGTTCACCACGCAGGCAATGAACACGGTGAGCAGGGGCGTTTTAGAGTCCCCGATGCCCCGGAACATGGCCCCCAGCACATTATAGGCCACGATGAACACCGCGCCGCCGGAGCAGATTCGCACATAGGTCACGGTCTGCCCGAAGGCCTCGGCGGGAGCCTGCATGAGCCGCGCCATAGGGGACGCGGCCCACACCATCACCCCGGTCAGCGCCAGGGCCACCGCCGCGAACAGGGCGATGGCGCTGCCCAGCACCTGCCCGCCTTCCTCCGACCGGCCCTCGCCCAGCTTCTGGCCCAGCAGCACCGTTGCCCCCATGGACAGTCCGGTGACCAGGCAGGTGACCGTATGCATGACCTGGCTGCCGGTGGACACGGCGGACACGTCGGCGGGCTGGCCGAACTGGCCCACTACCATCAGATCCACCGCGCCGTACATGGCCTGCAAAAACAGCGCCAGGAGCACTGGCAGGGTAAAACGCAGCAGCGGGGGCAGGATCGGCCCCTGAATGAAACGATTGGTCCGTTCCACAGAACATGACCTCCTTATCAGCAGAAATATAAAAAAGCCCAGATAAGCCGCGGGCGTTCCAGCCCGCCATCTTATCCGGACCTGTGCCTCCAACGGGCACATCTCCTCCGATGACCAAAGAGAAGTATATATGCAGGGACGGCATTTGTCAATGCCCCCGCACCCGTGTCCGGCTCCGCTCATGAAAAGGAAGGGAGAAGAGGGGAAGCGACGCAGCCGCCGCGGCGCCGCGCCAAGGTTACTTTTCGGCATGACGGGCGATAAAAGATCGGCATTTGACACGCTGAAGCAATTGGATTACAATGGAACCGACAACTTTCCTGCCTGGCCCGGCGCCTGCCGCAGACGCGGCCGCCCGCATCTGCCGGCAAATCTCAAAGCAAAGGAGCAGGACCCCATGCGGAACGATCCAAGAGCCGCCGACGTCCGGGATATGACGAGCGGAAGCCCCTACACCCTGATGCTGAATTTCGCAATACCGGTCTTTCTCAGCCAGCTCTTTCAGCAGCTCTATAATACCGCGGACGCCTTTATCGTGGGCCGCACCCTGGGCACAGAGGCCCTGGCCGCGGTCACCTCCTCCGGCTCCCTGAGCTTTCTGCTGGTCAGCTTTTTCACCGGCACCGCCATGGGCGGCAGCGTGGTCATCAGCCGGTATTTCGGCGCAAGGGACTTTGAGCGGGTGTCCCACGCCATCCACACCATGGTCGCCCTGGGCCTCGCCAGCGGGGCGGCGCTCACCGTGTTCGGCGCGGCGCTCACCCCCACCTTCCTGCGCTGGATGCGGACAGACCCGGACGTGATGGAGGACGCCGTCGCCTATTTCCGCTGCTACTTTCTCGGCGTCCTGGCCCTGGTGCTCTACAACATGTGCCGCAGCATCATGAACGCCCTGGGCGACAGCAGGCGGCCCCTGTACTACCTGATCTTCTCGTCCCTGCTGAACATTGGGCTGGACGTTCTGTTCCTCGCGGGCTTCCACTGGGGCGTCTGGGCGGCGGCGCTGGCCACCGTGATCTCCCAGGCGGCCAGCGCGGCGCTGTGCCTGGTACACCTGACCAAAAAGGGGAACATCTACACCTTTGACCCGCGAAAGCTCCGGTTCCACAGGGAGAGCCTGCTGGAGATCATCCGCTGCGGCCTGCCCGCCGGGGTGCAGAACTCCGTGGTGTCCTTCGCCAACGTGATCGTCCAGTCCCAGATCAACTCCTTCGGCAAGATCGCCATGGCGGCCTACGGCACCTACGCCAAGATCGACGGGTTCGCCTTCCTGCCCATCACCAGCTTCAACATGGCCTGCACCACCTTTATCAGCCAGAACCTGGGGGCCAGGCAGTACGAGCGCGCCAAGAAGGGCGCCCGGTTCAGCATCTGGGCGTCGGTGCTCCTGTCGGAGGCCATCGGCGTGTGCTACTACATCCTCTCGCCGTATCTCATCGCCCTCTTTGACAAGTCCCCCGGCGTCATCGCCCTGGGCGTGCAGCAGGCCCGCACGGTGTCGCTGTTCTACTGCCTGCTGTCCTTCTCCTACGCCATCGCGGCCATCTGCCGGGGCGCGGGAAAGGCCTTCGTGCCCATGTGCATCATGCTGTCCATCTGGTGCGTGGTGCGAATCGCCTACATCGCCCTGGTCATGGCGGTGTTTGGGGAGATCCAGTACATTTACTGGGCCTATCCCCTGACCTGGGGCATCAGCTCGGTCATCTACCTCATCTACTACCTGCGGTCCGACTGGGTACACGGCTTTGACAAGCGGCCCGGCCCCCAGGCCGGGTGACGCCCATCCGGGGGCGGAGCAATGCCTTTCAGGCATGATAAGCAATACGGGATCTGCATTTGACATACCATGATGGCGGGATTACAATGAAGATATCCCATTGCGGCAAATCGAGACAAAGCGGAGGGCCTGGCCGGTGCGCCGGGGCGGCTCCCCAGCTTCTACTGAAAAGTGAGGTACGGCCATGGAACGATTTTACGGTCTGACATTGGACGAGGAGCGCGCCCTGTACGGCGTGCAGGACGCGCAGGTCGTCAACTGCACCTTTGACGGTCCGGCGGACGGCGAGTCCGCCCTGAAGGAGACCGCCGGCCTGTCTGTTGAAAACTGCCGTTTCCACCTGCGCTACCCCCTGTGGCACTCCCACCGCACGAGGCTGTCCGGCTGCACCATGGCGGATACCTGCCGGGCCGCCCTCTGGTATGACAGCGATCTCTCCTTTGAGGACTGCGTGCTGGGCGGGATCAAGGCCCTGCGGGAGTGCGACCGGACGGAACTGCGCCGGTGCGCCATCGACTCCAAGGAGTTCGGCTGGTTCTGCCGGGGGCTGACGCTGGAGGACTGCCGGCTGTCCAGCGAGTACCCCTTCCTGCAGTGCCGGGATCTGGAGGTGCGCAGGCTGGACATGACGGCCAAGTACTCCTTCCAGTACGTGGAGAACGCCCAGCTCTGCAACTGCACCCTGGACACCAAGGACGCCTTTTGGCACAGCAAAAACGTCACGGTCTATGACAGCGTCATCAAGGGCGAGTATCTGGCCTGGTACTCCGAGAATCTGAGACTGGTGCGGTGCCGAATCATCGGCACCCAGCCCCTGTGCTACGCCAGGGGCCTGGTGCTGGAGGACTGCGAGATGGTGGACTGCGACCTGGCTTTTGAAAACAGCGAGGTCCACGCCTCCGTCCGGGGAAGCATCGACAGCGTGAAGAACCCCGCGTCCGGGCGCATCCTGGCGGACCGCATCGGCGAGATCGTCCTGGACGAGCACCAGCACCGGGAGTCCCCCTGCGAGATCGCCTGCCGTCAGGCCGGCAGCTGCGCCTAGTCCCCGCCGCCGGGCCATCCCGGCAGAATACCGCTCCGCCGGAACCGCCTGCACAGCGCGGCCCCGGCGGAGCGGCTTTTTTGCGCCGGATCAGCGGGACGCCCCCGCCTTTTCCCCCGGCAGGTTCTATTCCCTCTGGGACAGGCATAGGCTCCCTGTGGGTGATGACATGAAAATCAAAACATATCTGCCGGTGACAGCCGGCATCCTGCTGGCCGCCGGGCTGCTGGCCCGGCCGGAGGCCGCCGCCCAGGCGGTGCGGGAGGGGCTGGCCCTCTGCGCCGGGACGGTGATCCCCTCCCTGTTTCCCTTTATGACGGCGGTGTCCCTGCTGCTCCAGCTGGGGCTGGCGGGATATCTGCGGCCCGCCCTCTCCCCCTTCATGGGACCCCTCTTCCGCATGGAGGGCACGGCGGCCCTGCCGCTGCTGGCGGGACTGCTGGGCGGGTATCCCGCCGGGGCCCGGGCCGCCGCCGGGCTGTACCGGCAGGGGCAGCTGCAAAAGCAGGAGGCGGAGCTGCTGCTGGGCTTCTGCGACAACAGCGGTCCCGCCTTCTTCCTGGGCTTCGTATCCGCCGCCCTGGGGGAGCCCCGGGCGGGCATGTGGCTCTATCTCATTCACGTGCTGTCTGCTCTGGCCACCGGGGCGATCCTGTGCCGGCTGTGCCGGGGCCGGGGGCGGCCTCTGCTGCCGGACAACCGTCCGGCGGAGGTGATCTCCCCTGCCCGGGCGCTTACCTCCGCCGTGACGGAGACCGCCGGAGCCATGGTCCGCATCTGCGCCTTTGTGGTGGCCTTCCGCGCCGCGGCGGCCCTGCTGCCGGCCCAGGTCCCCGGATGGGCCCTGGGCCTTCTGGAGATGGTCTCCGGCACGGCGGCCCTCCCCGCCGGACGGACGGGCTTCGTACTGGCCGCCGCCCTGGTGGGCTGGGGCGGGCTCAGCGTCCACTGTCAGGCCATGGCGGTGGCGGAGGGCCTGCGCTTCACCTGGCACCTGCCGGGGAAGGTCATGCAGGCGGTCCTCTCCGCCCTGCTGGCGCTGGCGGCGTCGCCTCTGCTCTACTGACCGGAGGCCGTCCCGCTCCGGCCCAGCGCCCGGGTGAGCCACTTGTCCCGCAGCAGCCGCACCAGGAACATCAGGCCCCGGATGCACAGCTCGCCGCACATGGCCATCCACACGCCCCGCAGGCCCAGCCTGGGCGCGAGAATCAGGGACGCGGTGATCCGCACGCCCCACATGCTGGCCAGGTTCATGACGCTGGGGGCCAGGGTGTCCCCCGCCCCCCGCATGGCTCCCGCCGCCACGATGGACGCGCCGAACAGCGGCTCGGCAAAGGCCTCGATCCGCAGCACCTGGCTGCCCAGGGTCCGCACAGCGGTGTCGGGGGTCAGCAGCGTGAACACGAAGGGCGCCAGGGCGTACAGCGCCGCCCCGGACAGGGCCATCACCGCCATGGAGAGGAACACCGCCAGCCGGGCAAACCGGCGGGCCTGCTCTCCCCGGCCCGCGCCGATGCTCTGTCCCACCAGGGTGGTGGCGGCGCTGGACATGCCGTAGGCGGGCATGTAGCACAGGCCCTCCGCCGTCACCGCCAGGGAGTTGGCCGCCACGGACACCGTCCCCAGAGGGGCCACGATCCGGGTGGAGGCGATCTGTGCCCCGCACAGCACCACCCGCTCCAGCGCCATCGGGGCGGCGTACCGCACCGCCAGGCGCAGCTTATCCCCCTCCGGCCGCCAGGAGTCCCCCCGGGTCAGCCGCAGCCGGGGAGACCGGACGCACAGGGCGTACAGCATCAGCGCGGCGGTGACCGCCTGGGCCAGGGCGGTGCCCAGGGCGGCTCCGGCCACCCCCAGTCCCGCCCCCGGCAGGCGCACCTGCCAGCCCAGCAGGGACAGGGTGCGGCTGGGGAAGATCAGCAGGGAATTGAACAGCACGTCCAGGCCGCACATGGAGGCGTTGAGAAGGCTTGGCGTGCGCATATTGCCGCTGCACTGGAGCAGGCTGGCGGCGGTGGAGCGCATTTGCCCGATGGGCAGGGCCAGCGCGTAGATCAGGAAGTACCGGGACGAGCCGCCCACCACGTCCGCCTCGCCGCCCAGCCACACCGGGAGCCAGCCGCTGACAGCGGCGGCGCCGGCAGACAGGGCCATGCTGAACAGCAGCGTCACCAGCAGGGCCTGGCGCACCAGCTTCCGGGCGGAGGCGTCCTCCCCGGCTCCCACCAGGTGGGCCAGCTGGACGGAGAAGCCCGTGGCAACAGAGAGGCACAGCCCGTTGATGAGCCAGGTGGAGCTGGACACCAGGCCGATGGCGGCGGTGGCGGTGGAGCCCAGGCTGCCCACCATGGCGGCGTCGATATACTCCATGGCGATGGTGGTCAGCTCCGCCATGATGGCGGGGATGCTGAAGCGCACCACCAGGGCCAGCTGGCGGCCCCAGGTCAGATTCTCCCCCCGGCGCAGCAGCTCCGCCCAGTCCGTACTCTGCTTCATCACGCACTCCTCCCGATGTTTCAATACAGCGCGGTACGCCCCCGGCTCCCGGCATGACGCCGGGGACCGGGGACGTTCTCATGATACTATGTTTTCCGCCGTCAGTCAAGCTGAACGATCCAGCCCATGTCATCGGGGCGGGTGCCGGTCTGCATACCGTAGATGGTGTCGTAGAGCTTCTGGCTCACTTCGCCCACATCGCCGCCGTTGACGACGATGTCCCGGCCCTTGTACCTCAGGTAGCCGATGGGGGAGATGACGCAGGCGGTGCCGGTGGCCCAGGCCTCCTTCAGGGTGCCGTCCTTGCTGGCGGCCTCGATCTCGTCGATGGACAGCAGCCGCTCATGGACGGTGTAGCCCCACTTGCGCAGCAGGGTGATGGTGCTGTCCCGGGTGACGCCGGGGAGGATGGACCCGCCCAGAGGCGCGGTGATGATCTCGTCGCCAATCATGAAGAAGGCGTTGGAGGTGCCCACCTCCTCCACGTACTTGTGCTCGTGGGCGTCCAGCCACAGGACCTCCTTGCAGCCGTTCTCCAGGGCCTTCTTGGTGGCCCGCATACCGCCGCCGTAGTTGCCGCCGCACTTGGCGAAGCCGGTGCCGCCCTTGGCGGCGCGGATGTACTCGTCCTCCACATAGATGTGGCTGCCGGTGAGGCCGCCCCGGTTGATGTCATAGTAGGCGCCCACGGCGCAGAGGATGATGATGAACAGGCAGTGCTTGGCGGGCTCCACGGAGAAGCTGACCTCGTCGGCGATCATGTAGGGGCGGATGTACAGGGCGGTGCCGGGGTGGGAGGGGATCCAGTCGGCGTCCTCCCGGACGATGGCCTTCACCGCGTCAACGAACAGGTCCTCGTCCAGATAGGGGAAGCACATGCGCTCGCCGGAGCGGTTGATGCGGGCGGCGTTCATGTAGGGGCGGAAGAGGTTGACCTTCCCCTCGGGGGTCAGATAGGCCTTCATGCCCTCGAACATCATCTGAGCGTAGTGCAGCACGGCGGAGCCGGGGTCCAGGCTGAGGGGGCCGTAGGGGACGATGCGGCCGTCGTGCCAGCCCTGGCCCTCGTCGTAGTCCATGATGAACATGTGGTCGGTGAAGTACTTGCCGAAGCCCAGGTTGCTCTGATCCGGCTTGGGCTTAGGCTGGGTGGTGCGGGTCACAGGGAATGTGTAGGACATGATAAATTCCACCTTTCTTGTTTTGTCCTGCCGCCGCAAGGCGGCATGTTTTTTCTCTGACGTACCGTCGGGGTGCTTCTTTTGGGG
>DBFJQM010000072.1:0-33506 GCA_048404665.1 Candidatus Pelethomonas sp.
GGGGGAGGGGGGAAAGGGGGACTCGTTGGTGTTGAGCTTGACGTACCGCATGTCCTGGGGCTGTTCGCCGGGGACGTAGGCCTCCAGGCCGGCGAATCTTGCGCTTAAAAATCTGCTCATTTGCACACTTCCATTCAGGGGGGCCCTACAGCGGGGCGGAGCCCTGCGGCCGAATAGGACCCAAGAATATCCGCAGAAAATCGAAGATTTTCTGCCAAGCTATCGTCGTATAGTCGCATAGGAGTATAGGCGCACAGGCGTATCAGAGTATTTGAGTAAAGTTTTTCTTTTTGATACTTTTTCTTTGTTCACAAAGAAAAAGTATGCCTTCCTTCGTCCCCTCAATCCGCCGTCCTGGCCAAGGCGCTGCGGGCGTGGCCCTCCAGGCGCTCCTGGCGGGCGAAGGCGGCGATCTTGGGGGCCGCGTCGCTCATGGCGGCGTCGGAGTAGTAGATGAACTGTGACTTCTTCACAAAATCCTCCACCGACAGGGGGCTGGAGAACCTGGCGGTGCCGCTGGTGGGCAGGGTGTGGTTGGCACCAGCGAAGTAGTCCCCCACCGCCTCCGGGCAGGAGCGCCCCAGGAAGATGGACCCGGCGTTCCTGATCTGGTCCAGGTAGTCGAAGGGGCTGTCCACGCACAGCTCCAGGTGCTCGGGCGCCAGGGCGTTGGCTACGCGGATGGCCTCGGGGATGTCCCGGGTGAGGATGATGCGGCCATTGCTCTCAATGGAGGCCCGGGCGATGTCCCGGCGGGGGAGGGAGGCCAGCTGGGAGTCGACCTCCCGGGCCACGGCGTGGGCCATGAAGGACGAGTCGGTGATGAGCACGGCGCTGGCGTTTCTGTCGTGCTCCGCCTGGCTGAGCAGGTCCGCCGCCACAAAGTGGGCGTCGCTGCCGGCGTCGGCAATGACCAGGATCTCGCTGGGCCCGGCGATCATGTCGATGCCCACCTGGCCGAAGACCTGGCGCTTGGCCTCCGCCACATAGGCGTTGCCCGGCCCCACGATCTTGTCCACACGGGGCACCGTCTCCGTGCCGTAGGCCAGGGCGGCAACAGCCTGGGCGCCGCCGCAGCGGAACACCCGGTCCACGCCGGCGATCTTTGCCGCCGCCAGGATAACGGGGTCGATGTCCCCGCCGCAGGTGGGCGGGGAGACCATGACCACCTGGGGACACCCGGCGATCCGGGCGGGGATGCAGTCCATGAGAACGGTGGACGGCAGGGGGGCGGTGCCCCCGGGGATGTAGACCCCCACCTTCTCAATGGGCGTCACCTTCTGACCCAGCACCACGCCGGGCCTGTCGGCGACGGCAAAGCCGTTTTGCACCTGCTGGCGGTGGAAGGCGCGGATGTTCTCCGCCGCCTCCTCCAGTACGGCCCGCAGGCCGCCGTCCAGACCCGCCAGGGCCTGGTCCAGCTGGGCCTGGGGGACCTCCAGGGCGGTGAGCTCCGCGTTGTCAAACTCCTTGGCATAGGCCAGCAGGGCGCTGTCGCCCTCCCGGCGCACCCGGTCGATGATGGCGGAGACCGGGCCGGACACGTCCCGCCGCTCCTCCCGCCGGGCCAGGACCTCCTCCAGGGAGAGCCGGTCCATATCGTAAATCTGCATCATGATGGAAGCCTCGTTTCAAAAAAAGTGGGTCCCAGGTCAGACCGGACCGCCGGGGCGGGCCGGGAGCCTGCGGCACAGCTCCACGATCTGTTCGTGCTTGAATTTGTAGCTGACCTTGTTGGCGATGAGCCGGGCGGAAATGTCCACGATGACCTCCTTGGGCTCCAGGTCGTTCTCCAGAAGGGTCTTGCCGGTCTCCACGATGTCCACGATCACGTCGCTGAGCCCCAGGATGGGGGCGATCTCAATGGAGCCGTTGAGCTTAATGATGTCGATGTCCCGGCCCTGGGCGGCGTAGTACCCGGCGGCAATGCGGGGGAACTTGGTGGCCACCCGCAGGGTCCGTTCCCGGCTGTCGGCAAAATCCTTCTTCCCGGCCACGCACATCCGGCACTTGCCCAGGCCCAGGTCCGCCAGCTCGTATACGTCCGGGTCGTACTCCAGCAGGATGTCCTTGCCCGCCACGCCAATGTCGGCGGCCCCCCGCTCCACGTAGATGGCCACGTCCGAGGGCTTGACCCAGAAGTACCGGACCCCGGCGGCGGGGTTTTCAAAGATGAGCTTCCGGTTCTCCTCCTCAATGGACGGGCAGGGGTAGCCCATGGCCTTGAACAGACCGTAGACCGCCTCCCCCAGCCGCCCCTTGGGCAGGGCCACGTTGATCAGTTCGTCCATGACGCGGGACCTCCTTCCTGGAACCGGACCACCCGGCGAAAGGCGGCGCCCTCCGGCGTCTCGCGCTCCACCCGGACGCCGCAGCCCTGGGCGGCCAGGTCCTCCGCCATGGCGGCCACGGCCACGGGGTCGTCCCCCTCCCGGTACAGCAGCAGCGTGTCCGCCGCCGGGGACTGGGGGGTGGGGAACAGCCGGTCCAGCTGGTCCAGATAGACGGCGAAGCCGATGGCCCCGCCGGCCTTCCCCAGCCGCTTGAGGAGGTTGTCGTAGCGCCCGCCGGACAGTACCGGGCCTGCCAGCTGGGGCAGACAGCCCTGGAAGAGGACGCCGGTGTAGTAGCCGGTGTCGTTGACCAGGGACAGGTCCAGCCGCAGGCCGCGGTCCAGGCCCACCGCCGCCAGCATACTGCACAGCAGCTTCAGCTGCTCCAGGGCAGCCTCCGCCGCCGCCCCGGGGAGCAGACGCTCCAGCTGGGGCAGCACCTGGCCGGGGCTGCCGTAGAGGTCCGCCATGCGGCACAGGGCCTCGGTCCGCTCCCGCGCCGCGCCGGACCGGGCGCAGAGGGCGCGGATGGCGGGGACGTTCCGGCGGCCCAGCTCCCGGAGGATGCCCTTGGCTGCCTCCGGCTCGATTCCCGCCAGGGCGGCGGACACCAGGCCCATGTGCCCCAGGTCCAGGATATAGCCGCCGCTGATGGCGGCGAGGCTCCGGGCGGCCAGGGCCAGGACCTCCCCCATGGCGTAATCGTCCAGGTCCCCCATGCACTCCAGCCCGGTCTGGGGGATCTCCCGGAAGCCGGGGCCGGCGGGGGAGGTGCGGTACACCGTCTCGTGGTAGTAGACCTTTTGCAGGGGCCCGCCGGGCGGGGCGGCGTTTTTGGCGATGGACAGCGTCACGTCCGGCCGCAGGGCCATGAGCCGCCCGTCGGTGTCGGTGAAGGTGAGAATGTCCTCGTTGACCAGGAAGCGCTTGTTCCTGGCGTACAGGTCGTAAGGCTCGAACCGGCTCATGCGGTAGTGGCTGTAGCCGTGGCGGCGGTACAGCTCCCGCAGGCGGCGGCTGATGGAGCGGGTGTCAGTCGTTTCCATGGTCCCCGTCCTCCTTCAGCCGCTCCAGCACGACGGCGTAGCCGCCGGGGCCGTAGGTGCAGCAGCGGTTCACACGGCTGATGGTGGCGCTGGAAGCGCCGGTGATCTCGGCGATGCGGCTGTAGACCAGCTTCTGGTCCAGCAGTTGGGCCACCCACAGCCGCTGGCTGCAGTCGGCGATCTCCCGCCCGGTCATCAGGTCCTCCAGAAAGGCCCGGCACTCCTCCTCAGTCTCCAGCTTCAGCATGGCCTTGACCAGCATTTTTCCGCCGGGTGTGTCAAATAAATACATGGCGCGCCTCCTGTTGCGTCCTTTAGTACTTTAGCACGGTAGCATGATAGCACGGTAGCATAAAGAAGTCAAGGGGCGGCGGGGCCGGAAAGTACATGATTCTGCCGCGGGTTTCGACAAAATTTCCGGCGGTTTTCACAAATTCGGCCTATAACCTGGAGAAAACCGTGGAAAACCCTTGACTTTTTCGCCATTTTTGTCAATCTGTATGGACAAACAGCGAAACCGTCGTGTATAATAAAACTAAAGAGGACTGCCCTCCCGGCGGACGCGCGGGGCGGGCGGACTCTGCGGCCCCTTCCCGCGGGGATGTCCCATATTCCCGGCGGCTGTACCCAGTTGAGGAGATGGACACTTGATATGGGAGAAAGGGTGACTCAATATGAACGAACAGCAAAACGGCCTGTACAAGCACTCCATGAAGCTGGAGCGGCGCACCGCGTCCCTCTACGTCCAGAATACGGGCAGCCAGCAGTGCTCGCCCAACTACGGCTGGGGGCCGGGGGTCCGGGACCACTTCCTGCTGCACCACGTGACGGCAGGCAGCGGCGTTTTCATCTGCGGCGACCGGCACTACACACTGGGGGCGGGGGACACCTTCCTGATCTATCCCAACACCACCATCCACTACTTTGCCGACGCCCTGGACCCCTGGGAGTACGTGTGGGTGGGCTTCGGCGGCCTGGACGCGGCGGAGTATGTGGCCATGACGGACTTCTCCCCCAAGAATCCGATTCTGAGCCAGCGCAGCGCCCGGGAGCTCCGGGGCCTGATGGAGGCCGTCTACACCAGCTGCGGCCCCACGGTGGGGGAGGAGCTGACCATGACCGCCCGGCTCTACGAGCTGATGTCCTACCTGGTGCGCACCGCCGACGGCGGCCGGGGCCCCATGCGGGAGCAGATGGACTGCGCCCGGATGGCGGCGGAGTACATCGTGGGCCACTACGAAATGCCCATCACGGTGGAGGGCCTGGCGAAATACGCCTCCGTCAGCCACTCCAGCCTGTACCGCCGGTTCGTCAAGCGCTATCAGATGTCCCCCAAGCGCTTTTTGCTGGAGTACCGCATCCAGCGGGCCTGCGTGCTGCTGACCACCACCAGCTGCTCCATCCAGGAGGTCTCCAACTCCGTGGGCTTTGATGACCCGTTCTACTTCTCCCGGGTGTTCAAGGAGCTCAAGGGCGTCTCCCCCCGGCATTACGCCGGGAGCCTGCGGGAGGAGTAGGCCCGCCGCCCGCCTGAAAAAAGCAAAAAAGCGGAGGGGAGGAGCCGCACACGAGTACGGCTCCTCCCCTCCGCCCTGCCCGCCGGCGGCTGAGGCGGCGCCCCCTTTGGGGCGCAAAAAAACAGAGGGGCCAAACAGGCTCCTCTGTTTTTTCAGCAGATCGATCTATCAGACAGCTCTGGTAACTTTGCCGGAACGCAGACACCGGGTACAAACGTACACATGGCGAGGGCTGCCGTCGACGATCGCCTTGACGCGCTTGACGTTGGGCATCCAAGCCCGGTTGGAGCGGCGATGGGAGTGAGAGACCTTGATGCCGAAGGTAACACCCTTGTCGCAGAATTGACATTTAGCCATCCGTTGCACCTCCTTGCTGTTTCAGAAATAACAGGCGCCGATGAGGCACCGTCTGATATAATAGCAGAGTCTCGGCCAAAATGCAAGAGTAAATTGCCAAATCTTCAAAAGTTTTTCCCTGGGGGGAAGGACTTGTCAAGGGCCGCCGTTTATACTATAATATTCCCGATAGAAACAGAAACGGCGGCCCTGCCGCAAAAAATCGCCCGGCGCGGCGGCGCGGGAATGGAGAGGGAGAGAGACATGGTCAGAGACGAGATGAAGGGCGGGGTCCACCTGCAGGAGCTGGTGGACGCGCTGAATCTGGCGGTGCTGAACCGGGGGGAGGATTTCGACACCGCCCTGGTGGGGATCATGGACGTGAACCGTCCGGGCCTGCAGCTGGTGGGCTACTTCGACTACTTCGACCCCCGGCGCCTGCAGGTCATCGGCATGGCGGAAAACAAGATGCTGGAGGGGATGGACCCGGAGAAGCGGATGGAGAGCTTCCGGAAATTCTTCTCCTACGACATCCCGGCGCTGGTGGTGTCCCGGGACCTGGACGTGTACCCGGAGTGCCTGGCCATGGCCCGGAAGTGCAAGCGCACCCTGCTGCACACTACCGACACCACGGTGATGCTCACCAGCCGGGTCATCGAGTACCTGAGCCAGCGGCTGGCCCCCACCACCACCCGCCACGGGGTGCTGCTGGACATCTTCGGCGAGGGCGTCATGATCACCGGCGAAAGCGGCATCGGCAAGAGCGAGACCGCCATCGAGCTGGTGAAGCGGGGCCACCGGCTGGTGGCGGACGACGCCGTGGACATCCGGCTGGTGGCCAACAAGCTCCTGGGCCAGGCGCCGGAGCTGATCCGCCACTACATGGAGCTGCGGGGCATCGGCGTCATCGACCTGCAGCAGCTGTTCGGCATGAGCGCCGTGAAGCTGGAGAGCCAGATCGACCTGGTGGTGGAGCTGGAGCGGTGGAAGGAGGACAAGTTCTACGACCGCTTCGGCCTGGACGAGGAGACCACCAACATCCTGGGGGTGGAGGTGCCCACCGTCACCATCCCGGTACAGCCCGGGCGGAACCTGGCCGTCATCGTGGAGGTGGCCGCCATGAACAACCGCCACAAGAAGTTTGGCTACAACGCCGCCCAGAAGCTGGCGGACGAGATCGAGCGCCGGGTCCAGGGGAACTGATCTGGGGCGAATACAGAGAGAAGAGGGACATATCCTATGTACTATATCGGAATCGATATCGGCGGCACCAACCTGAAGGCGGGCCTGGTGGATGAGAGCTACCGCATCGTGGCCACCCACCGGGAGAAGCTGGATTTTCAGTCCATGGAGCAGATGGGGGACACCCTGGCGGGGATGGCCCTGACCCTGGTGGAGAAGGCCGGGATCGGCCGGGACCAGGTGGCCTCCGTGGGTATGGGCTTCCCCGGCCCGGTGGACGACAAGCGGGGCGTGGTCATCAAGACGGTGAACATCCCCATCCGCTTCATGCCGGTGGCGGAGATGTTCCACCGCCATTGGCAGGTGCCCGTCCGCCTGGGCAACGACGCGGACTGCGCCGCCCTGGGGGAGTACTACCACTACGAGGACAAGAACATCGAGAGCCTGATCCTGGTGACCCTGGGCACCGGCATCGGCACCGGCATCATCCTGAATGGCCGCATCCACACCGGCATCAACGGCTGCGCCGGGGAGGGGGGCCATATCGTCATCGTCCACGGCGGGGAGCCGTGTACCTGCGGCCGCCGGGGCTGCTGGGAGCGGTACGCCTCCGCCAACGCCCTGATCCGCCAGACAAAGGCCGCCATGGAGGCCCACCGGGACTCCGCCATGTGGCAGGCGGCGGAGGGCGACCTGGGCCGGGTGGACGGCCGCACCGCCTTTGAGGCCATGCACCGGGGCGACGCCGCCGCCAAGGCGGTGGTGGAGCAGTACCGGGCTTATCTGGCCGACGGCCTGGCCAACTATATCAACATCTTCCAGCCGGAGGTCATCGCCCTGGGAGGCGGCGTCAGCGGCGCCCGGGACGAGGACCTGCTGCTGCCCCTGCGGGAGATGGTCCTGGAGATGTGCTTCGGCCGGGAGGCGGACCGCCACACCAGGCTGGTGAAGGCCCGCCTGGGCAACGATGCGGGCATCATCGGCGCGGCCCTGCTGGGCCTGGAGCGGTAGGCCGTGGCAGGGGAGCGCGCCGCCGTCCTCCGGGGGACGGGGGACACCGCCGGCGGCAGGAGGCTTCTGTATCTGGACCTGCTGCGGTGCATGGCCGCCTGCTGCGTCATCGCCCTCCACTGCGTCTCCGGCTATGTCCAGTCCCCGGCCCTCTACGGGACCAGGACCTGGTGGGGCTGCCTGGCGGTGAACGCGGCGGCCCGGGCGGGGGTGCCCCTCTTTTTCATGCTCAGCGGCTATCTCAACCTGTCCGGCGGCCGTGCCCTGGACATGGGGCGGTTCTACCGCCGGCGGCTGAGGCGGGTGCTGGTCCCCTTCCTCTTCTGGGACGCGGTCTACTTCCTCCTCCGCTGCCTGGGGGGAGAGGAGGCGTCTCTGGGGACCTTTTTCCGGGAGCTGGCGGTCCGGGGCAGCGAGTACCACCTGTGGTTCGTCTATGAGCTGACGGCCATCTACCTGCTGACGCCCTTCCTCAAGCGGATGGTGGACGGCCTGACGGCGGGGCAGCTGTGGCTGCTGGAGGGCCTGATCCTTGTGCCCAACACCGTCCTGCCCATGGTGAACACCCTGCTGCCGGTGTACATCGCGCCGCTGCCGCCGCTGCTGGAGGGCTATCTGGGCTTCTACCTTTTGGGCTATCTCCTGGGCCGGCGGGAGCCGTCGGCGGGGGAGGGGCGGCTGGCCTGCCTGCTGATTCCGGCGGGGCTGGCCCTCAGCATCTGGGGCAACGCCCGGGCCTGCTCCCCGGAGGGCATCGATCTGCCCATGAACCTGGGCTACTGCCTGACCCACTATCTCACGGCGGCGGGGCTGTTCCTGCTGGTCCGGTACGGCGAGAGCCGCCGGCCCCTGGGGGGACGCGCCGCCCGGTGGGTCCGGGGGCTGTCGGGGGCGTCCTACGGGATCTACCTCTCCCATGTGCTGGTGATGAGCCTGGCCTCGGCCCTGGCGGGGCGGATGGGCTGGGACCTGACGCCGACGGGAAATGTTCTCTATCTGTTCACCGCCACCCTGCTGGGGGCCGGGGCCCTGAGCCTGGTGTTCAGCCGCGTCCGGGGCCTGCGGGAGCTGGTGTAGCGGCGTATTTTGTTGTAAGACAAGGAGTAACTGCCCATGACCTGGTATGAGCGCTTTGACCAGCTGGCGGCGGAGCGGCTGCCGGGGCTGGAGGTCCTGCGGGACCGGCCCATGGCGGAGCACACCAGCTTTCACATTGGCGGACCCGCCCGGCGGTGGGCCGTCCCCCGGTCCAGGGAGGAGCTGACGGCGCTGCTCTCCCTGGCGGAGGAGGAGCATTGGCCCGCGCTGGTGCTGGGAAACGGCACCAACCTGCTGGTGGCCGACGAGGGCCTGGACCGGCTGGTGGTCCACACCGGCGGCCTGACGGGCCTGGAGGCGGCGGAGGACGGCGTGACCGTGACGGCGGAGGCGGGGGTGTCCCTGGCCCGGCTGGCGGAGTTCGCCTGCCGCCGGGGCCTGACGGGCCTGGAGTTTGCCCACGGCATCCCCGGCAGCGTGGGCGGCGGGGTCTACATGAACGCCGGGGCCTACGGCGGGGAGCTGCGCCAGGCGCTGGTTAGCGCCCTGGTCTATCTCCCCGGCCAGGGGGTGCGGGAGCTTTCCAACGAGGAGATGGCCTTCGGCTACCGCCGCAGCGTCCTTATGGACCGCCCCGGCTCCGCGGTGCTCTCCGCCCGGTTCCGCCTGGCCCCCGGCCAGGGGGAGGCCATCCGGGAGCGGATGCGGGAGCTGAGCCGCCGCCGCCGGGAGAAGCAGCCTTTGGAGTACCCCAGCGCCGGCAGCGTCTTTAAGCGGCCGGAGGGCCACTTTGCCGGCGGGCTCATTGAGCAGTGCGGCCTGAAGGGGTTCCGCATCGGCGGGGCCCAGGTGTCGGAAAAGCACGCAGGCTTCATTATCAACGCCGGCGGCGCCACCTTCGCCGACGTGCTGGCGCTGATCGGGCACATCCAGCGGACGGTGGCCGAGCGCACCGGCGTGGCGCTGGAGCCGGAGGTCCGGGTGCTGCGCTGAGGGCGGACGAAAGAGAGAGAAAGCGGGGGACAGCACATGGAAATTTTGATCATTTCCGGCCTCTCCGGCGGAGGCAAGAGCAAGACCGCCTCCTTCCTGGAGGACATGGGCTTTTATATCGTGGACAACATGCCGGCGGGCATGATATTGAAGTTCGCGGACTTCTGCGCCGGGGGCAGCAGCCGGTACAACCGGGTGGCCCTGGTGTACGACGTGCGCACCGCCGACAGCTTCGACGAGTTTTTGACCGTCCTGGCCACTATGCGGCAGAAGGACTACAAGGTGAAGCTCCTCTTCCTGGAGGCGGACGTAAAGACCATCATCAGCCGCTACAAGGAGACCCGCCGCCTCCACCCCCTCCAGGAGCAGTTCGGCACCCTGGAGGAGGCGGTGGACCGGGAGATCGCCCTGATGGCCCCGGTGCGGGAGCAGGCGGATGTGGTCATCGACTCCACCACCTACTCCACCGCCCGGCTGCGGGGGGAGCTGCTGCGCCTGTTCGGCGGCCCCAGCGGCAGGGGGGAGATGACCGTGAGCCTGGTGTCCTTCGGCTTCAAGCACGGCCTGCCCCTGGAGGCGGACCTGGTGTTTGACGTGCGGTTCATGCCCAACCCCTTTTACATCGACGCCCTGCGCGATCAGACGGGGCTGGACGCGCCGGTGCGGGACTATGTGTTCAGCTTCCGGGAGACGGAGCAGTTCATGGAGAAGCTCACCGACCTGCTGCGCTTCGTGCTGCCCCTCTACCGGGAGGAGGGCAAGACGGTGCTGGTGGTGGCCATCGGCTGCACCGGCGGTCACCACCGGTCCGTGGCGGTGACCCACGCCCTGGCGGAGTATATCCGCTCCCTGGGCTATCAGGTGGCGGAGAACCACCGGGACATGACCCGCAGCTGACCGGGGAGAGGAAGGGCTATGGAGGATACCGTGTACCGGGGCCCCAGCGGAAGGGGGCCCCGCATCGCCGCCATCGGCGGCGGAACGGGCCTGAGCACCATGCTGCGGGGCCTGAAAAGCTATGTCCGGGACCTGACCGCCATCGTCACGGTGGCGGACGACGGCGGCGGCTCCGGCGTCCTGCGCCAGGAGCTGGGGATGCTGCCCCCGGGGGACATCCGCAACTGCCTGGAGGCCCTGGCCAACGTGGAGCCGGTGATGAGCGAGCTGCTGCACTACCGCTTCACCGAGGGGAGCCTCCAGGGGCAGAGCTTCGGCAACCTGTTTTTGGCGGCCCTCAACGGCATCTCCGGCGGGCGCTTCGACCAGGCGGTGCGCCGCATGAGCCAGGTGCTGGCCATCACCGGCACGGTGCTGCCGGTGACCACCAGCGACGTGCGGCTGGAGGCGGAGTTTGAAAACGGTGCCCGGGTGCTGGGGGAGTCCAAGATCTTCTACTGCAAGAAGCGGGAGGACTGCCGCATCCGCCGGGTCCGCCTGCTGCCGGAGCGGCCTCCGGCCCTGCCCGAGGCCCTGACGGCCATCCGTGAGGCGGATATGATCCTCTTAGGGCCTGGGAGCCTCTATACCAGCGTCATCCCCAACCTGCTGGTGGAGGGCGTGGCCGACGCCATCGCCGCCTCCTCCGCCCTGAAGGTCTACGTGGCCAACATCATGACCCAGGAGGGGGAGACGGAGGGCTGCACCTGCGCCGACCACATCCGGGCCATCTTCCAGCACGCCGGGGAGGGACTGTTCTCCCTGTGCCTGGTCAACAGCACCCCCATGCCCGACGGCGTGATCGCCCGGTACGAACGGGAGGGGGCGGAGCCCCTGCACCTGGACCGGGAGGCCTGCGCCCGCCTGGGGGTGGAGCTGGTCAGCCGCCCCGTGGCCCTCGTCCGGCCCGACGGACTGGTCCGCCACGACCCGGAGAAGCTGGCCGCCGCCCTGCTGGACCTCCACGCCCAGCGCTCCGTCCGCATCGCCGGCTCCGGCCGGTACTGCGCGGAGTGACGGGCATACATGGGGGCATACATTCTTTTCTTTGAAAAGAAAAGAATCAAAAGAAACTTTAATTGCGCAAAACCTTGTTTTGCGCTGGGAATCATTGATTTGCCTTCTTTGCTGTGAGAGGGAGGAACGGAATGTCTTTTTCCGGGGACGTAAAAAGTGAATTGTGCCGTATTCCGGTCAGCCGCCTGTGCTGCGCCCGGGCGGAGGCCTACGGCGTGCTGCTCTACTGCAACACCTTTACCGGCCGGGAGGTGCGGATCATCACCGAGTGCGAGGAGCTGGCCATGCGCCTGCCCCACCTGTTCCACCGGGCCTTCGGCCTGGACTTCGACCGGATGCCCAGCGCCCTGGAGCAGAAGTTCATCTTCCAGATCTCCGACGGGGAGAAGCTGGAGCAGATCGTGGACCAGCTGGGCTTCGACCCCCGCCAGAACCCGGTGCTCCATGTGAATTTCGCCCTGCTGGAGGAGGACTGCTGCCGCTCCGCCTTCCTGCGGGGGGCCTTCCTGGCCGGCGGCAGCGTCACCGACCCCAGCAAGCGCTATCACCTGGAGCTGGAGACCAGCCACGCCCAGGCCAGCCGGGAGCTGGAGGCCCTGCTGACGGATATGGGCCACCGGCCCAAGACCGTGGCCCGGGGCGGCTGCCAGGTGACCTACTACAAAAACAGCGCCCAGATCGAGGACCTGCTGACCCTCATGGGCGCGCCCCAGGCCGCCATGGCCATGATGAACGCCAAGGCGGAGAAGGACCTGCGCAACGGCGTGAACCGCCGGGTGAACTGCGAGGCCGCGAACCTGGACAAGGCGGTGGACGCCGCCCAGGAGCAGCTGGAGGCCATCCGCCGGCTGTACGCCGCGGGGGCGGTGGAGGGTCTCAGCGCCCCGCTGAAGGAGACCATCGTCCTGCGGGAGACCTACCCGGAGCTGACCCTCAGCCAGCTGGCGGCGGAGTTCGACCCGCCCATCACCAAAAGCTGCCTCAACCACCGGCTGCGCAAGCTTATGGAGCTGAGCCGGGGCTAGACGGAGAGAAAGGGAGGAGCCAGCATGTCATTCACCCATCTGCATGTCCATACGGAATTCAGCCTCCTGGACGGCTTCTGCTGCATCGACGGCCTGGCCAAACGCGTCAAGGAGCTGGGACAGGACGCCGTCGCCGTCACCGACCACGGCGTGATGTACGGTGCGGTGGATTTCTACCGCGTCTGCAAAAAGGAGGGCGTCAAGCCCATCATCGGCTGCGAGGTCTATGTGGCCCCGGCGGGCCGTGACCGGTTCGGCCGGGTCCACGACCTGGACGGCGAGAGCCGCCATCTGGTGCTGCTGTGCAAAAACGAGGAGGGCTACCGGAACCTCAGCTACCTGGTGAGCATGGCCTTTGTGGAGGGCTTCTACGTCAAGCCCAGGGTGGACCTGGAGCTGCTGCGCGCCCACAGCAGCGGGCTTATCGCCCTGTCCGCCTGCCTGGCCGGGGAGATTCCCAAGTGCATCCTCCAGGGCCGCTACGACGCTGCGAAAGACTACGCCCTGGAGCTGAACGGCATATTCGGGGAGGGGAACTTCTACCTGGAGCTTCAGGACCACGGCATCCGGGACCAGGCGGTGGTGAACCAGGCCCTGCTGAAAATGCACCAGGAGACGGGCATCCCCCTGGTGTGTACCAACGACTGCCACTACCTGACGCCCCAGGACGCGGAGGCCCACGACGTGCTGCTGTGCATCCAGACGGGCAAGATGCTCTCCGACGAGAACCGGATGCGCTATGAGCCCCGCAACTTCTATGTCCGCTCCACGGAGGAGATGGAGGCGCTGTTTGCCCAGTACCCCGACGCCATGGCCAACACGGAGCGCATTGCCGCAGCCTGCAATCTGGAGTTTACCTTCGGCAAGTACCACCTGCCCCGGTTCGACGTGCCGGAGGGGGAGACCGCCCAGACCTACATCCGCCGCCTGTGCGAGGCGGGCTTCGCGGAAAAGTACCGGGGGGACCACCCGGAGCACCACCGGCAGCTGGACTACGAGCTGGACATGATCGAGAAGATGGGCTTTACCGACTACTTCCTCATCGTCTCCGACTTTGTCCGCTTTGCCCGTGGGGCCGGCATCCCCGTGGGGCCGGGCCGCGGCTCCGCCGCCGGCAGCATGGTCAGCTACTGCCTGGGCATCACCGACATCGACCCTATGCAGTACGGCCTCTATTTCGAGCGGTTTTTGAACCCCGAGCGGGTGAGTATGCCGGATATCGACATGGACTTCGGGGACACCCGCCGGGACGAGGTCATCGAGTACGTCCGCGGGAAGTACGGCGACGACCATGTGGCCAACATTGTCACCTTTGGGACCATGGCCGCCCGGGCCGCCATCCGGGACGTGGGCCGGGTGATGAACATGCCCTACGCCGACGTGGACGTGGTGGCCAAGCAGGTGCCCAGCGGCCCCGGCGCGCTGCACATCACCCTGGACGACGCCCTGCGGCTTTCAAAGCCCCTGCGGGACATGTACGATGGGGACCCCCAGATCAAAAAGCTCATCGACACCGCCAAGAGCCTGGAGGGGATGCCCCGCCACGCCTCCACCCACGCCGCCGGGGTGGTCATCACCAGGGACCCGGTGGTGACCTATGTGCCCCTGGCGAAAAACGACGAGACCCTGGTGTGCCAGTACGTCATGACCACCCTGGAGGAGCTGGGCCTCTTAAAAATGGACTTTTTGGGCCTGCGGAACCTGACGGTGCTGGACGACGCGGTGAAGATGGTCCAGCGCCAGCGGCCGGACTTCCGCCTCAGCGACATCCCGGAGGACGACCAGGACGTGTTCGCCATGCTCACCTCCGGCAAGACCAGCGGCGTGTTCCAGATGGAGTCCGGCGGCATGACCGGCGTGTGCGTGGGGCTGAAGCCCCAGTCCATCGAGGACCTGACGGCCATCGTGGCCCTGTACCGCCCGGGCCCCATGGACTCCATCCCCCGGTTCATCGCCTGCAAGCACGACCCCAAGCTGGTGACCTACAAGCACCCCCTGCTGGAGCCGATCCTCTCCATCACCTACGGCTGCATCGTCTACCAGGAGCAGGTCATCGAGATCTTCCGCCGTCTGGCGGGGTACTCCCTGGGCCAGGCGGACATGGTGCGCCGGGCCATGAGCAAGAAAAAGCGGGCCCAGATCGAGCGGGAGCGGCAGTTTTTCATCTATGGCGACCCGGAGCGGAACATCGCCGGGTGCATCGCCAACGGCGTGCCGGAGGACGTGGCCGGGGCCATCTACGAGGAGATCGACGCCTTTGCCGAGTACGCCTTCAACAAGGCCCACGCCGTGTGCTACGCGGTGGTGGCCTATCAGACGGCGTGGTTCAAGTACCACTACCCCCGGGAGTACATGGCGGCCCTGCTGACCTCGGTGCTGGACAACTCCGACAAGATCTCCGAGTACATCGGGGAGTGCCGGGACATGGGCATCGCCCTGCTGCCCCCGGACATCAACCTGTCCCGGGACGGCTTCACCGTGGAGGAGGGAGGCATCCGCTTCGGCCTGGTGGCGGTGAAGAACATCGGCCGGGGCTTTATCCAGAACATGGTCCGGGAGCGGGAGAGCGGAGGGCCCTTTGCGGGCTTCCAGGACTTCTGCCAGCGGATGTACGACTACGACATGAACAAGCGGGCGGTGGAGAACCTGGTCCGGGCCGGGGCCTTCGACAGCTTCGGGGCCAAGCGCAGCCAGCTGGTGGCCATCCACGAGAAGCTCATTGACGCCATCGGCAGCACCAGGCGGCAGAACCTGGAGGGGCAGCTGGACTTTTTCGGCATGGGCGGCGGGGAGACCAAGGTCCGCGCGGCCCAGATGGAGCTGCCCCGTATGCCGGAGTTCGCCCCCGAGGAGCTGATGCGCCAGGAGAAGGAGGTCACGGGCCTGTACCTCTCCGGCCACCCCATGAACGCCTACCGGGACGCGGCCCGGGCCGCCGGGGCGGTCCACATCGCCTCCATCCACGCCGACTTTGCCCAGGAGGGGGGTCCCACCTCCTTCCAGGACGAGCAGCGCATCACGGTGGCGGGCATCGTCACCGCCGCCCAGACCAAGTCCACCCGCAGCGGAAGCCTGATGGCCTATGTGACGGTGGAGGACGACGGGGCCTCCATCGAGCTTCTGTGCTTCTCCAAGACCCTGGAGAAATATGGCAGGCTGCTGAAGGAGGGCACGCCGGTGCTGATCCGCGGCAAGCTCTCCGTCCGGGACGAGAAGCCGCCCCAGATCCTCTGCGACAGCGTGTTCCCCCTGGCGGGGGGCGCGCCGCCGCCCCAGCGGGAATCCAGCTCCATCGTCCAGCCGGTGGAGGGGAAGCTGCTGTGGCTGCGGTGCCCCTCGGCGGACCACCCGGCGGCGGAGCACATCCGGCGGGTGTTCGCCATGTTCCCCGGCCCCACCCCCGCCCGGCTGGTGTACGCCGATACCGGCAAGCGCCTGGGGACCACCTGCTTTTTGACCCGGTCCCTGCTGGACGAGCTGGAGGAGGCTCTGGGCAAGAACAATGTGGTGCTCCAGTAGAAACCCGGAGGGCCCCGATGAAAAACAGCGAAAAGGCTCCCGGCGGGAAATCCCGCCGGGAGCCTTGCTGTGTCTATGAGCCTGTGACGGCGCGGGGAGAGGGCCGGTTACGCGGCGGGCTCCTCCTCGGCGGCGGCCAGCAGGACGCGGTAGAGGATGGCGCACAGCTCAGAGCGCTTCAGCTGGCCCTGGCCGTTGAAGATCTGGGAGCCGTCGGCGGCGGTGCTGCCGTTGATGATGCCCAGCTCCGCCAGCGCCAGAACGGCGCCGTCGTCGGTGTCGGTGAAGGGGGACTCAGCGTCGGAGTCGGGGATGCCCAGGGCGCCGGCCAGCAGGCGGCACATGGAGGTGCGGTCGATGGCGGCGTCCAGATCGATCTGGTCCTCGGCGTCCAGCAGTTCCACGCTCTGGGCGAGGGCCAGGTAGCCGCTGGCCCAGTGGCCGCCCTCCACGGGGGCCTGCTCGTCAGCGCCGGCCAGCAGGAGCACCAGCTTCAGGGCCTGGCCCCAGGTGGCGGTGGCGTCGGGGCGGAAGGAGCCGTCGTCATAGCCGGAGACGATACCGGCCATGACCATGGTCAGCACGTACTCGTCGTACCAGTGGCTGCCCTGCAGGTCGGTGAACTGGGCGGCCAGCATGACGCTGGTGAGGCGGTTTTCCACATCCAGCTTCTCCATCAGCTCCAGGGCCAGCTGGGCGATGAACTCCTCGCTGATGGGGTTGGACATCTCCATGGCGGTGAAGCTCTCCTGGAAGCCCGTCTCGGGGGGCAGGGCCACGAACTTCAGGTACTGGTCCACGGTATCCAGGTAGTCGCCCTCCTGGGCGCTAAGCCAGAAGTCAAAGGCGCCGGCGGCGGAGACAGCGTAGCTGATGTAGTACATGGGGCTTTCAAAGGTATGGGGGATCTCCACCCAGCCGTACAGCTCCGTGCGCTCGTCGTCGGGGTCGATGAGGCCGTACTCCTTGGCAAGGCGGCAGTACTCCTGGTTGATCTGCTGGAGCGTCACGTTCCTGGTGGCGTAGACGTACTGCTGCAGCTCGTCAAAGAGGCAGCCCTGGACCAGGGCGGAGGTGAGGTTGGTCATCAGGTAGTCCCGGGCGGCGTCGGCGGAGGCGCCGAAGATCTCGGGGTAGTAGTGGCTGAACAGCAGCTCCAGGCCCTGGGAGTGGACCTCGGCGGTGTCGATGTTGTCGCTGGAGCTGTTCCAGGAGGCGTCCTCCCAGTAGTAGTTGTTGTAGTGGCCCAGCTCGTGGACCATGGTGCAGAAGTCATAGAGGTCGCCGCCGGGCTGGTTGAACATAAAGGGCGCGCCGAAGCTGTAGAGCATGGTGGTGAAGCCGGAGTACTGCTTGGTGTCGCTGTAGGTCACATCGTACATCTTGTGGCTGGTCATGTAGTCCAGGGCCTCCTTCAGCTCGCTGGACATCTGGCCGATGTAGGGGGCGATCATGTCCTCGGAGACCTCGGAGTAGTCCGTGCGGGTCAGGGCACTGTCGCCGGACTGGTAGTAGGCCAGGGCGGAGATGTAGGTGTAGGCGGGGACGATGTAGTCCTTCACCGCCTGATGGAAGGCCTGGATGTCCTTCTGGGTGTAGTCCCGGTCATAGATCTCGGCGTAGGCGTAGTCGCCGTAGTTGTCGTAGCCGGCGATCTTGGCGATCTTGGCGCGGACGGCGATCATGTCCATGTAGATGGCGCCCAGATCGGTGTTGCGGTCCTTGGCGATCTGCCGGGAGAGCTGGGTGTAGGTGTCCTCGTCGATAGAGCCGAGAAGCAGGGAGACCTCCAGGGTGGCGTCGCTGTAGGTCTGGCCCTCATAGTCCACGGTGTATTCCTGGATGTAGGCCATCTGGTACTGGGTGACCAGGTCCTGCTCCTGGCTGCTGAGGGCCTTTTCCTCCTCGGTCATGGCCTCATAGTCCCTGTAGTAGGCCAGATCGTCCTCGGAGAGCTCCTCGGTGAGGAACGCGCCGCAGGGGGTGTCCAGCAGGTCGTGGATCAGCAGGCCGAAGGCGTCGGCGGCGTCCAGATAGATGCCGTAGGTGTAGCTGAGCTCATCCACGACGGCCTCGTTGGTCACATCCTGATAGGTGCTGATGTTGGCCAGGGTGTACATGGTCATCAGCTTCATCAGCTGATCGGTGACGGCGTGGAACTTCTCGGACACGGCGGCGGCGTTGGTCTCGTCCGCCATCAGGCCGCGAATTTCCTCCATGGCGTCCAGGATGGGCTGAACGTCCATGTGCTCGTACTGGATCTCATCGAAGGAAAGCTCCGTGTGGGGCTGGTCCTCGAAGAAATCAGTCTCCCGCACGTCCGCCGCCATCGCCCAGGGGCAGATGGTGAGGACCAGCGAGAGAGCCAGTACCAGGGATAAAAGTTTCCGCTTCATGGCAATCTCCTTCCTTTTTCCCTCCGGCAGGGGAGGGCTGCGCAAAAAATAGTGTGGGCCTGGGGGCGCTGTGGGGCCGGCCCCGGAGGCCGCGGGCGCAAACGGGCCATGCCAGGCCCGCCTTTAGGGATATTATAGGGCCTGCGTCAGGAAAATACAAGAAAAACCGGCGTCTCCCGGACGATTTTTTCCAGTATGGCGGAATGGACCAAAATGGAACGGCCGGATTTGGCAAAATGGCCAAAAGAAGGGAGATTCCGCGGCGCAAATCGGGGGGAGAGGACGGCGGTGCACAGGGGGGCCGCCTGAACAAAATACGCATCCCCGGGACGGCAGCGTCCCGGGGATGCGGCTGGAAAGATCTTACCGAACAGGGGAGGGCGTCAGGCGGCCTCTTCAGCGGCGGCCATATCCATGACGCGGCAGAGGATGGCGCACAGCTCGGAGCGCTTCAGCTGGCCCTGGCCGTTAAAGACCTGGGAGCCGTCGGCGGCGGTGCTGCCGTTGATGATGCCCAGCTCCGCCAGAGCCAGGACGTAGCCGTTGTCCGTGTCGGCAAAGGGGGACTCGCTCTCGGCGGGGTCGAGCTTCAGGGCCTTGGCAAGCAGCTCGGCGGCCTCCTGGCGGCTGACAGCCGCGTCAAGCTCCGCATCGCCGTCCAGCAGCGCCTCGCTCTGGGCGAGGGCCAGGTAGCCGCTGGCCCAGTGGCCGCCCTCCACAGGGGCCTGCTCGTCGTAGCCGGCCTGGATCAGGATCATTTTCAGGGCCTGTCCCCAGGTGGCGGCGGTGTCGGGACGGAAGGAGCCGTCGGGATAGCCGCTGATGACGCCGGCCTCAGCCAGGGCGAGGACATACTCGGCAAACCACTGACCGTCCACATCGGAGAAGGAGATGGCGTCGCTGCCGGTATCCTCCAGCACGGCCGCCAGCTTCTCAGACAGCTCCTTGACGCACGCGGCGCTCAGGGGGTCGGACAGACCGATCTCCGCAAAGCTCTCCTGGAAGGTCAGGTAGTTGGGCAGGGCGCAGAAGGCCAGGTAGTTGTCCACGGCGGAGAAGAAGTCCGTCTGGGCGTCCAGCCAGAAATTGAAGGCGCCGGCCAGGGAGGTGGCGTAGCTGATGACGTAGCCGGGGGTCTGATAGAGGTGGGTGATGGAGGTCCAGCCGTACATTTCCGTCCGGGGATCGTCGGGGTCGATGAGGCCGTACTCCTTCTTCAGGCTGCAATACTTCTCGTTGAGCTGCTGGAGGGTCACATCGGGAGTGGTATAGGCGTACTGCTCAAACTCGTCCAGAAGGGCGTTGTTCAGCAGGGTGTAGAGGAAGTTGTAGGTCTTGTAGAGCAGCACATCGTCGGCCTCGCCGCCGAAGATCTCGGGGTAATAGTGAGTCATCAGCAGCTCCAGGCCCTGGGAGTGGACCTCGAAGATGTCCATGGTCTTGCTGTAATCGAGGAAGAAGCCCATGCCGTCGTTGTAGAAGTCGGCGTTGTAGTGGCCAAACTCGTGGACAGCCGCGTCAAAGTTGCTGATGCCGTCGTCAGGATAGGCTCCGCTGAAAACAAAGGCGGTGCCGTAGTTATAGAGGTAGGTGGTGTAGGAGCCGTAGTAGTACTTGGTGTCCATGGGGGTCAGATCGTACATCTCGTGCTCCCGCATGTAGTTGAAGGAGTCCAGCAGCTCGCTGGACATTTGGCCCAGGTAGGGGGCGATCATGTCCAGGGCCTTGCCGTCCGTATAGTCCTCCGCCAGGGCGCCGGAGTAGTAGTCGAGGTCGTTGGCCTTGGCGCTGATGGCCTGGTAGAGCGGCGCGATGTAGGTCTTCAGCGCCTCCTCAAAGGCGCGGGTGTCCTCCAGGGAGTAATCGTACCAGTAAATGTAGTCATAGCAGTTTTCCGCGTAATTGGCGTAGCCGTAGTCCGCCGCGATCTGGGCGCGGTAGGGGAGCATCTCCACAAAGATGGAGCCCAGGACCTCGTTTTGCTTCTTGGCGGCCTCCCGGGCCAGGCGGTTGGCGGTCTCGGAATCCAGCTCCCCGTTGGCCTCCGCCGCGTAAGCGTCGTTCTCCGTGTATTCCTTGCCGTTGTACGTGACGGTGTAGTCCTCGTACAGCTTGTCCTGGTACTCGTTTTGGAGGTTTGCGTTCATGGTGTAGGGATCGTCGCTGGCGCTGGGCTCGTCGGTGCCGCCCTCGCCGTCGGAGCCCTCGCCGCCGGTGTACCTGGTGTAGCTGGCCAGATCAATGGCGGCGGCGTAATCCATGTACCACTCCTGGGTGGAGGCGTCGTAGACAAGCTCCTTCAGGAAATCGCCGCAGGGGGAGGGAAGGACCTCGCCCACCAGCGCGCAGGCGATGTCATACAGCTCGTAATTGGCGCTGCTGTTTTCGTAGTAGATATCCCAGATATCGTCGCTGTTGTAGTAATCCTGATAGCCCTTGACCTGGGCAATGTTCATCATGGTCAGGGTCATCATATAGGCGTCTGTGACCGCCAGAACCTTCTCCTGGACGGCGGCGGCGTTGGCCCCGTCGTCCATCAGGGCGATGGCCTCCTTGGCGGTGGCCAGGGCTGCGTCTACGTCGGGCACCGTCAGTTCGATGTCGCTGAATTTCAGGTCCGTGTGGAGCTCTGCGTTGTAGTCGGTGAAGAAATCGGTCTCGCGCACCTCGTCTGCCGCCATTGCCCAGGGGCAGAGGGAGAGGACCAGCGAGAGGGCCAGTGCGATGGAAAGAAGTCTCTTTTTCATAGATAATTCCTTTCTGCGCCGTATGAATGAGTTGGTCGCGATTCGGCTGCCTGGAACGCATTATAGACGTTTTTCCGGGAAAAAGCAACAGACGGTACAGAAAAAAGCGGCAGACGGCGCAAATTTTCCCCGGCGGGGGCGGCGGGAGAAATGGGTTGAAATCAGACGGCGGGATTTGCTATAATAGCCACAATAGTCGAACGAGGAGAGGAGGGGACCGCTGTGCTGCGAATCTGGGTGGGCCGGGCCAACACGGGAAAATCCGGCCGGGTGCTGGGGGAGATCGCCAGGGCCGGGGATTCCGGGCGGCAGATCCTGCTGGTGCCGGAGCACGCCACCTATCAGGCGGAGCTGGACCTGTGCCGGGCCTGCGGCGACGGGGCCTCCCGCCACGGCGAGGTGCTGAGCTTCCGCCGTCTGGCCCACCGGGTGCTGTCCATCACCGGCGGGCTGGCGGACTGCACCCTGGACCAGGGGGGACGGCTGCTGCTCATGCGCCGGGCGGTGCAGGAGGTGTCCCGGTCCCTGACGGTGTTCCAGCGGTACTCCGCCCGGGAGGGCTTCCTCTCCGGCCTGACGGAGCTGTACCGGGAGCTGACCGCCTACCAGGTGCCGCCGGAGCGTCTGCTGGAGGCGGGGGCCGCCATCCAGGGCGGCGGCGGGGACCGGATGCGGGACCTGAGCCTGATCTTCGCCGCCTACCGGCGGCTGCTGGGCGAGGGGGACGCCGACCGGCGGGAGGAGCTGGAGAAGCTGGCGGACACCCTGGCGGCGTCGGGCTACGCCGACGGCAAGGACGTGTATCTGGACGGCTTCTCCTACTTCACCGCCCAGGAGGAGCGGCTCATCGCCATCCTGCTGGGCCGGGCCAGGTCCGTCACCGTCACGGTGCTGGGGGACCGGCGCAGCACCCTGGACGCCTTTGCCCCCGGGCGGCGGACCTGCCTGCGGCTGGAGGAGCTGGCCTCCCGCGGCGGCAGCCCCTGCCTGGTGGAGGACATGGCCGCCCCGCCGGCGGAGACCGCCATCGCCCATCTGGAGGCCCACTTCCTGGAGGACGCCGCCCCCTGGGCCGGGGACGCCTCCCAGGTGGAGCTGTACCGGGCGGACACCCCCTACACCGAGGTGGAGTATGTGGCCAGCCGCATCCTGGAGCTGGTCCGGTCCGGGGCCTGCCGCTTCCGGGACATCGCCGTCACCGCCCGGAACCCGGAGGACTACGAGGCCGCCATCGAGAGCGTCTTTGCCCGGTACGGCGTGCCGGTGTACCTCAGCCGCCGCAGCGACATTCTGGAAAAGCCGGTGCTGAGCCTTATGGCCGGGGTGCTGGATTCCATCCTGCGGGGCTATGAGTACGAGGACATGTTCCGCTGGCTCAAGACCGGCCTGGCGGGCCTCACCGACGGGGAGTGCGACAAGCTGGAAAACTATGTGATCCTGTGGGACATCCGGGGGCCCATGTGGCTGAAGGACCAGGACTGGACCGCCAACCCGGAGGGCTGGCAGGAGGGCTTTACCCAGGAGCAGACCGCCGGGCTGGAGGAGATCAACGGCCTGCGCCGCCGGGTGCGGGCGCCTTTGAGCCGCCTGGTGGAGTCCCTGGGGGCGCGGCCCCTGGTCCGGGGCAAGCTGGAGGCCCTGACGGAATTTTTGGAGGAGATCCGCCTGCCGGACCAGCTGCGGCGGCACACCGCCCGGCTGGGGGAGCTGGGGCGGCTCCAGCAGGCCCGGGAGTACGGCCAGCTGTGGGAGGTGCTGTGTACCGTCCTGGACCAGTGCGCCGCCCTGCTGGGGGACGTGGAGATGGGCACGGAGGAGTTTGCCCGGCTCATCAAGCTGGAGCTGACCCAGTACGACGTGGGCACCATCCCCGTATCCCTGGACCAGGTGCAGATCGCTTCCATGCAGCGCAACGACCGCCACCGGGTGAAGCGGCTGTTCCTCATGGGGGCCAACGACCACGTGCTGCCCGCGCCCCCCGCCGCCGGGGGCCTCCTCAGCCGGGAGGACCGGGAGCGGCTGCGGGAGCTGGGGGTGGAGCTGGCCCCCGACGCCGACCGGCAGATGGAGCTGGAGATGCTGGCCATCTACGCCGCCCTGGTCCAGCCCACCGAGGGCCTGACGGTGTCCTGGCCCGCCTCCGACGCCGCCGGCGGGGAGCTGCGGCCCTCCTTTGTGGTGGAGCGGCTGCGCCGCCTGCTGCCGGGCCTGACGGAGCGCGCCGAGACGCCGGAGCGGACCTACCGCCTGTCCGCCCCCGTCCCCGCCCTGGAGACGGCGGGGAGCCGCCGGGGCGGGGCGCTGTGGCGCTATTTTGAGGAGGACGGCCGGTACGCCGGGGTCCTTACCGCCATGGACCGGGCGGCGTCCATGGGCCGGGGGAGGCTCTCCCCCCAGGCGGTGGAGGCCCTGTACGGCAGGACCTACCGCATGTCCGCCAGCCGGGTGGACCGGCTCAACTCCTGCCACTTCGCCTACTTCATGCAGTACGGCCTGCGGGCCAAAGAGCGCGCCCCCGCCGGCTTCGACGCCGCCCAGGTGGGCACCTTCCTCCACTATGTGCTGGAGCACACGGTCCGGGAGGCCGAGGGCCGGGGAGGCTTCGCCGCCCTTTCGCCGGAGGCGCTGGGGGAGCTGATCCGCCGGATCATCGAGGAGTATATGGCCCAGTCCATGCCCGGCTTCGACGGGCGGGACGCCCGGTTCAAGTACCTTTTCCGCCGCCTGCGGGGGACGGTGACCACCATTGTGGAGAACGTGGCCCAGGAGCTGGCGGCGTCGGATTTCGTGCCGCTGGCCTTCGAGCTGGAGTTCGGCGGCCAGGGACAGCTGCCCGCCATCACCATCCAGGCGGGGGACGCCAGGCTGTCCCTGGTGGGGAAGGTGGACCGGGTGGACGGCTGGCTGAAGGACGGCAAGCTCTACATCCGGGTGGTGGACTACAAGTCCGGCAAAAAGGCCTTCGACCTCAGCGACGTGCGCATGGGCCTGAATTTGCAGATGCTGCTGTACCTGTTCACCCTGGAGCGGGAGGGGGCGGCGGTGTTCGGCGGGGAAAAGCCCATCGTGCCGGCGGGGGTCATGTACCTGCCCGCCCGGGACGTGCTGCTGAGCATGGACCGGAACACAGACCCCGCCGTGGTCCGCGCCGCCGTGGACAAGGAGCTGCGCCGCAGCGGCCTGGTGCTCAGCGACCCGGAGGTGCTCCGGGCCATGGAGCACGGCGACCTGTCGGAATCCCGCTTCCTGCCGGTGAGCCTGGGCCGGGGCGGCATCCCCGGGGGCCTGGCCACGGCGGAGCAGCTGGGGAAGCTGGGCCGCTATGTGGAGCGGCTTTTAGAGCGGGTGGCCCGGGAGCTGCGCCAGGGCAACATCGACGCGGACCCCTGCGGCCACGGGGAGAACGACAGCGTGTGCGCCTGGTGTGAGTTCGCCTCCGCCTGCCACTTCACCGACGGCCAGGGCGGCGACCACATGAGCCTGATCCGCCCCGTCCGGCCGGAGGAGTTCTGGCAGCAGGTGGACCAGGCCATCGGAGAGGAGGGGGAGCCATGCCCATCCAACTGACCGCAGAACAGCGCTCGGCGGTATCGGACCGGGGCGGGAGCCTGCTGGTCTCCGCCGCCGCCGGCAGCGGCAAGACCAAGGTGCTGGTCCAGCGGCTGCTGGACCGCTGCCTGGGGGACGAAGGCTGCGATATCGACCAGTTCCTCATCATCACCTACACCCGGGCGGCGGCGGCGGAGCTGCGCGGCCGCATCGCCCAGGAGCTTACCGCCCGCCTGGCGGAGGCCCCCGACGACCGGCGGCTCCGCCGCCAGCTCCTGCGGGTCTACCGGGCGGATATCAAGACCATCGACTCCTTCTGCACCGCCCTGGTGCGGGAGAACATCCACCTGCTGCCGGGAATGGACGGACTGAGCCTCAGCCAGGACTTCCGGGTGCTGGACGACAGCGAGGCCGCGCTGCTGCGCCGCCGGGTGCTGCCCCGGGTGCTGGAGGGCTTTTATGAGCATCTGACCCCCGGCGGGGCGCTGCTGGCCGACGGCTTCGGCTTCGGGCGGGACGACCGGGCCCTGGAGGAGCTGGTGCTGGACCTGTACGGCAAGCTCCAGAGCCACGCCTACCCGGACCGGTGGCTCGCCGGGCAGATGGAGCTGTGGCAGGACCCCGCCGCCGGCGGCGGGGACGGCCCCTACGGCCGGCTGCTGTGCCTCCGGCTGGCCCGGAAGGCCCGGCATTGGGCCGCCGTTTTGGAGCAGAGCCTGGCGGAGATGGGCTGCGACGGCGCCCTGGAGCGGGCCTACGGCGACGCCTTCGCCCAGGGGGCCGGGAGCCTTAAGGCCCTGGCGGAGGCCGCGGAGGCGGGCTGGGACCGGGTAAGGCCCGCCGCGCCTGTCTGGCCCCGGCTGAAGGCCGCCCGGAACTGCCAGGCCCCGGAGCTGAAGGCCATGCTCCAGAGCCGCTGGGCCAGGTGCAAGCGGGAGATGGACGGGGCGCTGGGGCCCTTCTCCGTCACCGGGGCGGAGGCAGCGGAGGACATGGGCCGTGCGGCCCCGGCCATGGAGGCCCTGGGGGCGCTGTGCGCGGACTTCTCCCGGGCCTACGCCAGGGAGAAGCTGCGGCGGAACGCGGCGGATTTTTCCGACCAGGAGCACTTCGCCGTCCAGCTGCTCATCGGCCCCGACGGCGAGCCCACGGAGGTGGCCCGCACGGCGGCGGACCGCTACCGGGAGGTGATGGTGGACGAGTACCAGGACACCAACCAGGTGCAGAACGCCATCTTCGACGCCCTCAGCGGCGGAGGCCGCCGCCTGTTCGCCGTGGGGGACGTAAAGCAGTCCATCTACCGCTTCCGCCTGGCGGACCCCACCATCTTCCTGGAGAAATACGCCGCCTACCCCGACGCTGCATCGGCGGAGGAGGGGGAGCCGAGAAAGATCCTCCTCAGCCGGAACTTCCGCTCCCGCCGTCCGGTGCTGGACGCGGTGAACTTCGTGTTCGGGGCCGTCATGAGCCGGGACATGGGGGAGATGGACTACGGCGAGGACGAAAAGCTCCACTTCGGCGCGGACTACCTGCCCCCCAGGGAGGACTGCCAGACGGAGTTCCACCTCATCGACGTGCCCGCCGGCAGGCGGGCCTTGGAGGAGGCCCGGTTCGTGGCCCGGCGGGTCCGGGCCCTGCTGGACCAGGGCTACCCCGTTACCGACGAGGCCACCGGCGCCCTGCGGCCCTGCCGGGAGTCGGACATCGTGGTGCTGCTGCGGTCCCCGGGGCCCCGGCTGCGCTGGTACGCCCAGGCCATGGGGGAGGAGGGCGTCGCCTGCTCCACCGGCGAGAGCGAGGACTTCTTCTCCGCCATGGAGGTGGCGGTGACCTACTCCCTGCTGCAAATTTTGGACAACCCCCGCCAGGACGTGCCCCTTATCGCCGTGCTGCGCTCCCCGGTGTTCGGCTTTACCCCGGACCGGCTGGCGGTGATCCGGGGGGACCACCCGGACGGCAGCTTTTACGACGCCCTGGCCGCCAATGAGGGCCGGGACTGCCGGGACTTTTTGGCCCTGCTGGAGGAGCTGCGGCTGGAGAGCAAGGATATGAGCGTCTACCGCCTGATCTGGCGGCTCTATGACCGGCTGCACATGCCGGCCATCTTCGGGGCCATGTCCGGCGGCGAGCGGCGGCGGGAGAACCTGGTGGCCTTCAGCCGCCACGCCCAGACCTTCGAGGCCGCCGGGTACAAGGGGCTGTTCGCCTTTGTGTCCCATCTGCGCTTCCTGCTGGAGACCGGACGGCAGCCCCCCGCCGCCGTGGGCGCCGCCGGGGAGGGGGTGCGCATCATGAGCATCCACCGGTCCAAGGGCCTGGAGTTTCCCATCGTGATCCTGGCGGACCTGAGCAAGGACTTCAACCGCCAGGACCTCCAGACGCCGGTGCTGGTACACCCCCGGTTGGGGCTTGGCCCCATGCTGGTGGACCTGGACCGGCGGATGAAGTACCCCACCCTGGCCCGCCGGGCGGTGGAATCCGCCCTGAGCCGGGAGGCCCGCAGCGAGGAGATGCGGGTGCTGTATGTGGGCATGACCCGGGCCAAGGAGAAGCTGATCCTGGCAGCGTCCATGAAAAACGCCGCCAAGCGCCTGGGGGACCTGACGGCCCTCAGCGCCCTGCCGGTGCCGCCGGAGACGGTGGACGGGGCCAGGTCCATGGCGGAGTGGGTCCTGCTGCCGCTGCTGCGGCGGCCGGAGGCCGCGCCCCTGCGGGCCGCCGCGGGCATGGAGGAGGGCCTCTGCGCCCCCTGCGGGGACACGCCCTGGCTGGTGTCCTACCACGAGGCCCAGGAGGACGCCCCCGCCGCCGGGGAGGAGGAGCGCGCCGCCGCCGTCCCCGCCGCCCAGGGGGAGCCTGCCGTGGACCGGGCGGCTCTGGACTTTGCCTACCCCTATGAGGCGGAGTGCCTGCTGCCCTCCAAGCTCACCGCCACCCAGCTGAAGGGCCGTCCGGCGGACGAGGAGATCGCCGAGCACACCGCCGCCGGCCCCGCCGTCCCCGAGGACTTCCCCAGGCCCCGGTTCCTGGAGGGGGAGGCCCCCCTGACCCCCAGCCAGCGGGGCACCGCCACCCATCTGGTGATGCAGTACCTGCCCCTGGATGGCGACCCGGCGGACACCGTGGCGGACCTGGTGGAGCGCAGGCTCCTGACAAGCCAGCAGGGGGAGGCGGTGGACATAGACGCCATCCGCCGGTTTCTGGCCTCGCCCCTGGCGGAGGAGCTGCGGCAGGCGGACAGCGTCCAGCGGGAGTACCGCTTCAGCGTCCTGGTGCCGGCCTCGGACTACTTCCCCCAGGCCGCGGCGGGGGAGGAGCTGCTGCTCCAGGGCGTGGTGGACCTCTTCGCCCGGACGGCGGAGGGGATCACCGTGGTGGATTTCAAGACCGACTATGTGACGGCGTCGACCCTGGGGGAGAGGGTGGACTACTACCGGCCCCAGCTCACCGCCTACAGCGCCGCCCTGGAGCGCATCCTGGGCCAGCCGGTGGTCCGCCGGGTGCTGTACTTCTTCCGGACGGGGGACACCGTGGCGGTCTGACCACGTTCCAGCGGCGGAACAGGCGAAAAACCGGAGAAAAAGTGAAATTGATACTTGCTTTTTCCAAGACCCTGTGATAAACTATCAGGGCGATAAAGGGCGGTCCTCTGCCGAGTGGGTCCGGCCAATGGCCCAGGGACCCGGAACAACCGTTAAGAACGCCTATAAAGTAGGAGGAAAATTCCCATGGATCTCATCAAAGAGCTGACGAAGTCCCAGATCAAGGAGATGCCCGCCATTGAGGTCGGCGACACCGTCAAGGTGCACGTGAAGGTCAAGGAGGGCGCCCGGGAGCGCATCCAGGTGTTCGAGGGCACCATCATTGCCAAGAAGCACGGCGGGATCGAGGAGACCATCACCGTGCGCCGTATGTCCTACGGCGTAGGCGTGGAGAAGGTGTTCCCCGTCCACTCCCCCACCATCGACAAGATCGAGGTCGTCCGCCACGGCGTCGTCCGCCGGGCCAAGCTGTACTACCTGCGCAACCGCGTGGGCAAGTCCGCCAAGCTGCGGGAGAAGCTGTAAGCCAAATTCCATAGGAGACCGCCCGGCAGAGGATTCTGCCGGGCGTTTTTCTATGATCCGGTGGAGGTATGGCCGCCACCCGGGCCGGACAGACTAGGGGGGAGAGGTGGTGATACGGTGCCGGAGAGCGAAAGGAAGCACGAGACGCCCCTGGGCTTTGGCATGGCCCTGGCGGAGGACCCCAGGGCCATGGCCTACTACGCGGGGCTGAATCCGGAGGAGCGGGAGACGGTCATCGACCAGGCCCGCTGCATCCGCTCCAAGGAGCTGATGCGCCAGTTTGTCCACGACCTGGGCCGCCGGGAGGGATAAAAAAGGCCGCCCGTCTCTCTGAGAGGCGGGCGGCTCTGCCGCCGCTAGGTCTCCAGCAGGAACCCGGCGTCGGACAGCTCCCGGACACAGCGCTGGAAGGCGGCCTCGTCGGGGCAGGAGAGGGTGTGGAGGTGGACCCCCTCGGTGAGCAGGGACAGGGGCTGGGCCTTGGCGGACTTGGCGATGAACTGCTTTACATCGTAGCGGCTGCGCAGGTGGAGGGAGCCGGTGAGCTGGCCGTACACCGGGTGGGCCACCACCACGTCCAGCACGGTGCAGCCGTTGTCCACCATGATGTTCAGCTCCCGCTCCATGTCCCCGGCGGCATGGCGGCAGGCCACCTGGCGGCGCAGGCCCGCCTCCCGCCGCTGGAGCAGGTAGCCCCTGGGGGTGGCGGCGATGAGGGCCCCGGCGGCCCGCAGCAGGGCCACGTCCCCCACCACGATCTGGCGGCTGACGCGGAAGGTCCGGGCCAGGTGGGAGGCGCTGACAGGCTCCGTCCGGCCCTCCAGCTCCCTTAAAAGCGCCTGGCGGCGCTCCTCGCTTGTCATAACGGCACGTCTCCTCTCTCTTGCTGGGTGCTGCCACCATTGTAGCACCTTCGGCGGCGGTCCGCAATGAAAAAAATCTTAAGAAAAATACCGTTTTTTTCCACTTGATTCCCCGGGAAAAGACGGCTATACTGGGGGCGCGGCAGGGGCGAAGGGCCCCGACAGCGCCGCGGGGAGGAGAGAGGCTTCGTGCTTGAGAGCTTTGAGCAGATGACGTCGGACATCATCTGCCACCCTATGTTCCAGGAGCTGCGGACCATGCCCCACCACGGGGGCGACAACTCCCTGTACATCCACTCGGTGGCCACGGCCAGATGCGCCTACCGCCTGGCCGTCCGGCTGGGGATGCCGCCGGAGCGGGTGCGGTCCGTGACCCGGGCGGCCCTCCTCCACGACTTCTTCGGCTACGACTGGCAGGGGGAGGAGCACCGGCGCTTTCTGCGCAAGTACTCCGGCCTGCGCCGCCTTACCCACATGCACGCCTTCATCCACGGGGCCCTGGCGGCCCGGCGGGCGGACCGGATCTTCGGCCTGAGCCAGCGGCAGCGCTCCGCCATCACCAGCCACATGTTCCCCCTGGCCCCGGTGCCGAAAAATTCCGAGGCCTGGGTGCTGACCCTGGCGGATAAGCTGGTGGCCTCCCGGGAGATGGGTGAGACCGCCGCCTGGCATATGCGGAAGTGGCGCCGGGCAGCCGCCTCCCGGTAAGCGATTTTGGAACAAAGCCGTCCCCGGCACTGGGAAAACCAGCGCCGGGGACGGTTTTTTGCGTCTATTCCAGCTCCGCCAGCAGCCGGGCCGCCCCTCGCGGGGCGGCCCGGTGTTTTGTGCGCTGCGGTTATCCCATTGCAATTATCCCATGAGGTAGCGGTAGTTGGCCAGGACGGTGCAGATCAGGACCTCGATGTCGGCGGGGAGGCTGTTGGCCTCGTCCAGGTCGATCTCCTCCGCTCTGCCGTCCAGCCGCACCAGCACCCGGCTGCCGCCCAGGGGCAGGAAGCCCTGGTTGGCGGGGCTTTCGTCAAAGCCCGCCCGGTCGTGGAACAGGGTGAACTTATCCCGGTAGGGGGCGCTGTCGTAGGGGCAGAATACGGCGCAGTTGCCGCACTCGTTGCACATCCGGTCCACATGGAGGATCTGATGCCGCCCGTCGGGCAGCTCCACCACCACGTTGGCCCGGTTGGGGCACACGTCGGCGCAGGCCTGGCACACGGTGTTGCAGCTGAGGCACCGGTCGCCCTCCCGCTTGGCGGACTCGCACAGCACGCCCTTCTTGGCAAGGCAGGCGGCCCGGCTGGGCTTGGCCTCGGCGGGGATGGCCGCCTCATAGCTCCGGCCCAGCACCTCCTCGGCGAAGGCGGAGGCGTCGGCGATGCCCTCCACCACCGTGGCGGGGCCCCGCAGGGTGTCGCCGGCGGCGTACACGCCCTGCACGTTGGTCTTAAAGCCCGGCCGGCCCCTGTCGTTCACGCTCACGCCGAAGCCCGCCAGGGCCGCGCTGTCCACCCTCTCGCCTACGGCGGAGATCACGGTGTCGCAGGGGATGGAGACGGTCTCGCCGGTCTCCACCGGGGCACGGCGGCCGCTGGCGTCGGGCTCGCCCAGGACCATTTTTTTGCAGATGAGCAGGCCGGAGCGCTGCTCCACGGGGCTGACCAGCTCCAAAAACTGCACGCCGTCGGCCATGGCCAGCTCCAGCTCCTCGGCGTCGGCGGGCATGTACTTCCGGGTGCGGCGGTAGACCAGGGTGCTGCTCTCGGCGCCGCAGCGCAGGGCCAGCCGGGCGGCGTCCATGGCGGTGTTGCCGCCGCCCACCACGGCCACGTGGCCCAGCTTCTCGGCCTTGCCGGCCTTCACGTCCTTCATCCAGGCGATGACGGGCTTCACGTTGCCGGGGATGTCCAGCCGCCCGGGCTTCCAGGCGCCGATGGCCAGGAGGATGTGGGTAAAGCCCTGGCGCCTCAGCTCCTCCACCGAGGGGGCGGGGGTGTTCAGATGCACGTCCACGCCCATGCGGGCCATGATGGCGGCGTCCTTCTCAATAGCCTCGTCGCTGATGCGGAAGGAGGGGATCACCTGGCGGACCACGCCGCCCAGGGCCGCCTCCTTCTCATAGAGGGTGGTGGGGACCCCGGCCCGGGCGCAGAAGAAGGCCGCGGCCATGCCCGTGGGCCCGCCGCCGACGATGGCGACTTTTTTGCCGTCGTACACCGGCGCGGGGGTCCTGAGGGAGGCCATGACGGCGTCATAGCCCCGCTCCGCCGCCGTCAGCTTGGCGGCGCGAATCTGGACGGACCGGTCGTAGAAGTTCCGGGTACACTTGTCCATGCAGTGGTGGGCGCAGATGGTGCCGGTGATGAAGGGCAGGGGGTTCTTCTCCAGGATGACGTTCAGCGCCGCCTCATACCTGCCCTGGCGGCACAGCTCGATGTACTCCGGGATGTCCTGGCCGATGGGGCAGCCGCCCTTGCAGGGGGCGGTGAAGCAGTCGGTGAGGGGGACCTTGCTGTAAAGCTTTCGGCGGGGCAGGGGCTTGACGGCCTTTTTGTGGTACTTGTCCCGCCTGGCCGCCAGAGCCAGAGCCTCCACCGCCTCCGTGTCCACCCGGGTGAAGGGGGAGAAGGCCAGGGCCTCCAGCTTCTCGCCGATCTGCTTAAAGCGCTGGTAGCCGCCGGGCTTCAGCTCCGTGGTGGCCATGGTGATGGGCCAGATGCCGCAGGCAAAGAGCTTGTCGATGTTGAAATAGTCCGCGCCGCCGGAGTAGCTCAGCCGCAGGCGGCCGTCGAACTCCCTGCTGATGCGGCGGGCCATCTCCACGGTCAGGGGGAAGAGGCTCTTGCCCGCCATGTACATCTCCTCGCTGGGCAGCTCGTTTTGCTTCACGTCCACCGGGAAGGTGTTGGAGAGCTTCAGGCCGAACTCCAGGCCGTGCTCGTTGGCCAGGGCCAGCAGACGGCGGAACATGGGGATGGCGTCCGCGTACTGCAGGTCCTCGTTGAAGTGGTGCTCGTCAAAGGCGATGTAGTCGTAGCCCATGCCGTCCAGGATGGACCGGGCGGACTGATAGCCCAGGAGGGTGGGGTTGCACTTGACGAAGGTGTGGAGATGCTTTTCCGTGATGAGGTAGGAGGCGATGCGCTCGATCTCGTCCGGCGGGCAGCCGTGGAGGGTGGAGACGGTGACGGAGCCGGAGATCCGGGCGGGGATGGCGGCGATCAGGTCCCGCTCCCCGGGGAACATCGTCTCCAGCACCTGGATGCACTCCCGGAAAATGGGGGTGTTGGAGGCGTCCTTCATCCCCTCCAGGTACTTGTCGATCTTCCCGCCCTTGATGCCCTCCAGGTCGTAGCCCACGGACATGTTGAACACGAAGCCGTCAGGCCGTCCGATGCCGCAGACCTTGGAGAGGATGTGGCAGGCGCACCAGGCCTTCACGTACTCCTCAAAGGCCTGGGGGACGGTAAGCTCCGTGGACCACTCGCAGTTGTAGCACTCGTCCTCCGCCAGGATGCAGGGGCGGCTGATGCAGGCGGCCAGCTCCGCGCCGTCCATTTTCTGCACGGTTTTCAGCTCGAAGAACCGTGCCCCGGCGAAGTAGGCGGCGATGATGTTCTGGGCCAGCTGGGTGTTAGGCCCGGCGGCGGGGCCGAAGGGGGTCTCCAGCTTCTCCCCGCCGAAGATGGGCAGGGACTTCTCTCCGGCCTCATAGGGCCGGTGGACGCCGAACACCGCGCCGTCCCGGCGGTACTCGGTCATGATCCAGGTCATGAGGGTTTTAAAGGGGATGGGGAGCATGGTTTCAGACATAATGTTCCTCCTTTTTTCTGGCGGCCTGCGGCCGCCGATGCGTTTGGGGCCTCCCGGCCCCGGGGTTTTCTCCGCCACTCCGTGGCGGGGGAGGGTTCTGGGGGCTCCGCGCCCCGACCTTTTC
>DBFJQM010000073.1:0-35335 GCA_048404665.1 Candidatus Pelethomonas sp.
GTCCAGCTCCTCCTGGGTGACCGGCTGTCCGGCGGCCCCGCCCGCCGGACAGCCGGTCACCCAGGAGGAGCTGGACCGGAAAAATCAGGCCCTGCTGGACGCGGGAGAGGCGGTAAAATCCGCCGCCGGCCTCCGGGACGGGGCGGAGCGGGCCAAGGCCCAGGCCCAGGACGCCTCTGCCCGGGCCCAGCGCCTGGCGGCGGCTGCCCAGTCGGAGTACGAGGCCCTGGCGGGCCAGCGCATCGACGGCGTGGAGACCGCCGCAGGGCTGGAGCTGCGGCTGAAGGAGCTGCGGCAGTCCGTGGCGGACTATGAGCGGGAGGAGGCGGCGGTCGCCGCCCTTCTGGCCCAGGCCCAGCGGGAGGAGGCGGCCCAGGCCGCCGCCCTGTCCCTGGCCCGGTCCGCCCTGGAGGATGCCCAGGCGCAGCACCTGGACAAAAAGGCCCAGTGGGACCTGTCCCTGGTCAACCGGGGCTTTTCCAGCCAGGAGGCGTTCCTGGCCGCGCGGCTGGACCCGGCGGACCGGGACGCCCGGCAGGCGGCGCTGATCCGCTGGCAGACGGAGCTGGCCTCCGCCCGGGAGGCCTTGTCCCGGCAGCAGGCCCAGCTGGAGGGCCGCCGACCCCCGGACCTTGCCCAGGCCGAGGGGCTGTGGCGGGAGGCCGACGAGAGCTTGAAGGACCTGACCCGCCGCCAGGCCCTGGCCCAGCGGGAGGCTGCCGCCCTGGAGCAGGCCCTTGCAGAGCTGACAGACCGGCTGGACCGCCACCGGCAGGAGCGGGTCACGGCGGACGAGGACCTGGAGTTTGCCAACCGGCTCATGGGCCGCTCCGGCGTCAGCCTCCAGCGCTATGTGCTGGGGGTGATGCTCTCCGGCATCACCCGGGAGGCCAACCGCCTGCTGGAGAGCGTCCACGGCGGCCGCTACCAGCTCTACCGCACCGACGAGATCGCCGGCAGCAGCCGGAAAAGCGGCCTGGAGCTGGAGGTGCTGGACCGGCGCAGCGGCCAGCGGCGCAGCGTCACCACCCTCTCCGGCGGGGAGAAATTTCTGGCGGCTCTGAGCCTTGCCATCGGCCTGTCCACCGTGGTCCAGGCCCAGGGGACCGGCGTGCGTCTGGAGGCCATGTTCATCGACGAGGGCTTCGGCTCCCTGGACGACGCCTCCATCGACGACGCCCTGGAGGTGCTCCAGGGCATCCAGCGCTCCCACGGCCTGGTGGGCATCATCTCCCACGTCCAGCGCCTGGCGGAGACCATCCCCGCCAAGCTGGAGATCACCAAAAGCGGCAGCGGCAGCCGGTGCGTCCTCCGGTGACGGCGGCGGGCCGCAAGCACGCAGGCAGAGAGCAGGCGTCCGGCAAAGCCGGTGCAGGTATACTATATTCTATAGGAGGAGCACGATGAAAACCGTTATTTACTATTTCAGCGGCACAGGCAACAGCCTGCGGGCCGCCCGGATCATCGCCCGGGAAATGGGCGGGGCCAGGCTGGTCTCCATGAAAAACGACCCTGCCGCCGTCCCCGCCGCCGGGGCGGAGGCGGTCGGCTTCGTCTGCCCCGTCTACGAGTGGGACGTGCCGGAGCCGGTGCGGGCCTTTGTGGCGCGTCTGGCGGTGGGCCCCGGCGCCTACACCTTTATGGCCGCCACCTACGCCCTGGTCCACGGCAGGTGCTTTGAGACGGTGGACGCCCTGCTGCGGGAAAAGGGCTCCCGCCTCCACTACGGCAGGGCGCTGCGCTGCGTAGCCAGCCAATGTACCGCCTACGAGCCCTTCCCTCCCGCAAAGCTCATGGTCCCCCTGTCGGACAAACGGGCCGGGCAGATCGGGCGGGAGGCCGCGCTTCGGAAGCAGCGGCGCTTCCCCCGGATGTCGCCGGTGACAAGGGCGCTGTATCCCAGGATGATGGTCCCGTTCCTGAACGTGCAGCGGGAATACGACAAGGGCTTCTACGCCTCCGACGCCTGTATCGGCTGCCAGCTCTGCCGCCGGGTCTGCCCCTGCCGCAACATCACCTTCTCCCAGGGCCGCCCCGTGTGGAACCACGCCTGCGTGGGCTGCAACGCCTGTGTGACGTACTGCCCCACCAAGGCCATCCAGTTTCAGACGCCGGAGGCCTATGTCAGGCTCAATAACGCCGTCACCCGGCGGCTGGGCCTGCCGGAAACCAGGACCCGGTACCACCACCCCCAGATCACGGCGGCGGACCTGATAAAGCCCGGCGAGACGGTCCCCTCAGAGGAGGAGCCGGTGTGACGAGTGTCACACCGGCTCCTCCCGTATTCGCTCTTTTTCACGCCCCGCCGGCCCGGGAAAAAGCCGCCGGGACGGTTGCAACCGCCAAATGGTCGTGATAAAATAACGCAAAATGGGAAAATTCGGAAAAGGATGGTCCTGCATGGCCGGCGGCCGGCCCCGGGCGCCGTACCGAATGAAACAGGAGATGACATCTATGTTGGAAAGCTTTCTGGTGGCCCTGCGGGTGGTGGTGCCCATGGCCCTGCTCATGTGCGCGGGCGCTCTGATCCGCAAGGCCGGGATCATGGACCGGCCCGCCATGCGAGCCGTGGACAGGATGACCTTCCGGGTCTTTATGCCCACCCTGCTGTTTAAGAACATCTACGACACCAACCTGGGCGGGGACTTCAACATCCGGGAGGTCCTCTTCGCCTTGGCGGGCTTGGGTCTGATCTTCCTGCTGGCCCTGCTGCTGCCGCCCCGGCTGGTGAAGGAGCCGGGCAAATACGCCGCCATGGGCCAGGCCATCATCCGCTCCAACTATATCCTCTTCGGCGTCGCCGTGGCGGAGTCCATCTACGGCAAGGGCAACGCCGGGGCCGTGGCCCTGCTGGGGGCCATCGTGGTCCCCGCCACCAACGCCCTGGCGGTGGTGATTCTGGAGGTGGGCCGGGCAGGAAAGGCCAAGCCCGGCCAGATCTTCCTTTCAATTTTGAAAAATCCCATGGTCATCGCCACCCTGCTGGCCCTGCTCTGCTTCGCGCTGCGGCTGCGCCTGCCGGCGCTGCTCTACACAGTGGTGGAGGACATCGCCGGCGTGACCACCACCATCAGCTTCCTCTCCCTGGGGGTCAGCCTGGACCTGGGCGAGGTGCGGGCCAACCGCCGTCCTCTGGCCCTGGGCGTGGTGCTGCGCATGGTGGCGGTGCCCCTGGTGTTCCTGCCCCTGTGCGTGGCCGCGGGCTTCCAGGGGCCGACCCTGTGCGCGCTGATGGTGCTCTTTGCCGCCCCCACCGCCGTGGCCTCCTATCCCATGGCCGTGGCCATGGGGGCCGACGGCCAGCTGGCGGGCCAGCTGGTGTGTACCACCACCGTGGTCTCCATTTTTACCATGTTCTGCTTCACCTTCCTGTTCCAGTCCCTGGGCCTGCTGTGACCGTTTTTTCCGCCGCCGGCGGCGGGTCCCGGGGCCTCCAACGGCAAATTATTAAAAAATTATGAAGCAATTTTCAATTGCCCATTGATTTTACGGTAAAACCTGCTATACTCATATCTGCGATTATGTCTACTTCCTGCCGGTCCGTACCGGTATGAAGTGTTGCTGCCTGGGCACACTGTGCTGTGCAGGCTATACTTTCGGCGCGCTGAGGGCCTGTTTGGTCCCGCTGAAAGCCCTATATTGACAAAGAGGTGCAAGTTTTGACCAGATATATTGTTGAGGGCGGCCGGCCCTTGTTTGGAGAGCTCCATATCAGCGGCGCGAAAAACGCCGCCGTCGCCATTATCCCCGCCGCCCTGATGGTGGGCGGCCCCTGCCGCATCGAGAACATTCCCCAGATCAGCGACGTGGACCTGCTGCTGGGCATCCTCCGGGACCTGGGCGCCGCGGTGCGTTATGTAAACCCCCACACGGTGGAGATCGACTCCTCCACCCTGCGCAACGGCCGCGTTCCCTACGAGTCCGCCCGCCGCTGCCGGGCCTCCTACTACATGCTGGGCGCGCTGCTGGGCCGGTTCGGCTCCGCCGACGTGGCGCTGCCCGGCGGCTGCGACTTTGGCGGCACCCGCCCCATCGACCAGCATTTGAAGGGCTTCCGCGCCCTGGGGGCCCAGGTGGACACCCAGAGCGGCTTTGTCATGGCCGAGGCCGCCGGCGGCCGTCTGAAGGGGACAAGCATCTTCCTGGACAAGGTCTCCGTGGGGGCCACCATCAACATCATGCTGGCCGCCGCCCTGGCGGAGGGCATGACGGTCATTGAAAACGTGGCCAAGGAGCCCCACATCGTGGATGTGGCCAACTTCCTCAACTCCATGGGCGCCAACATCATGGGCGCCGGCACCGACGTCATCAAGATCCGCGGGGTGGACCGCCTGCGGGGCGGCAGCTACTCCATCATCCCCGACCAGATCGAGGCGGGCACCTACATGGCCGCCGTGGCGGCCTGCGGCGGGCAGATCAAGATCTGCAACATCATCCCCAAGCATATGGACTGCATCACCGCCAAGCTGGCGGAGATGGGGGTGGAGATCCAGGAGATCGACGACAGCCTGCTGGTCAGCCGGTACGGCCCCCTGGCCCGCACCAACATCAAGGCCATGCCCTACCCCGGCTTCCCCACGGACATGCAGCCCCAGATGGCCGCCGCCCTGTGCCTGGCCCAGGGCACCAGCATCATCACCGACGGGGTCTGGTCCAGCCGCTTCCGCTACACCGACGAGTTCAAGCGCATGGGCGCCCAGATCCAGGTGGACGGCAACCTGGCCATCATTGAGGGCGTTGACCACCTGACCGGCGCCCAGCTGGAGGCCTGCGACCTGCGGGCGGGCGCCGCCATGCTCATTGCCGCCCTGGCAGCCCGGGGCGTCAGCGAGATCACCAACGTGCAGTATATCGAGCGGGGCTACGAGGACGTCGTGGGCAAGATCCGCTCCGTGGGCGGCGTCATCCGCGCGGTGGAGATCCCCGAGGAGGAGACCGTGACCACCGTTACCGCCGTCTGATCTCCCCCGGTTCCGCAAACTACACATACCAGGGCCCCGTTGAAGCGCGCTTTAACGGGCGCCTTGTTCTGTCTGGAGAAACGAAATGACCTGCTTTCAAACCATTGCCAGCGGCTCCTCCGGCAACGCCGCCCTGCTCTCCTGCGGCCGGACCCATCTGCTCATCGACATGGGCCTCTCCTGCCGCAGAATCTGCCAGGCCCTGGCGGCGGCAGGCCTGGGGCCCGGGGACCTGACCGCCGTCCTCATCACCCACGAGCACGCCGACCACATCGCCGGTCTGGCCACCTACATCAAAAAGTACTCCACCCCCATCCTCTGCTCCCACCGCACCGGCTGGCAGCTGTCCTACCGGATCGCGGGCATCCAGCCGCTGCTGCATCCTCTGGACTTTGGGGAGGCGGAGGCGGTGGGGGACGTGGCCGTCACCGCCCTGCCCACCAGCCACGACTGCCCCGGCAGCGCCGCCTACCGGGTGGACACCCCCGACGGCGCCCTGGGCTACCTCACCGACACCGGGTACATCCTCCAGGAGACCGGGGAGCGGCTGCTGGGGGCGGAGCTTCTGGTGCTGGAGAGCAACCACGACGTGGACATGCTCCGGGCCGGCCCCTACCCCTACCCGCTCAAGCAGCGGATCCTGGGGGAGCAGGGCCACCTGAGCAACGACGACGCCGCCCGGTACGCGGCGGCCTCCACCCAGGCCGGCACCCGGGCCATCATCCTGGCCCATCTGAGCAAGGAGAACAACACGCCCCAGGCCGCGCTGGACGCCGTGAGGCAGGCGCTGGACGCCGTGGGCTACGACGGTCAGCTGTCCGTGGCCCCCCGGGACGCCCTGGGGACGCCGTACAGGTTGGAGAGCGTGCGATGCAGCGGGTAACAGTCATCTGTGTGGGAAAACTGAAGGAGCGGTTCTATATGGACGCGGCGGCGGAGTACGGCAAGCGTCTGGGCCGCCACTGCCGTCTGGAGCTGGTGGAGCTGCCGGAGCAGCGGCTGCCGGAGGACCCCAGCCAGGGGCAGATCGACGCCGCCCTGGAACGGGAGGCTGCCGCCATCCGGGAAAAGCTGCCCAAGGGCGGCGCGCTCATCGCCCTGTGCGTGGAGGGGAAGCTGATGTCCAGCCAGGCGCTGGCCGACCGGCTGATGCGCTTCGGCCTGGACGGCAGCAGCCAGCTGACCTTCCTCATCGGCGGCAGCTTCGGCCTGCACCAGTCCCTGAAGGACCAGTCGGACCTGCGCCTGAGCATGTCGCCTATGACCTTCCCCCACCACCTGGCCCGGGTGATGCTTTTGGAGCAGCTCTATCGGAGCTACCAGATCCTGGAGGGCACCCGGTATCACAAGTGACCGGCCCTGATGATAAGAGGCTGTCGCCGCGGATCAGCGCGGTGACAGCCTCTTACTATTGTTGCTCTGGGTTTTGGTCTCGCCCGGCTACTCTACCTCCATGTCCCGGATGTTGACCTCGTTGCCGGTGACCAGGTAGGTGCGGCCGCTGCCGCAGTGGGGGCACGTTTTGGCGTAGGCGGTGGTCCGATAGGTCTGTTTGCAGTCCTGGCAGTAGGAGATGCCCTCCAGAATGACCATCTCCAGCTGGGCGTCCTGGAGATATTTGGTCTTTTTCTTGGCCCAGTCGAAGCAGTCGGTAAACAGCTCCGGCACCACGGAGGAGACCTCGCCCACCTCCATGTTCAGCTTCAGCACCCGGCTGACGCCGTTTTCCTCAGCGGCCTGCTCCACCTGACGGATCACCTGCATCACGATTCCAAGCTCGTGCATAGGGCCTCACTTGTCCGCCTTTTGGGCCTTTTTGTAGGCCCGGCGCTTGGCGGCCATCTCCCTGGCCTCGGGGCTGCCGCTGTTCAGGGCGATCTTGACGGCACGCTTGGCGGCGTAGCCCATAAGGCCGGTGACCTTCTTCTCCGCCGGACGCATGTCCGTACACTGGGGGTGGTCCCGCACCAGGTGGATGGCGTCGAACTTGCAGCGGGTAGTACACAGGCCGCAGCCGATGCACTTGTTGGGGTCCACATAGGACGCGCCGCAGCTGAGGCACCGGGCGGTCTCGACCTTGATCTGCTCCTCGGTGAGGGTGCCGTGGGTGTCGGCGAACTTGTCGCCGGCGCCGGGCCTCTCCGCCGGCTCCTGACGGCCCGCGTGGTCGTAGGAGGGGTACTTCAGGTCCTCCTTGTTCAGGGGGATGTACTGCCGCCGGTCGCGGCCGATGGTCATGGACGCGCCGGCGTGGACGTGGCGGTGGAGGCTCTCCGCGGCCTCGTGGCCCGCCGCGATGGCGTCAATGACGAACCGGGGCCCGGTGTACACGTCGCCGCCCACGAAGATGTCCGGGTCGGCGGTCTGGTAGGTGAGCTTATCCGCCACAGGGTAGTCCCCGTGCCAGAACTCCACCTTGCTGCCCTCCAGCAGGCCGCCCCACTGGATGCACTGACCGATGGCAAAGACGATCTTGTCCGCCGGGACCTCCATGGTGACGGTCTCGTCGTACACGGGGGCAAAGCGCTTGGTCTCCGGGTCGATGGTCCGCAGGCACTTTTTCAGCACGATGCCGGTGACATGGCCCTGAGCGTCCACCTTGACCTCCTTGGGTCCCCAGGAGGGGTGGATCTGTACGCCGTCCGCCTCGGCCTCCCGGATCTCGGACCTGCTGGCGGGCATGGTCTCCCGGTCCTCCAGGCAGAACATGCTCACGGACTTGGCCCCCAGGCGCACGGCGTTCCCGGCGCAGTCGATGGCCACGTTGCCGCCGCCGATGACCACCACGTCGCCGGTGAAGGCCTCCCGCTTCTCAAAGCAGTCCCTCAGGTAGCTGACGGCGATATCCGTGCCCGCAGCGTCGTCCCCGGGCACGCCGGGGCGGCGGCCGCCCTGGCAGCCGATGGCGATGTAGAACGCCTTGTAGCCCTGGTCCTTCAGCTGCTGGATGGTGACGTCCTTCCCCACCTCAACGCCGCAGCGGATCTCCGCGCCCAGCCGACGAATCACGTCGATCTCCGCGTCGATCACGTCCTTCTCCAGCTTGTAGCTGGGGATGCCGTAGGTCATCATGCCGCCGGGGCGGGCGTTCTTCTCGAACACGGTGGGGTGATACCCCATGGCGGCCAGGTAGTAGGCCGCGCTGAGGCCGGCGGGGCCGCCGCCGATAATGGCGATCTTCTCCTCATACTCCCCGTGGACGGAGGGGATGATCTTCTCCGGGACGTAGCGGTCTGCCTCATTGCGCTCCAGGTCCGCCACGAACTTCTTCACCGCGTCGATGGACACGGGCTGGTCGATCTGGCCCCGGGTGCAGGCGTCCTCGCAGCGCTTGTTGCAGATGCGGCCGCACACGGCGGGGAACGGGTTCTCCGTCTTGATCATAGCCAGAGACTCCCGGTACTTGCCGTCCCGGGCCAGCTTCAGGTACGCCTGCACGGGCACGTGGGCGGGGCAGGCGGCCTTGCAGGGGGCGGAGCCGGACTCGTAGGTGTTGCGCATCCGGGCGGTGTCCCGGTAATTCTCGTCCCAGGCGTACTCGCCCCAGTGGATCTTGTCCGGCAGGGGCGCGTGGGGGTAGGTCATCTCGCTGCCGTCCTTTTTGCACAGCTTCTGGCCCAGCTTCACCGCGCCGGCGGGGCAGACCTCCACGCACTTGCCGCAGGCCACGCAGTTCTCCCTGGTGACGTTGGCGGTGTAGGCGCTGCGGGACATGTTGGGGGTGTTGAACAGCAGGGAGGTGCGCAGGGCGTTGCAGATCTTCACGTCGCAGTTGCAGATGTCGAAGATCTTCTCCGCGCCGTCGATGTTGGTGATCTGGTGGACGAAGCCGTTCTTCTCCGCCAGCTCCAGGATCTCCAGGGCCCTCTCCTTGGTGATGTAGTGGGCCCGGCCGGTCTCCACGGTGTAGTCGGCCATGTCGCCCACCTGGATGCACCAGTCGTCCACGTCGTCGGCGCAGCCGTCGCCGGTGACGGTCCGGGAGGCCCGGCAGGAGCAGATGCCCGCGGAGATGTGCCCCTCGTACTTCTTCAGCCAGTAGGAGATGTGCTCCAGGTCCACCGACTGGTTTTCGGAGTTGATGGCCTGCTCCACCGGGATGACGTGCATCCCGATGCCGTCGCCGCCGGGAGGCACCATCTGGGTGATGCCCGCCAGGGGGATGAAGGTCATCCGCTCGAAGAAGGAGGCCACCGCCGGGTTCTTCTGGATGCGGTCCACCGTGGAGTTGAACAGCTCCGCCGAGCCGGGCACAAAGAAGGGCAGGCGGTAGCGCTTGATCCGGGGCTTGTCCTTCAGCTCGCCGTCGTGGTCGTAGTTGTCGCCGTAGTCGTACTCCAGGATGCCGATGCGGGACATCTCCTCCAGCAGCTCCCGCAGCCGGGGCGGCTCAAACTCCGGGTTCATTTTGATGAGCCGCTCGAAGGTGTAGAACTTGCGCAGGGTCATCTTGTTGGCGATATCGCACATCTCCGGAGTCAGGACCTCCCGCAGGCCCCAGTACTCCGGGTCGTCGGAGGTGATGCCCGTGATCTTGTGGGCCACCACGTCGGTGATCTTCCGGCCCAGCTTGAGGTACCGCTTATCGGGGTTGGCCTCGCCCTGGTATTTGCTTCTGACTTTATCGCTCTGTTTTGGCATGGGTATGCTCCTCCTTCAGTTTCTCCAGCTCTCTGGCAAAATAGTCCGCCGCCTGCCGGATGTTCTCGCCGGTCCTGGCGGAGATGGGGATGACCGCCGCGCCGGGATTGCGCAGGCGGATGTTCTCCCGGCACCGCTCCAGGCTGAACCCCGGAAAATAGGCCGCCGTGTCGATCTTGCTGACCAGCACCAGGCCGCACTTTTCGTAGATCAGCGGGTACTTCAGGGGCTTGTCGTCCCCCTCGGGCACGGAGAGGATGGTCATATCCAGCCCCGCGCCGGTGTCGTACTCCGCCGGGCACACCAGGTTGCCCACGTTCTCCAGGAAAATGAGGTCCAGGCCCTCCGTCCCCAGCTCCCGGAGGCCCTGCCGGGTCATGTCCGCGTCCAGGTGGCACATGCCCCCGGTGTGGAGCTGGACGGCCCGGCACCCGGTCCGCTCCGCTACACGCACCGCGTCCACGTCCGAGTCGATGTCCGCCTCCATGACGCCGATGCCGTACCGGTCCTTCAGCTGGTCGATGAGGGCGATGAGGGCGGTGGTCTTCCCCGCTCCTGGGGAGGACATGACGTTCACCAGCAGCACGCCCCGCTCCCGCAGCTCCTGCCGCAGCAGCGCCGCCCGGCGGTCGTTGTCCTCAAATACGCTTTTGGACAGCGTGATGGTCCTGACTGTTCCCACGGCTCTCTCCCTCCCCCGCCGGCAGGCCCGGCGGCTTTACGCGAAAAATCTCCGGATCAGGTCCCGGCTGTACTCCACGGTCTCCTCCATGTCGCCGAAGGACATGACCTCGCCGGCGTAGTAGGTGTTGTCCTTGCCCTGCATGGCCTCCACCTTCTCGTACCAGCCGTCGGCGTAGTCCTTGGAGGACACGTGGGGGAAGTAGTACCAGTCGTCGATGCGCTCGATCTTGTCCACCTTCTTGCCGCACTTCTCCATATCCGCCAGGGTGGTCTCCTTGGCCTCGTCGAAGGGCACGTCCTCCATGCCCTCGTGGTTGCGCAGGGTGAAGGTCACCAGGGGCTGGTCGGAGGCGTCGGGCCAGCGGTGATAGAACACCATCAGGTGGCCCCGGGTCTCGTTGGTCATGTTCTCGAAGAAATAGTAGGAGATATCCGGGCAGTTGCCCTCCTCAGGCCGCACGGCCATGGTGAAGTACTCCTTGTGGACGATCTTGGAGAACAGCTCCGTCTCCTCCGCCCTGGGGTCGCCGTAGTTTAAGAACAGCTCCAGCGGCGTGCAGATGATGAGCTTGTCGAACTCCTCCACCTTGCCGCCCACGGTAATAAAGACCTTGCCGTCCTTTCTCTCGATGCCGGTCACCTCGCTGTTGAGGAGGGCGGGGTGCTTCAGGTTCCGGTTGACGCCCTCCCAGATGGACTGGGTGCCGTCCTTCCAGGTCCACAGCTTCCCGGTGGAGAGGAACTGCTTGACGGTGAAGGCGTCCAGATACTTCAGCACGTAGGCGGCGGGGATCTCGTCAAAGTAGCCGTAGCCGAAGGAGGTGAAGGGCCCCTTCCAGACCAGGGTGGCGTCCTCGCACTTGTTGAGCTTCAAAAACTCAGAGAAGGGCATACAGAGGTCCTTCAGGTTGGGGTTGACGCCCTGGATGTGCTTGAGCTTCAGCTCCGGGGAGGGGCAGGGGCCCTCGTACCGGCCCTGGGACACGCCCCGGTGGCCGTTGACGTCGTAGCCCTTGTACTTGGTGTCCAGGAGCTTCGCCAGCTTCTTCATCTTCATGTACTTCTTCAGCAGCGCCAGCTTGGAGGACTTCTGGGGCGTGCCGTCGGTCATCATGAAGCGCCGCCCCATGGCCGGGCCGCCGATGTGGGTGGTGCCGCCGAACTCCTCGCACTCCGCCACGGCGAAATAGGTGTCGCAGCCCATGACCGCGCCCATCTCGATGGTGCGGTCCTCCCACTGGCCCGCGGCGTTCTTCACCTTCATCATGGGGGAGAATGCCTTGCCGCCCACCCGGTCGCTCTTTTCATAGATCACGTAGTTGGTGTACCCGGCCTTCTCCAGGTACATGGCCGCGCTGGTCCCGGCGGGACCCGCTCCGATGATGCAGATTCTCGCGTTTTTGTCCATGCTTTCTCTTCCTCCCGTTTTTTCTATTTCCCGCCCGCGTCCCGCTCCGGTCCGTCAGGCACGGAATCCTGTGATCTCCCGCCGGAGGTACACCTCCAGCCCGTCCATCCCCTCGCCGGTGACCGCCGAGACGAAAAACACCGGCGCATGGGGATTGCGCATGTGGACATTTGCCTCCGCCTTTTCCCGGGAAAAGTCAAAGGCGGGGGCCACGTCGGTCTTGGTCACCGCCACAGCGGAGGCGGTCTGGAACATCAGCGGGTACTTCAGAGGCTTGTCGTCCCCCTCCGGCACCGACAGCAGCACCAGATTTTTCGCCGCCCCGGTGTCGAACTCCGCCGGGCACACCAGATTCCCGATGTTCTCCAGGATCACCAGGTCCAGCCCCTCCAGGCCCAGGGCCTTAAGCGCCTCCCAGGACATCTGCCAGGTGATGTGGCAGGCCCCGCCTGTGTGCATCTGGATGACCCGCGCCCCCGTGCGCTCCACAGCAGATGCGTCCACGTTGGAGTCGATGTCCGCCTCGATAACGCCGATGCGGTAGTCGCCCTTCAGCCTTTCGATCAGCTCCAGCAGCAGGGTGGTCTTGCCGCTGCCGGGGGAGGACATCACATTGAGGTAAAACACCCCCCGCCGCCTCAGGGCCCTGCGGACCTCCGCCGCCCGGGCGTTATTTCGGGAGGTAATGTCCTCCTTGATCTCAACGGTGGGAACGGCGCTTTGCCGCCCCCGGTCTGTGCGCTCCGCCATGGCGCGTCCCTCCATCCCCTGCTTTTGTGGATTTTGGCAAACATTCGGCAGGATGTTTATGAAATTATAGCATAATTCCCAAAGCATTTCAAGGTCAGGCCGCGGGAAATTGCAGAAAATCCGGCGAAAAGCGCCGCGGCCCCCAGGAGGCGCGCCCAGGAGGCCGTTTCAGCGGGATGCGGTATTCCCAAAATCCCCCAATTCCCCCTTGCGCATCCCGGAAAACCTTGCTACAATATGCAGTAGTGAAACAGAGCATTCCACCGTCCTTTTCAATACTTGCTGCAAGGAGGAATCTTTCCGTGGACTTTATGAAGGAATATCAAAAGTGGCTTGACAGCGGCGTTCTGACCCCGGCGGAGCGTGCGGAGCTGGAGGCTATCAAGGACGACCCCAAGGAGATCGAGAGCCGGTTCTACGGCCCCCTGGAGTTCGGCACCGCCGGCCTGCGGGGCACCATGGCCGTGGGACTGCACCACATGAACCTCTATGTCATCCGCCACGCCACCCAGGGCTTTGCCAACGTCATCGCCGCCGAGGGCGAGGAGGCCAAGCGCAAGGGCGTGGCCATCTGCATGGACTGCCGCCTCAACGGCATGGACTTCGCCCGGGCCGCCGCCGAGGTCTGCGCCGGCAACGGCATCCATGTGCGCATCTTCGAGGCCCTGCGCCCCACCCCGGAGCTGAGCTTCGCCGTGCGGTACTACGGCTGCCAGGCGGGCATCAACGTCACCGCCAGCCACAACCCCAAGGAGTACAACGGCTACAAGGTCTACTGGTCCGACGGCGCCCAGCTGCCTCCCCAGCACGCCGCCGCCATCGCCAGGGAGCTGGAGCAGATCGACATTTTCACCGGCATCACCTCCATGCCCTATGACGAGGCGGTGAAGGCCGGCCTCATCACCGTCATGGGGGCGGAGACCGACGAGGCCTTTATGAAGGAGGTCATGGCCATGGTCACCGACCCCCAGGCCATCCCCGCCGTGGCCGACACCTTCAAGCTGGTGTACACCCCCTTCCACGGCTGCGGCCACAAGCTGGTGCCCGAGGCCCTGAAGCGGGCCGGGGTCAAGCATCTGCTGTGCGTGCCGGAGCAGATGGTCATTGACGGCAATTTCCCCACGGTGGTCTCCCCCAACCCGGAGAACCCCGAGGGCTTCTATCTGGCCATCGACCTGGCCAAGAAAAACGGCGTGGACTTCATCCTGGGCACCGACCCCGACAGCGACCGGGTGGGCATCATGGCCCGGGACAAGAGCGGCGAATTCCAGCCCCTCACCGGCAACCAGACCGGCGTGCTGTTGCTGGACTACCTGCTGGGGGCTATGGTGCGCACCGGCAAGCTGCCCAAGAACGCCGTGGCCCTGAAAACCATCGTCACCACGGAGATGGCCCGGGCCGTGGCCGCCAGCTACGGCGTGGCGTGCTTTGACACCTTCACCGGCTTTAAGTTCATGGCGGAGAAGAAAAACGCCCTGGAGGCCACCGGCGAGGGCAAGGTGGTGTTCTCCTACGAGGAGAGCTACGGCTACATGCTGGGCGACTACGTCCGGGACAAGGACGCCGTCACCGCCTCCCTGCTGCTGACCGAGATGGCCGCCCACTACGCCGCCAAGGGCATGACCGTGCTGGACGCCCTCCAGGCCCTCTACGAGAAGCACGGCTTCTACGGCGAAAAGACCCACAACCTGGTGATGCCCGGCCTGGACGGTCTGAAGGACATGGCCGCCCTGATGAAGCGCCTGCGGGAGGCCCCGCCCAAGGACATTGCCGGCGTGAAGGTGGTCCAGTTCAAGGACTACGCCGACGGCAGCGTGGTGGACTGCGCCACCGGCGGGAAGAGCGCCATGGAGCTCAGCGGCTCCAACGTGCTGCGCTTTGAGCTGGCCGACGGCACCAGCATCATCGTCCGTCCCTCCGGCACCGAGCCGAAGATCAAGGTCTATATCCTCACCAAGGGCGCCGGCCCGGAGGAGCGCGCCGCCAACATCGCCAAGTACAGCGCCTGGGTGGACACCCTGAAAAAGTAAAACCGGATACAGCAGGAGGGCCGGGAAGCGTTTTTTCGCTTCCCGGCCCTCTCTTGCGCCTTCTGGGCTTTTTCCGTCACGCCGGCGCTCCCGGCGAAGGTCTCACAGGCGGGCTTCCACAGGCTGCCCGCCGGTCTCCCGCTCCGCCTCCATGGCCGCCTTCCGCTGGCGGGCGTTGGCCAGCATCAGCTTCAGGCGGTTTTCCTGGTTGACCCGGGTGGCCCCGGCGTCGTAGTCGATGGCCACGATGTTGATATTGGGGTTCTGCGCCTTGATGGGCTTCATCATGCCCTTGCCGCAGATGTGGTTGGGCAGGCACCCGAAGGGCTGGGTGCAGACGATGTTGTTGACCCCCCGGTCCGCCAGCTCCAGCATCTCCGCCGTCAGCAGCCAGCCCTCCCCCATCTTCACCCCCATGCTGATGGTCCCCTGGACCAGCTGGATGGTGTGGGGGAACAGGGTGGGAGGCGTAAAGCGCCCGTGGGCGGTCATGATCTCCGCCATGTCCCGCTCCTTGCCCACCAGGTAGCGGTAGGCGATGCGGTAGATGAACTGCACATGCTTCTGCAGGCCGTAGAGCTTGTGGTCCAGCATGTTGTTGTACACGCAGTAGAGGCAGAAGTCCAGCAGGCCGGGGATCACCACCTCGGCCCCCTCGTCCACCAGGAACTGCTCCAGATCGTTGTTGCCCAGGGGGGAGTATTTCACGAAGATCTCCCCCACGATGCCCACCATGACCTTCTCCCGCCTCTCCATGGGCAGAGCGGCGAAGTCGTCCAGCATCCGGCGGTAGTTGCGCTTCACCTGGCCGTAGCTGTCCTTGCCGCTGGTCATCTCCAGGGCCAGCCGCTCCGTCCACCGGTCCGCCAGGGCCTGGGCGGAGCCCTTTTCCAGCTCATAGGGCTTGGTCTGGTTCACAAGGCTCATGAGCAGGTCGCCGTAGAGCACGCCGTACATCATCTTCATGATAAGGGGCACCGTCAGCTGAAAGCCCGGGTGCTTTTCCAGCCCCGCCATGGACAGGGAGATGACGGGCACCTGGCTGTAGCCCGCCTTCTCCAGGGCCTTGCGCAGCAGGTGGATGTAGTTGCTGGCCCGGCAGCCGCCGCCGGTCTGGAACAGGATCAGGGCAACCTTGTCCGGGTCGTAGCCCCCCCGCTGCAGCGCGTCGATGAACTGGCCGATGACCAGGATGGCGGGGTAGCAGGTGTCGTTGTGGACGTATTTCAGCCCCGTCTCCGCGATCTGGGGGCCGCTGGTCTCCAGCAGCTTCACCTTGTAGCCCACCTGCTCCAGCACCCGGCCAATGATCTTAAAGTGCATGGGCAGCATGTTGGGCACCAGGATGGTGTGGGTGGCCTTCATCTCCTCGGTAAAGACCACATAGCCTTTTTCCTGATCGATCATACCACAGCGCCCCCCTTCTTCTCCTCCAGCGCGCCCATGAGGCTGCGCAGGCGGATCTTTACCGCGCCCAGGTTGGTGATCTCGTCGATCTTGATCTGGGTGTACAGCTTCCCGGACGCCTCCAGGATGCGGCGCACCTCGTCGGTGGTGATGGCGTCCACGCCGCAGCCGAAGCTCACCAGCTGCACCAGTTGCACGTCGTCGTGCTCGCAGGCATACCGGGCCGCCCGGTAGAGCCGGGCGTGGTAGGTCCACTGGTTGAGCACATGCACCGGCACCGGGTCCGCCAGATGGCAGACGCTGTCCTCGCTGACCACCACGAAGCCCAGGGACGCCGCCAGCTTGTCGATGCCGTGGCCGATCTCCGGGTCGATGTGGTAGGGCCGCCCGGCCAGGATCATGATGGGCTTGCCGTGCTCCCTGGCCCAGCGCACCGCCCGCTCCCCCTCCTGGCGCACCTGGGTCATATAGCGCTCGTAGGTGGTGAAGGCGTAGTCCACCGCCTTCAGGACCTCCCGGCGCTTCACGTCCGGGAACACCGGCTGGAGGCAGGCCGTCAGCTCCTTGGCCAGCTCCCGGCGGTCGTTGATGTTCAGGAAGGGGTAGAGGAACCGGGTGCCCGCCAGGTCCTCCATGTTGCCGTGGAGCAGCTCGGCGTAGTAGGCCACCACCGGGCAGTTGTAGTGGTTGTCCCCGGCCTTCTCGTCCACGTTGTAGGTGAGGCAGGGGTAGAAGATGGCGTCCACCCCCCGCTCCAGCAGCACCTCCATGTGGCCGTGCATGATCTTGGCGGGGTAGCAGGCGGTGTCCGAGGGGATGGAGAACTGGCCCTTCTCATAGATGCGGCGGCTGGAGAGGCCGCTGATCTCCACCCGGAAGCCCAGGCGGGTAAAAAGGGCGTGCCACAGGGGCAGCAGCTCGTACATCCCCAGGGCCAGGGGCAGGCCGATGGTCCCCCGGACCTCCGCCCCCGGGGGCAGAGCCGTCAGGGCCTCCCGCTTCCAGCCGTAGAGGTCCGGCACCTCCTCCGGGTCCTTCAGGCCCAGGGCCTTCTGACACTGGTTGCCGGATATGTACTTCTTCCCGCCGCCGAAGCTGTTGATGGTCAGCCGGCAGTGGTTGGCGCAACCCTGACAGGCGGCGGCCTTGGCGGTGTGGACGAAGCCCGCCAGCTTCTCCGGGGAGATGAGGGACGTCTCCCCCTCCGGCGGCGTGCCCATGGCGTACAGCGCCGCGCCATAGGCCCCCATGAGCCCGGCGATGGCGGGGCGGATCACGTCCCGGCCCAGTTCCCGCTCAAAGGCCCGGAGCACCGCGTCGTTATAGAAGGTGCCGCCCTGGACCACCACATGCTCCCCCAGCTCGTCGGCGGAGCCGGCCCGGATGACCTTGTAGATGGCGTTTTTCACCACGGAGACGGAGAGCCCGGCGGAGATGTCCTCCACCGTGGCCCCGTCCTTCTGGGACTGCTTGACGGAGGAGTTCATAAAGACGGTACACCGGGACCCCAGGTTCACCGGGGCCCTGCTGTGGAGCCCCTTCTCCGCGAAGTCGGCCACATCGCAGCCCATGGACCGGGCAAAGGTCTCGATAAAGGACCCGCAGCCGGAGGAACAGGCCTCGTTGAGCATGATGGAGTCGATGGCGCCGTTTCTGATCTTGAAGCACTTGATGTCCTGTCCGCCGATGTCCAGGATGAAATCCACCTGGGGGCAGAAGTGCTTGGCGGCGGTGTAGTGGGCGATGGTCTCCACCACTCCCCGGTCCACGCCGAAGGCCGCCTGGATCAGCTCCTCGCCGTAGCCGGTGACGGCGCTGCCCCGGATGACGATTCGCTCGCCGCACAGGCGGTAGATCTCCTCCAGCTGCTCCCGGACGATCTCCACCGGGTCCCCCCGGTTGGAGGCGTAGTAGGTGTAGAGCAGCTCCTTGTCCCGGCTCAGCAGAGCCACTTTGGTGGTGGTGCTGCCGCAGTCGATGCCCAGCCAGGCGTCGCCGGCATAGTCCGCTATATCCCGCCGGGCCACGTCCGCCCGGCTGTGGCGGGCCCGGAAGGCGTCGTAGTCCGCCTCCGTCTCAAACAGGGGCGGCAGCAGGTTCCGCTCGTCCCGGACGGAGACGGCGGAGCGGACCTTCCGCCGCAGCTCGTCCATGGTGGTAAGCTCCCCGGTGCCGGCGGCGTACAGCGCCGCCCCCATGGCCACGGCAAACCGCCCGTACTCCGGGAACACCGCGTGCTCATCGTCCAGCTTCAGCGTCTCCTGAAAGCGTTTGCGCAGGCCCTTGCAGTAGTACAGCGGGCCCCCCAGAAACAGCACCTTCCCGGCGATGCGCCGGCCCTGGGCCAGGCCGGCGATGGTCTGGTTCACCACCGCCTGGTAGATGCTGGCGGCCACGTCGGCGTGCTTGGCCCCCTGGTTCAGCAGGGGCTGGATATCCGTCTTGGCGAACACGCCGCACCGGGAGGCGATGGGGTACAGCCGCTGGGCCTGGAGGCTCATCCGGTCCAGCTCGTCCACCGTCACGTTCAGCAGCGTGGCCATCTGGTCGATGAAGGCCCCGGTGCCCCCGGCACAGGAGCCGTTCATCCGCTCGTCCACGCCGCCGTCAAAAAAGATGATCTTGGCGTCCTCGCCCCCCAGCTCCACCACCGCGGCGGTGTCCGGCTCCAGCCGCCGGACCACCTCGCCGGTGGCGAACACCTCCTGGACAAAGGGGATGCCCGCGCTCTGGGCCAGGCCCAGCCCGGCGGAGCCGGAGATGGCCGCCGCCAGGGGCCGGTCCCCGGCATAGGGGGCCGCCTCCTCCAGCAGCTCCAGCGTCTTCTGCCGCACCTGGGAGTAGTGGCGCTGGTAGCGCTCATATAGGATAGTCCCGCCGTCGGACAGGACCACCTTGGCCGTGGTGGAACCGATGTCGATTCCCAGGGCCAGTGTACTCTGCTCGTTCATGTACCGCACCTGCCGCCCAACCGGCGGCACTCCTCGTCAAAATTGGAATCGGTCATAGCGACCCAGTTTTATTTGGTATTATAGCATAAAACGCCGGTGCTGTTTGTGTACAATGTGTAAAAACATTGTTAAGCAAATGTCAAAATAGTCTGTGAAAAAAGCGCGCAGCGCGCGCTTTTTTCACAGACTCACAGCTCTACCTTTGGGTTTACATAACGTCCCCGGTCCTCCTCCGGCTTCTTCCAGCGGATGGCCGCAGCGGGGCACCGGTGGAGGCAGCCCAGGCACCGCACACACTGGGGCTTGGCCCACACCGGGCGGCCCTCCTCCATGCGGATGGCCCCGCAGGGGCAGATCCTCTCGCACAGGCCGCAGCCGGTGCAGGCGTCGGTGACCACAAAGGGCTTGGTGGACCGGCCGTGGGCGTACAGGGGGTACACCGCGGCGGTGACGGCCCCGGGGGCCGCCCCCTGGCAGCGGTTGTAGTCCCCGATACTCCGGGAGCGGACCGCCCGCCGGGCCTCGTCGATGTACTCCTCCGCCGCCGCCAGCCGCCGGTCGATCTCCTCCCGGTCCGGCAGCTTGTCCCGTGGGATGTTGCTGCTCACCATGGGGATGGCGAACTGGGCGGACAGCGTCACGCCCTTCTTCTTCAGCAGCCTACCCAGCTGCCCCGCCGCGTCGCCGGTGGAGCGGCCGCAGGTGAGGACCAGATACACATACTGGTCCCGATAGCCGGTGAGCTTCAGCTTCTCCATAAAGAAGGTCAAGATGCTGGGCAGGCCGCAGTAGTAGGCGGGCGTCACAAAGCCGATGCGCCGCTCCTGGCTCACGTCGTACTGATAGCAGCGGCTGTGGACCGCGTCCGTCAGGGAGATCAGCCGGTCGTCGGTGGCGTCGGCCAGCCGCAGCGCCGCGTACTTGCTGTTGCCGGTGGCGGAAAAGTAAAAGATCATGGGGTCATTCCTCTCTCCTCATAGGGCGGGCGCGACGCCCTCCCCGCGCTGTGGCGCGTCCCCGGCCCTCCAGGCGGTGCGCCCGGGGGCCGGAGACGCGGTGGGTATCAGTTCTCGTACACCGCCTTCATGGCCTTGTAGGTCATGTAGCAGTCCAGCTTGGCCACCACCTCAAAGGGGGCGTGCATGGCCAGCACGGGCACGCCGGCGTCCAGGGTGTCGATGTTGCGGTTTGCCATGTAGGCGGCCACGGTGCCGCCGCCGCCGGCGTCCACCTTGCCCAGCTCGGCCATCTGCCAGATGACGCCGTTGTCGTCGAAGATCCGGCGGGCGTAGACCACCACCTCGGCGGAGGCGTCGGAGCAGCCGCTCTTGCCCCGGCTGCCGGTGTACTTGGCCAGGCCCACGCCGTAGTTCAGCCGGGCGCTGTTGCGCTTTTCAAACACCTCGGGGAAGCTGGGGTCGAAGGCGGCGGTCACGTCGGCGGAGAGGCAGAAGCTCTTCTCCAGGCAGACCCGGACGGGCACGCCCTGGCTGTCGCACAGGTCCTCCATGAAGGTCTCGAAGGCGTGGGTCTGCATCCCGCTGACGCCCACGGAGCCGATCTCCTCCTTGTCCGCCAGGACGCACACGGCGGTCTTGGCAGGGGTCTTGTCCAGGTCCAGCATGGCCTTCAGGGCGGCATAGCCGCAGACCCGGTCGTCGTGGCCGTAGGAGCCGATCATGCTGCCGTCCAGGCCGATGTCCACGGCGTTCTGGGCGGGGACCGCCTCCAACTCGGCGGAGATGAAGTCCGCCTCGGTGAAGCCGTACTTCTCATAGATGCGCTTCATGACGGCCAGCTTCACCCGGATGGCGTTGGCAGGATCGCCGGGGCCGCCCAGCAGGCCCTCCACCGGCTCGCTGCCCACCAGCAGGTTCAGCTGCTCGCCGCTGATGCCCTCGGACAGGGGCTTCTTGTTCTGCTCCGCGCCCAGGTGGGGCAGCAGGTCCGTCACCACCAGCTTCGGCTCGTCCCCCTGGCCGATGGCCACAGTCTTCACAGTGCCGTCCTTCAGCGCCACGGTGCCGTGGAGCTCCAGAGGGATGGTGACCCACTGGTACTTGCGGATGCCGCCGTAGTAGTGGGTCTTGAGATAGGCCAGCTGGTTGTCCTCATAGAGGGGGGTGGGCTTCAGGTCCAGGCGGGGGGAGTCGATGTGGGCGGCGGCGATCTGCGCGCCCTCGCTGAGGCTCTTCTCACCGATGACCGCCAGCAGCAGCATCTTGCCCCGGTTGCTGTAGTAGACCTTGTCGCCGGCCTTCAGGGACATGCCCCGGACGAAGGGCTGAAAGCCCTTGGCCTGGGCCTGACGGATGCCCTCGTCCACGCACTCCCGCTCGGTCTTGCCCGCGTCCAGGAAGGCCTTGTAGTCCTGGCAGTAGGCGTTCATGGCGCCCAGCACGGACGCGCGCTCCTCCCCCGCCAGGCGGTCATAGCCGTTCTTGGGGAAGTGCAGGACCTTCTCCATCCACTGTTTCTCTTCCATCGCTCGTTACCTCCATGTCAAAAAATAAAGTTTCAAAGAAGTCTCGCAGTAAGCTCTTGAACTCCGCCTTGCTCCCCGCCCGGTTCTCCAGGAGATAGGTGCAGCGGTCCCGGTAGAACCGGTCCGGCTTCTGGGCGGCGATCCGCGCCCGGGCCCGGTCCTCCGGGATGCCGTCCCGGGCCATGATCCGCCGCAGGCGGACCTCCGCCGGGGCGGTGATGGCCACCGTAGCGGTACACAGGCGGTCCAGCCCCGATTCTACCAGATTGATGGCGTCTATGGCAAGTCCTTTTTGTGAACAATTTTGAATTTTTTGTTCCACAGCCGCGGACATGGCGGGATAGACAACGGCGTTGAGCCGGTCCAGCTCCCCCTTGTCGGCAAACACCCGCTTTGCCAGCCCTGGGCGGTCCAGGCTGCCGTCAGGCAGGAACACGTCCCCGAAGGCCGCCGCGATGGCCTGCCGCAGGGGCGACGAGGTCCGCAGCAGCTCATAGTACAGCGCGTCGCAGTCCACCACCTGGAAGCCCCGCTCCGAGAGCACCTCCAGGGCGGTGGTCTTGCCGGAGCCGGTGGGACCGGTGAGGCCTAAGATCAGCATGGCGTCTCCTCCCCCAGGTCCACGATCTGGAAGCCCGCCGCCTTCTTCAGGCGGTTGGCCACGGCCAGGCCCAGGTCCCGGTCCCCGGGACATTGGGCGAAAATGGCGGCGACGGCGGTATCGTCGAAGGACCGCAGGGCGTCGAACACCCGGCGGGCCTGCTCCTTCCGGTCCTCCGCCGGGCCGATGGACCGCACCTCGCAGCCGGGGAACGCGCCCTTGTACTCCTCAAAGCAGATGACGCCGGTGTCCCGGCCCGCGTGGGCCCGGATGTACCCGGCGGTGCGGCGGCTGTCGCCGGTGACCACGGTGACGGGGGCCTTGGGGGCGTAGTGGCGGTACTTCATGCCGGGGGCCTTGGGCCGCTCCCCGGCGGACAGGGGGCGGAGCACCGCCTGGTCCACCACCACCTCCCCCAGGACCTCCCGCAGCGCCTCCAGGGGCAGTCCGCCGGGGCGAAGCAGCCGGGGCACCGGGGCGGTCAGGTCGATGATGGTGGACTCCACCCCCACGCCGCAGGGGCCGCCGTCCACGATGGCGTCGATCCTGCCGTCCATATCCGCCGCCATGTGGGCGGCGCAGGTGGGGCTGGGCCGCCCGGACAGGTTCCCGCTGGGGGCCGCCACCGGCGTACCCGCCGCCCGGATGATGGCCAGCGTCACCGGATGGGCAGGGCACCGCATCCCCACGGTGTCCAGTCCGCAGGTCACTTCGTCCGGCACGATCTCCCGCCGTGGGAGGATCATGGTCAGAGGCCCCGGCCAGAACTTTTCCGCCAGCCGGTAGGCCGTATCCGGCACGTCCCGGCAGTACCGCTCCAGCCAGCCGGCCTCCGGCACGTGGAGGATGAGAGGGTTGTCCTGGGGGCGGCCCTTGGCCTCGAAAATGCGGCGGACCGCCCCCGGATTCAGGCCGTCGGCCCCCAGGCCGTAGACGGTCTCCGTGGGGATGCCCAGCAGGCCGCCCCTCTGGAGGATGGCGGCGGCGGCGTGTATGTCCCCGGCCTGCCGCACCGGGTCCGCGATGGTAAAATACTGTGTCAGCATAGGCGCTGCGCCTCGATTTCCTGTACTCAGATCACCGGCTGTCCCGCCGCGGCCAGCTTCTCCGCCTGGTCCATGGTGACCAGCGCGTCGATGATGGGGTCCAGCCCCCCGGCCATGACGGCGTCGATGTTGAAATTCTTCACGTCCCCGGTGAGCCGGTGGTCCGTGACCCGGCCCTGGGGGAAGTTGTAGGTGCGGATGCGCTCGGACCGGTCGCCGGAGCCCACCTGGCTGCGGCGCTGGGCGGCGATGGCGGCGTTCTGCCGGGCCTGCTCCGCCTCGTAGAGCTTGCTGCGGAGGATCCGCATGGCCCGGTCCTTGTTCTTGTACTGGCTGCGCTCGTCCTGGCACTCCACCACCGTGCCGGTGGGCAGGTGGGTGATGCGGATGGCGGACTCGGTCTTGTTCACGTGCTGGCCCCCCGCGCCGGAGGAGCGGAAGGTGTCGATCTGCAGGTCCTTGGGGTCGATGGCGAACTCCACCTCCTCCGCCTGGGGCAGCACCGCCACCGTGGCGGCGGAGGTCTGGATGCGGCCGGAGGACTCGGTCACCGGCACCCGCTGGACCCGGTGGGCGCCGCTTTCAAACTTCAGCCGGGACCAGACGTTCTCCCCCTCGATGAGGCAGGTGGCCTCCTTCACGCCCCCCAGGTCCGTCTCCTTCAGGTCCACCACCTCCATCTTCCACCCCCGGCTCTCGGCGTAGAGGGTGTACATCCGGAAGAGGTCGGCGGCAAACAGCATGGCCTCCTCGCCGCCTACGCCGCCCCGCAGCTCCATGACCACGCCCCGGCCGTCGTTGGGGTCCTTGGGCAGGAGCAGCAGCTTCAGCTCCCCCTCCAGCCGCTCCATATCGGCCTTGGCGGTACGCTGCTCCTCCTGGGCCAGCTCCTTCAGCTCCGGGTCGGACAGCATCTCCCGGGCGGCGGCCAGGTCGCTCTCCGCCCGGCGGTAGGCCCGGTAGGCCTCCACCACCGGCGTCAGCTCCTTCTGCTCCCGGGTGAGCCGGGCCAGCAGGCCGCTGTCGGCGTACACCGCCGGGTCGGCAAGCTGGCTCTCGATCTCCTGGAAGCGGCGGTCGATGTCCCTCAGCTTATCCAGCATGTCCGCCGTCCTCCTCTCCCCGGATTCCGGCCAAAAACTCGTCCCGCCAGAAGGTGGAGCCCACAGTGTTGGGCCGGATGCTGATGGCGTGGAGGTGGGGCCGGCGCACATAGAAGTCCATCTGGTCGTAGACCTCCTCATAGCGGACGTCGCTGCCCCGGGTGATGACGTAGGCCACGTTCTCCAGCTCCTCGCCGTACTCCCGCAGGAAGCTCCGCACCGGGGCGGAGCACCGGCCGGCCCACACCGGGGTGCCCACGATCACCAGATCGTACTCCCCCAGGGGCAGGGCGGTCTCCGGCTTTTCCACCCGGGGCAGGGCCCGGCTCATGGCCTGACGGCCGCTGCGCAGCCAGCCTATAAGGCCGGAGCGGTCCACGCCGTCGGACAGCTTCACCAGCTCGCAGCCCAGCTCCCGGGCGATGTCGTCCATGAGCTTGGCCGTATGGCCGGTGCGGCTGTAGTAGATGCACAGGATCTTCTTGGACATAGGGGCCTCCTTATCTGAATACCAGCTCCGCCGCCAGGGCGAAGGCCTCCCGGATATAGTAGTTCACCGTCAGGGGCCAGTACCGCGCCGGCATATGGGCCGCCACCGGGACCACATAGGGATGCCCCCGCAGGTACACGGCCCGGCACATGTGGTAGTCGCTGGTGCAGAAGGCGATGTCCGCCGTCACGTCCACGCCCCGCTCCTCCAGCAGCTCAAGGGAGTATTTCACATTCTCCTCCGTATTGGCGGCCCGCTCCTCCAGCCAGACCCGCTCCGGGTCCACGCCCCGGGCGGTGAGCCAACCGGCCATGCACGCCGCCTCGCTGACGGTCTCGCCACGGCCCTGGGCGCCGCTGACCACGACGGGTATGCCGGGGTGGTCCTCCGCGTAGGCAAGGGCCGCCTCCAGCCGGGTCCGCAGGGTCAAGGACGGCTCATCGCCGTTGACCCCCGCGCCAAAGACCACCATGGCCGCCGCGGGGGCGTTCTCCGTCCTGGCCCAGGAGATCACCCAGACCTCCAGCACGGCGAAAAACGCGAACCCCGCCGCCAGCAGGATCAGGAACACCCGCCGCAGCCACAGCGCCCAGCGGTGCTTCTCCCGCCACCGGGTCAGCAGGGCGAACACCGCCAGGGCCACGGCGGCGCACCAGAGCAGAAAGCCGGTGAACCGCACCGCCGTAAAGCCGAACAGCAGCAGCGCCCCCAGGGGGACGCAGGCCGCCGCCAGGCCCCAGCAGACCTTCTCCGTCCGCCTCACGCCTCCGCCTCCTCGGCCAGGGCCTCCCAGCGGTCCATCAGCTCCTGGAGCTTCCGGTCCAGCTCCTCCTTCTGGGCGTACAGCCCGCTGTACTTCTCATAGTCGCAGGCGGCGGCCTCCAGCTGTGCCTCCAGCTCCTTCGCCTGCTCCTCCAGCCTGGCCATGTCCCGCTCGCAGATGGTCAGCTGCTTTTTCGCGTTCTGCTGGCTCCTGCCGCCCTTGGGGGCGGCGGGCCGGGGCTTCTCCGCCCGCTTCTCCGGCCTGGGCTGGGACTGGGCCAGCTGGCGCTGGCGCTCCTTGATCTCCCGGTAGCGGGGGAAGGACACCGGATAGTCGGTGATGGTCCCGTTCTCCAGCTCCCAGATGCGGGTGGCGAAGCGGTTGATGAAGTACCGGTCGTGGCTGACGAACAGCAGCGCGCCCTCGTAGGCCTCCACCGCCTCCTCGATCCACTCCCGGCTGTCGATGTCCAGGTGGTTGGTGGGCTCGTCCAGCACCAGCAGGTTGATGGCGTCGTCCATGAGCATACAGAGCCTCAGGCGGCTCTGCTCCCCGCCGGAGAGGACGGACACGCTCTTGAACACGTCCTCCCCCCGGAAGTTGAAGGCGGCCAGCCGGTCCCGGGCCTCCTGGGTGGTGACCCCCCGCTTGGACCAGAGCATGGTGTCCACCAGGCTGCGGCTGGGGTCGTCAAAGTGGATGATCTGGGGCAGGTAGGCCGCGCGCACCGTGGGGCCGAAGCGGACGCTGCCCGTATCGGGGTTCTCCTCCCCCATGAGGATCTTCAGGAAGGTGGATTTTCCGGTGCCGTTGTCCCCGATGAGGGCGATGCGCTCGCCCCCCTCCACCAGCAGCTCGATATCGTGGAACAGCGTCCGGTCCCCGAAGGACTTGCCCAGCTCCCGGACGTGGAACACTTCGTCCCCGGCAAACTCCCGCTGCTCAAAGCGGTTGGTGAGGGCCCGGGCCTTGGTGGGCTTCTCCGTCTGGCGGATGCGCTCGATGCGCCGCTCCATGGAGAAGGCCCGCTTGTGGAGCTTGTCCGCCCCCATGAAGGCCCACAGGTGCAGCTTGTCCGCCGCCTCCTGGAGCTGCTTGACCTTGGCCTGCTCCTTCTCGTACTGGCGCAGCTTCTCCTGGTAGCGCCGCTCCTTCTCGATGGCGTAGAAGGTGTAGTTGCCGGCGTAGAACTCCGCCTTGCCGTCGCAGATCTCGATGACCCGGCTGATGGTCCGGTCCAGGAAGTACCGGTCGTGGCTGATGGCGATGACCGTGCCCTTGAAATGGCGGACATAGTCCTCCAGCCACTCCACCGCGTGGAGGTCCAGGTGGTTGGTGGGTTCGTCCAGCAGCAGGATGTCCGTATCCTCCAGCAGCAGGCGGCCCAGGTTCACCCGGGTCTTCTCCCCGCCGGAGAGGCTGTCGAAGAGCTGCTTGCGCATCTCCTCCGGGATGCCCAGGCCGTTGGCCACCTTGCTCACGGCGGTCTCCGTGTCGTAGCCCCCCAGGCCCTCGAACCGGGCGGACAGCTCCCCGTACCGCCTCAGGGTGGCCTCGCTGCCGTCCCCGGCGGCCATGGCGGCGGCCAGGGTCTCCATCTCCTCCGCCAGCTTCTGATGGCGGGCGAAGGCGGTGAGCAGCACGTCCTCCACGGTATAGCCCGCGGGGTAGACGGGGATCTGGGAGATGAGGCCCAGCCGCCGCCCCCGGGCAATGGAGACCTCGCCCTCGTCCGGCTCCAGTTCCCCGGTGAGGATCCTGAAGAGGGTGGACTTGCCCGCGCCGTTGCGGCCCAGCAGGCCCACCCGCTCCCCGGTCTCCACCGTGAAGGTGACGCCGTCCAGGACATTTTTCCCGATCTCAAAGGATTTTGTTACGTTGGAAACGTTGATCTCTGTCATTGTCTTGCTCTCTTATCGGTCCGCCCCGGAGGGCGGCGCGTTATTCAAAGGGATAGGTCCGCAGGTAGTCCGCCGTCAGGTCGAACCTGCCGGAGAAGTGGGACGCCTTCAGCAGGGCGCAGTCCCCGGGGCCGAATGCCTCCACCAGGGCCGCCTGGGCGCTCTCCCGGTCCGCAAACCACCGCACGTCGGCGCAGCCCGCCCCCCGGGCGGCGGGGACCATGTGCTCCCGGCACAGGGGTCCCACAGCCAGCAGGATGTCGATTCCCAGCTCTCCCGCCAGCCGCCCGATGCTCTCGTGGCCCGGTCCGGCGGCGGCCCCCAGCTCCTTCATGTCCCCCAGCATGGCGATCCGCTTTTGGCAGGGGGTGGCGGCCAGCACCCGGACGGCGGCGGCCATGGACTGGGGGTTGGCGTTGTAGCTGTCGTTGAGGAGGGTCCGGTCCCCCGGCAGGCGCTCAATGCGCATCCGGTCCCCGGCGGGGACGTACTCCGCCACGCCCCGGCAGATGGCCTCCCCGCTGAGGCCCAGCCGCTCCCCGATCACCGCCGCCATGGCGGCGGCGTAGACCATGTGGACGCCGGGGGCGGGGATGGCCAGGGGGTAACTCCCCCTGGCGGTGGTGACAAGGCACCTGACCCCCGCCACGCCCAGGTCCTCCACCCGGGTGATCCGGGCCTGGCAGTTCTCCCCCAGGCCGCAGCGCACGGTCTCAAAGGGCAGGTCCAGGGTGTTCAGCAGCTCGTCGTCGCCGCAGAGCACCGCCAGCCCGCCGGGCCGCAGGTTTTCAAAAATCTCGCTCTTGGCCTTCAGGATGCCTTGGCGGCTGCCCAGATACTCCAGGTGGGCGTCGCCGATGTTGGTGATGACGGCAACATCAGGGCGGATCATCTCCCCCAGGTAGCGGATCTGGCCGAAGGCGTCCATGCCGGTCTCGATCACCGCCGCCTGGTGGCGGCGCTCCAGCTCCAGCACCGTCAGGGGCGCGCCGATGTCGCCGTTGAGGTTCCCCCGGGTCTTGAGCACCGTGAGGCCCTGGCTGAGCACCGAGGCGATGAGCTCCTTGGTGGTGGTCTTGCCCACGCTGCCGGTGATCTGGACCACCGGCAGGTCAAAAAGCCCCCGGTACCAGGAGGCCAGCTCCTTCAGCGCCCGCTTGGTGTCCTCCACCTGCACATAGGCCCGGTCGGGGCGCAGCTTTTCCGGCATCCGGGCGCACAGGCACCCCACGGCCCCCTTTTCCAGAGCCATGTCAATGTAGTCGTGGCCGTCGAACCGCTCCCCCGCCAGGGGGACGAACCAGCAGCCGGGCTGAATCGTCCGGCTGTCGGTGGAGACGGCGGAAGCGGTCAGGTTGGGGCCGCGGAGGGCGCCGCCCACAGCGGCGGCGATCTGGCTGGCGGTAATGGGGATCATAGGCAGGCTCCTCTTCTTATAGTCTCTTCACCGCCAGGGACCGCGCCACGATCTCGTCGCACAGCTCCTCGTAGGACAGGCCTACGGCGGCGGCCTCCTTGGGCAGGAGGCTGGCGGGGGTCATCCCCGGCAGGGTGTTGATCTCCAGGCACCAGGCGTTCCCATCCCCGTCCAGGATGAAGTCGGCGCGGCTGTAGACCGTCAGGCCCAGGGCCCGGTGCAGCTTCAGCGCCGCCTCCCCCATGGCCCGCCACTGGTCCTCGGTGATGTCGGCGGGGCACACCTCCAGGCTGCCCCCGTCCTGGTACTTGGCCTTGTAGTCAAAGTAGGCCCCGGACTGGGGAATGATCTCCACGGCGGGCAGATACCGGTCCCCCAGCACGCCCACGGTCATATCCCGGCCCCGGATCTTTTTCTCCACGATCACATGGCCGCCGTAGGCCAGCAGCTCCTCCAGGGCCGCCCGCAGCTCCTCCCGGGTGTCCGGCAGGGCCATGCCCAGGGACGAGCCGCCGTCGATGGTCTTGACCGCGCAGGGCAGGCGCAGCTCCTCCGTCAGGCGGGGGATGTCCTCCCCGGTGTAGCGCACCTCCCGCCAGGGGGCGGTGGGGATGCCGCAGCGCTCCATCACCTGCTTGGTGACGGCCTTGTTCATGGCCATGCCGGAGGCCAGGTAGCCGCCGCCGGTGTAGGGGATGCCCAGCAGGTCAAAAGCGGCCTGGACCCGGCCGTCCTCGCCGCAGGCCCCGTGAAGCCCCAAAAACACCATGTCCGCCAGGCGGCAGACCTCCAGCACGCCGGGGCCGAAGAGACTGGGGGACCGGTCCCTGCGGCTTTGGCGCACCGCCGCCAGGTCCGGGGCGGCGGGGTCGATGGCGGCGTGGCCGCAGCGGCCGTCAGGGCTTGAAAAGAGGGCCTCCAGGGGACCCGTATAGTCCTCCAGGCCCAGGAACATATCCACCAGCACCGCCTGGTGGCCTTTGGCCCGCAGGGCCCTGCACACGCTGGCGCCGGTGACCAGGGAGACGTTGCGCTCCGGGGACAGGCCGCCGGCGAGAACGACGATCTTCAAATCAGAACACTCCTTCTATTTCTCCGCCGGTAGGGCGGGATACCGTTTTATCCTATGGGCCGAAGTCCATAACAATACAGGGTAAGTATAGCACCTCACCGTGGAAAATACAACCACTAAGTCCAGGGGGCGGAGAGATAAAAATAAAGGCGGCCCCCAAAATTAGCACTCGGTCGTCGAGAGTGCTAATGTTTACAGTCTGGTCATATTTTTTGCTATCCTTGTTCACAATTGGGGTGTAGGCTAGGGCCATAAACAAAAAACGAATTGGAGGCACCACTTATGTTTGAACTGATTCCTTTCACCCACACCCACAACATGGACCCCTACCGCCCCTTCCGGGACCTGGACGAGCTGGAGCGGAGCTTCTTCTCCGGCGGCAACACCCTGGGCGGCTTCAAGACGGACATCAAGGACACCGGCGACGCCATCGTGCTGGAGGCCGACCTGCCCGGCGTGAAGAAGGAGGACATCCACATCGACATCGACGGCAGCTACCTGTCCATCACCGCCCAGCGCTCCACCAGCCGGGAGGACAAGGACAGCGCCGGCAACTACCTGCGCTGTGAGCGGTCCTACGGCTCCTTCTCCCGCAGCTTCGACATCTCCGGCATCAAGTCCGAGGACATCTCCGCCGCCTATGAAAACGGCGTTTTGACCCTGACCATGCCCAAGCGGGAAAAGACCGTCCCCGCCTCCCGTCGGCTGGAGATCCAGTAAAATCAAAGAGCGTCTGAACGCGGCGCCATGAAACGGCGGTCCCGGCTGCAAGCTGGGGCCGCCGCTTTTTTAGCACTCTTTTCGTTCGAGTGCTAATGTTTACAGTTTGGTCATACTCTGTTCACAATTCCATTGCATCATAGGGCCAGTAAAATTTTTGGGGGCCGGGGCAGAAGCCCGCCGGCCCCGCACAGGAGGCAAAAATAATGGCAAAGAAAGAATTTCAGGCAGAGAGCAAGCGGCTGCTGGACCTGATGATCAACTCCATCTACACCCACCGGGAGATCTTCCTGCGGGAGATCATCTCCAACGCCAGCGACGCCATCGACAAGCTCAGCTACCGCTCCCTCACCGACGAGACGGTGGGGATGAAGCGGGAGGACTTCGCCATCCGCATCACCGCCGACCCGGAGGGCCGGACCCTCACCGTCAGCGACAACGGCATCGGCATGGACGAGAGCGACCTGGAGCAGAACCTGGGCGTCATCGCCTCCAGCGGCACCCTCCAGTTCCGCCAGGAGCTGGGCGAGGACAGCGCCGCCGACGACGTTATCGGTCAGTTCGGCGTGGGCTTCTACTCCGCCTTCATGGTGGCGGACCACATCGCCGTGGTCACCCGCAAGTTTGGCAGCGACCAGGCCTACCGCTGGGAGAGCGACGGCGCCGACGGCTACACCATCACGCCCTGTGAGAAGGACACGGTGGGCACCGACATCATCATGCACCTCAAGGCCGACTGCGAGGAGGCCGAGTACGGCGAGTACCTGGAGGAGTACACCCTGCGCTCCCTGGTCAAGAAGTACTCCGACTACATCCGCTGGCCCATCCGCATGGAGGTCACCAAGTCCCGGAAAAAGGAGGGCTGCCCCGAGGACAAGCCCGAGTACGAGGACTACAAGGAGGTGGAGACCCTCAACAGCATGGTCCCCATCTGGCAGCGGCGCAAGAGCGAGGTGTCCAAGGAGGAGTACGACAAGTTCTATCAGGACAAGTTCGGCGACTTCACCCCGCCCCGGTCCGTCATCACCGTGTCCGCCGAGGGCCAGGTGAGCTACAAGGCCCTGCTGTTCATCCCCGGCCGTCCCCCCTTCGACTACTACACCACCGAGTACCAGCGGGGCCTCCAGCTCTACTCCTCCGGCGTGATGATCATGGACAAGTGCGAGGACCTGATCGGCGAGCACTTCGGCTTCGTCCGGGGCGTGGTGGACTCCCCGGACCTGAGCCTGAACATCTCCCGGGAGCTGCTGCAGCACGACCGGCAGCTGAAGCTCATGGCCGCCAACATCGAAAAGAAGGTGAAGGGCGAGCTGGAGCGGATGCTGAAGGAGGACCGGGAGGGCTACGAGGCGTTCTTCAAGGCCTTCGGCCGCCAGCTGAAGGTGGGCTGCCTCAACAACTACGGGGCCAAGCGGGAGCTTTTGCAGGATCTGCTGCTGTTCTACTCCTCCACGGAGAAGAAGATGGTCACCCTCTCCGAGTACGTGGACCGGATGCCGGAGAGCCAGAAGGTGATCTACTACGCCTCCGGCGAGTCCGTCACCGCCATGGACAGCCTGCCCCAGACGGAACTGCTCCGGGACCGGAACATCGAGATCCTCTACCTCACCGACCAGCCGGACCAGCTGCTCATGGAGATCCTGCGGGAGTACAAGGGCAAGGAGCTGCGCTCCGCCGTGGACGGCAAGCTGGACCTGGAGGACCTGCCGGAGGAGGACAAGGAGGCCGTCTCCGCCAGCCAGCCCACCCTGGACTTCATTAAGGAGGCCCTGGACGGCGAGGCCGACGAGGTCCACGCCTCTCAGAAGCTGAAGACCCACCCGGTGTGCCTCACCAGCGGCGAGGGGGTCAGCTTCGAGATGGAGCGGTACTTCTCCGTGGCCCAGCCGGAGATGGGCCTGAAGGCCAAGCGCATCCTGGAGGTGAACACGAGCCACCCCGCCTTCGCCGCCCTGGAGGCCATCCGGGAGAGCGACCCGGAGAAGGCCAAGAAGTACGCCCGGGTCCTCTTCAACCAGGCCAAGCTCATTGCCGGTCTGCCCATCGACGACCCCTCCGGCTACACCGACCTGCTGTGCAGCCTGTGGTGATGTAAGCGCGCAAGAGGGACGGCCCCCCAGGAGAGGAACCGTCCCTCTTTCCCTGTCTTCCGGCGGCAAAACCGCCGAAATTTCCCGGTGCAACCGAAAATTTACATCCATTCGCCCCAAACGCAACCCCGGATCGCTGGAATTGCCCGCCCTGCCGCGGTAGGATAGGGCCATCACATTTGGGAGGTAACACATCCTATGGCATTTTCAGACAACCTGCAATTTCTGCGGACCCGGCAGGGCCTGACCCAGGAGCAGCTGGCGGAACAGATGGAGGTCAGCCGCCAGTCCGTGAGCAAGTGGGAGAGCGGCGTCAGCTACCCGGAGATGGAGACGCTGCTGAAGCTCTGCGAGCTGTTCCGCATGGACATGGACACCCTCCTCCGGGGAGACGCGGCCCAGGCCCTGGCGGAGGACAGCGCGGGGTACGACAGCTTCATGACCCGCTTTGCCCGGCAGATCGCCGGGGCGGTGGCGGGGATCATCGCCTCCGTGGCCATCGGCACAGCCGTGGGCAATCTGGCCCCGGTGCCGGAGGCGGTGGGCGCTTTTCTCCTACTGCTGGGCATCACCATTGCCGTGGTGGTGCTCATCGTGGCGGGGATGCAGTACGACGTCTTCACCAAGCGGCACCCCGTCGTCGAGGACTTCTACACCCAGCAGGACCGGGACGAGTTCCACCGCCGGTTCATCTGGTACATCGCCGGGGGCGTGGGGGCCATTCTCTTTGCCGTGGCCGCCCTGTGCCTGGTCTTCTCCTTCCTGCCGGAGCGGGAGCCCTATGAGTCCGCGGTCGGCACCGCGTTTCTGCTGATCGTGGCGGGGGCGGTGTACTCCCTGATCTACGGCGGCATGAGCGAGGACAAGTACAACATCGCCAAGTACAATCGGTCCAACACCCCCACAGAGGAGGAGAAGGTCAAGCGCCGCCGGGCCGGCGCGGCCTGCGGGTGCATCATGCTGCTGGCCACCGCCATCTACGTGGGGCTGGGCCTCAGCCGGAACATGTGGGGCACCGCCTGGTGGGTGTTCGCTGTAGGCGGCATCCTCTGCGGCGTGGCCTCCCTGCTTCTGGGCCCCCGGGACGAGGACGACTGACGCCCGGGTCCCCCTGCCAAACCGTCAAAAGCCGCTGCCGGCGGAGTCCCTTCCTCGGGTCTCCGCCGGCAGCGGTCTTGTTTTCTATTGTCAAATTTGGAACAGCCGGCGGGCGTTGCCGTCCAGCAGCGCCTCCGCCTCCCGGCAGGGCATGTGCCAGCGCTCCGCCAGGAAGCGCAGGCTGCTCTCCACCCAGAGGGGCGAGGAGGGCCCCGGACGCGGGATGCGCAGGGGCTCCGGGCCGTCGGTCTCCAGCAGCAGCCGGTCCCTGGGGACCAGGTCCAGCAGCCGCTGGTCCCGCTCCAGAGTCGTGACCTCCGGCGTGACGGAGACATAGTACCCCGCCTCCGCGATCTGCCTCACCACATCCTCCGGCGCCTTCAGCCAGTGGAACACCGCCCGGCGGACGCCCCGGTCCAGCAGCCGCTCCAGGCAGGGCCGGGCGCTGGTGTGGACCGCGTGGAGGATCACCGGCAGGTCCCCCGCCGCGGCGCAGTCCAGGAACAGGTCCAAAACGGCGAAAGCCGTCTCCGGAATCGCCTCGCCGGGGGCCAGGGAGTAGTAGGGCAGGCCCACCTCCCCCACCGCTATCACCGTCTTTGGATGGGCGGCGATCCAGTCCGCCGTCCGGCGGGCCTCCGCCAGGGTCTCAGCGGTCATGGGCCGCTCCGGGTGGACCCCGGCGGCGGGGAATACCCGCCCCGGCCAGCGCTCCGTCAGGGCCAGAAGCGCCTCCAGAGACGCCTCCCCCATGGCGGGGGCCACCACCGCCGTCAGGCCCCGGGCAAACCCGTCCTCCAGCATCCCCGCCAGGGTCTCCGGCAGGAACTGGTCCAGGTGGCAGTGTGTGTCGATCACGCCGCAGTCAGGGGGTCGTCCATATACTTTGCCAGGGGCTTCATCAGCAGCAGGCACACCACGAAGCAGGCTACGGTGCTGGGCAGCATGTAGGAGGAGTTATAGACCACTGAGAACCAGAAGGGGCTGGAGAAGGTGTGGCCGAACATCTCCGTGGGCTCCACGATCTTGTAGATGGTGAGGCCGGAGATGAAGTGGATGATAAACCGGCAGAAGCAGCCGATGAGGCAGCCGATGGGCAGGCCGTTCTTCCGCCTGTGCATCAGCCCCGCCATGCCCACGGTCATGTAAGCGATGGAGTAGTCCAGGAAGAAGGAGCCCAGGGTCAGGGCAAAGCCGTCCGCCAGGAAGAACTTCAGCGTACCGAAGGCCGCGCCGGCCAGCAGGCCCCAGCCTACGCCCCAGCGCACGGCGAAGATGATGATGGGCACCATGCAGAAGTTGATGGACCCCGCCTGGAGGAACTGGATCTTGAAGTAGCTGAGGACAATGGAGGCCGCCACCATCAGCGCCCCCTCGCAGAGGCATCTCGTCTTTTTGCTCATTTTGTTCATGTTTTTTCTCTCCTTTTTCTCTCCGCGGGGCCTGGCGGCGGGGCAAAAGAAAATCGTGTGTCCCGCCGAACGCAGACACACGATGGAGCAAACGCCCTATGACTCGCATTCCTACGCCGGCATTACCCGGATCAGGTTCGAGGGACCAGACGGCGATACGTCACATCTCAGCCGGCTTGCGCCAGCGCCCCTTGGAATTTTCGCTCTTATCCTACTACAGACCGGCCCGGCTGTCAAGCCTCTCCCCGGCTATTTTTTGTCCAGGCGGACCCGCTCCGTCACCAGCGCCCCCGCCGCCCCGATGC
>DBFJQM010000074.1:0-10959 GCA_048404665.1 Candidatus Pelethomonas sp.
GCGGATGCCTCCGCCTCAGCGGCGCGCACCCCCGGGTAGGGGTCCAGGTCCGGCGACACCCGCCGCCAGATCTTGTCGTAGAGACGGTAATCGTACTCGCTGGGCGGGGCAAAGCTCCCGCCGGAAGGGGTGGTATCCATAGAAACAGCCTCCTTTACTGGGCCATCCTATGCGCGCCGCCCCCGGTTTGCTATTCCTCCGCGCCGCCGTTTTTCAGGGCCAGCAGGTGCTCCGCCGCCATGCGGTAACCCGCAAAGCCGTGCCCCGCGATGGTCTTGCAGCACGCCTGCCGGATATAGGACACCTGCCGGAAGTCCTCCCGCTTGGATACGTCGGAGATGTGCACCTCCACCGTGGGGATGCCCACCGCCTTCACCGCGTCCAGCAGGGCCACGCTGGTGTGGGTGTAGGCGGCGGGGTTGATGACGATGCCATCCGCCTGCCCGTAGGCGGCCTGGATGGCGTCCACCAGGGCCCCCTCGTGGTTGGACTGGTACACTTCACATTCGATTCCCAGCTGGCCGCAGAAGTCCCGGATGTACGCCTCCAGGTCGGCGTAGGTCCTTTTGCCGTAGATGTCCGGCTCCCGGACGCCCAGCAGGTTCAGGTTGGGTCCGTTGAGGAATAACAGCTTCATCGGTCGCTCAGCTCCTTTTCGATTTGTTCCAGCGTCTGCTCCAAAGAGCCGCCGTTATCCGCCGTCACGTCGGCAAAAGCGGCGTACAGCGGCGCTCTCCGCCGCCAGAGAGTCTCCCGGTCCGTGCTCTGGGACACGGGGCGGCCCGCCACAGGCAGCAGCTTCAGCGGCCGGGTGAGGTGGACGATCACCCCGTTCTGCCGCAGGGGGTCCCGGTTTTCCGGCCGGGTGACCACGCCGCCGCCGGTGCTGATGACCAGTCCCGTGCGCCGTCCCACCTCCCGGACCACCTGGGTCTCCAGGGCGCGGAAGGCGTCCTCCCCCTCCTGGGCGAAGATGTCTGGAATGGGGCGGCCCGCCCGGCGGACGATCTCCTCGTCCAGGTCCACCAGCTCCCGGCCCATGCGCTTTGCCAGGGCCCGGCCCACGGTGGTCTTGCCGCAGCCGGGCATCCCAACGAGCACCACATTGCGCACCTGGGCGGTGAGGCCGGCGATCACGTCCTCCAGGCGGCTGTCGGGGATGGTCTCCCCGGTGAACAGCTCCGCGGCCCGCTTGGCCTGGGCCACCAGCATGGGCAGCCCGCAGGAGCAGGGGACGCCCCGGTCCATGGCCTGGAGCATCAGGGCCGTGCGCAGGGGGTTGTACACCACGTCCAGCACGCCGGTGAGGCGGGGGAAGTCCTCCAGGGACACCGCCGACACGCCGCAGTTGGGGTACATCCCCACGGGAGTGGTGTTGATGAGCACCCCGGCGTCGGCGTGGCGGGAAAGATTTTCGTAGTTGTCCGGGCCATGGCGGGAGATCACCACGGTCTCCGCCGCCCCCAGCTCCCGGGCGGCGGCCCGGGCGGTGTGGCTGGTGCCGCCGCTGCCCAGGATCACCACCTTTTTCCCGGCCATGTCCACCCCGGCCCGCCGGGCCATGTAGATCATGCCGTCGATATCCGTGTTGTAGCCGGTGAGGCGCCCCTCCCGGTTGACCACCGTGTTCACCGCGCCGATGGCGGCGGCCCGGGGGTCCACCTCGTCGCAGAGGGGAATCACCGTCTGCTTATAGGGGATGGTGACGTTCAGCCCCTTGAACGCCCGGCGGCGGAACAGCTCCGCCACATCCTCCGGGGCCGTGGGCAGCAGGCGGTAGTCGTACCCCGCCAGCGCCCGGTGGATCTGGGGGGAAAAGCTGTGCCCCAGCTTCTCCCCCAACAGGCCGTACTCCATAAATATGCCCCCCTTTTTCGCCTCGCGGCGGCATCAGAATAAATCAAGATCGTTTTTTGGGCAGCTCCGCCGCCCAAAAAACACTTTGCACGGAGCGAGCGCCGCTCCCCCGCAGCGGCGGGAGCGCAGTGAATTTCAAAAAAGGCTCCGCCTTTTTTGAATCAGAAGATCTCGCTGTACGCCCCCAGGAAGGTGAAGAAATCCTCCTTCTCCAGCTGGCTCAGGACGGTCTGGGTGTCCTTGCTCTTCACCGACGCCTCCACGTCGAAGTAGAACCGGAACTCGAAGTCCTTGCCGGGGATGGGGCGGCTCTCCAGCTTGCTGATGTTCAGCCCCCGGGTGGCGAACTTGGCGATGAGGCTGTACAGGGAGCCGGGGCGGTGGCTGGCGGAGGTGACGAAGGTGATGCGGTCCGCACCCTCATAGATCTCCATGGTCTTGGAGATGCAGATGAAGCGGGTGTAGTTGTGGTCGCTGTTGGCGATGTGGTCGGAGAGGACCTTCAGGCCGTAGAGGTCGGCGCAGTTCGCCGAGGCGATGGCCGCCAGGTCGTTCCGGCCGCTCTCCGATACGTACTTGGCGGCGGCGGCGTTGTTGGAGAACACGGTGATCTTCACGCCGCTGGCCTTGAGGAAGTCGCCGCACTGGTCCAGGGCCTGCTCGTGGGCCACCACCTCTTTCACGTCCTTCATGGCCACGCCGGGCCTCGCCAGCAGGCAGTGCTCCACCTTCAGCTTCAGGCTGCGGACGATCTTGCAGTTGTACTTCTCCATCAGGTCGTACACCTCGGTGACGGACCCGGCGGAGCTGTTTTCAATGGGCAGGATGCCATAGCGGCACATGCCCGCCTCCACCGCCCGGAACACCCCCTCGAAGCGGCCAAAGTACATGATCTGGCTCAGGGGGAACAGCTTGTCGCAGGCGATCTGGGAGTAGGCCCCCTCCACCCCCTGGCAGGCCACCACCGCCCGGGTAGGGAACTCCCCGGTACTGTCCGCCGCCGCCAGGATGCCCCGGCACAGGGGGGACTCCCCGGTGGTCAGGCGGTTCTCCTGATAGTCCCGGCTCAGCTCCAGCAGGGTGGACCAGAGGATCTTGGTGTACTCCTCCAGCTCGCCGCCCACCAGGCCGGTGACCCGATAGAGGATGTCCCGCTCCCGGCCCGCCGCCATCACCGGCACGCCGTTGGCCTTCTTATAGTCGGCCACCTGCTTCACGGTCTCCATCCGCTCCCGGAACAGCTCCGCCATCCGGTCGTCGATGGCGTCCAATTTTTCCCGATAATCCTTCAGCTCCATGTCTCATGTTCCTCCCAGATCATATCAAGTAGTGTCAGCGCAGTCACAGCCTCCGCCACCGGCACGGCCCGGGGCACGATACAGGGGTCGTGCCGGCCGTGGATGACCAGGCTGGTGTTCTCCATGGTTTCCAGATCCACCGTCTCCTGCTCCCGGGAGATGGAGGCGGTGGGCTTGATGCAGAGGTTCACCACCAGGGGCATCCCGGTGGTCATGCCGCCCAGCACGCCTCCGGCGTGGTTGGTGCGGGCGGTCACCGACCGTCCATCGGTGACATAGGGGTCGTTGTGCTGGCTGCCCCGCATCCCGGCGGCGGCGAAGCCCTCCCCGAAGGAGACCCCCCGCACGGCGGGGATGCCGAAAAGGGCGGCGGCCAGCCGGTTCTCCACCCCGCCGAACATAGGCTCCCCCACTCCGGCGGGCAGGCCCAGGGCAAAGCAGCGGATCACGCCGCCCAGGGAGTCCTGGTCCATCCGGGCGGCCTCGATGATCTGGCGCATGGCCATGCCGGCGCTGTCGTCAAAGACCGGAAAGGGCTTATTCAGCAGGGCCGTCAGGTCCTCCCGGCTGACAGCGGCGAAGTCCGGGGCGGCGTCCGCGATCTCCCCGATGCGGTCGATGTGGGCCGCCACCAAAATGTCCCGCTCCTCCAGAAGCTGGAGGGCCAGGGCCCCGGCAAAGCACAGGGGGGCCGTCAGCCGCCCGGAGAACTGGCCTCCGCCCCGGACGTCGTAGCTGTCCCCGAATTTCACCAGGGCCGGGTAGTCGGCGTGGGAGGGCCGCGGGGTCCGCTTCAGGCCGCTGTAGTCCCGGCTGTGCTGGTCGCTGTTGCGGATGACGGCGCACACCGGCGCGCCGCAGGTGACGCCGTCCACCAGGCCGGAGACGATCTCCGGCGCGTCGCTCTCCTGCCGGGGGGTGGACCAGGCGGTCCGTCCCGGGGCCCGGCGGGCCATGAAGGCGCCGACACGGTCCATATTGGGCCGGAACCCGGCGGGCAGGCCGTCGATGACGCAGCCGATGGCGGCGGCGTGGGACTGGCCGAACACGGTGACCCGCAGCTTATTCCCCAAGGTGTTCACGGATGCTCCCTCCTAACTGTCGGTAGTCCTCCCAGAAGTTGGGATAGGATTTCTTCACGCACTCCGCCCCCAGCAGCGTCACCGGCTCCCGGCAGCGGGCGGCGGCGACTGCCGCCATCATGGCGATGCGGTGGTCGTTGCAGCAGTCCACGGTGCAGCCCCCGGCCAGGGACGGCCTGCCGGTGATGGTCAGGCTGTCGGGCCCCTCGGCCACCCCCGCCCCCATGGCGGTGAGGGCCGCCGTGACGGCGGAAAGCCGGTCGCTCTCCTTCAGGCGCAGGCGGGCGGCGTTCCGCAGCTCCAGCGTCCCGTCCATCAGCGCCCCCATGGCCGCCAAAGGCGGCACCAGATCTGGGCAGCCGGATACGTCGATGGCCACTGTGCCGCCGTCTCCGATGGCGCGGCTGTGGGCCACCACCGCCCGGTCCCCCTGGAGGGACCGCTCGTTCATGCCGGTGACGGCCACATCGCAGCCCAGGACCTGGGCCGCGTACCAGAAGGCGGCCTGAGACCAGTCCGCCTCCACGGCGGCCCGCCGGGGGACGTACCGCCCTCCCCCGGGGGCCAGGAAGCGGGGCGGAAGGCTCCGGGTCTGGGGCACCGCCACGCCGAACTGCTCCATGGACTGGAGGGTCATGGTGACATAGTCCGCGCTCTCCAGGGGCGTGGTGGGGATGATCACCGACGGGCCCTCCAGCAGGGGCAGGGCGAAGAGGAGGCCGGTGAAAAACTGGCTGGACACGTTGCCGGGCAGGCGGTACTCCCCCGGCGTCAGCCGTCCCCGGACGGTGAGGGCCCCGTCCCTCTGCGCAAAGGAGATTCCCTTCTCCCGAAAAAGGTCGAAGTAGGGCTGCTGGGGCCGCTCCATGAGCCGCCCCCGTCCGGTGAACACGCCGCCTCCCGCCAGGGCCAGGGCCACGGGGATAAGGAAGCGCAGGGTGGACCCGGACTCCCCGCAGTCCAGGCGGGGCAGCTCTCCTCTGGTGGAGGCGGGGGGAGTCGAACCCCCGGCGCCCCGGATGCGTAGGGTGGTCCCCTCCAAGGTCCAATCGGCCCCCAGGGCCTCCATACAGCCCAGGGTGGCCCGGATGTCGTCGCTGAGGGCCGCGTTTTCGATGGTGCTCTCCCCCGCCGCCAGGGCGGCGGCAATAATGAGCCGGTGGGCCTGGGACTTGCTGGGGGGCGGGGTGACGGTCCCGCGAAGCTTTGCAGGGGTGATGGTCAGGTCCACAGCGCCGCCTCCGTAAACGCCCGCAGGCCCTCCATATCCAGCCGGACCGTCTCCGCCCGGCCGATGTCCTTCAGCACCACCACGTCGATGGCGCCGCCGGAGCGCTTCTTGTCGGCGGTGGCGGCCTCGTACAGCTTCTCCGCCTCGTAGGGGCACTCCGTGGGGAGGCCCAAATGCCGGTTGGCGGCCAGCACCGCCTCCAGGGTGCCGGCGGGGCTGAGGCCCATGCGCTCCGCCCCCCGGGCCGCCAGCACCATGCCGACAGCCACGGCGTGGCCGTGGGGCACGGCGTAGCCGCTGCGCTTCTCGATGGCGTGGCCCAGGGTGTGGCCGAAGTTCAGAAGCTTCCGCTTCCCCTGCTCCCGCTCGTCCTCGGCCACCACGGTGGCCTTGATCTCCACGTTCCGCCGGACCACTCCGTCGATGTTCTCCCGGAGGTCCCCTGTCATAAGCTGGTCAAAGAAGCGCCTGTCCGCGATGAGGCCGTGCTTCACCGTCTCCGCCACGCCGTCCAGGAAGGTCTCCTCCGGGAGCGTGGCAAAGGTCCCCGTGTCGCAGAGGACGGCCGCAGGCTGGTGAAAGGCCCCCGCCTGGTTCTTCCCCGCCGCCAGGTCCACGGCGGTCTTCCCCCCCACGGAGGCGTCCACAGCGGCCAGGAGGGTGGTGGGAAGCTGGACAAAGTCGATGCCCCGCTGATAGGTGGCGGCGGCAAAGCCCGCCAGGTCCCCTGTCACGCCGCCGCCCAGGGCAAAGATCAGGTCGCTGCGGGTCAGGCGGATGTCCGCCATGTGCTCCAGCAGAGCGCCGTAGGTGGCGAGGTTCTTGCTCTGCTCCCCGGCGGGGAAGGTCCAGAGGGAGGCGGTAAAGCCCGCCCGCTCCAGTGCCTCCAGCGCCCGTCTGCCGTACAGGGGGGCCACGGTGGTTTCCGACACCACCAGGCACCGCCGCGGGCCGGTCAGGGGGGCGGTCAGCTCCCCGCAGCGGTCCAGCAGCCCCGCCCCGATGTGGACCGGGTAGGGCCTGGACGCGTGTACCATGACTGTTTCCATAGCTCCCCTCCTACTCCTTGTCGATGGACTCCTTGATCTCCCGGGCGTGGCGCAGCATGTCCCGCAGGCGGTCCCGGTCCCCCCGGCGGATGGTGTAGGCGAAGGCCGCCAGCTCCTCCACCAGGGTGTCGATCTCCCGGATCAGGGCGTCCTGGTTCTCCAGGAACAGCTCCGCCCACATGTCCTCGTTGAGCCGGGCCACCCGGGTCATGTCCTTAAAGCTCCCGGCGGAGAAGCCGGGGAATTGGGGGGCGGAGGGACTGCCCACATAGGCGCAGCTCACCACATGGGCCAGCTGGGAGGTGTAGGCGATGATGTGGTCGTGCTCCGCCGGGGTGGACCGGGTGAGCCGGGCGAAGCCCAGAGGGGACAGCATGGCCCAGATGGCCTCCACCGCCGCCGGGTCCGTGTCCGGGTAGGGGGTCACGATCAGGCTGGCCCCCTGGAACAGCTCCGGGAGGGCGTTGTCGTAGCCGGACTTCTCGATGCCCGCCATGGGGTGACCGCCGACGAAAGTGAAGCCCCCCTCCCGGGCCACCGGCTCCAGGGGATCGCAGACGATGCCCTTCACGCCGCAGCAGTCCATCACCAGTCCCCCCTTCCGGAACCGGTCCCGGTGCTCGGTGACGTAGGACACGGTGGCCTGGGGGTACAGCGCCACGATCACCAGGTCGCACTCCGCCAGCCGGTCCGGGGTCAGCGGGGCGTTCACCACTCCCTGGTCCATGGCCCGCTGCAGGGTCTCCCAGCTGCGGTTATAGGCCAGGATGGTGTGATCGGTATAGGCCCGGATGGCCTTGGCCATGCTGCCGCCGATGAGGCCCAGCCCCACGATGCCGATGACCGCCATCAGTCCAGCACCAGCTTTCCGGTGGTGAAGGAGCGGTCGGCGTAGGGCCGGATGGCGGCGATATGCTCCATCATGGCGGCGAACTTCTCCGGCCGCAGGCTCTGGGGGCCGTCGCACAGGGCGTGCTCCGGGTCGTTGTGGACCTCGATGATGAGGCCGTCGGCTCCGGCGGCGGTGGCGGCCAGGGCCATGGGGGCCACCAGCTGGTAGCGCCCGGTGGCGTGGCTGGGGTCCACCACCACCGGCAGGTGGCTGAGCTGGTGGAGCACCGGGATGACGGACAGGTCCATGGTGTTGCGGGTGGCGGTCTCGAAGGTGCGGATGCCCCGCTCGCAGAGGATCACCTGGTCGTTGCCGCCGGCCATGATATACTCCGCGCTCATAAGCAGCTCCTGGAGGGTGCCCGCCATGCCCCGCTTCAGCAGGATGGGCTTGCGCAGCTTCCCCAGCTGCTTGAGCAGCTCGAAGTTCTGCATGTTCCGGGCGCCCACCTGGATGATGTCGATGTCCTCGAAAAGGGGCAGGTGCTGGGCGTCCATGATCTCGGTGACGATGGGCAGACCCGTGGCCTCACGGGCCTTCAGCAGCAGGCGGATGCCCTCCTCGTGGAGGCCCTGGAAGGCGTAGGGGGAGGTGCGGGGCTTGAAGGCGCCGCCCCGGAGGACCTGGGCCCCTGCGGCCTTGACGGACTGGGCCACGGAGATGATCTGCTCCTCCGTCTCCACAGAGCAGGGGCCGGCCATCACCAGGAAGTGGCCGCCGCCGATCTTGGCCCCGTTGGACAGGGTGATGACGGTGTCCGCCTCGTGGAACTTCCGGTTGGCGTTCTTGTAGGGCTCCTGGATGCGGCGGACATCCTCCACAATGTCCAGGGCCTGGATGGACTCGATGTCCACCCGGGAGGTGTCGCCCACCAGCCCCATGATGGTGTGGTTTTCACCCACGGACTTGTGGACCGTGAGGCCCATGTTCCCCAGCCAGCTCTCGAATACCTCCACCTGCTGGGGCTGCGCGTTTTTCTTCAGAATCACGATCATGTCAGTTTCCCCCGTCTTTCTATCAAATATATGTCCAGTGACGCTGTAGGGCAAAAGAAAAAGGCCTTACAGTCGTTTCACTGTAAGACCTGAATAGATGTTTTTCTCCACCTGTTCACCGCAGCAAAACAAACCTTATCTACTTGTGTAGATAAAGTAGTAATAAAAGCTGGCGGTGAACAGAACAGAAGTCATAGGAATACTACCCCACATCTCTAACTACGGGCATTGTAACACGGTTTTTCCTCCAGCGCAAGAGGAAATTTTCGCCGGAGGAGCTTTTTTCTTCCCCATCCGGCCCGCCGGAGGGGTTTTCAGGTTTTGGATCGGGCTTGGCTTTATCCGAAAACTGTGTTATGATACGGACAACGAACCCTGCAAACACACTGGAGAGGAGGGTCCCCATGGACCGCTTTGTCAGCCCCATCTACCCCTCGAACCGCCGAGGGAACCGGGAGGTGGACCTGCTTTTGGAGCGGGAGGGCATCCGCCGGGACGGAAACCTGGACTATACCTGCGGCATCTGGGATGAAAACGACCGGCTCATCGCCACCGGGAGCTGCTATGCCAACACCCTGCGGTGTCTGGCGGTGTCCTCCGACCACCGGGGGGAGGGCCTTCTGAATCAGGTGATGGGCCACCTGCTGAACGTACAGGCGGAGCGGGGCAATGCCCACATCTTCCTCTATACCAAGCCCGAAAGCGCCGGGTACATGGCGGACCTGGGGTTCTACGAGATCGCCCGGGTGGCGGACCGCCTGGTGTTCATGGAAAACCGCCGCGGCGGCTTTGACGCCTACCTGGCGCAGCTGGCCAGGCGGCGGGCGCCGGGCACGGCGGCGGGAATCGTCATGAACGCCAACCCCTTCACCCTGGGGCACCTCCACCTGGCCCAGCGGGCTGCCGGGGAAAACGACGCGGTCCACCTGTTCATCCTCTCGGAGGAGGCGGGGCCCATCCCCTTCTCCGTCCGCCGCCGGATGGTGCAGGAGGGGGTGGCCTGCCTGCCCAACGTGATCTGCCACGACGCCGGCAGCTATATCATCAGCTCCGCCACCTTCCCCAGCTACTTCCTCCGGGACGGGGAGGCGGCCATCCGGGCCCAGGCGGAGCTGGACCTGACGGTGTTCGGCCGCATCGCCCAGGTTTTGGGCATCCGCCGCCGCTATGTGGGCCAGGAGCCCCGCAGCTTCGTCACCGGCCTCTACAACGAGGTCATGGCCCGGACCCTGCCGGAGCTGGGCGTCCAGTGCGTCCAGATCCCCCGGCTGGAGGCGGCGGGGCGGCCCATCAGCGCCAGCACCGTCCGCCAGGCGGTCCACGACGGGCGTCTGGAGGCGGTGCGGGACATGCTGCCGGAGACCACCTACGCCTTTCTGGCGGGGGACCAGGGGGCGGCGGTCCGCGCCGCCATCCAGGCGGAGCAAAATGTGATCCACTATTAGGAGGGGCGGCGTATGGAAGTTACCCTGGAGCAGGTGCTGGCAGCCCGGGAGGCCCGGGCCGCCCGGCAGCTGGCGCTCATCGGGCAGTACGGTCTGCCGGTGGTCAGCTTTTCCATGAACATCCCCGGCCCGGTGAAGGACTCCCCCCTCATCCGCCGGGGGTTCCGGGCGGGCTGCGCCGCCCTGGACCACCGCCTGCCCAAAAGCGCGGTGCGCTGCCGGGAGATCTTCCCGGCGGACACCGGCTGGGAGGCGGCCTATGCGGTGGACATGCCTCCACTGGAGCTGAAGGCCGTCACCACGGCCATTGAGGACCGGGACGGCCTGGGCCGTCTGCTGGACATGGACGTGATCGGCCCGGACCTTCAAAAGCTGGACCGGGCCGCCGTAGGCGGCGGGGACCGGGGCTGCATCGTCTGCGGCAGGCCGGGCCGGGGCTGCGCCTCCCGGCGGCTCCACCCGGTGGGGGAGCTTCAGCAGGCGGCCAGGGACATCCTCCTGCGGCACTTCGCCCGGGAGGACGACCGGCAGGTCGGGGCCTGGGCGGTCCAGAGCCTGTTGGACGAGGTGTGCGTCACCCCCAAGCCCGGGCTGGTGGACCGGCGGAACACCGGAAGCCACCGGGACATGGACATCTTTACCTTTATGGCCAGCGCCGCGGCCCTGGGCCCTTATTTCCAGCGCTGCGCCGCCCTGGGCCGGGAGACCGCGGACCGTCCTCCGGAGGAGACCTTCCGCCTGCTGCGGCAGGCCGGGCTCCGGGCGGAGGAGGACATGCTCGCCGCCACGGCCGGCGTGAACACCCACAAGGGGGCCATCTTCACCATAGGCCTCCTGTGCGGCGCGGCGGGCCGCCTGTGGCGTCCGGAGGCGCCATGCTGGGAGGAATCGGCCCTTTTCCGGGAGGTGGCCGCCATGGCCGCCGGCCCCATGGAGGAGGACCTGGCCCGGGCGGGGGACGGCACCGCCGGTCAGCGGCTCTACCGCCTCAGCGGCGTCCGGGGCGTCCGGGGGGAGGCGGCCCGGGGCCTGCCCGCCGTGGCGGAGACCGGCCTGCCCGCCTACCGGGGGCACCTGGCCCGGGGGCTCGGCCGAAACCGGGCGGGGGCC
>DBFJQM010000075.1:0-23078 GCA_048404665.1 Candidatus Pelethomonas sp.
TTTGAACCTGGTGGAGCGCTTTTACACCCCCGGCCAGGGCAAGATCGCCTGGGCCGGCAAGGACGTCCGGGACTACGAGCTGCACACCTGGCGGCGGAACATCGGCTACATCCCCCAGGACACCCAGCTCCTGTCCGGGTCCATCCGGGACAACATCACCCAGGGCGTGGCCGGGGAGGTCACCCAGGCCCAGCTGGAGGACGCCGCCCGTAAGGCGGACATCCTGGACTATATTCAGTCCCTGCCCCAGGGCTTTGATACCGACGTGGGCGAAAACGGCGCCAAGCTCTCCGGCGGCCAGAAGCAGCGCATCGCCATCGCCCGGGCCCTGCTGATGGACGCCCGCATCCTGGTGCTGGACGAGGCCACCAGCAATCTGGACGCCGAGAGTGAGTACCACATCGAGCAGACGCTGAAGGAGGTCGGAAAGGGCCGCACTGTCCTCATGGTGGCCCATCGGATGGACACCGTGCGGCACGCGGACAAGATCGTGGTCATGGAAAACAGCCGTGTCAGCGCCCAGGGGACCCACGAGGAGCTGATGAGCGGCAGCCCGCTGTACCGCCGCCTGGTGGAGCTCCAGTCGGACAATGTGGCGGTGTAAGGAGGGATATGCAATGAAGAAGAATACCGCGCCGAAGATCAAGCAGTCCTGGAAGCTCCTTTTTTCCTTGCTGAAGGAATCCCGTATTCCCTGGCTCCTTTTCCTGGTCGATATTGCGGCCAGCATGCTTTTGACGACGATCACCGTGCGGCTGCCCTGGGTGGAAGGGCAGATCATGGCCGGCGAGATCGAAGAGACCTCCACCATCGTCTCCTATGTCCTGGTAACGATTTTCAGTTCCCTGCTCCTGCTGCCCCTGTCCTATTTCGAGACATGGATCACCGCGCGGACGGACCGCAACCTCCGCCGGACCATCTGGGGCAAGGTCATCCACATGCCCATGAGCCGCCTGGATACGGTACCGCCCACCTCCCTGGTCAGCCGCGTCACCTCAGATACCGACGAGATCGTCATGGCCATCACCTATGTGACGCTGCTTGTCACGTTTATCTATGATTTGGGCGCGACCGTGTCCATGATCGCCGGGATGAACCGGAATATGGCGCTGATGATGCTGCTGCTGATTCCCTTTGTCATTCTCGCCAACATCCCCTCTCACTTCATCCACAACGCCCAGTACGAGGTGCGTAACGCCTTCGCCCGGTATACCAACTTCCTGGCCGAGCACCTGGGGGCGCTGAAGCAGATCAAGGCCTCCAGCGCCGAGGAGAAGGAGGACGCCATCAACGATCTCGCCGCCAAGCAGTATCTTCGGACCAACATCAAAGTGGCGGCGCTGGAGCAGCTCGTTGCCGAGCCCGTTGGCAGCGGCGCCAACGCCCTGGTCCAGGCCATCGTCCTGATCTACGGCGGCTATCTCCTCAGCACCGGCGACCTTGCTACCGCCGACATGATCGCTCTGTACTCCTATTCCATTAGCCTGCCCTTTGCGGCCATGCAGTTCGTCTCCACCTGGCGGGCCATCAAGAAGGCCCAGGGCTCCTGCCACACCGTGGCGGAGTTCATCCAGTGCGAGCCGGAGACCATGGAGCGCAAGCAGTCCTTCGCTATCCCCGACGCGGACCTGAAGCTGGAGGACGTGTCCTTCGCCTACGAGGACGGCGAGAAGGTCCTGGACCACGTGACCATGTCCATCCCCACCGGCAAGGTCACCGCCATCGTCGGCCCCTCCGGGTCCGGCAAGACCACCGTGCTGAAGCTGCTGGAGCGGCTGTACCAGCCCACCGAGGGCAAGCTGATGTTCGGCGGCGTGCCTGCGGAGGATATCCACCTGAACGAGTGGCGCGACTCCTTCGGCATGGTGCCCCAGGCCAGCCCCTTGCTCTTCGGCACCGTCCGGGACAACATCACCTACGGCATCGACGAGGGCGTCAGCAGCGAGAAGCTGGAATGGGCCATGAGCAGCGCCAACGTGGACGAGATCGTATCGCGTATGCACGGCGGACTTGACACCGACGTAGGCGACGTGGGCAGCAAGCTCTCCGGCGGCGAGAAGCAGCGCATCGCCATCGCCCGCATGATGATCCGCGACCCGGAGTACCTGCTCCTGGACGAGGCCACCAGCAGCCTGGACGCGGAAAACGAGCACCAGATCACCGCCGCCCTGTCCAAGCTTATGCAGGGACGCACCTCCGTGGTGGTGGCCCACAACCTGCGGACCGTCAAGAACGCGGACAATATCATCTTTATGGCGGGCGGCCGGGTCAAGGCCCAGGGCACCCACCAGCAGCTCTACGACACCGATCCCGACTACCGCCGGTACGTGGACCTGCAGCACGCGTAAGCCCCCGGAAAACGCGTGGGACGCAAAAATACAAGAGAGGCGCGGCAGAAGCCGCGCCTCTCGCGCTGCCAGCGTCAGCGCCCACAGTCATGACATCGGGGGCAGAATGGAGCGGTCACGTTACCGCCGATGCTGCTCTCCCCACTCGCACATTTGGTCCAGAATCGGAATGAGAGACCTTCCGCGCTCCGTCAGGCTGTATTCGACCTTTGGCGGGATCTGAGGGTACTCCTCCCGATGAACAAGCCCGTCTGCCTCCAGCTCCTTCAGCGTGGCGCTCAGTGTCTTGTAGGAAATCGTTTTTATGTACTTTTTCAGCTCGTTGAACCGGACGACTTCAAAGCCCATCAGCGCATAGAGGATAAACATTTTGTATTTGCCCTGAATCAGCGACATGGTGTAGTTGAAGCCCGTTTCCTCCAAATTTGCGTCCGCAATACATGCTAAGCTCATTTTTACGCTCTCCTTTTGGTAAGTATATGAAGCTGATGTAAGTATCGCACTTTAATGTGCGTACTTGTTTCAAATTGTATTCTTGCTATAATTGTAATATAAACAGCGGAAGAAGTCAATTCCGCAGAATGGGAGGATCGATTTATGAGCAAGAAAATCGTAGTCATTACAGGGAGCCCCCGCAAAAACGGCAATAGCTTCGCTATGACGGACGCTTTCATCAAGGCGGCAGAGGCCAAGGGACATACCGTTACCCGCTTTGACGCGGCGATGAAGAAGGTAGGCGGCTGCCACGCCTGCGAAACCTGCTTTAAGACCGGAAAGGCCTGTTCTTTCGACGATGATTTCAACACCATTGCCCCGGCCGTCCTGGAGGCGGACGCCGTCGTCTTTACCACACCGGTCTACTGGTATTCGCTTCCCGCCCAGATCAAGGGCGTCATTGATAAGCTGTTCTCCTTTGTGGTGGGCGGCAGGGACATCGCCGGAAAGGAGTGCGCCCTGATCACCTGCTGTGAAGAAGACGATCTGTCCGTCATGGACGGCGTGCGTATTCCCATTGAGCGCACCGCCGCCCTGATCAAGTGGCATATGGTGGGCGAGGTGCTGGTTCCCGGCGTCCTCAACCCGGGCGACATTGAAAAGACCGACGGCTGCGCTCAGGCGGCGGCTCTGGCCGACAAGCTTTGAGGAGAGGCAGGGCCACGCCGAAAAAGTGCACGGCTTTGAGGCGAAAACCCAGAATAGGAGAGGAGCGGGCGGACATTTCCGCCCGCTCCTCTCCCGTATGTTCGGTTTGCTTTTCCGTACAGTTCCGCGCAGCCTCCGGAGGCGTGGCAAGCGCCGGTCCCGCGCCCGCTCCCACGGCGGCCGGGACGCGGGCGGTGTTATGCCGCCCGGCGGCGCGCCCTCCAAGGCAGACGTGCAGGGAGGACGAAGTGTTCTGCCCCTTTGCCCGCCTCAAAGTGCCGACTGGACGCCGCCAGGAACCGAACAGGCCCGGGCCCTTGCCCGGGAGAAGCGGCTTTGCTACAATAAAACCACCATATAAAAGGAGGGTGGTCCCCGTGAAAACACAGATTCACAACAAGCTGGACCTGCGGAAGTATCTGGATACGCTGGATCCCGCCGGCATCCCCAGCGACAAGGAGATCGACGACGCCGTCATGAAGCGGCTGACCAAGAGCCACATCGTCCTGACGGAGCTGTCCGCCGGCGAGGCGGTGCAGGCAGGCGACACCGTGACGCTGCGCCTGGAAAGCGCTCTGCCTAAGTTCAACAAGGCGAAGCTGCCCGTCACCGTGGGGACGGGCCTCTACGACAGGGAGCTGGAGGCCGCCCTGGTGGGCAAGGCCGTGGGGGAGAGCGGCGCCGTCGCCAAAAACGGCGAGACGGTGGCCTACGAGATCCTCTCCGCCAAGCGGAAGACCGTCCCCGCCCCCACCGACGCCATGGCCGCCGAGCAGGGCATCGAGGGCGCGGACACCGTGGAGAAGTTCCGGGCCCACCTGGCGGAGGAGAAGATCTCGTTCGCCGTGGGCGGCATGGCCGGCCAGATCATGCAGGACATGCTCCAGGACGCGGAGACCGACGAGCCGGCCGACGAGGAGCTGGACCGCCTGGGCGAGCTGGAGGCCGGATTCTTCAAAAAGATCTGCCTGGAGGAGAAGGGAATCGACTTGGATCAGCTGTCCCCCGAAGAGCTCAAGGACAACATAGGCTGCGGCAGCTTCGCGGACTATACCGCCAGGCGCAGGGAGTGGTACAAGGTCAAGGTCAAGCAGTGCCTGGCCCTGGGCTCGGCCCTGGATGTGGAGCTGACAGGCAGGTACGACCCCATGGGGACCTACGATTCCCTGTCCAACCTGCAGGATGAGCTGATGAAACGCGTCAAAGAAGATTTGCTGAGGAGGAAAAACTGATGGCTGTTGAATTTGTGAAGGAAGAAAATTTTGACGAGGTGACAAAAGAGGGCCTGTGGATCGCGGACTTCTACACCGACCACTGCGGTCCCTGCAAGCTCCTGGCCATGGTGCTGGACGAGGTGCTCTTTGACAACCCCATGGTGAACCTGGCCAAGTGCGACGTGGAGAAGAGCCCCGCCTATGTGGACCGCTTCGGCATTGAGGGCACGCCTACCCTGCTCTTCCTCATGGACGGCGAGATCAAGGACCGCTGGTCCGGCGCCTGGGGCCGGGACAAGGTGGAGGAGTCCATCTCCAAGTGCCTGTACGGCGAATAAAAAAGCGCTTTGCGCATACCAGCTCCCCGGCAGGAAGTCCCCCGGACCCTGCCGGGGATTTCTTGTTTGCTTTTTCGCCGAGGTATGGTAGAATAGAAACAAATCGGACGAGAGGTGGGGACGGAATGGACATCCTGCTTACGGGAATCGGCGGCGCAGCCGCGTGGCTGTGCGCCCTGCTGCTCATTCGCTTCCAGCGGAGCGCGCTGCTCTTCCACTCCCTGATCGCCGGAGGGCTCTGCGCGGCGGCGGCCTGGGCGCTGTGGGCCTCCGGCTTTTCCCAGCTGATCCTTCCGGTCTCCCTGCTGCTGTTCCTGCTGCTGACCCTGGCGGTGGACCTGGAGCGGGGCGGGGGCCACGGGGACGCGGCCCTGGCCTTCCTTGCCGCCCAGGGAGCCTACTCCATCTTCCGCTTTGCCGCCCGGGCCTTTCCCGCGGCGTGGCCCGGGGCCGGATGGGTCCCGGCGCTGCTGCTCCCGGCGGCCTTTGCCGCGGGGATGCTGGCCGCGGGGGACCGGCTCCCCGCCCCCGGCTGGCGGGAGTTCTTCTCCGGCCCCTCCGGGGAGGCCAAGGCGCTGGACGTGCGCGCATGGCACGTCTACGGCGTGCTGGCGGTCCCCTGCGCCCTGTGCTCCGCCTGCGCGGCGCTGATGCCGGCCCTGCCGTCGGCGGCCGCTGCCCTGCTGACGGCGGGGCTCTCCGCCCTGTTCTGGGGGGCGGTCCTCTGCCTGGTCCTGATGATCCAGTACCGGCGGGAGAGCGTGGCCGCCCTGGTGGAGCGGCAGTACCGGGACGAGATGCGCAGCTTCATGGACGTGATCCGCTCCCAGCGCCACGACTACAACTTCCACGTCCAGACCCTGGCCCGGCTGATTCAGGCCGGGAACCTGCCTGCCTGCGAGAAGTATGTGGAGGAGCTGGTGCGGGACTCCGCCGCCATGAACGCCCTGCTGCCCATCAAGGACCCCGCCATCTCCGCCCTCATCGGAAACTTCCGCACCCTGGCCGCCAGGGAGGGCGTCGAGCTGCATCTGGACATCCAGGACGACCTTTCCCGGGTGGTCACCAACGTATACGAGACCAACAAGGTCATCAGCAATCTGCTGCAAAACGCCATCGACGAGACCAAATCCCACCGGGACAAGTCCTATGGCATCCATCTGACCACCCTGAAGCGGGGGGAGTTCTGCGTGATCCAGGTGGCAAACGCCTTCCCGGCGGACGTGGCCTCCGGGGAGTACATCAGCGACATCTACCGCCAGGGCTACACCACCAAGGCCGGCCACGACGGCGTGGGCCTCAGCAGCGTCAAGACCCTGCTGGAGCGGTACCGGGGCGTCATCTATACCCAGATCGACAGCGGCGTCATCTGCTTTACCGCAAAGATCCCGCTGCGCTACGCGAAGAAACCGGAGGACACCATGGCCCGGACAGAGGAGGAATGACCGTGAACCTGCAAGACGTGCGCGCCCTGATTCTGGACGACGAGCCGGACAGCCTGGCCTACTCCAAGGCTGCCCTGGCGGCCCTGATTCCGGAGGAGAACATCTGCGCCGCCTCCAGCGTGGTGGAGGCCATGGGCATCCTGGAGGGCCGGCCGGTGGACATTGCCTTTCTGGATATCGAGATGCCGGACACCAACGGCTTCTCCGTGGCGGAGTATGTCCACTCCGCCTACCCGGACATCCCGGTGGTGTTCCTCACCGGCCATGTGGAGCTGGGCTTCAAGAGCTTTGACTACCAGCCCTTCGACTTTCTCAGCAAGCCGGTGGACGTGCTCCGCCTGCGCAAGACCCTGGAGCGGTTCCTGGCCGCCCGGCGGGGGCCCAGCGTGGGCAGCGAGCTGGTGGCGGTGGAGACCGGCGCGGGGCTGGTGATGCTCTCTCCCGCCGACATCCTCTACATCGCCAAGGAGAAGCGCCACACGGTGATCCACTGCCCGGGGAAGAGCTACGCCGTGCCCCACTCCCTGGACGAGCTGGAGATCATCTTCAGCGACTACGGCCTCTACCGCACCCACCAGTCCTTCCTGGTCCCCCTGCGGCAAATCGTCAGCGTGGCCCCGGCGGACTTCGGAAAGACCTACTTTGCCAAGCTCACCGACGGCAGCCAGGTGCCGGTGAGCCGCATCCAATACAGCAGGCTGCGGGACCACCTGGCCCGGCAGGGGATCCGCATCCTGTAGCGGCTCCGTTAGACGCCGCCAGGCCCCGAACAGCCCGCCCCAGGACCAGAAGCGGCAAAAGGCATTGTTTTGCCTCCCTCGATGTTTTACAGTAGTACAAGCAGATGCTGTACGCTCTGTACAAACTTTTGAGGGAGGCAATCGTTTATGGGAAAGAAATACCAGACATCCCCGTGCCAGGAGAGGAGGCATGACCATGGCTAAGTCCAATAACAGCGCGCCCAGGCTGCAGGCGCCCAAGAGCGACTGGAAGCAGTTCTTCCGCTTCCTCCGGCAGGCCCATCTGGATTGGCCGCTCATCATCCTGGCGATGGTCATTACCATCGTCTACTATGAGATCGTCGTCTATATCCCCGGCTCCACCGCCGCGCTGATGAGCGGCGACTTCAGCTCCTCCGCCATCATGAGCGTGGTGACCCTCTACCTGGGCCAGACCGGGCTGAGCCTGGTGGTTGGCATCATCGATCTGTACGCCACCGCCCGTTCCGTCCGCCGGGCCCAGGAGATCATCTGGAAGCGGATGATGGGCGTGGAGACCGCGTTTTACGCGGAGAACACCCCCGAGAGCCTGCTCAGCGCCGTCACCAGCGATACCCAGTCCGCCGTGGAGGGAATCGTCCTTTTGGCGTCCGGCACCATCCCGTCCTTCTACTATATGCTCCGCTCCTTCCGCACTGTCTCCGGCTATAACCCCAAGCTGCTGCTGAGCCTGCTGGTCATGGTGCCTGTTTACCTGATCTACGCTATCTTCATCGGTAAGTGGCAGTTCAAAACCAACTTCCGCATCCAGACCCGCATCGGCCAGCTCACCGGCTACCTGGCCGAGCGGCTGCGGAACCTGGGCCTCATCAAGTCCTACGTCAACGAGCCCCAGGAGGACGCCAACGGCCAGAAGACCGTGAAGGAGCTCTACAAGGCCAAGCTGCACACCCAGTACATCAACGCCGTGGACATGGGCTATCTGTTTATCACGGAAGCCATCTCCACCGCCGTCGCCGTCGTCCTGGCCTCCGTGCTGATGCGCGGCGGTCAGCTGGACCTGGAGGGCTGGCTGGCCTTCTACATGTTCCTGCCCTCCATCAACGGCGCTCTCCGGCGGACCACCGGCGTCTGGTCCAGCCTGAAGAATATCCAGGGCTACTGCGTCCGTCTGGGCCGCATCATCGACGCGCCCCAGGAGCCCATGGAGAAGGGCTCTGCCCCCGCCGCCGGGGATATCGCCTTCCAGGACGTGTCCTTCTCCTACGGGGAGGAGCCCGTCCTCTCCCACGTGTCCTTTACCGCCCCCGCCGGGAAGGTCACCGCCCTTGTGGGCCTCAGCGGCAGCGGCAAGTCCACCATGCTGAGCCTGCTGGAGCGGCTGTATACGCCTAAGTCCGGCAAGATCACCATGGGCGGCAAGCCCATCGACGGAATGGACCTGAACGACTACCGCAGCCGGTTCGCCTACGTCCAGCAGGACGCCGGGGTGTTCAGCGGCACCTTCCGGGAGGTCCTGACCTACGGCGTGAAGAAGGCCGTCACCGACGCGGACCTGGTCCGGGTCACCAAGATGGCCGGCATCCACGACTTCATCACCGCCCAGCCCGACGGGTTCGACACCCGGGTGGCCATCTGGGGTTCGTCTCTCTCCGGCGGCCAGCGCCAGCGCCTGGTCATCGCCCGTGAGGTGCTGAAGGACTCCGACGTCCTCCTCTTCGACGAGCCCACCAGCTCCCTGGACCCCAAGACCGCCCGTGAGATCCAGGATACCATCCTCCGTACCTTCCGGGGCAAGACCGTTCTCATGGTCTCCCACGACCTGAGCCTCATCAGCGCCGCCGACCAGATCGTGGTGGTGGACCGGGGCCAGATCAAGGCCGCCGGAGCCCACACCCGTCTGCTGGAGTCCTGCCCGCTGTACCGCGAGCTTGTGGACGAGCAAGCCTATCAGGAGGTGTTCGCACAATGAAAAACAACAAGAAGACCGACCGCAATGTCTCCCTCCTCCGCCTGGTCAAGGCCATGCGCCATGTGAAGCTGCCCTGGCTCATGCTGGTGGCCTATGTGGCCGTGGCGCTGGTATCCCCGCTGGCCAACATCTTCGCGGCCAACGCCATGGGGGATATGATCGATGCCAACGGCCAGGTCTCCAACCTGGTGCTGTTCAGCATGGTGGCCATGTACGTGTTTTTCGCCTTTACCACCCCGGCCTCCACGCTCATTACCGGCATTAGCCAGGAGAAGATCAACCTGAGCCTGCGGGGCCTGCTGTGGAGCAAGCTCATGCGCATCCCCTCCCGCCACTATGACCGGGACGGCGGCGAGAGCCTGGTCAGCCGCGTCACCACCGACTGCGACTTTGCCGGCAGTCTGCTCATAGAGCTGCTGGGCATGGTCTCCCTGATCTACTCGACCGTTACCTACGTTGTGACCCTCTTCTCCACCAATATGCGGCTGGCGGCCTTCACCATGATCCTGGCGCCCCTGTCCGTGCTGGTAGGGGCGGTGTACAGCAAGCTGTACTACTTGGTGGGCCGCCGGACCCAGGGCGCCCTGGCCGACGCCACCAACTACCTCATTGAGCGCACCAAGCTGCTGCCTCTGGTGAAGGCGGCCAACACCGCCCGGGAGGAGGGCGAGCGGGGCAAGACCTACTTCCAGGCCCAGTACAAGGCCCGTGTCCTCACGGGCTATATGGGCCAGGCCTACTCCCTTATCGACACGGCCCTCCGCATCGGCGGCCTGCTGATCACCTTCATCCTGGGCGCGTCCCTGGTCAACCAGGGGACCCTCACCACCGGTGAGGTGGTGGCCTTCTACCAGATCTCCGGTTCTGTCACTCTGGCCTTTGCCAACCTCATCATGTCCGTGGGCAACGTCCGCAAGGCTGTGGGCTGCATGTCCCGTGTGGTCACCACCCTGGAGACCGAGAGCGAGGACACCGCCAAGGGCCGGAACATGGATGTGGCCAACGAGGACCTCCGCCTGGAGAACGTCACCTTCGGCTACACCGCGGGCCAGCCGGTGCTGAAGGACCTGAACTGCCTGATCCCCAAGGGCAAGGTCACCGCCGTCATCGGCGCCAACGGCTCCGGCAAGACCACCCTCTTCAAGCTGCTGGAGCGGATGTACACGCCGGACAAGGGCGGGGTGTACTTCGGCCAGACCCCCGCCGGGGACTTCAGCCTCTCCGCCTGGCGGCGCGCCTTCGGCCTGGTGGCCCAGGACCGCCCGGTGCTGGAGGGCACCCTGCGGGAGAACATCACCTACGGCTGCCAGCGGGACGTCACCGACGAGGAGCTGTGGGAGGTGGCCCGCATGGCCAACCTGGAGGACGTGGTAAAGTCCCTGCCCGACGGCTTTGACAGCTATGTGGCCCCCGGCGGCCGGAACTTCTCCGGCGGCCAGAGCCAGCGCATCGCCATCGCCCGGGCCATCATGCACGACCCGGACTACCTGCTGCTGGACGAGGCCACCAGCAGCCTGGACGCCAAGAGCGAGCGTGCCGTGGCCGACGCCCTGAACACCCTGATGGAGGGCCGCACCACCGTCATCATCGCCCACAGCCTCTCCGCCATCCGCCACGCGGACCACGTGCTGGTCATGAAGGACGGCAAGATCACTGCCAGCGGCAGCCCCGCTGAGATCATCAAGATCAGCGAGGACTACAAGTCCTTCGTCACCAGTCAGGCGCAGCCTGTCAAGGCGTAAGGACCGGCCTGCTGCACAAAAACATACAGGGAGGACGGAGCGAAGCTCCGTCCTCCCTGCGTGTTTTGTCCGGTTGCTTTCCGGGGAACATGGGCCATCCTGCCGCACCGGGAGGGCGGCGCCGCCCTACGCCTCCTGTTCCCGGGGGGAGAGCAGCCGCCCGGGGCCGAAGGTGCGGAAGATCCAGGCGGCGCACCGCTCCACCCAGATAGAGCAGGCGGCGGACATCTGCCACATCTGGTCCGGCGCGTAGACGGTGGGGTCCGCCAGGGACTGGCCGTGGCGGCCGTGGGGGTAGATGTGGCACTCTACCGGAACGCCCTTGGCCCGCAGGGCCGCCTCCATGAGCAGGGCGTTCTCCACCGGAACGGTGGTGTCGTCGGCGGTGTGCCAGAGGAACATGGGCGGGGAGGCGGGCTTCACCTGCTTCTCCAGGGATACGGTGTCCAACAGCTCCCCGTACCGATCCCCCAGCAGCCGCTGGATAGAGGGCCGGTGGGCATCGGGGCCGCTGGTGATCACCGGGTAGCACAGCACCACCCCGTCAGGCCGGAAGGCGGCGGGGCGCTTGCGGAGGGGACGGTACAGCTCCGCCCGGTTCCACAGGGTGCCGGCGCAGGCCGCCAGGTGGCCCCCGGCGGAAAAGCCCATGGCGATGACCGCCTCCGGGTCCACCTGATAGTCCCCGGCGTGGGAGCGCACGTGGTCGATGGCGGCCAGAAGCTGCCGCTGGGGGACGGGCCAGCGGCCCTGGGGCGCAACATGGTAGTAGAGCACAAAGGCGGCGCAGCCCAGGCCCAGAAAGCGCAGGGCCACCGGCTCGCCCTCCCGGTCGGACAGCCGGTGGTAGCCGCCGCCGGGACAGATGATGACGGCGGGCCGCCGCCGGTCCATGCCCAGCTCCGGGAAGTTGTCGGGGAGATAGGCCGCCAGACGGGCGGGCCCGTCCGCCCCGGGGACGGTGATGGATACGGTTTCGCAGCGCATAGGATGCTCCTTTCCAGGGGACGGGGGATCAATCCACGAGAAGGGCGGAGCCGTGGGCCCGGATGTTCAGCGTGTAGCAGGTGCCGGGGCCGGCCACCGCCTCCATCCCTGCCGTAAAGGCCGGAAGCAGGTCCAAGGGGACAAAGGCCTGGATGGTGCCGGCAAAGCCGCCGCCGTGGACCCGACAGGCCCCCCGGCCCGCCAGCAGGTCCTCCGCCAGGGCCAGCAGCACCGCCATGGGCTGGGAGCGGCTGTCCCGGTAGGTGGACACGTTTTGCAGGTACATGCAGGAGGAGAGGCCCGACTGGCGCACCAGCTCCAGAAACCGGGGGAAGTCCCCCGCCTCCAGGGCGTCACACTGCCGGCCCACCCGGGCGTCCTCCAGGAAGAAGTGGTGGGCCCGGAGAACGGCGCGGTCGCCGCAGGCGGCGCGCACCGCCGGCAGCTCCCGGCGGAAGCGGGCAGGGTCCACCTGCCCCAGCACCTCGCAGCCGAAAAAGCCCGCCACGGAGCGCATCTCCCGGATGATGGCGGCGTAGTCCGCCGTCAGGTCAGAGTGGCTGGCCCGGGTGTCCACGATGCACATGGCGTAGCCGTGGCGGGCCAGGTCCACCTGGACCCGGCGGACCTGGGGCCGGGCCGGGTCATGGAAGTCGATGGCCAGCACGCCGCCGGTGGCGCAGGCGAGCTGGTCCAGCAGGCCGCAGGGCTTGCCGAAGTAGACGTTTTCCGCGTACTGGGCGGCCTCGGCCAGGTCCGTGGCGCTGAGCGCGCCGCCGCAGAACAGGTGGTTGAGGATGGCGGCCACCAGCACCTCAAAGGCGGCGGAGGAGCTGAGTCCGCCGCCCCGCAGCACCCGGGTGGTGGTGTAGGCGTCAAAGCCGCCCAGGGCGTAGCCCAGCTGCCGGAACCGGGCCGCCACGCCCCGCAGCAGGGACACGGAGTGGTCCGCCTCCTCAGGGTGGATCTCCAGGTCCCGCAGGTCGATCTCCGCCATGCGGTGGTGGCGGCTCTGGATTCGGATCATGTTGGAGCCGTTGGGACACACGCAGGCGATGGTGTCCAGGTCCACGCTGGCGGCCAGGCCGTGGCCCCGCTGGTGGTCCGTATGGTTGCCGCCCAGCTCCGTGCGGCCGGGGGCGGAGAAGAGGAGAGTGGGCGTGTCGCCGCCGCAGGGGAAGGTCCCCGCGAATTCCTTCACCAGCTCCAATAGCCGCCCGCAGGCGGCGGGAGCGTCGCTGCCGTACACCGGCGTCAGCCTGGGGAGCAAAGAACCGTCGGCAAGCTGAGTCAAAAGCTGCCCTCGCTTCATGAGTCGTCCTCCATCCTATGTATATAATTTTGCGGAAGCTGGTGGGACACATGGATACGCTCCGGCGGACGCCGGCAGATACAGGATTTTCCCCTATTTTACCATTCACTTTGCGCCTTCGCAAGAGAAACGGAGGGCTTTGAAAAAATTTTCCGAAAGCGCTTGACAAACTGAATATTTACGCATATACTATGCGCAACAAGCCGTTACCGGCTTGCAAGTGAATAGTTGTGATAGAGGCGCGGCCGCCATGAGTACCGTCCGTTATCCGCCAGACAGCGGGGACGGGAAAGGGACTGCCGCCGAAGCGCTCCCGAGTTGTCTGACGCGGGGGAAGCTGGGCCGTCGGAGAAGATCCGCCGGACTGTCACGGGAGACCGTGGAGAGCTGTCATGACGGTGCGGGGAAATCTGTATTCAGTCATGATCGCGTCATGACTGAATTTTTTATTGTTAGGAGGACCCCAATCATGCAAAACACACGGACCCGCCGCTGGCGGAACGCCCTGCTGGCCATGACGGCCTGCATGGCGCTGACGATCCCGGCCCTGGCCGCCGGGGAGGAGGCCGCGGCCTCCGGACTGTACGGTACCTTCTGGGCGCTGGTGCCCCCCATCGTGGCCATCGTATTGGCCCTCATCACAAAGGAGGCCTACTCCTCGCTGTTTGTCGGCATCCTGGTGGGCGCGCTGTTCCGGTGCAATTTCGCCCCGGTGGCGACGCTGGACGCCATCGTCAACGACGGGCTTGTCACGGCCATCGCCGACAACGCCGGCATCTTCCTGTTCCTGGTGCTGCTGGGGGCCATCGTGGCCCTGGTGAACGGCTCCGGCGGGTCCGCCGCCTTCGGCCGCTGGGCGGAGCGCAACATCAAGAGCCGGGTGGGGGCCATGATCGCCACCTTCATCCTGGGCGTGCTGATCTTCATCGACGACTATTTCAACTGCCTTACCGTGGGCTCCGTCATGCGCCCCGTCACCGACGGGCACAGGATCTCCCGGGCCAAGCTGGCCTACCTCATCGACGCCACCGCCGCGCCGGTGTGCATGATCGCCCCGGTGAGCTCCTGGGCCGCCGCCGTGGCCGTGGCCACCGAGGGGCTGGATGTGGGAGCCTCCGGCATCCAGCTGTTTGTCCAGGCCATCCCCTATAACTTTTACTCCCTGCTGACCTTCGTGTTCATCATCGCCCTGGCGGTCATGCGCTTTGACTACGGCCCCATGAAGCTCCACGAGATGAACGCCCAGCTCAACGGCGACCTGGGCGGCCTGGACGAGGGGACCGCCGAGGAGGGCAATCCCAAGGGCCGGGTCATCGACCTGGTGCTGCCGGTGGTGGTGCTCATCATCACCTGCATTGCCGGCATGATCTACGTAGGCGGCTTCTTCGGCACGGACGCCTGGGGCGGCACGGACTACGCCGGGGACTTCATCGGCGCCTTCGGCAACACCGACGCCTTCCTGGGCCTGCCCTGGGGCGCGCTGATCGCCCTGCTTTTCACCGTGGCCTATGTGGTGTGCCGCCGGCTCATGAGCTTCAAGGACGCCATGGCCTGCATCCCCAAGGGCTTTGTGGCGATGGTGCCCCCCATTACCATCCTGACCCTGGCCGTGAGCCTGAAGAGCATGACCGGCGCCCTGGGCGCGGACGTGTTCGTGGGGGCCCTGATGGAGGGCGCGTCCCAGGGGCTGTACGCCATGCTCCCCGCCGTGATCTTCGTGGTGGCCTGCCTGCTGGCCTTCGCCTCCGGCACCAGCTGGGGCACCTTCAGCATCCTGATCCCCATTGTGGCCGGCGTGTTTGAGCCGGGCACCACCCTGCTGACCATCGGCATCTCCGCCTGCCTGGCCGGCGCGGTGTGCGGCGACCACTGCTCCCCCATCTCCGACACCACCATCATGGCCTCCGCCGGCGCCCAGTGCGACCACGTGAACCACGTGTCCACCCAGCTGCCCTACGCCATCACCGTGGCGGCGGTGAGCTTCGTCACCTTCATCGTCGCGGGCTTTGTCCAGAACGCGGTGATCTGCCTGATCGTAGGGGCGGCGCTGACCGTGGGGACCCTGCTGGTCCTCCGCTCCGTCACCGGCAGGCAGACGGCGCAGGCGCGCTGAAAGAATCTGAAATATCTCCAGGGGGACCGCTCAAAGCCGGGCGGTCCCCCTGCTTTTTTCTTTGCGATTCCCTTAAATTTTCCACGGCGGGCTTGACGCTTTGGCCCCGGTCAAGTATAGTAGGAGGGAAATCATTTCGGCGTGGTGCAAGGAGGAGACCGCTGTGGCGGAGAGAGCGCGAGAGAGAAAGAGCCGGGTCCTTACGATTCCAAACCTGTTGTCCGCCTTCCGGCTGCTGCTGGTGCCGGTGATCGTGTGGCTGTACTGCGGCAGGGAGGACTACCCCCTCACCGCCTGCGCCCTGGTGCTGTCGGGGGCCACGGACATCGCGGACGGCTTCATCGCCCGGCGGTTCCATATGATAAGCGACCTGGGCAAGGTGCTGGACCCGGTGGCGGACAAGCTGACCCAGGCGGCGGCCCTGGCCTGCCTGCTGACCCGGTTCCCGGCGGTGTGGTGGCTGCTGGGGGTGCTGGTGGGGAAGGAGATCGTCATGGCCTCCATGGGGATCTTCGTCATCCGCAGGACCGGCGTGGTCCACGGCGCGCTGTGGCACGGCAAGCTGGCCACCTGCCTCATCTACGCGGCCATCTTCCTCCACATCGTCTGGTACGATATCCCCGCCGCCGTGTCCTGGACCCTGGTGGCGGCAGGGGCGGCGGGCATTTTGCTGAGCCTGGTGCTGTACACCATCCAGAACATCCGCTGGGCCAGGGAGCCGGGGGAACAGCAGCCGCAAACATAATGGGAGTTTTTTGACAGGAAAAGGGGCGTCCCGATGGGGACGCCCCTTTTCTCTATTCCAGCAGTTCGCTGATGCGGCTCTCACCGCAGACCGTGACGCCGTTTTTCAGCAGCAGGTCCGCCGCCACGCCGTTTCCCGGGACCACCGTGCCGGTGAAGGTGCCGTCGTAGATGGCCCCGCAGCCGCAGGAGGGGCTGCGCTCCTTCAGCAGCGCCAGGGCCGCGCCGTGCTCCCGGGCGGTCTCCAGGGTGCGCTCCGCCCCCTTCACAAAGGCCGCCGTCACGTCCTCGCCGGACTTGGAGAGGACCCGGTCCCCCACCCGTTCAGAGGGGTCGTGGGGGATGGGCAGGCCGCCGAAGCACTCCGGACAGACGGGAATCAGCTCGTAGCGCTCCTTCAGCGCCTCCACGGCGGGGGTGTAGTTGTTTCCGCCGTTGTACTTGCAGTTGCGCCCCAGCAGGCAGGCGGAGATCAGCAGCGGCGTTTTCACAGGGCCAGCTCCTTTCCGTCCAGGGCGGCCCGGACCAGCTTGTCCCCCTGGTACTCCATTTTCAGGGAGAAGAAGGGGCTGTCCGGGTCGTCAATGAGCCGGAAGAACAGCTTGTCCCCCTCCCAGATGGGCAGGTCCTGGACCTTGGCCTTGGGGACCCACTCCAGAACGCCCTCGTCGCACTCCTTCAGCTGGCCGGTCCAGCCGGTGGCGGTGTACAGGTGCATGTACTCCGTGTCCCAGCCCTGGGAGACAAAGGTGACCACCGCCCGGAAGCGGAACTGGGTGAGGGTCAGGCCCGTCTCCTCCCAGACCTCCCGCAGGAGGCACTCCTCGGGGCTCTCGTCCTTTTCAAACTTGCCGCCTACGCCGATCCACTTGTCGTGGTTGACGTCGTTCTTCTTTTTGACCCGGTGGAGCATCAGGTACTCTCCCCGGTCGTTTTCCAGGTAGCAAAGGGTGCAGTTGAAGGCCATATGCGATCTCCTTACACATTAAACCGGAAGAGAATGATGTCCCCGTCCTTTACCACATACTCCTTGCCCTCGGAGCGGATCAGCCCCTTCTCCCGGGCGGCGGCCATGGTCCCGGCGGCCATCAGATCGTCATAGGCGACGACCTCCGCCCGGATGAAGCCACGCTCGAAGTCGGAGTGGATCTTTCCGGCGGCCTGGGGGGCCTTGGTCCCCTTGGTGATGGTCCAGGCCCGGCACTCGTCCTCGCCGCTGGTGAGGTAGGAGATGAGGCCCAGCAGGGTGTAGCTGGCCTTGATGAGCCGGTCCAGGCCGCTTTCGTGGATGCCCAGGTCCTCCAGGAACATTGCCTTTTCGTCCCCCTCCAGCTCGGCGATCTCCGATTCCAGCTTGGCGCACACGGGGATCACCTGGGCGCCCTCGGCGGCGGCCCGCTGGGCCACAGCCTGGTAGTAGGGGACGTTCTCGTAGTCCGCGAAGCCGTCCTCGTCCAGGTTGGCGGCGTAGATGACGGGCTTGAGGGTCAGCAGGTCGCTGGTGGCCAGCAGGGCCCGGTCGTCCTCCGAGCAGTCGTAGCTCCGGGCGGATTTTCCGTCGTTGAGCCAGGCCAGCAGGCCCTGGAACACCTCCGCCTCCCGGAGGAACTTCTTGTCGCCCTTGGCGGCCTTCTGGGCCTTTTCAATGCGGCGCTCCACCATCTCCACGTCGGCCATGATGAGCTCCAGGTCGATGATGTCGATATCCCGGATGGGGTCGGTGCTGCCCTCCACATGGATCACGTTCTCATCGTCAAAGCAGCGGACCACATGGACGATGGCGTCGGTCATGCGGATGTTGGAGAGGAACTTGTTGCCCAGGCCCTCGCCCCGGCTGGCGCCCTTCACCAGACCGGCAATGTCCACAAACTCGATGACGGCGGGGGTGGTCTTTTTGGGGTGGTACATCTCGCTGAGCTGATCCAGCCGGTGGTCCGGCACAGCCACCATGCCCACGTTGGGGTCGATGGTGCAGAAGGGGTAGTTGGCGCTCTCCGCCCCGGCGTTGGTGATGGCGTTGAACAGGGTGCTCTTGCCCACGTTGGGCAGGCCGACGATGCCTAATTTCATAGCTTCTCACATCTCCTTAGTTTTCAAGGGCTTGCGGCTTTTTGAAAATGGCTATTACACCATTTTTACACCAGTTACGCCGCACGGTCCGGCTTTTCGGTGCCGCCTTCCGGGATCTGCTCAGCGAGATCGTTAACGCGCTGTCCCTGCTCAAATTGCCGCACACCTTCCGCCAGAGATTCATCGGTCACATGAACATACCGATCATGTCGTTTTGATGCCTGCATGGCCCGGGAGCTTTTGGAGCACCTTGGGCGGCCTCCCGGGTCAGTCCCATCCGTTCGCCCGTTCGCAGCCCGGTATCCGGAATGAGGGCAGCCGGATACGAGGAAATGGACGCAGTCCGCCGCTGGGACGGGTCTGGTATACCGCACACCGTCCGTCGGGTGGAAAGGACTCCCATGCAGCATCTCTATTGTAACACGGGAGCCTCCATTTCTCAATACTGAAAATCGCCTCAAATTACCAGGGTTTTGCTGATAAGCTCCGCTGTCGCTGGCGTGCAGTGAAGGACATTTATGAAATCGTAAAATTGTCCGTCTCAATGACGTCCGGCTTTTGGTGGGCAACGATCTTGACCGTGCAAAGCGCCACGCAGAGATTGAGCACTCCCTCGGCAAAAAGCCCCAGTCCAAACAGAATACTCAGCACTCCCAGGCTCTCGCTGGGCCGAACCACCAGGGCGACCCCAAATCCGCCAGACAGAATCGCCAACACAAGGATGAGCCACCACCTGTGGATGCCGAAGGCCCTGGCGTCAAGGGCGATCTGCACTTTGAAAAGGCCGTCTGCCAGTACCGGGATCCCAAACATGACGCACAAGAAGCTCAGGGCATCCTTTGGCCGAACCAGAGTGATGACGCCCAGGGCGATGAGCAGGATCCCGAAGGCCAGGTCATATTGGAAGGCCAGACGGAAGAGATCCTTGGAGAAATAGCCCACCAGTTTGACCGCTCCAAACAGGATCATACCGATCCCCAGGAGCCGCCCCAGGGCGCCGGGGGAAAATTCCGGCAGGACCATCAGAAGGATCCCGATGACACAAAAGAGCAAAGACAGGATGATATAGCCGATCTTAGCCGCTTTCATCGGCAGGATATTTCGTGTTTGTCCCATAGCGTTTCCTCCTTTTTCCCAAAGGATAGCAGACCGTTTGGCAAAGGGAAATAGACACCCCAGCTTGGCCTGCCAAAAAAACAGGCAAAAAGCGGAGGATGTCCAAAAGGACACCCTCCGCGTGGAATGAATATGGTGCAAATACTGTGCGGTTACGTTATACCCCGCCTTGGGCAGGGGAGGCGGTGTGGCCGGGCATTCATCTGCCCAACGGCCTTTTTACCTACGATTTCGATGTGACACCTGGCGATACCTACGAGAGCTTCCGTGGGTACTATATGGACATGGTGCGCAGATGCCCGGCAGGTGTTTCCGAGCTCTTTGTCCACCCCTGCATTGAGGCGCCGGAGCTGAAATATATCAACGCCCAATGGAAAAAGCGCGTGTGGGAGTATCAGGTCATCTTCAACTTCTCCAACCCCAGTGGGCTTGTCACCCAGGCGCTGGCGGACGCGGGATATCGCCGGGTGGTGGGACTCTGCGACGCTCCCAGCAACGTAAAGACCAGAATGGCCGCCAGATTGGGGCTGGCGGAGGATGAGCTGCATTTGAAAATGTTCGGCTTGAACCACCTGTCCTGGATTCAGAGCGTCAAAAGCGGAGAAACAGAGCTGCTGCCGCAGCTCCTGGAGGACGAGGCTTTTCTAAGTGATATCCCGGAGTTCTCGGTTTTCGACCGGGACGTGCATCAGCTCACCCATTACCTTCCCAACGAGTATCTCTACTATTATTACCACCGGGAGCGGGCGCTGCGCAATATCCTGACGGCGGAGACCCGCCGGGGCCGGCAGATCTATGAGCTCAACCGCCTTATGTGGGAGGAGCTGAGGACGATGGATATTTCGTCGGAGCTGGAGAGGGCCTTACAGACATTCTTGTATTATATCTACCAGCGGGAGTACTCCTATATGGCCGCTGAGTCCGACCGCAAAAACGGCCCTGTCCATGTGGAGCGGGGAAATCTGACCATTCCCAAAAACATGGGGTATGCCGGCGTGATGCTGGACTGCATCCAGGGGCTGCAGTCCAGTGTGCCGAGGGAGGCCGTCGTGTGCGTTCCGAACCGGGGCTGCATCCCGTTCCTGCGGGACAGCGACATCGTGGAGGTCTCGTGCCTCGTGGACACCGCCGGCTTCCACCCCGTGGAGCTGGACCGGAACATCCCGGACCACTGTGTCCAGCTGATCTCCACCATAAAAAGCTATGAGCGGAAGGCGGTTGAGGCCATTCGTCAGGATTCGGACCTGCTGGCCGCAGAGGCGCTGACGCTCCATCCCCTTGTGTTCTCCTACTCCCTGGCAAAGGAGCTGCTGCGGGACGACAGGGGTAGACAGTGCAAAACAACTTAAAGCCAGGACCCCCTTAAGGGGCGGCACGGGAAAGGGCTGCGTCGGCAAACCCTTTGTGCCCTCCTTAAGGGGGTCCTTTTGTGCTGCGCTTTTCCGTAGGCTGATCGGGGCTTGCGGCCCCGGGGGCTTACGCGTGCTGCAGGTCCACGTACCGGCGGTAGTCGGGGTCGGTGTCGTAGAGCTGCTGGTGGGTGCCCTGGGCCTTGACCCGGCCGCCCGCCATGAAGATGATATTGTCCGCGTTCTTGACGGTCCGCAGGTTGTGGGCCACCACCACGGAAGTGCGCCCGGCCATGAGCTTGGACAGGGCGGCGGTGATCTGGTGCTCGTTCTCCGCGTCCAGGCTGCTGGTGGCCTCGTCCAGGAGCAGATACTCCGGGTCGCGGATCATCATGCGGGCGATGGCGATGCGCTGCTTCTCGCCGCCGGAGAGCTTGCTGCCCACGTCGCCTACATCGGTGTCGAGCCCGTTCGGCATACGCGACATGATCTCCGTCACGTTGGCGCTGCTCATGGCCTGCTCCAGGTTGGCGTCCGTGACGCCCTCGTCGATGCCGTAGGTGATGTTATCCCGGATGGTGCCGAAGAGCAGGGGGCTGGCCTGGGGCACCATGCCGAAGGCCTCGCGCCACTCGTTCAGGTGGATGTCCTCCGCCGGGACGCCGCCGCAGGTCAGCCGCCCCTCAGTGGGCTGGTACAGCCGCTCCAGCAGCTTCAATACGGTAGTCTTGCCGGAGCCGGAGGGGCCGACGATGGCGGTGACCTTGCCGGTGGGGATGGACAGGCTCACATGGTCCAGGACCTTCTCGCCGCCCTCGTAGGCGAAGGACACGTCCTCCAGCTTCAGGTCGGTGTCCGGCAGGACGAAGGACTTCTTCCGCTCCATAGTCTCCGGCGGATAGTCGATAAAGTTTGCCACTGTGTGGGCGGCGCCCTGACCCTTCTTTATGTACTGCCAGAAGAGAACGAACTCATAGGCATAGCTGGACAACGTGGTGCCGTAGGAGTACAGGGCGATCATGTCAGCGGTGGATACGGACCCACTGCTGAGAAGATAGCCGCCGTAGATCAGGATGACCGCCTGGACTGCGGCATCCATGGAGAACGTCAGAGGCTGGGCCAGGAGGGTCAGCCAAGCCTGCTTGATATTGGCCTTGAAGAACTCTTTTGCGGCCGCGTCATTGATGGCGTCCTCCTTCTCTTCCGCAGCGCTTGCCTTGATCTGCTTCAGGGCGCCCATGCGCTCCGCCAGGAAGTTGGTGTACTTGGATCGGGCCAGGCTCAGCTCATATTGGGCGTTGTGCATGTAGTGACTGGGAATATTGGCGATAATGATGAAGGGGATCAGTATGGCCATCATCAGCATAATGTTGCGGTTCATGCTGCCGATGGTTACCAGGGTGATGACGAAGGTATACACATAGTTGAACATCCGCATCACATAGTCGATGGCGTTGCTGATCTGGTCAGAGTCCGTGGTGATACGGGAGATCAGGGAGGTGGCCGGTACGGTGTCCAGATGGACCATAGGCTGATGGACGATTCGCTGCCATGTGGTCTGCTGGAGATTCATGGTGATCCGCGCCGCGTTCCAGGCGCTTATCAGACTGGTGGGTACGGAGATAAGCGCATAGGCGATGGTGACCAGAACAAAGGTGATGATAATACCCATGTCTTCGATCTCGCCCGCCATGATCTGTCCCTCTACATAGGGAAACAGGGTATAGAGGGTCGAGGAGAAGAGAGTCAGCACTGTGTTGAAAATGATCCAGCCCCAGGGGAGCTTCGCCTTTTTGATGAGGGAAAAGAGGGGACTCCAATTCTGCTTCACTTTGATTTTTTCATTCATCGCTCATTCCTCCTTACACTGCCACATTGTCCGACTGGAGCTCCACCAGGCGGCGGTACAGCGGACTGGCGGCCATGAGCTGGTCGTGGGTGCCCTGGGCGGCCACCCGGCTGTTCTCCATGACCACGATCTTGTCGGCGTCCTTCACGGTATCCATCCGGTGGGCCACCATGAGGACGGTGTGGGTCCTGCTCAGCTCCCTCAGGGTCCGCTGGATCTGGTACTCGCTCTCGGCGTCCAGGTTGCTGGTGGCCTCGTCCAGCACCAGGATCTGGCTGTCCATCAGCAGGGCCCGGGCGATGGCAATGCGCTGCTTCTGACCGCCGGAGAGCTTGGCGCCGTTTTCACCCACCTGGGTGTCAAAGCCCTGGGGCAGGGACTGGATATACGTCAGGATGTCGGCCTGACGGGCGGCATCCTCCAGCTTCTCCCGGCTGACAGGACCGTCCACGCCGTGGGTGATGTTGTCCCGGATAGACCCGGACAGGAGCTGGGTGTCCTGGGGGATGTAGCCGATGTTCCGCCGCCAGGTGTGCAGCTCGTAGTCCCGGACGTCCTTGCCGGCCCAGGCGATCTTGCCCTGGCCGGGGGTGTAAAAGCGCTCCACCAGGTTCAAA
>DBFJQM010000076.1:0-28095 GCA_048404665.1 Candidatus Pelethomonas sp.
CGTCCCCAGCACCGCCGCCGCCACCGCCAGCTGGGCCAGATTGTGGCACACGCCTCCGGCCACGCTGACCCCCAGGACGGAGAACCTCCCCGTCCGCTTCAAAAGGGCCATGACCGCCAGGCTCAGGGCCGCCCCCGCCAGGGAGTAGGCGAAGCTGTAGGCGTTCCCGAAGGTGAAGCTCACCAGCAGCACCCGGACCAGGGAGATGGCGCACGCGTCATGCAGGCCCATGCGGTACAGGACGAACACCACCACCAGATTGGGCAGGCCCAGCTTGATCCCCGGCACGGCAAGGGACAGCGGCGCCATGCTCTCCAGCCAGCTGAGGGCCAGGGCCAGGGCCGTCAGCAGGGCGTACCGGGCCATCCGCTCCGTTGTTTTCTTTTTCGGCTCCATAGGCGTCCTCCCCCCTACCGGGCCACGGCGTCCACGTCCGCCGCGCCCCCTACGATCTCCACCACCAGCCGGTGGGGCAGGCACACGATGGTCTCCCCCGTCCGGGACACCGTCCCCGTGCGCACGCAGGTGTGGTCCCCGCAGTTGGCCTCCACCACAGCCGCCCCTCCGCCGGAGATCTCCAGCACATTGTAGTCCGCCTCCCCGATGGTGACGGTGCGGTCCTCCGCCAGGCTGTAGCGGCCCACCTCCTGGCCGTCCACCGTCACCACCGCCCAGTGGCCGGTCTCCCCGGGCCGGGTCAGCAGATACAGGGCCGCCGCCGCCAGCAGCAGCGCCAAAATCAGCGCCAGGTCCCATTTTCTCCGCTTCACGCCGCCGCCCCCTTGCAAGTTTTCTCATTTCGTGTATACTGGAGCCAGCGCCTTCGCGCCAGCCCCGCCCCGCGCGGACGGGGCCGCTTTGATTATACCAGCGCCGGGCCTCCGGCGCAAGAGGGGGACCCATGGGGAAATTTCTTTCCGTCCTGCTGGCCGCGCTGCTGGTCCTCACCGGCTGCGGCCGCCAGCCCATCCGCGCCGACGGCTTCCTGCTGAACACCTACGTGTCCGTGACGCTCTACGACGGGGACGCCTCCGACGCCCAGGCGGCCCTGGACCTGTGCCGGGACTATGAGGCGCTCTTCTCCCGCACCGATCCGGACAGTCAGCTTTTCCGCCTCAACTGCCGTAAGATCACGTCCGTGGACCCGGAGCTGGCCCAGGTCATCCAGCTGGGGCTGGACTACAGCCGCCTGTCCGGCGGCGCCTTTGACGTGACCATGGGGTCCGTCACGGAGCTGTGGGACTTCTCCGCCCCGGAGCCGTCCCTGCCCGACGGGGAAGCTGTCGCCCAGGCTATGACCCACGTGGGCTGGGAGAAGGTCTCCGTAGAGGGGGATACCGTCCGCTTCTCCGACCCGGAGACCAAGCTGGACCTGGGGGCCGTGGCCAAGGGCTACATCGCCGACCGGATGGCGGACTGCCTGCGGGATCGGGGGGTCTCCTCCGCCATTTTGGACCTGGGGGGCAATCTGTACTGCCTGGGGACCAAGCCCGGGGGCAAAGCCTTTCAGGTGGGGGTCCAGTACCCCTACCGGGACCGCAGCCAGGTGCTGGGCACCCTGCCGGTGTCGGACCGGTCGGTGGTCACCTCCGGGGTCTATGAGCGGTACATCCAGGTAAACGGCAGGGAGTACCACCACATCCTGGACACCGCCACCGGCTGGCCGGTGGAAAACGGCCTGGTCTCCGTGACCATTCTCTCTGAGCGCTCCGCCGACGGCGACGCCCTCTCCACGGCGTGCTTCGCCCTGGGACTGGAGGATGGGCTGGCCCTGGTGGAGTCCCTGGAGGGCGTGGAGGCCCTGTTCGTCACCGAGGACCTGGCGGTCCACCCCTCCTCCGGCATGGAGGCCCTGTTCACCCCGGCGGACTAGGGGCCCTGCCGGCGAAGCCTGCCAAAAAAAGCTCCCGCTCAGCAGAGCGGGAGCTTTTTTGCCTATGTAAGCTTACTCAGCCTCGATGGCGTCCACGGGGCAGTTGGCAGCGCAGGCGCCGCAGTCCACGCAGACATCAGCGTCGATGACGTACTGGTTGTCGCCCTCGGAGATGGCCTCGACGGGGCAGTTCTCAGCGCAGGTGCCGCACTTTACGCAAGTGTCAGTAATCTTGTGAGCCATGAATCGTTACCTCCATATAATTGCTGCCGGGTCAGACCGGCGGTATTCCTATTGTAGCATGCTGTCGGGAAATTGCAAGGGGCAATTGCTCTCATTTCCGGAGAAATGTGTAAAATGCCGCCGCCGGGGCATACTTGATAACGGCCGCGCCCACAGCGCGGCATACCAACGTTTTTCATCTGGGAGCGTGAAAGTATGTATGACAGCCAACTCACTCCCCGGGCCCAGAGCGCCCTGCGCCGGGCCCACCAGGCGGCGGAGGAGCTGGGGCACAGCTATGTGGGCAGCGAGCACCTGCTGCTGGGGCTGACCCTGGAGGAGAGCGGCAGCGCCCGGCGGTGCCTGCTGGAGCAGTCCATCACCGCCGACCGGGTCCGGGAGATCATCGTAGGCATGGTGGGCATGGGGCTGCCGGGGCTGGCCCCGCCCCAGGGCCTGACCCCCCGGTGCAAGCGGGTCATCGAAAACGCCGCCGGGGAGTCCCGCCAGGGCGGCAGCGGCTACGTGGGCACCGAGCACCTGCTGCTGGGCATCCTCCGGGAAAACGGCGCCATGGCCATGCGGGTGCTCTCCGCCGCCGGGGCGGACGTGAAAAAGCTCCAGGCGGCCCTGACCCAGCGGCTGGCCGCCGCCCCCCGCCTTCTCCGGGAGCCGGGACCCCGTCCCGCCGCCAGCCAGGAGGTCCCCCGGAGCAAGAGCCTGGAGCAGTTCACCCGCAGCCTCACCGCCCTGGCCCGGGAGGGACAGCTGGACCCGGTGCTGGGCCGGGAAAACGAGATCCAGCGCTCCATCCACATCCTCAGCCGCCGCACCAAGAACAACCCCGTGCTCATTGGGGAGCCGGGGGTGGGCAAGACCGCCGTGGTGGAGGGCCTGGCCCAGCGGATCGTCAGCGGCGACGTGCCGGAGGAGCTGCGGGGCGTGACCATCCTCTCCATCGACCTGGCCTCCATGCTGGCGGGCACCAAGTACCGGGGGGAGTTCGAGGAGCGGGTGAAGTCCGCCCTGGCGGAGGTCCGGCGCATGGGCAACGTGATTCTCTTCATCGACGAGCTCCACAACATCGTGGGGGCCGGCAGCGCCGAGGGGGCGGTGGACGCCGCCAACATTCTCAAGCCCGCCCTCAGCCGCCGGGACCTGCGGGTCATCGGCGCCACCACCGTGGACGAGTACCGGCGGTATATCGAGAAGGACGCAGCCCTGGAGCGGCGGTTCCAGCCGGTGACGGTGGCGGAGCCGTCGCCGGAGATGGCGGTGGAGATCCTCACCGGGCTGCGGGACAAGTACGAGGCCCACCACAAGCTGGCCATCACCGATGAGGCCATCCGCGCCGCCGTGGACCTGAGCCGCCGGTATCTGGCGGACCGGTTCCTGCCGGACAAGGCCATCGACCTGATGGACGAGGCCTGCAGCCGGGTCCGGCTGGAGTGCAACGTCCGCACGCCGGACCTCCAGGAGCTGGAGCAGCGGCTGGAGCGGGTCCGCCGGGAGAAGGCCGAGGCCGTGGCCGGGGAGCAGTTCGAGCAGGCCGCCAAGCTCCGGGACGCGGAGGAGAGCTTCGCCCGGCAGCTGGAGGAGGAGCGCCGCCGGTGGCAGCAGGGCCAGTCCAGCGACCTGCTGGCGGTCACCGGGGAGGACGTGGCCGCCGTGACGTCAGAGTGGACCGGCATCCCCGTCAGCCGGGTCACCGCCAGCGAGCGGGAGGCCCTGGCGGACCTGGAAAACCAGCTGCGAAAGCGGGTGGTGGGCCAGGACCAGGCGGTGTCCGTGCTGGCCCGGGCCATCCGCCGGGGCCGGGTGGGGCTGAAGGAGCCGAACCGCCCCATTGGCAGCTTCCTGCTGCTGGGGCCCACCGGCGTGGGCAAGACGGAGCTGTGCCGTGCCCTGGCCCAGGCTCTCTTCGGCCAGGAGGAGGCCATGGTCCGCATCGACATGTCCGAGTACGCCCAGGGCCACGCCGCCAGCCGCCTGGTGGGCTCTCCCCCGGGCTACGTGGGCCACGAGGACGGCGGACAGCTGACGGAGGCGGTGCGGCGGCGGCCCTACAGCGTGGTGCTCTTCGACGAGATCGAGAAGGCCCACCACCAGGTCTGGGACCTGCTGCTGCAGATCATGGAGGACGGCCGCCTCACCGACAGCCACGGCCGGAAGGTGGATTTCAAAAACACGGTGGTGGTGATGACCAGCAACTTAGGCGCCCAGGCCCTCACCGGCGGAAAGGGCGCCATGGGCTTCGGCCTGGGCGGTGAGGAGGACCGGGAGCGCCGGGAGAAGCAGGCGGTGGAGGACGCCCTGCGGAGCACCTTCCGCCCGGAGTTCCTCAACCGGGTGGACGAGACCGTCATCTTCCGCCAGCTGACGCCGCCGGACCTCCAGGCCATCGCCCGGCGGCTCCTGGAGGAGACGGGGCGGCGGCTGGAGGCCCTGGGGCTGTCCCTCACCGCCGGCGACGAGGCCGTGGCCCTGCTGGCCCGGGAGGGCTTCGACCCCGGCTACGGGGCCAGGCCCCTGCGCCGGGTGATCCGTGCCCGGGTGGAGGACCCCATCTCCGAGGGCATCCTCTCCGGCGCCTATGTCTCCGGGGACCGGCTGCGTCTGACAGTTCTGGAAAATGGCCTTGCTATTGAGCGGGAAACCGTGTAGAATAGCGGTAGGGGCTGGGCGCCGCGCCCGGCCCCTGTCTGCTTTCGTGGTGTGTCGCGGCGGGAGGGCCGCGCTTTCCCCGATTTTTATTTGATAAGGAGGACTATCGTATGGGATTTTCCGGTACTGACGCCGGGGGCTTCCAGTGGGAGGGCTTCAACAGCGGCGCCCCGTCCCAGCCCCCTAAGCCCCCCAGGGAGAGAAAGCCCCGCAAGGGCGTCTCCTCTCCCGCCAAGCGGCTGCTCATCAACCTGGCGGTCACGCTCATCTTCGGCTTTCTCTACTTCTACCTGGAGCTGCCCCCTATCAGCCTCCAGGCCCCGGACTTCTATGTCTTCATCTTCCTGCTGTGCGCGGTGTACTGCGTCTGCGCCATGTTCACCTCCGGCTTCCAGGGCCAGGGGGTGAAGCACTACTTCAAGTTCCTGAAAAAGCAGTGCGCCGTCCCCTTCTTCCTGGCCCTGCTCCTGCTGGTGGTGGCCCTGGTGGGCAGCCTCTCCAGCAGCGTGATCTTCCGGGCCAAGACCTACGCGGAGCTGCTGCCCTTTGAGGTGGGCGACTTCGCCGCCGACGTGGACGAGATTCGCTACGACCAGATCCCCATGCTGGACAAGGACTCCGCCGAGCGGCTGGGGGACCGGAAGCTGGGCGAGCTCAGCGACATGGTCAGCCAGTTCGAGGTCATGGAGGACTACACCCAGATCAACTACAAGGGCCGCCCGGTGCGCATCGCCACCCTGATGTACGCCGACGTCATCAAGTGGCTCACCAACCGCTCCGACGGCCTGCCCGCCTACCTCATCATCGACATGGTGAACCAGAGCGTGGAGCTGGTGCGGCTGGAGGAGGGCATCAAGTACACCACCGCCGAGCACCTGGGCCGGAACCTGTACCGCCATCTCCGGTTCCACTACCCCACCTATATCTTCAGCCAGCCGGTGATGGAGGTGGATGAGGAGGGCACGCCCTACTGGATCTGCCCCCGGCTGGTAAAGACCATCGGCCTCTTCGGCGGCACGGACGTAAAGGGCGCGGTGCTGGTCAACGCCGTCACCGGCGTAAGCGAATACTACGAGGAGGTCCCCTCCTGGGTGGACAACCTCTACAACGCCCAGCTCATCATGGCCCAGTACGACTACTACGGCATGTACCACAACGGCTTTTTCAACTCCCTCTTCGGCCAGCGGGACGTGACCATCACCACCGAGGGCTATAACTACATCGCCCTGGGGGACGACGTGTACGTCTACACCGGCATCACCTCCACCGGTGGGGACCAGTCCAACATCGGCTTCATCCTCACCAACCAGCGCACCAAGGAGACCAAATTCTACTCCGGCGCCGGGGCCACGGAGTACTCCGCCATGGACTCCGCCGAGGGCGAGCTGCAGAACCTGCGCTATGTGGCCACCTTCCCCCTGCTGCTGAACATCGGCCGCCAGCCCACCTACTTCATGGCCATGAAGGACGCCGCCCAGCTGGTGAAGAAGTACGCCATGGTCAACGTCCAGCAGTACCAGATCGTGGCCACCGGCGACACCGTGGCGGAGTGCGAGCAGAACTACCTGGAGCTGCTCAGCCGCAGCGGCATCGTGGACGGCTCCGCCAGCCTCAGCGGCACCGAGACGGTCCAGGGCACGGTGGCGGACATCCGCTCCGCCGTGCTGGACGGCAACAGCTACTACTTCATCCAGCTCATCGGCAGCGACGTGTTCTACTCCGTCAGCGCCGTGGACCAGCCCCTGGCGGTGATCCTCAGCAAGGGCGACCAGGTGTCCATCACCTACCGTCCCGGGGAGGACAGCATCCTGGAGGGCGTGGAGCTCACCCTGCGCTGACCGGGGCTGGCAGCATCATAAGGCCGGGGCGGCGGACGCCGCCCCAGTCTTTTGAAAAAAATCAGGAGAAATATATGGAAAAAGGTACTTTATACGGCGTGGGCGTGGGACCGGGCGACCCGGAACTGCTCACCGTCAAGGCGGTCAATCTCCTCCGCGCCGCCGACGTCATCGCCGCGCCCCGGACGGAGGGCGGCGGCCAGGCCGCCCTGGACATCGCCCGGGCGTACATCCAGGGCAAGCCGGTGCTCTTCTGCGCCGCCCCCATGAGCCGGGACCGTACCGCCGTGCTGGCGTCCTACCGGGAGACGGCCCGGGAGATCTGCTCCCTGCTGGACCAGGGGAAAACCGTGGCCTTTCTCACACTGGGGGACCCCACGGTGTACTCCACCTACATGAACGTCCACCGGCTGGTCCGCGAGGCGGGCTATGACGCGGCGCTCATCCCCGGCGTTCCCTCCTTCTGCGCCGCCGCCGCCCGGCTGGGGATCTCCCTGTGCGAGGGCCGGGAGCGGCTGCTCATCGTCCCCGCCGGCTACGAGGGGCTGGAGGAGAGCCTGGACGTGGACGCCAACAAGGTGCTGATGAAGGCCGGACGCTCCATCCTGGAGCTGCGGGACCTGCTGGCGCGGCGGGGCGAGCTGGAAAACGCCTCCCTGGTGGCAAACTGCGGCATGGACGGTGAGGTGGTCCTCCCCCGGTTTGCCGAATTGGCCGAGCCTACCGGCTACTTCTCCCTGGTGGTGGTCCGTCCCCCCAGGTGACGCCTGCGCCGGAGCCGGGCCGGAAAGTGGATTTCTCCCTTTACAGCGCCCGGATTCTATGGCATAATATGGATTTGGGACTTTATCTTCACAGGAATGGAGAATTTATATGCCGATCATTGAATACGACACCTATAAGCAGAAGCTGCTGGCCCTGGGGCCGGAGCTGAACAAGCTGGCGGCGGCCCTGGACCTGGAGAGCGCCCGCCGGGAGGTGGAGGAGCTGGAGGAGAAGGCCGGGGACCCCAACTTCTGGAACGATATGGCCGCCTCCCAGCGGGTCCTCCAGCGCACTAAGCAGCTCAAGGGCAAGCTGGAGCACCACGCCCGGATGGTCAGCCAGTGGGAGGACCTGACCGCCCTGGTGGAGATGGCCGCCGAGGAGGAGGACGCCTCCCTGCTGCCGGAGGTGGAGGAGGGCTACGCCAAGCTGGAGTCCGCCCTGGAGGAGGCCAGTCTGGCCACCCTGCTCACCGGGGAGTACGACGCCAGCAACGCCATTTTGACCCTCCACGCCGGCGCCGGCGGCACCGAGGCCCAGGACTGGTGCCAGATGCTCTTCCGTATGTACACCCGCTGGGCGGAGCGCCACGACTTTGCCGTCAAGACCCTGGACTACGAGGACGGGGACGAGGCGGGCATCAAGTCCGCCACCATCTCCATCGAGGGGGAAAACGCCTACGGCTTCCTCCGCAGCGAAAACGGCGTCCACCGGCTGGTGCGCATCTCCCCCTTTGACGCCAACGCCCGGCGGCAGACCTCCTTTGCCGCCGTGGAGGTGATGCCGGAGATCGAGGACGACAACAGCGTGGAGATCCGCTCCGAGGACATTGAGATGCAGGTCTACCGGGCCTCCGGCGCCGGCGGCCAGCACGTGAACAAGACCTCCTCCGCCGTGCGGCTGATCCACAAGCCCACCGGCGTGGTGGTCTCCTCCCAGCAGGAGCGCAGCCAGGTCCAGAACCGGGAGAACTGCATGAAGATGCTGCGGGCCAAGCTCATGGAGATGAAGGCCCAGCAGCACGCGGAGAAGATCAGCGACATCAAGGGCGTGCAGATGAAGATCGAGTGGGGCAGCCAGATCCGCTCCTACGTGTTCATGCCCTACACCCTGGCCAAGGACACCCGCACCGGCTTTGAAAACGGCAATATCAACGCTGTCATGGATGGCGACCTGGACGGCTTCATCAACGCCTATCTCACCGCCAGCGCCACAGGCGAGCTGAAAAAGTAACACATTAAGAAACATCAGACTAGGAGGACATATCCGCCATGCCTACGATCACCTTTCTCGTCTCCGGCGCCGAGCCGGTCGTCATCTCCGCCAATTCCGGGGAGAAGCTCCTGGATGTGGCCCGAAAGGCCAACGTGGCCATCGACGCTCCCTGCTCCGGCAACGGCGTGTGCGGCAAATGCCGGGTGCGCCTGGTGTCCGGCTACCTGGACGCGCCCAAGAGCCGTCATATCTCCCAGGAGGAGTACGACGCGGGCTGGCGTCTGGCCTGCACGGCGGAGATCGTCGGCAACGCGGAGATCGAGGTGCCGGACATCGCCACGGCCTACCGCAGCCGCATGAAGATCGCGGACCTGGATTCCCCGGAGGAGGTGGCCATCTTCGAGGACCTGCACCGCCAGCTGACGGAGGCGGGCATCGTCTTTAAAAGCGATTTGAGCTTCCTGCCCCTGGACCTGCCGGAGCCCAGCCTGGAGGACACCATGCCGGACAACGAGCGCATCATCCGGGCGGTGTCCGAGGCCACCGGCGTGGACCCGGAGCACATCATCATGCCCTACTCCGTGCTCAAGGAGCTGGCCTGGGACCTGCGGCAGGCCAATTTCCATGTCAAGTGCGTCATCTCCCGGGACCTGGAGCGCATCCAGATTCGGGACGTGCTGCCCGCCGACGACCCGGACCCCATCATGGGCTTCGCCCTGGACCTGGGCACCACCTCCCTGGCGGGGCTGCTGGTGGACCTGCAGACCGGGAAGATCCTGGCCAAGGCCAGCGGCGGCAACGGCCAGATCCGCTACGGCGCGGACGTTATCAACCGCATCATCGAGTCTGACAAGCTGGGCGGCCACAAGCGCCTCCAGGACGCGGTGGTGAAGGAGTCCATCATCCCCATGCTGGTGCAGATGTACCGCTCCGCCAACGTAAACCCCCGGCGCATCTACCGCATGGTGCTGGCGGGGAACACAACCATGAACCATCTGCTCCTGGGGCTCTACGCCGACCCCATCCGTATGGAGCCCTTCGTCCCCAGCTTCTTCCGCACGGACTACATCTACGTGCGGGACATTGGCCTGAAGATGAACCCCCTGGCGGAGCTGATCGTGGCTCCCAACATCGGCAGCTACGTGGGCGGCGACATCACCGCCGGCACCCTGGTGTCCATGATCTGGAACCGGCCGGAGCTGAGCCTTTTCATCGACCTGGGCACCAACGGGGAGCTGGTGTTCGGCAACAATGAATTTCTCATGAGCTGCGCCTGCTCCGCAGGTCCTGCCTTTGAGGGCGGCGACATCAGCTGCGGTATGCGGGCCACCGACGGGGCCATCGAGGCCTGTACCATCGACAAGGAGACCATGGAGCCTACCCTCACCGTGGTGGGCGGCGAGACCGCCGCCGGCATCTGCGGCAGCGGCATCATCGACGTGATCGCGGAGCTGTTCCGCTGCGGCATCATCAACGGCAAGGGCAAGTTCATCCGGGAGGGGGACCGCATCCTCCACGACCAGCACGGCATGGGCTCCTATGTCCTGGCCCGGAAGGAGGACACCGGCCGGGTGAAGGACGTGACCATCAACGAGGTGGATATCGACAACTTCATCCGGGCCAAGGGCGCCATCTTCTCCGCCACCCAGACCATGCTGGCCTCCCTGGGCTTCGACGCCTCCGTCATTGAGCACGTGTATGTGGCCGGCGGCATCGGCAGCGGCATCAACATGAAAAACGCCGTCACCATCGGCATGTTCCCGGACATCTCCCTGGACCACTTCCACTACATCGGCAACTCCTCCCAGGCCGGGGCCTACGCCATGCTCCTGTCCTCCCAGGCCAGGGAGAAGGTCTACGAGCTGGGCCGGTCCATGACCTACCTGGAGCTCTCCAACGAGCCGGGGTACATGGACCAGTTCGTGGCCGCCTGCTTCCTCCCCCACACCGACAGCGGCCTCTTCCCCAGCGTGGATTTCTGATAAAGACGATCAAGGAGCGTACCGGACCCGGTACGCTCCTTGATTTTGCGGTATTACGCCGGTTGGCTTTCCGGCATACGCACAGGAATGAATACGATCAGCATACACGCCGCCAGGGCAATGTCAAAGTAGTAGGGGAAGCGAACAGCCTCACTGCCCACCAGGCCCTGCACAGCCGCGATCAGGATGGGGGATATGAACTGCCCCAGGCAACGGGTGAAGGAGACAACGGACATAGCCGACAGGGACTCCTCCTTGTGACAGGCCATACAGGCGGCGGAGTTGAACAGTCCCACCGCCATAGCCTGTGCCACACCGTTGACCAGCAGTCCCGCCACCAGGCAGGGCAGATTTCCTGGTACGCACAGCGCCGCCATGCTGGCCATCGCCAGCGCCCAGATCACATATCTGACACGACCGCCCAGCCACCGCTTCAGCGGGTCGATGCAGATGCCTGTCAGCAGGCAGGCCACCGTCTGGATCGCCATAAAAGCGCCTACGCCGGCCGCGCTGACAGTTCCCTCCGCGATGATAATGCTGGAGCAGTTATTGAGCAGAGAGAAGTAGATCACCATGATACTGAACATGCCGGCGGCATAGGGCCAGACTTTTTTCAGCAGGCTCAGGGAGATCCGGTTGCGGGGGCTGTTCAGCGTAACGTCGGGGATATACCGCCAGTTCCACCACAGGCAGGGCAGCCCAAAGAAGTACACCAGAAAGCAGGCTCGCCAGGATAGGCTTGCCAGGAAGCCCACCAGCGCCATGGACACGATGGAGGCCAGGCTGCTGAGGATCACGATGTAGCCGTTGAGCCGCTGCTGCTCCTCCTTCTCGTAGAAGTAAGACAGCAGACCTACCGACATGGGCATCATCAGTCCGTAGCCCAGACCCAGCAGGACCCGGGTGACGATCAGCATGTAGACGCTGCCGGAGGCACAGCCCGCCACGCCGCCCACGGTGAACAGAATCAGGCTCAGCGCGCAGATATTGCGCATGGACAGCCGGTTGGAAATGCCGCTGAACACCGCCGAGACCACCAGCACCAGCAGTGACGGCAGTGAAACCACCATCTGGATCAGGATCGGGGACGCGTCGGAAAAATAGGTGCGGATGGAGCTGAGGGCGGGAGAGATGCCGGTCCCTACCAGCGCGCCGGCCATAGACAGCGACAAAATAGCGATCAAACGGTTTCTGGATTCTTTCATGTCCGCCCCCTACCGGCGCAAAAGCTTGCGCAGAGTGTTGACGTATACGGCAAGCGTCGGAGCGAAGGTGTCCTCATCCAGGTTAAAGCGGGGATTGTGGAGGCTGTAGCCGCAGTCCTTCTCCTCATTGCGAATACCGAAGAAAAAGAACGCGCCCTTATATTTCTTGGTGTAGTGGGCAAAATCCTCGGAGCCCATCTCCGGGTCCGGCTTTTTGATCACATTCTCCGGCCCCAGCACCTCCACAGCAGAGCGGAAGATCGTGTCAATGATCTCGTCGTCATTGGAGAAGGAGGGGTAGGCGAAGGAATCTGTGTACTCACAGGTGCAGCCGTTCATCTCTGAGACCTGCCGCACCACCTCCTCGATCCGCCGGGCGATATAGCTGCGGACCTCGTCGTCGTAGGCCCGGAAGGTCCCGCCGAAGGTGATCTCGCCGGGAAGCACGTTTTTTGTCTCCAGCTGTCCGGCGTGGATGGAGCAAACAGAGATCACCCCGGTCTTCAGGGGCGGCAGCTCCCTGCTGCGGATGCGGTTGATGGCGTCAATGGCCTGCAGCGCCGTAGAGATCACATCCCTGCCCCGGTGCGGCGACGCGGCGTGGCAGCCAGCCCCCTTGATCCGCACCTCAAAGAAATCGCCGCTGGCAAAGGCGTCACCATACTTACAGCCCACCTGTCCCGCTCGGTACAAGGGCTGACAGTGGGCGCCGAAGATTCCGTCGATGCCGTCCAGCACACCGGAGTCCACCACCAGCCTTGCGCCGCCAGGGGCCGGGCCCTCCTCTGCGGGCTGGAAGATCAGCTTGATCACACCGCAAAAATCGTCCGGGTGGTCGGAGATGAACTTGGCGAGGCCCAGGAGCATCGCCGTGTGGGCGTCATGGCCGCAGGCGTGGCAGACGCCGTCCACCCGGGAGCGGAAGGGCAAATCTGTCAGCTCCTGCATCCCCAGCGCATCCATATCCGCCCGGACCGCAATGGTCTTTCCGGGGCGACCGGTATCCCACGTGCCCAGGACGGCGCTGGCCGCGAACCCTGTCGTCACGGTAAAGCCGAACTCCCGCAGCAGTTCCTCCACCATGGCGGCGGTGCGGGGCAACTCATAGCCTGTCTCCGGGTGGGCGTGGATCTCTCTCCGCCACTGGGTGATCGCGTCGGCATAGGCGGCAGTTTCCTGTAAAATCTTTTCAGCATCCATCGGCGTTTGACGGCCCTCCTCCGGCCCTTCCACTTCTGTTACTTCTCAAAGGCGGCCTGAAGCCGCTTCATGGCCTCCTCCACACGGCAGCGCTGGGTACCGATGTTGAACCGCAGGAAGCCCACGCCCTCCTCGCCGTAGTGGGAGCCGTCGTTGGGGGCCACTCCCGCGTCCACCACCTTCTTCATCAGCTCCTCCTGGGTCAGGCCGTAAGCGGAGAAATCCAGCCACATGAGGTAGGTCCCCTCGGGGATATAGGTCTTGACCCTGGGCAGGTGCTCTTTTACAAAGTCCACAACATACTGAGCGTTCCCGTACAGGTAGTCGATCAACTCGTCCACCCACTGCTCACCGTACTGATAGGCCACCTCCGTCGATTTGAAGCCAAAGGCGTTGACGCCCACGTGGAATACCTGGGTCGCCTCAGCGACCTTTGCCAGCAGCTCCGGGTTCCGGGAGACAAGGATGGAGGACTTCAGCCCCGCCAGGTTAAAGGTCTTGCTGGGCGCCATGGCAATGATGGAGTGCTGCGCCGCGGTTTCAGATACACAGGGATAGGGGATGTGCTTGTGGCCGGGATACACCAGGTCGCAGTGGATCTCATCGGAGAACACCAGGACATGGTACTTCTCGCACAGTGCGGCGACCTTTTCCAGCTCCTCCCGGGTCCAGACCCGGCCCACTGGGTTCTGAGGGCTGCACAGGACCAGCATTTTCACGCCGTCCGCCATCTTCCGCTCCATGTCCGCAAAATCCATCACATACTTGGAGCCGTCCCACTTCATGGAGGAGCGGACCTCCGTGCGGCCCTGCTGCCGGATCACAGCGTAAAAGGGATCATAGACCGGGGTAAGCAACAGGACCTTGTCGCCGGGAGCAGTCAGGGCATACAGAATGAAGCTGTTGGCGCAGACGATGCCGGGGATGGGCAGCATCTCCTCTCTTTTGACCTCAAAGTCGTGCCGCTTTCGGCACCACCGGATAAAATTCTCGTAGTACCGGTCTGAGGCGTAGGTGTAGCCATAGGTGGGATGAGAGGCACGGGCCACAAGGGCTTCCCGCACCTGGGGCAGGACCTCAAAGTCCATGTCCGCGATCCCCATGGGGATCAGGTCTGCCCGGCCGAAATCCTGCTCCATGCGGTCCCACTTGATGACCTCCGTGTTGTACCGGTCAAAGGTCTTGTCAAAATCATACATGTTCGCAACCTCCTGTGATAGGTTTTATATGGTGTATCGTGCGATATTGCGCACCCGGTCTGCCGCTCTGTTTCCGACAGGCATATCCAGTAAAATACAGCAGGAGCCAGGCTCCTGCTGTATTTTACCATGGGGACAGAGTCCCTGCAACCGGTTATGCCAGCAGGTGAAGGATCTGCACCACACCCAAGCCGACGAAGGTGCCGATCATAGAACCCAAAGCGGCCATCAGGACGCCCACCGTCTGATAGGACTGTCCATAGGTGGCAGCCACAACAGGGGTGGAGGACACGCCGCCGATGTTGGCAATGGAGGCGATGCCTAGGGTAAACAGGTCCACCTTCATGACCTTCGCCATCAGGATCATAAAGAGGGCGTGGACGCCCAGAACGGTGAGTCCGCAAAGCAGGAATGTTCCGGCGTTCAGGAAGGTCTTCAGGTCCGTATTTGAGCAGGAGACTGCCAGCGTAAAGGTCGCCAGGACGCTGCCGATCAGCTCCAGGCCGTTGGTCTTGCCCAAGTTGGTGTAGGTGCCCAGGAGAACGCCGACAACAGTGACCAGCAGGTAGCGCCAAACCTCGGAGGGGACGCCGGGAATCAGGGAAAACAGCAGGTCGCCGCCCACAAAGGCCAGGGCCACGACGGCAAAACCGATGCCCAGGATCGTGAACAGGTCCAGCGTCACGGGAACGCCCTTGGCCACAGCGTCCTCGTTGATGTTCGCCGCAATGCGCTCGATCTCAGTGGTGTCGGACTTTGTCCACTTGTTGAATTTGATGGCCAGAGGAGCCATGACGATCAGCAGAGTCATCCAGGGACGGAACACCAGGTTGATCAGCAGGAGGACATTGGCCTGCTCGTCAGCGGACAGCTGCACCGCGTCGGATACAGCGTAAAGGTTCTCTACGCCGCCCACAAAGGAGCCCGTCCACGCGCCGAAGGACTCCGGCGCATGGGTCAGCCCCAGGGGCTTTGCCCACGCCACAAAGGCGATGATCATGCCGATGACAATGCTCAGCGAGGTCAGCAGCATGACGCTCAGCATTTTCGGTCCTACCTTTGCCATCTTCTTCACGTCGCTCTGTACCGAGATACAGAAGATCATGAACGGAATGACATACTTCAAATACCCGTTTCGTGCGCCGGCTATCGCCTCGTTTTTGAACGACCAGATGCCGAAGGTGTTGCAGCAGACAACCAGAATGAATACTACCATGACTGCGGGGACCCACTTGAAAACCTTGTTGGGGAATTTCTTGTAGATCCAGAAAACAAGTGCGTTGATCGCGAGCAATGCCGCAAAATACTGGAGCGCGTTGGTGATAATCATGGAAACCCTCCTTTTTCTTTCTGATTCCTGTGTGTCCGCCGCTGTAAAGGAACGCACAATTATCAAATGTGTAAATTATCAAGTTACTTGATAATTTACATGCTTTACTATAGCACCTGTCGGCAAGCTCGTCAATAAATTTTTGCAGCCTTACTTCAAATTTGTCGATATCCGACAAATTTTTCAGGCCATTATTGGTAAAAACAAAAAACCGCATGGGGACTCCGCGCCGCGCCGCCCCCTTGATTTTTCTCCGCAAATCATCTATACTGTATATAAATTGTGATGACGAATCGAAAAACGATCCGCATACGGGTAAACGAGGAAAACGGTATGGATAAATCAGAACGCATTCAGGAGATTATTTCCCTGATCGCACAATATAACAGAAAAATGTACAAGTACGGCAGAGAATTCCGCAGCTATGGAATTGACAAGCTCCTGCGGCAGGAGCAGATGCATCTGATCGAATTTATTGGGAAGAATCCGGGCTGCAATCTTCGCTTTCTATCGGAGCAGACGGGCGCCTCCGTGGCTACGGTCTCCCTGCAGATCGACCGGCTGCGGCAGATGGGGCTGGTCACGAAGCGCCGCTCCCCCGTCAGCCAGCGAGAGGTGCAGATCAACCTGACCGAGGAAGGGAATCGGGCGTTTCTCTTCCACGAAAAGCTGGACAGCGACTATTTTTCCCGCTCCACCCAGCAGCTCAGCCGCTATTCCGATGCGGAGCTTCAGACCATCCACGCCTTTCTAAACGAGCTCTTTGACAGCATCACCATCTGCTGATTCGTTAACCGGCAGGCCGGTGGTCCGTATCCTGCCGCCCAGGCAAAAGTTCCCGGTTCCTGAACGGAACCGGGAACTTTTCATGCCCGTGCTTCTGCGATATTATTGGAAATATTCAGAGAATCGACAGAAGTTTTCTATTTTACCGCCGCATTTGGGGAGCCATGCCCGCCCTGCAGGGAACCAGCCGCATAGCTGTTTGAGATCTGGGCGCCCTTTGCCGGGGCAAGTGATCTCCTATTGGCCCAGATAGTCGAGCAGCTGGCGCTCCATCTCAGGCCCCCACCAGTCGCGGTAGCCGGCCTTGGTGGGGTGGATGCCGTCGGCCATATAGAGCTTGCGCGCGGCGTCGTCCAGGTCGTTGAACTCGTCGTCCGTCCACAGGTCAAGCACGCCGATGCCCCACTTCTCCTGGAGCTCCTTGAGGCGGCCTACCATGGCCTCGTAGGCGATGCTGTCATAGCGGCTGCCGGTGTAGAACACCACCGGGCAGTCCCAGGTCTGCTGGGCATAGCAGATGATGTACTCCATGGCCCCGGTGACAGTGGAGGTGTCGAAGCTGTCCAGGTCCTTGCTGTCGCTGATCTTGCCCAGGGCGATCTTTCCCGTGGCGTCGTTGGTGGACAGCTGACAGAGGAACAGGTCAAAGTGGGCGCTGGGGTCCAGGTTTTCCACAATGCGCTTCACATAGGAGTTCTTTCCCTTGTCCGCCAGGGTGGTGCCGCTGACGGCCTCCTTGGTGAGGGTGCAGCCAAAGCGGGCGGCCAGGTACTCGCCCACGGCGCACTTCTGGGAGGCGGTGCCGTAGGTAACGGAGGAGCCAAACGCGCAGATGTTCCCGCCCTGGAGAGGGCTGTTGTCCATGACGGTGATGCTGTCGAAGCTGTACTCAGGCTGGTTGCCCGGCATCCTGCCCATACGGACGTCTTTCAGATTTCCCATAGGTCCAATGCCTCCGAACCAGCCCATCACCGCCAGCTGAACAGGCGTCAGAATTGCAAGCACGATCAAAACGGTGATCAGGACTTTCTTTCCCTTTTTCTGCTTGGTTTTCATGATACAAGCCTCTTTCTCTTATAGCGTTGTTATTACGGTCTCTTTCCCGTCGGTCACGGTGATCACCGCATTGCCGGTCACGCGGACGACGGCCAGCGCCCGGCCGTAGTACGTGGTGAAGCTGCCGGTGTGGTACTGCTCCTCCGTACAGGGGTTGGCGGAGCCGAAGGCCAGCAGCTGGCCGCCCTCTACGGTGACAGTCAGCCTGCGGTCCGCGTTGGACTCCACCACGCCGTTCTCCCCCACGATCTCCACGGGAATGTAGACGATGTCGCCGCCGCTTTTTTCCGGGGACAGGCGGATGCGGGTCCTCCCGGTTGCGGGGAAAAGGCTGCTTCTTGCCAGTTCCCTGCCGTCGGGGCCATAGGCCACGGCGGTGAGGGGTTCCGGGGCGTACCGGGTCCTGAAAATGGCCCTGCACTCTTTGGGTTTCTTTTTACCCAGGCTCCTGCCGCCCAGCAGCAGCTCCACCATGGCGGCGTCGGAGTAGACCTCCACCTCCGCCTTGTTGCCCTCGCAGCCGCTCCAGGCCCAGCTCTCCATGGCGTTGGTCCCCCGCCAGACGGACTTGCTGGGGCGCACGCCGGGGTGGTTCACCGGCTTCACCGCGATCCGGGGCGACTTCTCCAGGCCCCAGACGGTGGAGGCGTACCGGCAGGAGCCGTCCGGCTTGCCGGTGATGTCGATGACGCCGGCGCCCGCCAGCACCCAGGGGTAGGGCCGGTTGAAGGGCATCCCGCCGGTGTAGCTCCAGGCGCCGATGCCCGCCTCCCCCAGGTAGTCCCAGGCGGTCCACATGAAGTCGCCCAGCAGGTAGGGGTACTTCTTCACCATCTCCCAGTTCCTGTAGATATCCTGGGGGAAGGTCTCAGAGCCGAAGACGATCCGCTCGGGGTGCTGCTTGCCCTCCAGCGGGTAGCGGCCGGAGCCGTAGTTGTAGCCCGCAATGTCCAGTGCGTCGATGATGGGCGTGACGATAGCGTCCACCTTGGGGGAATTGCCGCCCTTGTTCATGCCGGTGCCGATGAAGCTGGCCATGATATTGAAGGCCAGGCTGGCGTTGCCCCCCTCCTTCTGCTTTTTGCCGGAGGCGGCGGTGTTTTGCTCGCCGTCCTTGTAGATGCCCTGCCCCTTGGCCGCCCGGCTGACGATCATCAGGTTCAGCCCGCAGGTCACGGGGCGGGTCTTATCCTTGCTGTGGATCAGCTCCACCATGGCCTTGCCCGCGTCCACGCCCTTCCGCTCGAAGGGCTCCGCCACCTCGTTGCCGATGGAGTAGAGGATCACGCTGGGGTGGTTGTAATCCCGCTCCACCATTTCGGCGGTGTCCGCCTGCCAGCAGTCCTGGAAATCGCAGCCGTAGTCGTACTTGGTCTTGCGGTTGTACCACATGTCAAAGGTCTCGTCCATGACGTACACGCCGTAGTGGTCGCAGGCCTCCAGCATGGCGCGGCTGCAGGGGTTGTGGGCCATGCGCAGGGCGTTGAAGCCCGCCTCTTTCATAATGCGCACCCGCCGCCACTCGCTCGTATCATAGCAGGCGGCGCCCAGGATGCCGTTGTCGTGGTGGACGCAGCCGCCCCGGAGCAGGGTCTCCTTGCCGTTGATGAAAAGTCCCTTGCTGCTCCACGCGATCTGGCGGATGCCGAATTTCTCCTCCACCACATCGTCCCCCACCGTCACCCGGCAGGTGTAAAGGTCAGGCGTCTCGTTGCTCCACAGCTTGGCATTGGGGATGGTGAGTTCACCGGGCCTGCCGGAGGCCACCACGGTATCGCCGTCCAGAAGCTCCACCGCCGCCTCCGCGGTGGCGTCCACCTCCACCCGGACCACGGCGGGCCGGAGGGAGACGGTGGTGATCTTCACGCCCCGGTACTCTACCCGCTTCTCCCCGCCCACGTACAGCCATACAGGCCGGTAGATGCCGGAGCCGGTGTACCAGCGGGAGTTGGGCAGCCGGGAGTTGTCGGCAATGACGGTGAGGGTGTTCTCCCCACCATAGTTCAGGCCCTCCAGGGGGAGGGTGAACGTGGTATAGCCGTATTTGTGCCCGCCGATCTCCCTGCCGTTCAGGGAGACGATGCAGTTGCGGTATACGCCCTCAAATTCAATGATGACTTTCTTTCCTTCCCACTCAGCAGGAGCGGTGAAGGTTTTTTCATAGGTGTAAACGCCGCCGGGGAAGTAGCCGTGGCCGCCGTTGGAGGCGTCCCCGCTCCGCTTTTCGGTGATCTGCGCGTCGTGGGGCAGCGTCACAGGCGCTCCGTTGCAGCGCCAGTTTTGGTTGAAGTCAAGTTTTTTCACAGTCGGTCCTCCTTACCGCCGCAGCAGGTCGTCCATGGCGAAGGAATCCAGCAGCACGCGCAGGATCCGCATGGCGCAGGCCTGGAGGGTGCCCCTCGCCAGATAGGCCCCCCGCTCCGTGCCGCGGTATGTAACGGTTTTTGAGCCGTCGGCGTGCTCCTCCACAGAGGCGACGCCCTCCGCCACTGCCTTCTGTGCCCGCTCGCTCAGCTTTTTGCCCGGGGCAACGACGGTTTGCACGGTGTCCTTACCCTCCGCTTCCGGGACAAAGCTGCCCCACCTGGCGAAGGTGTTTTTCACCATGCCCATGTGGCTGGATCTGACGCTTTCCGCCACCGCGCCGTCCTCGGTGAACTGCGGGGCCCCATGGACCATGGCCGCCAGCAGCTTCTCCGCCCGGTAGCCGCCCATGATGATGTCGTTCCCGGCCTGGAGGTCCAGCGCCTTGTCGCTCAGGGTGCCCCAGTCGGTCATGACGAACCCGGTAAAGCCCCACTCTCCCCGGAGGAGGTCGGTGATCAGGTCCCGCCGGGAGGAGGTGTGGACGCCGTTGATGCCGTTGTAGGAGGTCATGACCGTCATGGGCCTCGCCTCCCGGACGCACAGCTCAAAGCCCTTCAGATAGATCTCCCGCAGGGCCCTGGGGCTGACGGTGTTGCAGGCGGAAAACCGCTCTGTCTCCTGGTTGTTGGCGGCAAAGTGCTTGACGGATACGCCGTGCTTCCCGTCCGCCTGCACCCCCTCGGTAAAGCTGGCGGCGGTGAGGCCGGAGAGCAGGGGGTCCTCGGAGTAGTACTCGAAGCTCCGTCCCCCCAGGGGGTCCCGGTGGATGTTCATGCCGGGACCCAGAACAATGGTCACCTGGAGGGCCTCCATCTCCTTGGCGAAGGCCTCGCCGAGCCGCCGCTGCAGGGGTCTGTCCCAGGTCTGGGCGGCCACCATGCCCACGGGGAACGCCGCCGCGGCGCAGCCGATCACATGCATCCCGGCGGGTCCGTCAAAAAGCCGCGCGGCGGGAATACCCAGGCTGTCCTCGTACTGGGCGGTGGTGCTTCCGGAGGACTGGGGCAGGCTCCGCTTTTTCCGCTTTTTGCCGGTGCGGTCGGGGACGGCATAGGGCGTCTCCTCCAGCGTCCCGGTGCAGATTCGGGCCAGCACCTCGTCGGGCAGGCTGGCCACAAATTCCTCCATGGTCACCTTCCCGCTCTTCACGTCGTACAGGGTGGACGCGGGGCAGCTGCGCACGCTCCGGACCTCCTCCGGGCAGTGGTTGGGGGATCTGTAGGGGTTGCCGTTCACGGCGGGAAAATAGACCGCCCCCTCCGGCACATAGGTGGTGACGGTTCTGGGGATCTTGCTGACGTTGTCCACCGTAACGTAGTCGGCTCCGCGGAGCGCGAGCCGGATGCCCCGGGGCTCTTCCCCTTCCCGGGCGGGGGCGCGAAGCTCCCGGATGGGCTGGTCTGCGGCCAGGATGTCGGTGACGGTCCGCGTCACCGCCTCGGCGTCCAGGGTGATCGCTGCGGCGACGGCGGTGCTGCGGCTGTGCTTTCCCACCCGCAGGAGGTAGTCCCCGGGCTCCATGACCCAGGCGCTCCGGCTTTCGTCAAAGCTGGCCAGGGCCTCCGTGGCGAAGGAGAGGGTCACCTCCTCCGCCTCGCCGGGGGCGAGCAGTTTCGTTTTGGCGTAGGCCTTCAGCTCCTGGCAGGGCTTATCCAGCCGCCCAGCGGGGGCGGAGGCGTAAAGCTGTACCACCTGCCGCCCGGCGTATTTTCCGGTGTTGGTGGCCTTTACGGTCAGGCTGACCTTCTCCCAGTCGGCGGCGGCGGACACGGTCTCCAGGTCAAAGGACGTGTAGCTCAGGCCGTAGCCGAAGGGGTACAGGGGCTCCACGCCGAAGCTGTCGAAATAGCGGTAGCCCACGTAGATGCCCTCGGTATAGACGGGGTGGAGCTGGGAGCCGTTCTGGTCCGCGAAGCTCCCGGCTGTGGGAAAGTCCTCGTAGCGCCTGGCCAGGGTGTCCGTCAGCCTGCCGCAGGGGTTTACCCTGCCGGTGAGCACATCGGCCAGGGCATTGCCCGCCTCCATGCCCCCCAGGCCCATGTAGACCACCGCGTCGATGCCGAGAATCTCGTGGACGAAGCCCAGGTCCATGGCGCAGGTGTTCAGCGCCACCACGGTGTGGGGATAGGCCGCCGCCACGGTGGCCAGGTTCTCGCGCTCCCGGTCCGTCAGGTAATAGTCCCCCTTTACCGCCCTGCGGTCATTGCACTCCCCCGCGCTGCGGCGCAGGACGTAGAGCGCCGTATCCGCCGGAGCCGCCTGGATGTCGGCGGGTGTGACCGCCGGCTCCTCCGCCAGGACGGTCATGCCGCTCCACTTCCGGTCCAGCAGGTTCAGCGTCTTATCCGCCTTGTTTACCGCCTTCTCGTTGGCGGCGCAGCGGTCCAGCCAGCCGGCGGTGGTCAGGGTGAACCCGGCCTTTACAAGGCCCTCCTCCACCGTGACCGCATGGGAGGTAAAGACGTAGCCGCTGCCGGTGCCGCAGTACATGGTGCCTCTGGCCCCCGCGCCGTACAGGGCCAGCCTGCCGGGCTTTAAGGGCAGGACGCCGTTATTTTCCAGAAGAACGATGCCCTCGGCGGCGCATTTGCGGGCCACCTCCGCGTGCTCCGGGTATGGCAGTTTGCCGGGATCGCCGGTCAGGATCCCCTTCAGCTGCTTGAAATTCATATAGTCCTCCTTTGCTCCCTTGTCCGGGATTCCTTCCCGGGCGGCGGGGAGCGGTCTCAGCTGTTCAGCATGGCGATGAGCCCGTCCAGCTGCTCAAAGGTCATGGCCCCGTAGGTCACCAGGGCGCCTAAGGGCATCTCCTGCATCATGGACTGCACCATTCTCTCGCTGCCCTCGCCCATGTGCCTGGCGTTGTCCTCCATGGCGGTCTCCGCATGGCCCCGCCGGGCGGCCATCATCCGGGTGAAGAAATCTCTGCCCCGGCTGGACTTCATCAGGTCGCCTACGGTGGACTGGCGGGTGTAGCGGATGGGCAGCTCCGCAGTCCCTGTCACATTCACCTCGCCGCTGAGGCGGATGTCCCGGCTGGAGGCGCCGATCTCCACAAAGAACCTGCCGCTCTCCACAAACCAGTCGTGGAGCTTCGGCTCGTAGTAGGCAAAGGCGCGCTTATCCAAGATAAAGCGCAGCTCCTTCTCCTCGCCGGGGGCCAGGAACACCTTGTCGAAGCCCTTCAGCTCCCGGATGGGGCGGCAGACGGAGCTCTCCTCGTCCCGGACATAGAGCTGTACCGCCTCCGCGCCGGGTACGCCGCCCACATTTTTCACCCTGCAGGTGACGGTTAGGGTGTCGGTATCCGCCATCTCCGCCCTGTCCAGCCGCAGATCGCTGTACTGGAAGCGGGTGTAACTGAGGCCGTAGCCGAAGGGGAACAGCACGTCCATCTCCTTCTTGTCGTAGTAGCGGTAGCCGATGAAAATGCCCTCGGCGTATGTCACCGCCCCGTCCTCGCCGGGGAAGTTCAGATAGCTGGGATTGTCCGCCAGCTTCTTCGGCCAGGTCTCCGCCAGCTTGCCGCTGGGGTTCGCCTCGCCGTACAGCAGCCGCACCGCGGCGGCTCCCACGCTTTCGCCGCCCAGCGCCACATACAGCACGGCCTTCACCCGGTCCAGCCAGGGCAGCTCCATGGCGCTGCCGCCGTGGAGCACCACAACGGTATTGGGGTTGGCGGCGGCCACGGCCTCAATGAGGGCGTTCTGGTTTGCGGGCATAGCCAGGGACTCCCGGTCACAGCCCTCGGTCTCAAAGCTGTCAGGCAGTCCCGCGAAGACGACGGCGACATCCGCCCCCCGGGCGGTCTCCACAGCCTGGGCCAGCAGCTCTGATGCGTGCTCCTCCGTGTGGAGGTCATAGCCCTGGGCGTAGACCACGTTCCGGCCCTCCGCCGCCTCCAGGGCGCTGAGGGCGTGGGGAACGTTGATGTGGCTGCTGCCCGCCCCCTGGTAGCGGGGTTTTGCGGCAAATTCGCCGATGAAGGCAGCCTTTGCGCTGCTCCCGACCGGCAGTACCGCATCCTCGTTTTTCAGCAGCACCGCGCACTTCTCCGCCAGCGCGCCGCTGAGGGCCGCGTGGGCCGTGCGGTCGATCTGCGTTTCGGGCATCCTGCGCTCTCGGGATTCCAGCACGAAGCGCAGCACATTGCCCGCCGCCTCGTCCAAAACCGCCTCATCCAGCGCGCCGCTTTTTACGGCGTCCACGATCTTCTGATCCTGTACGCCTGGGCCGCCGGGCATCTCCAGGTCCAGCCCCGCCAGCAGGCCCTTCACCCGGTCCTTCACCGCGCCCCAGTCCGTGACCACGAAGCCGCGATAGCCCCACTTTTTCCGCAGGATATCTGTCAGCAGCTCCTTGTTTTCCGCGCAGAAGGTGTCGTTGATGGCGTTGTAGGCGCACATGACGCCCCGGGCGCCGCCCTTCTTCACGGCGGACTCAAAGGCGGGCAGGTAGATCTCATGGAGCGTCCGCTGGTCCACCTGGCTGGAGCCGCTCATGCGGCGGGTCTCCTGGTTATTGGCGGCGAAGTGCTTGACGCAGGCGGAAACGCCCTGGGCCTGGAGGGCCTGGACATACGCCGCTCCCAGCTCCCCCGCCAGATAGGGGTCCTCGGAGAAGTACTCGAAATTCCGCCCGCACAGGGGGCTGCGCTTCATGTTCAGGCCGGGGCCCAGGAGCATGGCCACGTCCTCCGCCTGGCACTCCTGCCCCAGGGCCGTGCCCAGCGAGCGGAGCACCTCCCGGTCAAAGCTGGCCGCCAGCGCGCTGGCGGAGGGGTAGCAGTTGGTCTCGATGCTCTCGTTGATGCCCAGGTGATCCCCCTCGCCCACCTGCTTGCGCAGGCCGTGGGGGCCGTCGCACATCATCACGCCGGGGACCCCCAGCCGCTCCACGGGCTTGGTGCGCCAGAAGTCCTGGCCGGAGCAGAGCCCCGCCTTTTCCTCCAGCGTCATTTGACTCAGTATCCGTTCCACATCCATACGATATGCTCTCCTTTTATGTGTGCGGGCAGCGGCGGAAAGCCGCTGCCCGCCTTTGGCTGCAGGTTATTTTTTCACTTTCCTGGCCGTCTTGGCCTCCGCCTTGGCACGGGCCGCCGCCAGCTTTGCCTGGTACTTGGCCTCCTCCTCTTCATAGCGCAGGCCCTTCCTGGCGCATTTCGCCTTCAGCTCGGCAATGCGGTTCTCCTCGGCGATTCGGTCGTTCTCAGCCTGCTCCCGGGCGGCCTGCTCCTCGCTGGAGAGCCATTCGATGCCCTTTGCGGCGGCAGCGGCCTTGTGGCGGGCGACGATGTCCGCCTGGATGCCGGGCAGCTCCTTGTCGATCTGGTAGAAGCTGGCCAGGAACCCGATGAGGAAGCAGGCCACCGCGGGGACGATGTAGTAGGCGATCACAAAGTAGTTCTGGACGCCCGCCGTCTGGGGGACCCAGGAGCCGTCAGAGAGGGGCGCCACATAGCCCGACGCGCTGAGGCCCAGGTTGAAGATGCCCGTGGAGATGCCCACGGAGACGGTCAGGATAATGCTGTAAACGGAGGACGAGAAGCCGTCGCAGCGGTAGCCGTTGATCCACTCCACATGGTCCAGCGAGTCGGCCAGCATGGCCATCAGCGTATAGGTGATGGGCAGATTGCCGAAGGCCCGCAGCGCAAGGCCGGCCAGGACCACCCCCATGTTGGTGGGGTTGAGGGCGCAGATGACGTTGCCCACAATGCTCACCGCGCTGCCCACGATCATGCACTTGCCCTTGCCCCACTTGCGGACCAGGGGCCAGAGCAGGAACACGCCGAACCCGAGGGGCGCCTGTCCGACGGCGTTCATCAGCGCGTAGGTCGAGCCGTCGTTGTAGGTGCCCAGGACCCAGTTGGCGTAGTAGAGGCTGCCGGTGACCTGGAAGTTGCTGTACAGGTTCTGCACGATGATGATGCCCATAATGACGATCCAGTACTTGCTCTTGAAGCAGCCCTTCAGTTGCTCCATCATGGAGGGGCCGGCGGTCTCGGCGGCGTCGTCCCGGCTCTCCTCCGAGACACGCTCGCGGGTAAAGTAGTACTCCAGGATCACGGCGGGCAGGGCCAGGATGGAAATGATGCCCATCACGGTGATCCACTTGCCCTGGTCCACGCCGATGATGGGCAGGATGAACACCGGGAAGAGCATGGAGACGATCACGCCCGGGATCATGGACGTGCCCATGGAGACGAACATGGCGAGCGTATCCCGCTGGCGGGAGTTCCGGGTGGACAGGGGCACCATCAGCGTGTGGCTGATGTTGTACATGGTGAAGGCCATGCAGAAATACAGGTTATAGCTGACCGTCACCCAAATGACCTGGGCGGTGATGCTGAAGGTGGGGACGGTAAACAGCAGGACGCCGGTGATGGCCAGCAGCGGCCCGGAGAGCAGGACCCAGGGGCGGGCCTTGCCCTGGCTGGTGCGGGTGCGCTCCACGATCTGGCCCATGATGAGGTTGGTGATGGCGTCCAGAATCTTGGAGATGATGGGCAGCAGCGTCAAAAACAGGCCGCCGGCAACGGGCGTCAGATGCAGGACGTCGGTGTAGAAGGTGTTCAGGTAGGTCTGTCCGCACATGTAGAACATGCACATGATGATGGCCGGCGCGCAAAAGAAGCCGATCCATTTTTCACTTCTCTGCATATTGGCGGACTTGATCCGTGAGCTTAGTCCCTTCTTCTCAAATAGGGGTATGCGGATGGTTTTCATTGGAAGTTCCTCCCTCGTTCATTTTAGGATGCGCCTGGTGCTTTCAGTATAGGAGTCCCTGCCGAAAGGTGTTATTAAAAAACTCACAATTCTAAAACGTTTCTCCTGTATCTGGAAATATCAGGAGATTTCTTTCGGAATTATGAGTTTTGTTATAGCATTTTGAAGTCCGGGGTGCTACAATGTCCTCAGCAAGAACACACGGGAGGAAGCGTTATGCTGCGAGATGACGTGGACCTGGCCGCCTTTTTTTCCGCGGTCGGCCGCTGCAAGGGGGAGGTCGTCTTTCTGTCCGCGGAGGGCGACCGGCTGAATCTGAAATCGGCGCTGTGCCAGTACCTGTTTACCAGCGTCTATCTCCACCGGGATATCCGCCTGGACGGCAGGATCCTGTGGGAGGACCCGGACGACGCCGCCCTGCTGCGGCCTTTTCTGGTCTGATAGGAGCCGCTTATGGAAATTTCACAGAGATTGGAGCTTCTGCAGGAGCTGCTGGGGTGCGTCGGGGACATCTCCCTGTGGCATCTGGACCCCGGGATGGACCTCATCAGCACCAACAACTGGGACCCCCAGCTGTTTTCCATCACCTTTGCCAGCGGAGGCCGGGAGGCCGTCCGGGCCCATTTTGAAAAGGAGGCCGCCCCGGTGATCGTCTCCAACGGCATTTCCCTCTCCTGGCTGGCGGCGCCCCGCTTTGTCCAGGGGGTCCTGGTGGACGTCTATCTCATCGGGCCGGTATTCACCTCCGTCGTCTCGGAGAACTATATCCTGCGCCGGATTCGGGAGCTGAACGCGCCGCGGGAGTGGGAGGAGCTGGCCCTCCAGTATACCCGCAAGGTCCCTGTCATCTCCTACCAGTCGCTGATCCAGTACGGCGTGATGCTGGTCTACTGCATCACCGGGCAAAAGGTCCCGCCGGAGTCCATCCGCTTTGTGGATCAGCCGGACAGGAGACAGCAGCGTCAGGAGGCCGGGCACCGCTCCGGCGAGCTGGAGTACGCCTTCCAGCTGGAGATCATGCAGGCGGTGGAGGACGGAAATGTGGACTATGTCCACCCCAAGCGGATCTACACCACGACCCTGGGGACCGTAAGCCGGGAGGGGCCTCTGCGCCAGGCGAAAAATATCATGGTCGCCTTCATCACCCTCATCAGCCGGGCCGCCGTCCGGGGCGGCATGGCGGCCACAGACGCCTTTGATCTCTCGGATTTCTATATCCTGAGGTCCGAGGAGTGCGACAACGAGGCGGAGGTCTACCAGAACGGGCAGACCTGCCTGCGGGACTTCACCCAGCGGGTCCACCGGATCAGGCAGGCCGGGTACAGCAAGGTCACCCAGGACTGTCTGGATTACATCGCCCGCAACGTGCGGGAAAAGATCACCATGGACGACCTCTCCGGGGCCCTCAAGTACAGCAAGAATTATCTCAGCACAAAGGTCCACGAGGAGACCGGCCTGACCATCCGGGAGACCGTCACGCGGCAGAAGCTGAAGCAGGCCGCGCTGTGGCTTACCAGCACGGCAAAGCCCATCCAGGACATCTGCCACGAGCTGAGCTTTGAATCCCCCAGCTACTTCTCCTCCCAGTTCCGCAGGGCCTACGGCATGACGCCCAAGGAGTACCGGGAGAGGAAGTGACCCCCCGCCCGGGCAGCTCCCCCAGGG
>DBFJQM010000077.1:0-47265 GCA_048404665.1 Candidatus Pelethomonas sp.
CCAGGCCCAGCGCCCCCTCCCGGTAGCTCTGGGGCACGGTCTTGAGGCTCTCCTGGGTGGTGCGGATGATGGTGGGCAGCACCATGATCACCAGGGTCAGCGACCCGGCCACCAGCGTCTTTTGCAGGCCCATGGCCGTGCAGAAGATGATGACCCCCACCAGGGCGTAGATAATGGAGGGGATGCCCGCCAGGATCTCCGTGGCGAACTCGATGGCGGCTACCAGCCGTCCGCTCCTGGCGTACTCCGTCAGGTAGATGGCGGCCCCCACCCCCAGGGGCAGGGCGATGAGCAGGGAGAGCACGATGACGAACAGGGTGTTGACGATGCTGGGCAGGATGCCCACGGTGCCGTTGAGGATGCTCTCCTCCGTGGTCAGCAGCTGCCAGCTGATGTGGGGCAGGCCCCGGACCAGGATGACCCCCGCAAGGAACAGCAGCAGGGCCGCCGTGGCCGCCGCGCTGAGCCGCAGCAGGAGGCCCGCCGCCAGGTTATAGGCCCGCCTGGCGGGCCTGCGCGCTTTCTTCGACACCATAGGTCACTTCTCCTTATTCCGTTTCAGCACCAGATTCAGCAGGGCGTTGATGAGCATGATAAAGACGAACAGCACAAGGCCGATGGAGAACAGGGCCTGCCGCTGGAGGCTGCCGGGGCTGGAGTAGTTCATCTCCACGGCGATGCCGGTGGTGAGGAAGCGGACGCTCCGGAAGAGAGCTGGCATGTTGGCCACGTTGCCCGCCACCATGAGGATGGCCATGGCCTCGCCCATGGCCCTGCCGATGCCCAGCACCACGGCGGCGGCAATGCCGCTTTTGGCGGCGGGGGCGGAGACCCGGAAGTAGGTCTCCAGCTCCGTGGCTCCCAGGGCCAGACTGGCCTCCTCATACTCCCGGGGGACGGCGGACAGGGCGGTCTCGGATACGCTGATGATAGAGGGGAGGATCATCACCGCCAGCACGATGATGGCGGCCAGCAGGGAGTCCCCGGCGGGGAGGTCGAAGGCCCGGCGCAGGGCCGGGACCAGCACCAGCATCCCGATGAGGCCGTAGACCACCGAGGGGATCCCCGCCAGCAGGCTCACCGCAGGCCGCAGGATCCCCGCCATCCGGGGGGAGGCCAGCTTCGCCAGGTACACGGCGGTGAAAAAGCCGATGGGGACGCCCAGAAGGATGGCCCCGGCGGTGCCGTAGACGGAGGTGAGGATCATGGGGAGGATGCCGAAGCGGGGGTCGGCGGCGTTGGTGGAGTCCCAGGTCCGGCCGAAGAGGAAGCTGACAAGCCCCACCTGCCGGATGGCGGGCAGACCGGAGAGAATGAGGTAAAAGGTGATCAGCAGGACGAAGGCCACGGCCACCAGACCGCAGAGGAGAAAGAGCAGGTGCATCCCCGCCTCCGCTGGCCGGCGGGAGCGCCGGCCGGAGAAGGCGCGGGGGGAGGGGCTTGCCATGAAATCATCCTTTCCGTGAGAGAGTAGGGGAGGGCGGCGGAGCGGGTCAGGGGGCCACCGCGCCGCCCAGGGCGATATAGTCCGCGGCCGCGCCGCTGACGGCGAAATCCAGGAAGGCCTGGGCGGCGGCGCTGAGCTGGGCGTCCTTCCGGGTGACCATGAGGAAGGGCCGCTGGATGGGGTAGCTGCCGTCCCGGACCGTCGCCTCCGTGCAGGGGACCCCGCCGACGCTGAGGGCCTTCACCGTATCGCCCACGCCGGAGAGGGAGACGTAGCCGACGCCGTTGGGGTTTGAGGCGACGTTGCCGATGATGTCGCCGGTGGAGGAGTACTCGCTGGTGTACCGGCAGGCGTCCTCCACCCCCACGATCTCCTCAAAGGCGCCCCGGGTGCCGGAACCGGCCTCCCGGCCGTAGACCGCGATGGGGGCGTCCGCGCCGCCCAAGTCCTTCCAATTGGCGATCTCCCCGGTAAAGACGCGGGCGATCTGCTCCACCGTCAGGTCGGATACGGCGTTGTCCGGGTGGACCACCACGGCCACGCCGTCCAGGGCCACCACGTGGCCCACCGCGCCCTTGGCCTCCTCCTCGCTTTTCAGAGCGCGGCTGGCCAGGCCGATGTCGCAGGTGCCCGCCAGCACCGCCTCGATGCCGGAACCGGAGCCGGTGCCGGAGTAGTTGACGGTGACGGAGCCGTCCACGTCCCGGTAGGCCTCAATGAGAGCGCCCATGACCTTCTCCATGGAGGTGGAGCCGTCGGTGTTGACCACGCCGCCGCCGTCGCCGCCGCCGCCGCCGCAGCCGGACAGCAGGGACAGGGTCAGGGACAGGGCGGCCGCCAGGGCCAGAAGCTTTTTCATATGCTGTGTTCCTTTCTTGTCTCATAGTTGTCTCCCGGCGGGGCGCTTCCCGCCGGGACGGTATTCAGCATAGGCCCGCTGGGTAAAATCGGAAACAGCGCGGCTGTTAAATCCAGGTCAAATCCATGGCGTTCCGGCCTGCTCCCGCCTGGGCGGGCCGGAGGCGCGGCGGTCCTCTTATGGTATTCTATCGGATTCTTCCGGGGATATGCACCGGCGTTTTCATCCCCTGGCCGGGGAAACGGCGGGCCGGCGCATTTTCGTGTTGCATACCGAAAAAAATTGGTGCATAATGGACCATGTATGATCGTGCCTGCAGAGGAAAGGGGGACCACCCATGAACAAAAAAAGGATCCGGCAGATGAGCGCCAGCCTGCTGCGGCGGCTCACCACCCAGCCCGCCTCCCACTACCTGGGGGACCGGCGGGAGGAGCTGACCCGGCTTTTGGAGGAGGAGAACGACCTGCAGCGCTTTGCCGGCCTGCTGGACGGAGAGCGCGTCTCCTGCGCCCAGGTGCTGGAGCTGGCCGCGCCCCGGCTGGCGGAGCTGTCCCCTGTGCCGGAGGAGGGGTGGCTGCCCTTCACCTACGATTTTGCCCGGAATTTGATGTTCCCCCGGGAGAGCTTCCACCCCCGGGCAGAGCGCCACGGGGCGGGAGCCGTATTTTTCCTGGCGCTGCTGCAGGTGCTGCTGGACGCGGAGGCGGCGGTGCTGCCGCCGGACCCCCTGCGGCGCATGGAGCTGCTGGGGGAGGAGGAGCTGGCGGACAGCCTGTACCGGGACAGCTACCGGGTGTTCCTCCGGAGCTACCGCCGGGAGTTCGTCTATGAGATGATGCGCCTGGGGCTGGAGGTGACGCCCTACCGGACCCTGGAGCACATCGCGGGGGTCCACCATGTGGCCCTCACCGTGGCCCGGGCCATGAAGCGCTCCGGCGTGCCGGTGGACCTGGGGCTGGTGTCAGCCGCCGCCGCCGGCCACGACTTCGGCAAGTTCGGCTGCCAGCCGGGGGAGCGGGTGCCCTATCTCCACTACTTCTATACCGACCAGTGGTTCAGCCGCCGCCACATCTCCGACCTGGGGTATGTGGCCGCCAACCACTCGGTCTGGGACCTGGAGCTGGATTACCTGTCGGCGGAGTCCCTGGCCCTTATTTACGCCGACTTCCGGGTGAAGCAGGACCGGGGGCCGGACGGCCGGGAGATCACCCGCATCTCCACGCTGCGGGAGGCCTTTGATGTGATCCTGGCCAAGCTGGACAACGTGACGGAGGAAAAGCGCCAGCGCTACACCTTCGTCTACGCCAAGCTGCGGGATTTTGAGGAGTATATGATCCGCCAGGGGGTGGACGTGACCCTGTCCGGCGCCGACCGGGCGCCCCGGAAGCCCAAGGATGTGGCCCTCATGGACCAGCAGGAGGCGGTGGAGGAGCTGAAGATGCTCAGCGTGGCCCACAACGTGCAGCTCATGCACCGCCTCACCGGCCAGCGGAGCTTTGCCGGGCTGCTGGAGCAGGCCCGGGGCGAGACGGACTGGCGGCGGCTGCGGGCCTACCTGGGGGTGTTCGAGTCCTACTCCGTGTATCTCAGCGTGCCCCAGAAGATCCAGACCCTGGCCTTTCTGTACGAGCTGCTGATGCACCGGGAGGGCGACATCCGCCGCCAGAGCGCGGCCCTCATGGGGGAGATCATCGCCCGGTTCCAGGCGGGGTATGTGAAGGAGAAGCCCGCGGACTACGTGCCCGACGGGAAGACGGTGACGGCTGTGGACCAGTGGCGGCTGTACCTGGACAAGATCATCTACCCGGACCGCAAGCTCATGGCCCAGCACCGGCGGTGGATCACCTTTACGCTGAAGCTGGTGGTGAACGCCCTGCTGGAGAAGTGCGAGCCGGACCGGCGGGAGGCATTCCTGGCCCCCTTCCTGCGGTACTACCGCCGGCCGGAGCGGCTGGGGGACGAGACCGCCTTCCAGCTGCTGGAGACCGCCACCGCCCTGCCCATGGAGGTGTGCTCCGACCGGCAGCGCTATGACCTCCTCGACTTCGCCTCCACCCTCAGCCGCCGGGAGGATCTGACGGTCCGGGCCGCGGCGGTGGAGCTGCTGCGGTATTTGAAGGACTACATTTCCACCCGGGACATCGTCCAGCACGCCCTGCTGGCGGTGCCCTGCGGCGACAGCCCCACCCTGGCCCGCTGCCGGGAGGAGGGCCTGGCGGAGCTGAGGGGCGGCGCCGCGCCGCTGGAGCTGCCGGAGGAGGCGGTGTCGGAGATCTTCCTGGACAACCTGAAGACCGCCACGCCCTGGATCATCAAGGAGATGAACATCCGCCTGCTGGCCGCCCTCTCCCGGTCGGAGGGGGACCGCCTGCTCCATGTGGCCACCCACCTGGCAAACCTCATCAAGGTCAGCGACCGGGTCACCGTCCGCCACCGGGCGGGGGCGGCCCTGCTGGAGATCGCGCCGCTGCTCACCGTGGACCAGCGCAACGAGGTGGCGGTGGAGCTGACCCGGGGCCTGGAGATCGGCCAGCAGGAGTTTTCCAAGTACATCCCCGGCTATCTGGGGCGGCTGTGCCTGTGGCTGCCTCCCGCCCAGCTGGAGGAGATCCTGGGGGAGCTGGCGGAGTATCTGGCCTCCGCCAACAGCCAGGTGGTGGCCGGGGCCCTGGATACCGTGGGCGTCATGTACGAGGCCTACGACACCTACCGGGTCCGGTTCCCGGAGGAGGACGAGGTCTACCGGGACCGCCGGGAACGGCTGCTGGGGATGCTGCTGAAGGGGCTGGCGGGCTTCCGCAGCCAGGTGCGCCAGGAGGCCATGTTCGTGCTGGGCCGGTCCGTGTTCGGCTCCCAGCTCCTGGGCCGCCACGAGAAGCGCCGGGCCTTCCTGCTGACCCTGAAAAAGCTGCTGGCCCTCATCACCGAGGAGCCGGGGGACGAGCTGACCTTCTACTACCGCTGCGCCATGCTGGGGAGGATCTACCAGTTCGTCACCAGGGAGGAGCTGCTCCACAGCGGCTTCCGGTTCGAGCAGCGCCAGCGGGTGGCCTTTTTCCCCGGGACCTTCGACCCCTTCACCCTGTCCCACAAGGGCATCGTCCAGGCCATCCGGGACATGGGCTATGAGGTGATGCTGGCCATCGACGAGTTCTCCTGGTCCAAAAAGACCCAGCCCCACCGCATCCGCCGGCGCATCGCCGCCGTCTCCGTGGCGGATGAGTTCCACGTCCACATCTTCCCGGAGGACTTCCCGGTGAACATCGCCAACCCCAAGGACCTGGCCCGCCTGCGGGCGGCCTTCCCGGGGCGGGAGGTGTCCATCGTGGTGGGCTCCGACGTGGTGGCCAACGCCTCCTCCTACCGGAAGGCGCCGGAGGAGAACTCCATCCACTCCTTTGACCATGTGATCTTCCGCCGCGCCGGCGTGGCGGAGGCGGACTACAGCCTCATCACCGGCCAGGTGGTGGAGCTGAAGCTGCCGCCCCACCTGGAGGACATCTCCTCCACCCGCATCCGGGACGCGGTGGACCAGGGGCGGGACATCTCCAACCTCATCGACCCGGTGGCCCAGGACCTGATCTATCGCCAGGGCCTGTACCTGCGGGAGCCGCTGGATAAGCCCCTGCTCACCGCCGGGGACATCCAGTTCACCTGCCTGCCGGCGGGGGAGAGCAGCTGCCCGTTGGTGGACGGCGAGCTTGCCGGCCGCCTGGAAAAAATGGGGGACCAGCTCTGCGTCCTCCGGCGGGGGCCGGAGGGGCCGGACCTGGGCGCCCTGAGCTTCTGCCTGGTGGAGCCGGACCGGCTTTACGCCCGCCTGGGCAGCACCCAGCTGGCGGGCTTCGTCCGGGAGCGCACCGGGGGCCGCGCCCTGGTCATCAGCGGCATGTGGTGCGCCAAGACCCGGGACCCCATGGAGACCTGCCAGGCCCTTGTCACCGAGGTGCTGACCCAGGCCCTGCGCCGGGGCCACGGCTGCGCCCTGTTCTGCCCGGTGCAGGAGTTCGTGCCCGGCTATGTCCGGGAGCTGCTGGCCCTCCAGGGCTTTGTCCCCGCGGGGCTGACGTGGCAGGACCGGGAGGTGCTGGCGGTGGACATGAGCCGCCCCATCGTCCTGACCCGGAACATGGACACGGTGCTGAAGGCGCCCTTTACCGGCAGCGGCGCGGTGGTGACCGCCCTGAACACCGCCCACCGCCGCCTCCAGACGGCCCTGACGGGGCTGTACCCCGGGTGCCTGGTGCTGTCCATCAGCGCCTCGGTGATCCACCACCGGCTGCTGCACATGATCACCGCCGTCAACGGCGTAAGCGCCCAGCCCACCCAGCCACGGGTGCTGGGGGAGTGCATGTGCGTGCCCTTCGGCAAGATCTTGCGGGGCGTGGCGGTGCCCAACACCGTCACCAAGACCCTCCACACCGACAAGGTGTACCAGTCGGACCTCTCCTCCTTCACCATCGAGGCCTATCCGGACTACGCGCCTCTGGAGGACCAGGTCCGCACCATCCGGGCCTTTGACCGGCCGGTGATTCTGGTGGACGACCTGCTCCACGACGGCAACCGCATTCGCCGCATCGCCCCCCTGCTGGAACGCACCGGCACCCCCATCCGGCAGGTGCTGGTGGGCTACCTCACCGGCATGGGCCGGGACCTGATGGAGGAGCTGGGCTACCCGGTGGACAGCGTCTACTATCTGCCCAACATCCGGCTGTGGTTCGTGGAGTCCACCCTGTACCCCTTTATCGGCGGCGACAGCATCCGCCGGGAGCAGGCCATGGCCGGCGGCCTCCACGCGGCGGTGAACATGGTGCTGCCCTACGCCGCGCCGGGGCTTCCCCGGGACTGCGCCCCCGGCTCGGACTTCCGGCTCAGCCAGTGCTGCCTGGCCAACGCCCGGGACATCCTGCTGGCGCTGGAGACGGAGTACCGGACCCTCTACGCCCGCAGCCTGACCCTCAGCCGCCTGGGGGAGGCGGTGATATTGCCCCTGTGCCCGGACAAGGGAGGGCGCATGTCCTACGACGTGAGCCGGGCCGCCTCCAACTATGTGGACAACGATCTGGAGCTGCTGGGCCGTCTGCACTGGATGGCCGGGGCCATGGAGGGGGAGAAGAAATGAACTGCTATCAATTGGAGGGCCGCGCCCTTGTCAGCCGCCTGGCCCTGCCCTATCCGGCGCTGCCCGCCCTGCCGGAGGAGGGGGAGATCCTCTACGGGTTCCGCCGCCCGCCCCTGGCGGGGCGGGAGACCTTCGCCGTCACGGACCCGGCCCTGCTGACGGACCGGGAGGGGGCGGACACCCTGAACGCCGCCGGAGAGACGGCGGAGGACGTGCCGGGCCCCCTGGCCGCCGCCGCTGCCGCCGGACGGGTCCGGGGAGTGAACCTGGGCCATCCCCGGTGGCGGGAGCTGCTGACGCCGGACTTCCCCATCTGCCGCCCGAAGCGGAAGCTGCGACTGCACCTGCTGGCCCTGGGGGACGTGGGCAGCACCCTGGCCCTGGGACTGCGGCTCCTGGGCGGGGACGTGCTCAGCGCCATCGGCCTGTGCGACCTCCGGGAGGGGGTGGCCCGCCGGTGGGAGTTTGAACTGAACCAGATCGGCCTGCCGGACCGGTACGACGCGCTGCCGCCGGTGGAGACCGTGGACGTGGACCGCATCTTTGACTGCGACGTGTTCCTGTTCTGCGCCTCCCGGTTCGTGCCGGACACGGCGGTAAAGACCGGGGACGTGCGCATGGCCCAGTACGCATCCAACCGCCCCCTGGCGGCCCACTACGGCCGCATGGCCCGTCAGCAGGGCTACCGGGGCCTCTTCTGCGTGGTCAGCGATCCGGTGGACCCCCTGTGCCGGGCGGCCCTGGACGCCAGCAACCGCAGCGAGGCCGGAGAGCTGGACGGCATGGGGCTTTTCCCCCACCAGGTCCGGGGCTTCGGCCTGGGGGTGATGAACGCCCGGGCGGCCTACTACGCAAAGCAGGACGCCCGCTTCGCGGACTTCCTGACGGACGGCCGGACCTTTGGCCCCCACGGGGAGGACCTGGTGGTGGCCAACTCCATCTCCCGCTACGACGACGCCCTTTCCCGGGAGCTGACGGAGCGGGCCGCCCACGCCAACCTGGAGATGCGGGCCATGGGCTTTAAGCCCTATGTGGCCCCCGCCCTGTCCTCCGGGGCGCTGAGCGTGCTGAGCTGCCTGAGGGGGGAGATGCACTGCTCCTCCGTGTATCTGGACGGGGTGTTCTTCGGCGTCCGCAACCGCCTGACCGCCACCGGACCGGCGGTGGAGCGCCTGCCGCTGCCCGGCCCCCTGCTGGAGCGCATCCGGGGGACCATGGAGAAGCTGCGGGCCATTCCCGCGAACTGACGTGAAAGGAGGCGGGCCATGCCGCTGACCGTGATCCTGCCCACAAACGAATACAGCGCCGCCCTGCGGGACGCCCTGGCCCCGCTGCTGCCTCCAGGCAGCGACTGGCGGGACCCGGACCGGGGGCTGGCGGGCCTGGAGGGACGGCGGCTCCTTTTTGCCGTGGCCCTGGACGAGGGGGGCTGCAACCTGGCCTACTACCGGATGTTGTCCGTCCTGCGCCGGGATACCGGGGCGCTGGACGGCTGCCTGGGGGCCGTGGTGGTCACCGGCGTGGGGGAGCTTTACACCAAGGACGTGGCCCGGGATATGGTGCTGGCCGCCAACCTGTCCGGCTGCGCGTTTTTGGGGCGGCCCCTGGTGGAGGCCACCGGCTCTATGCGCAACTTCCACGTCCAGGCCATGCTGGGGGGCACCGACGAACGCACCGCTTTCCATCTGGCCCTGGAGGAGCTTATCGGGCGGCTGGAGGGCGCGGAGCCGCTGCCGCCGGTGGGCCGGGTGCTGGCCCTCCACGCCTCCGTCCGCTCCACCAGCAACACCCTGGACCTGTGGGAGCTGGTGAAGCGGGGCCTGCCGGACACGGTGGAGACGGCGGAGCTGTGCCTCAATAACGGCGAGCTGGCGGACTGCGCCGGGTGCAGCTACACCGCCTGCCTCCACTTTGGGCAGCAGGGGGGCTGCTTCTACGGCGGGCCCATGGTGGAGGAGGTGTTCCCCGCCGTCCGGGCCTGCGACGCCCTGGTGATGCTCTGCGCCAACTACAACGACGCGCTCTCCGCCAATCTCACCGCCTTCATCAACCGCCTGACGGCCATGTACCGCCAGAGCCGGTTTTACGACAAGCGGCTCTACGGCCTGGTGGTGTCCGGGTACTCCGGCGGCGATCTGGTAGCCCGGCAGCTGATCTCCGCCCTGAACATGAACAAGAGCTTTTATCTGCCGCCCCGGTTCTGTATGCTGGAGACCGCCAACGACCGGGGGAGCCTGGTAAAGCTCCCCGGAATCGCAGACCGGGCCGCCGCCTTTGCCTCGCGGATGCTGGGAGAATAAGAAGAGGGAGGAAGCCGCAGCTTCCTCCCTTCCTTTTATTCGGCTTATTCGGCGTTAGATCCAGCTCTCGTCCGCCTCGTGGCGCTTATTCCGGGTCATGAGCCGCTCCACCACGTCCTGGACCGGGCGGCCCTCATAGAGCACGCCGTAGGCGCAGTCGCAGATGGGCATTTCCACCCCCAGCCGCTGGGACAGCTGGTGGGCGCTGAAGGCGGCAAAGTAGCCCTCCACCGTGGCCCCCACCTGGCTAATGGCCTCCTGCACCGGCGTGCCCTGGCCGATAAGGATGCCGCACCGGCGGTTCCGGGAGTGCATGGAGGTGCAGGTGACGATCAGGTCTCCCATGCCGGAGAGACCGGCAAAGGTCTCCTTTTTCCCGCCCAGGGCCACGCCCAGACGGGCCATCTCCGTCATGCCCCGGGTCATGAGCAGGGCCTTGGTGTTGTCCCCCAGGCCCATGCCGTCGCTGATGCCGCAGCACAGGGCCAGCACGTTTTTCAGCGCCGCCCCCAGCTCCACGCCCACCACGTCGGCGTTGGTGTAGACCCGGAAGCGGGGGTTCATGAAGGCGTCCTGGACCAGACGAGCCGCCTCCATGTCCCGGGAGGCGGCCACCACGCCGGTGGGGATGCCCCGGCCCACCTCCTCGGCGTGGGAGGGGCCGGACAGCACCACCACCCGTCCCCGGCCCTGGAGCTCCTGGTCGATGACCTGGCTGAGCCGCAGGGAGGAATCCCGCTCAATGCCCTTGGACACGGACACCACCGCCGCGCCGCTTTTCAGGAAGGGCGCGGCCTTTTTCGCCGTGTCCCGGACGGCGAAGGAGGGGGCGGCCATGACCGCCAGATCGCTCTCCGCCAGGGCGTCGAGACGGTCGGTGATGCGGAGGGCCTCCGGCAGGGGGACGCCCTTCAGCAGGGGATTTTCCCGGGTGCGGCCCATCTCCCGGCACTTGTCCGGCCGGCGGCACCACAGGGACACCTGGTGGCCGTTGTCCAGGAGCACCAGGGCCAGGGCCGTGCCCCAGCCGCCGCTGCCCAGTACGGTGATGTTCATGGCAGAAGCCTCCTATCGACTATTCCGCTTTTTTCCGCAGATGGAACTTGCTCTCGGTCCCGTTCAGCAGCCGCCGGATGTTCCCCCGGTGCTGCCAGAGCACCAGCCCGCCGCAGGCGGCGGCCAGCAGCAGAATGGGGACGCTGCGGTAGACCAGCCAGCTGACCACGGGGAAGCTGGCCCCGGCCCAGCAGGAGCCCAGGGACACATACCGGGTCAGGATGGAGAGCACCAGAAAGCCCCCCCAGACCACCAGGGCCACCCGCCAGTCAATCATGATGGCGACGGTCCCGCCGGAGAGGATGCCCTTACCCCCCTTGAACTTGAACATCACCGGGAACATGTGGCCCAGCAGGCAGAACAGCCCCGCCCAGTACTTGCTCAGGGAGACCAGGCCCGTGGGGCTGCCCACCAGCCACAGACCCAGCAGCACCGCCAGCACCGCCTTGACCACGTCGCAGGCCACCACCACGGCGGTCAGCGGGCCGCCGAAGGTGCGGTAGAAGTTGGTCAGTCCGGCGTTGCCGCTGCCGTGGGTGCGCACGTCGTCCCGCAGGATGTATTTGGATACGATGACCGCCCCGTTGAAGCAGCCCAGAAGGTAGGAGCCTGCCGCCGTGAGCAGCAGCCGCAGGACAATGGATACCGTCAAGTTTGGCATGGTCGAACTCAGTCCTCCTTGTCGCCCTTTTGGCGGATGGTGATCTTGATGGGGGTCCCCTCCAGGCCGAAGGTGGAGCGCAGCTGATTCTCCAGATACCGCTGGTAGGAGAAGTGGAAGAGCCTGGAGTCGTTGCAGAAGAATACGAAGTGGGGGGGCTTGATGCCGGTCTGGGTGACGTAGTAGATCTTCAGCCGCCGGCCCTTGTCCGTGGGGGGCTGCACCCGGGTCTGGGCGTCCGTCAGGACGTTGTTGAGCATCCCCGTGGTGATGCGGGTGCTGGCCTGGTTGTTCACGTACTGGATCAGCTCAAAGAGCCGGTCCACCCGCTGGCCGGTGGCGGCGGAGATGAAGAGAATGGGGGCGTAGGTCATGTAGCTGAGGTCCCGGCGGATGTCCTGGCGCATCCTGTCCATGGTCCGGCCGTCCTTTTCCACCAGGTCCCACTTGTTGACCACGATGATGCTGGCCTTGCCGGCCTCGTGGGCCATGCCCGCCACCTTGGTGTCCTGCTCCGTGACCCCCTCCTGGGCGTCGATGAGGATAAGGCACACGTCCGAGCGCTCAATGGCCATCTGGGCCCGCAGGACGCTGTAGCGCTCGATGGTCTCGTCCACCCGGGACTTTTTCCGCATCCCGGCGGTGTCGATAAACACGTATTTGCCCGTCTCGTTTTCAAAATAGCTGTCGATGGCGTCCCGGGTGGTGCCGGCCACGTCGCTGACGATGGTGCGCTGCTGGCCCAGGATGCGGTTGGTCAGGGAGGACTTGCCCACGTTGGGCTTGCCGATGATGGCCACCTGGATGCGGTCGTCGTCCTCCTCCTGGCCGTCGTCGGGGGGGAAGTACTTCACGCACTCGTCCAGCAGGTCGCCGGTGCCGTGGCCGTGGACAGCGGAGACGGGGATGGGGTCCCCCAGCCCCAGGTTGTAGAACTCGTAGTACTCCGGGTCCACGGTCCCCACGGAGTCCATCTTGTTCACCGCCAGGACGATGGGCTTGCCGCTGCGCAGCAGGATGTTGGCCACCTCGTGGTCCGAGGCGGTGACCCCGGTGCGGATGTCCGTGAGAAAGACGATGACGTCGGCGTGGCTGATGGCGATGTCCGCCTGCTCCCGCATGAACTGCAGGATCTGGTCGTCGGTCCTCGGCTCGATGCCGCCGGTGTCGATGAGGGTAAATTTCCGCCCGTTCCAGTCGGTCTCGCCGTAGATCCGGTCCCGGGTGACGCCGGGGGTGTCCTCCACGATGGAGACCCGGCTGCCGATGAGTTTGTTGAAGAGCATGGACTTGCCCACGTTGGGGCGGCCCACGATGGCTACGATGGGTTTGGCCATATCATGACCTCCTGTTCAAGTGGATATCAAATGGTTCGCAATGCAGTTATTTCCGCCCCAGCATGGCGTCCAGCAGGTCGAAGCCGTCCTGCTCCACCACGGTGACGGGGACCCCCAGGGCCGCCTCCACGTCCGGGACGGTGGCGTCGTCCAAAAACACGTCCCCGCCGTGGCGGAGCATGTTCACCGGAATCAGCAGGCGCTCCCCCAGGTCCCGGCCCTTCAGCTGGGCCATCAGGTCCCGGCCGGTGATGAGGCCCGCCACGTCGATGGTGCGGCCGAAGAAGTCGTTTTCAATGGCGATGACCTGGCCCCGGACTCCCAGCTTCTCCGAAGCCTGGTCCAGCAGGCCCTGCAAAAAGGGGCGGGCGCTGACGCCGGTGGCCATGGTGAAGGGGGAGGCGTTCGCCGGCCCGTCCTCCAGCCTCAGGCCCGCTTCAAACTCCGTAATGAGGCTGCGGAGCATCCCCACGCCGTTTTCCAGCTGGACATAGCCCTCGTAGAAGTCCTCCTCCGGCAGGTCCCGGCCCGCCCGGATGTACAGCTCGTCGGAGCAGAAGAACTTCCGGGAGCCGTATTTGGCAAGGCAGACCTCCCCGAAGGCCTCCACCTGGTCGATGACGGCGTTGGCTTCCTCCCGGTCCACGGGCCGGAGCTTCGCCAGGCCCTGGCGGTAGCGGGTCAGCCCCACGGGGACCACGGAGCAGCTGGCAAAGCCCCAGTCCGCCATGTCCTCCATGGTCCGCTGGAGCTGCGCCCCGTCGTTGAAGCCGGGACACAGCACGATCTGCCCGTTCATGATGATCCCCGCCGCGCCGAAGCGGCGCATCCACTCCAGGCTGTCCGCCCCGGCCTTATTGCCCAGCAGGACGGACCGGAGCCTGGGGTCCGTGGCGTGGACGGAGACGTTGATGGGGCTGATGCGCAGGTCGATGATCCGCTGGGCCTCCCGGTCGGAGAGGTTGGTGAGGGTGATATAGTTGCCCATGAGGAAGCTGAGCCGGGCGTCGTCGTCCTTGAAGTACAGGGTGTCCCGGCAGCCGGGGGCCATCTGGTCCACGAAGCAGAACAGACAGTGGTTGGAGCAGGGCCTGGGCTCGTCCATCAAATAGGTGTCGAAATTGAGGCCCAGGTCGGCCCCCTCCTCCTTCCGGACCCGGACGGTCCGGCGGACGCCCTCCCGCTCCAGCACCAGCTCCGGGTCCGCGTCATAGCCGAAGAACCGGTAGTCCAGCACGTCCTCCACGGGGTGCCCGCCGATGGAGATCAGTTTTTCTCCCACCCGGACGCCGGCGCGCTCCGCCGGGGAGCGCCGGTCCAGGCTGGTAATGACAGTACTCATGCGATCACTCTTTCGCGATATGGTATCGACTCAAGTATACTGTAGATCGTTCCACTTTTCAACCTAAAAAATGCTCTTTCCATTTGGGGTTTTTTGCGCTATGATAGGGGCATGGAGATTTCGGGCCGAAGCGGCGCCTCCGGCCTAAGGAAACAGAGAGGAGCGCACCATGGCAAAGTACATGATGGCGTTTGACGCCGGGACCACCAGCAACCGATGCATCCTGTTCAATGAAAAGGGGGAGATCGTCAGCTCCGCCCAGAAGGAATTTACCCAGATCTTCCCCAGGCCGGGCTGGGTGGAGCACGACGCCAATGAGATCTGGGCCACCCAGCTGGGCGTGGCGGTGGAGGCCATGGGCAAGATCGGGGCCTCCGCCGGGGATATCGCCGGCATCGGAATCACCAACCAGCGGGAGACCACCATCGTCTGGGATCGGCACACCGGCGAGCCGGTGTACAACGCCATCGTCTGGCAGTGCCGCCGCACCAGCGCCTACTGCGACCAGCTCCGCTCACAGGGGCTGGCGGAGACCATCCGCCAAAAGACCGGCCTGGTGGTGGACGCCTACTTCTCCGCCACCAAGATCCGCTGGATCCTGGAGAACGTCCCCGGGGCGAGGGAGCGGGCGCAGCGGGGGGACCTGCTGTTCGGTACGGTGGAGACCTGGCTCATTTGGAAGCTCACCGGGGGCCGGGTCCATGTGACGGACTACTCCAACGCCTCCCGGACTATGCTCTTTAACATCAACACCCTGACCTGGGACCCGGAGCTGCTGGCGCTGCTGGACATCCCCGCCTCCATGCTGCCCGAGCCCGCCCCCAGCAGCCGGATCTACGGCGAGACGGACCCCGGCTTTTTCGGCGGGCCCATCCCCATCGCCGGCGCCGCCGGGGACCAGCAGGCCGCCCTCTTCGGCCAGACCTGCTTTGAGCCGGGCCAGGCAAAGAACACCTACGGCACGGGCTGCTTCCTGCTGATGAACACCGGGGAGAAGCCGGTGTTCTCCCAAAACGGCCTGGTGACCACCGTGGCCTGGGGCCTGGACGGCAGGGTGAACTACGCCCTGGAGGGCTCCATCTTCGTGGCCGGGGCGGCCATTCAGTGGCTGCGGGACGAGATGCGCCTCATCGAATCCGCCGCCGACAGCGAGTACCACGCCTCCAAGGTGCCGGACTCCGGCGGGTGCTACGTGATTCCGGCCTTCACCGGCCTGGGCGCGCCCCACTGGGACCAGTACGCCCGGGGGACCATTGTGGGCCTGACCCGGGGGGTCAACAAAAACCACATCATCCGGGCCACTCTGGAGTCCATCGCCTACCAGGTCAGCGACGTGCTCACCGCCATGCGCCAGGACAGCGGCATCGCCCTGGCGGACCTGAAGGTGGACGGCGGGGCCAGCGCCAACAACGTGCTCATGCAGATTCAGGCGGACATTTTGCAGACCGTGGTCCACCGGCCCCGGTGCGTGGAGACCACGGCCCTGGGGGCCGCCTATCTGGCGGGGCTGGCAGTGGGCTACTGGGCGGACAAGGAGGACGTGGTGCGCAACTGGCTGACGGACCGGACCTTCACTCCCGCCATCTCCCGGGAGGAGCGGGACCGGCGGCTGGCAGGCTGGGACCGGGCCGTGCGGCGGTCCTTCGACTGGGCCAGGGAGTGAGATCATGAGAGCGCGGATCATCGACTGCCTGGAGCAGTCGCCCATTATCGCCGCCGTGAAAAACGACCGGGGCCTGGAGCGGGTCCTGAGTACGGAGCACCGGCTGGTGTTCCTCCTCTACGGGGACGTGGTGTCCCTGCCGGGCCTGGTGGAACGGCTCCACCGGGCGGGAAAGCTGGCGGTGGTCCACGCGGACCTCATCGCCGGGCTGGGGGGCAAGGACGTGGCGGTGGACTACATCCACACGGCGGCGGGGGCCGACGGCATCATCAGCACCCGGCCCGCCTTCATCCGCCGGGGGCGGGAGCTGGGCCTTTTTACCGTGCTGCGGTTTTTTGTGTTCGACTCCCTGTCCCTGGACAATGTGGCGTCCTCCGCCGCCGCCACCCAGCCGGACGTGGTGGAGATCCTGCCCGGCATCATGCCCAAGATCGTCCGCAGGTTGTCCGGCGACCTCCGCTGCCCCCTGATCTGCGGGGGCCTTATCATGGACAAGTCCGACGTGGTGGAGGCCCTCTCCGCCGGAGCGCTGGCGGTGTCCACCACCAATGAGACGGTGTGGGAATTGTAGCTCTTTAAGTTAATAAGCACCAAAAAACAGCGCGCGCTCCCGCCTCGCCGCCGCAGCTTCGGCGGGGGACGGGACCGGGAGCGGCGGCAGCGTTTGAAGGCGCATCTCCCTCCGCGGCGGGCGGGGGGAGATATTTTTCTTGACAGATATATCGGCAAATGATATATTTGAGCCATGACAGCGCAATCTGCGGCGGGAGGGAAACTCATGAACGAAAAAAAGCGGAAATTTGCCATGGCCGGTGGCCTGTGCGGCGTGCTCTATCTTCTGGGGCGGCAGGCGGACTGGCCGGGGGCTGTGGACTTCCTTCTGGGGCTGGTGCTGGGGATCGGGGTGCTGTGCCTGATCTTGTCCCTGCTGCCGGAGGAGACCTTGGAAAAGCTGAGGGAGTGGAAAAACCGTGGAAAGTAAGGGTATGCCGCTGACAGAGGCGCTGTTCTACATCCTGCTGGCCGCCCGGCGGCCTATCCACGGCTACGGCATCATCCAGGAGGTGGCGGAGATGACCGGCGGCCGGGTAAACCTGGGGCCGGGGACCCTGTACGGGGCCATCAACACCCTGGTGGACCGGGAGTGGCTCACCCTCTACAGCGCCGAGGAGGGCTCCCGGAAAAAGAAGGAGTATGTCATCACCGACCAGGGCCGCGCCGCCTTCGCGCTGGAGCTGCGGCGCCTGCGGGAGCTGGTGAGCAACGGAGAGAGGATGGAGAGCGAGCGATGATCCGACTGAAATTTACCTTCGACAAGGACCTGGAGCAGGAGTGGCTCAACGGCTGGTGCCGGCGGGGCTGGGCCTTCCGCAGCTTTTTCGCGGGGGTATATACCTTCGTCCCCTACCGACCGGGGGAGTTCATCTACCAGATCGACCTGATGCCCGGCACGGGCCTGCGGGCCAGCGACCCGGAGGGCTACCGGGAGTTCATGGAGGACACCGGGGTGGAGGTGATCCAGCGCTGGGCGCGGTGGGTGTACCTGCGCAGGCGGGCGGAGGACGGACCCTTTGAGGTCTACACCGATCCCCAGTCCAAAATGGAGCTGTACCGCCGCATCCGCAGGATGTTCCTGTGGCTTCTGGCGGTGGAGCTGCTGTGCTCCGCCAGCATCTGGGGCCCGGTGCTGACCGGGTCGGCGGAGCTGTTCTACCGGGTGGCGGCGGGGATATACGCGCTCATATTTATGTGCGCCCTGCGGATCATCTGGCGATGTACCCAAAAGCTCCAGACGCTGGAGCGGCAACTATAGCTGTGTGCAGAAGGCCCGTGCCGGGAGGTTTCCCCACGGACCTTTTGCTGTCTGTCCGGGCCAAACCGGCGCAACCGACAGTTGCGGGGGACGTAAAGCGGAGTTTACACCCCCGCACCCGATACGTGCGGGGGTGTAAACAGACGGTGATAGACGCTTGGGGATGTATTCATATATACTATGAATAAGAAAGGAAATGCAATGAAACTGTATCAGAGATTGGGTGACCTGCGGAAAGAGAAGGGCCTGTCCCAGGAGGACCTGGCGGAGGCGCTGAACGTCTCCCGGCAGACGATCTCCAAATGGGAGACCGGGGTGACGGCCCCGTCGTCGGGAAATCTTACCTGTCTGAGCCGCGTATTGGGCGTGTCGATGGACGAGCTGATGCACGGCAAGGAACCGGCAGCGGAGGCTAAGGACGCCGCGCCGGAGAGCAGACCTGCGCGTCTTGAAGAACCGCAGGAGCAGACGGCTCCGTCCCGGCGGTTTGCCGGAAAGAAGTGGATCGTTTTCGTGATCTGCCTGCTGTTGGCGCTGGCCTTTTTGGTCGGGGTGTATCTTGGCGCGAAACAAAGCGATGCGAGAAATCCAATGAGCGAAATGAAATCAAAGGAGGTGGAGATCGACCCAAACCAGAGCTTTTCCATCGAACCAATTGTTTGACGCTTTTTTGCTGGCGCATACGGAAAATGCTTGACATCATATGAGGGATACAGGTATACTAATATTGGAGATTTATAACCAACAGGAGGATGATGCTTAGGGAATCGCCTGGGCACATGGGACAGGCGCGGAGCGATGGAGGTACATCGTGAAAAAGAAGAAGTGGATCGTAGTGCTTGCGGCGGCGGTGGGAGCGGCGGCGCTCTCCCTTTCGCCGATGTTCTCCCTGGGCCGCGATTACCAGAACATGACAAAGGACGGGGACGACGCCGTCCTGGCCACTTACAAGGGACAGCCGGTGACCCGGGCCGAGGCGGCGTACCACATGTCCGCCCAGCAGGGGACGATCACGGAGCGGGAGGCGGTGGACGATATCCTGCTGGGGATGATCCTCCTGGAGGAGGCGGAGCGGCAGGGCATCACCGTCACCGAGGCGGAGATCGAGGACTATATGGCCTACCACCAGAGCGTCTATGAGGAGTACCCGGAGGCGAAGGAGCTGATCGACGACTTCTGCGCCGGGGCGGACATGACGCTGGAGGAGTACTGGGCGCAGCTGCGGCAGCAGTCCAGGGACTATCTGACCCGGAGCAAGCTGCGCTCCGCCGTGGCGGAGGGGACCATCCCCGTGGAAGGCGGGGAGGAGGTCCAGTCGGCGGACGGCGGTGGGGACGCCTATGAGCGGTACTGCCGGCAGGTGCTGCGGGACCATCAGGGCGACATCGTGTATCCGTAGCCTGGAGCCGTGAAGGAGGGAACAAAATGAAAAAACTGCATTGGTTGGGTATGATGCTCCTGCTGCTGATAGCGGCGGCGCTTGTGGCGGGATGCGCGCAAAACGCTTCGCCGGACGATCCTCCTCAGCAGGCCCCGGCGGACGTGACAGCCCCGGAGCCGCCGGAGCAGACCGGCGATCAGGAGCAGTCCGCCTCCCTGGAGGAGCGCCAGGAGCTGTATGATCGGCTCCTTCAGGAGGCGCATGACGGCGATCAGTGGGCCGCGGTGGAGAACTGCGGAGAGCTGCTCTCCCTGCCGGAGGGAAGCTCCCCCGCCGCTTACTTTGAGAGCATCCAGCAGCAGGCGGAGGAGCAGGCCGGGGTATATATTTCCGAACAGTATATGCCCTGGGCGGAGCGCTTTCAGAGGGATTACGGAGGGAAGACGGAGGCCGCCTCGTATTTTGAGGACTACAGAATCAATTCGCTGATTCCCGGAGGCGTCTATATGCGGGATGGGGCGCCGTATCTGGTCTACACGCTGGACTTTTCCCTGCTTGCCGCCCAGGGGGCCGAATTGTGCATCTATGGCGGCATGGGAGTGGATGAGGACGGATGGCTGGACCCGGGCCCTGAGACGGTCCTGGCGCTGACCGTTGAGGCAGATGGGCCGCGGCTGTCTTTCGGACAGCAATTTGACATCTTCCCGGATAACGCGGAGCATTTCCCCGAGGGCTTCTTCCAGCTCCTGGCCATGAAAGAAGCGGGCCTTTTGTCAGTGGATACCGGCGGTGAGGATGTCCGGGAGACTGATATCCAGGTTGACCCTCAGGCAAATATGATCGGCAGCGGCGAGAGCGTAACGGCCATCGAGCCTGGCACAGACCCGGTGGAGGCGCTGGCCGAACTGCCGGAGACGCTCCCAATCTACGTCAATGAGTATGCCTATGACCAGGCTGGCCCCATGTATGAGGTAACGGACGACGTAAAGGCCGCGATCTCTGCTAACCTGACCCGCTATCTGGAGTGCCTGTATGGAGCGGACGCGGCGCAGAAGGCGGAGGTGCTGGTGAATAGCGACCGGGAGTTTGACGTATATTATTTGAGCGGTTCGACGGAACTACGTTCCAGTATCAACAGGATCGGCGTACTGTCAAGCGACTATCCTATTTCCAGCGATATCACGGACGATGAGCTTCTGGAAAATCCCCTGGTGGCGGCGGGCATGGCCTATCTGGGCATGAAGGACCCAATCGTCACGCGGAGCGTGGACTACAAGATCGATGGGACAGAATCCGGGCGTTCTTACAAAATAGCGGAAAACGCGAACGATGCCTTCCAACAAGTTCTCAATCGCAGCTTTTCCAGCATCACAGTGGAAAAATATGCGGATTCAAGCAATGTGCTTATTACAGTTGCAAACCCTGTCGTATTGACAGAATACGCAGATCGTCCGGTGCTCTCGTATTCGTCGATTCTCGCAAAATTGAGCGATTACTACCCGAATATGGATACGCAGGACGTTGAGATGGAAATTTATTATAGCAAAACAGTCCACCCTGGATATTTTATTCCGTGCTGCCGCGTCTACATAAAGGACGGCGTTATGACGCAGAGCACCGATACGCGTTACACCGCCGTTGACGTTGTACTGCTCGACAAGTCGGCTGATTGAGAGCTGCCGCAGACTGCAAAAGCAGCATAAGGAGAGAGGGACCGCCGCCGGTCCCTCTCTCCTTATCTCCATCTCCGCCCCGCCGCTACAGCGCGACCTCCTCCACGTGGATGCGCTCCACCAGGGAAAGCACGTCGTCGCCGGAGCACAGCCAGTCGCAGAAGGCGCAGCCGCAGCCGGCGGCCACCCCCAGCCGCAGGGCCTTCATATAGTCCCCGGCCCGCTGCCAGCCGGTGAGGAAGCCCGCCACCACGGCGTCCCCGGAGCCGACGGTGCTGATCACCGTACCGCCGCAGGTGTCGCCGGTGAAGAGCCGCCGGTCCTCCGTAAGCAGGAAAGCGCCGGAGCTGCCCATGGAGACCAGCACGTTCCTGGCCCCCTCGTCCTGGAGGCGCATGGCAAGCTCAATGGCCTCCGACAGCTCCAGGTCGTCCACGCCGAAGAGGGCCCCCAGCTCCGCCAGGTTGGGCTTGATGAGGAAGGGGCGGCACTTCAGACACTGCCACAGGGCCTCGCCGCCGCAGTCCAGCACCGTGGTGGAGCCCGCGGCGTTGGCCCGCTCCAGCAGGTCCACGTAGAAGGGGATGGACTGGGCCCAGCCGGAGATGACCACACAGTCGTCGGGGCGCAGCGCCTGCAGCCGCTCCAGCATCCGGGCCATGCCCTCCTCCGTCAGGCGGGGGCCAAGGCCGTTTACCGCCGTCTCCGGCATCCCGGCGGTGCCCCGGAATTTCACGTTGATCCGGCTCTGCCCCTCCGCCAGCTGGATCAGCTCGTGGGGGACCTGCTGGTCGTCCAGCAGGTCCCGGATGGCCTGCCCGATGCGCCCCGCGGCAAAGCCCAGGGCGGTGGCCTCCATCCCCAGCCGGTGGAGCATGATGGCCACGTTGATCCCCTTGCCGCCGGGGTAGATCGTCTCACTGCGGGCGCGGTTGACCCGGCCCGGCACCAGCTCGGCCTCTATGGTGTAGTCCAGAGAGGGGTTGGTGGTAATGGTATAGATCATAGCACACACTCCCAAGCACATTTTTTCCACATCATATCACAGTATGACCGATTTTTCAAGCGGTGTGCGCCGAAAGCGGACAGCTTACGGCTCGTGGGCCGGCTTGTGGGGGGCGTACCACATGTTCCACTGGAAGCGGTAGGCGCGAAAGCTCTCGCTGTCGCCGCAGCGGATGGTGAGGCGCGCCGCCTCCGGGTGGTCGTAGAGCACCTCCGTCACCGCCTGCAGCACCGCGTAGGCCGCCCGGTCAACGCCGAAGCCGAAGGCGATGCCGGTATCGAAGCAGGAGATGGCAAGGTCCGTCTCCCCGTGGGCCAGGGACCAGAGGAGCTGGTCCCGGTACCAGGCGGCCAGATCCTCCGCCGAGGCCAGATAGATGAGGGGCATGGGGAGGTTTTCCTCCTGAACGATGGTCACTTTTTCCGTCATGGCTGTCCTCCTTACGCGGGTCCTTCCCGGGCGGGGAAGGGCCGATACCGACAGTATACCGGCTTTTCGGCAAAAATGCAACGGAAAAGGCGGGACGCTATTGACGAACGGGAAATATGTGATATGATGTCACAGGAATTTCCTGGGACGGCGGCCCCGGAGGGGGAAGCCTCCCATCACCTGTGAAAGGATAACGCGGCAATGATCGACATATTTGATATCATGGGCCCCATCATGGTGGGCCCGTCCAGCTCGCACACCGCCGGAGCTGTGCGCATCGGGCGCATGGCCCGGACCCTGCTGGGGGAGCAGCCGGTAAAGGCGGTCTTCAGCCTTCACGGCTCCTTTGCGGACACCGGCATGGGCCACGGCACGGACAAGGCCCTGGTGGCGGGGGTGCTGGGGATGGCAACCGACGACTTCAATATCCCCGACAGCTTCGCCGTGGCGGCGGAGCAGGGGCTGACCTTCTCCTTCCAGGAGGTGGACCTGCGGGACGCCCACCCCAACAGCGTGGTGGTGGACGTGGAGGGCGCCGCCGGCAAGCGCCTTGTCATGCAGGCCTGCTCCACCGGCGGCGGACGCATCCAGGTCAACAAGATCGACGGGGTGGAGGTAAATTTCACCGGGGACTACCATACCCTGGTGATCCACAACCGGGACGACCAGGGCCATGTGGCCGACGTGACCACCGCCCTGGCCCAGGCCCAGGTGAACGTGGCCAGTATGCGCCTGAACCGGGACGGCCGGGGCGGCAGCGCCATCATGGTCATCGAGACGGACCAGCCGGTGCCGGAGCTTTTGCTGGAGCTGTTCCGGCAGCTCCCCGGCATCCTGCGGGTCACCTACTACTAGAAGGAGGACTGACATGAACCTGGACTCCATGAAAGAGATCCTGGCCGTGGTGCGCCGGGAGGGAAAGCCCATCTGGGAGATCGTGGTGGAAAAGGATATGGAGGACCGGATGGTCACCCGGGACGAGAGCATCAAGAAAATGGCGATCACCTGGCGGGCCATGCTGGACGCCTCCAACGCCTACACCGGCGAGCGGCGCAGCCTCAGCGGCATGGTGGGCGGACAGGGGGCGCGGATGCGCCAGTACGCCGCCCGCAACCGCACCATCGGCGGGGAGTTTACCGCCCAGGTCATCGCAGAGGCCCTGGCCATGGGCGAGTCCAACGCCTGTATGCGGCGGATCGTGGCGGCCCCCACGGCGGGGTCCTGCGGCGTGCTGCCGGCGGTGCTGATTCCCCTGTACCGGCGGGAAAACCTGCCGGAGTTCGCCATGCTCCAGGCGCTGTATGTGGCCAGCGGCATCGGCGCGGTGATCGCCTACCGGGCCAGCATCTCCGGCGCCGCCGGCGGCTGTCAGGCGGAGGTGGGCAGCGCCTCGGCCATGGCGGCGGGGGCGCTGGTGACCCTGCGGGGCGGCTCCGCCGAGCAGGTGTGCCACGCTGTGGCCATGGCCCTGAAAAACGTTATGGGGCTGGTGTGCGACCCGGTGGCGGGCCTGGTGGAGGTGCCCTGCGTCAAGCGCAACGTCATGGGCGCCATGAACGCCATCGCCGCCGCGGATATGGCGATGGCGGGCATCGAGAGCCAGATCCCCGTGGACGAGGTCATCGACGCCATGGGCGACGTGGGCCGCCGCCTGCCGGCGGAGTTCCGGGAGACCGCCCAGGGCGGCCTGGCGGCGACGCCCACCGGCAAGGCCGTGGCGGAGCGCATGATCTCCAACCGGAAAAAGCACCGCACCCTCACCATCCAGGACGCCAAGTTCAAGATCAAGAGGAAGGACCAATAGCGGGACAGACCGAAAAAAGAGGACGCCCTTGGGAGGGACTTCGTAAGGAAGTTCCTCCCAACACTTTTGTTAAGTCATCCGAATGTGATTGGATTGCAAGGAAAATTCAAAATATCGGAGGACTACGACATGGAAAAGTCGATTTTCGAGCAAATGGGCGGTACATACCATAAGCAGGGCGATTACTTCCTGCCCGAACTTACTGCACCAGAAGAAGATGAACAGCCTGTCGGCGTATGGGGCCAGCGGCATTTGCGGTACATCAGGGAACACCGCAGGGGCCTTTATATTGGTTTGCAGTTGAGCGGCAGGCTGGACAGCTACCTGTCCGACATTGACCAGCAAGCGGAGGCTATGTTTTTTCGGCTGGTCAGTCAGTTGGCAGGGCAAGAGGGCGTGACAGAAGCTCTCAAAGCCGCAAACCAGATGGCTTGGGTGGGCCGTATGAACAATATCCGAAACCGGGCAATAGAAATTGTCAATGCTGAATTGATTTTTACCTGATGAAATGATGTAATACGAGGGGCGCAAGGTAGATACACCTTGCGCCCCTCGTTCCTCAACTCTTATCCAGCAGCTTTTTTAGTTTATCTACCGCTGCTTGTACGGATTTTCTCACAGACTCTAATCTGCATCCCTCCATTTCGGCAATTTTGGTATATCTCAAATCGTAGAAATAGTAGAGGATCAACCGGCGGCGTTGTGTTTCAGTAAGTTTAGCGATGGCTCTGTGTAAATCCTCAAATTCCACCTCCTGAAGAACGGTTTCCTCCAATGCCACTTGGGGCTTCAATGCTCTTACATGAAGCGAGATTTCCGTCTGCTCAGAACGCTCATAGTGCCTGTCCATCTTATTCATTTGAGAAATGTCATCCAGTTCAAATCGGTCAAATGCCCGAAACAGCGGTTCATTGATTTCCATGAACTGCTGGATACCGCTGCTATCCGTAAAGGACAGATAGTAATGCGGGTGATCCGTTCCCATACCAGTGGTAAGTAACTCATAGGGGTTGTCCTTTGATTTCCTGCGTTTCGGCCTTGTGTCAAAGACCATAGGCTGGTTGTGATCCATGCCAGTTTCCTCCATTCAATCTGAATTTTTGAGCAATTCAGACTGAATGGAGGACTGCGGCAACGGGGCCCATAGTGATAATACAGAGCAACACCTACATGACAATATTCTGTGCAGGCGCATGAAATGACAGGATTCTTTATATACTTACAAATTTCGCATTTCTGGCTGTAATTACCCAGTAGACAGGCTATGCTTTTTTTGAGAAATTAGGTGGGGCGTAGATGAAAAAGGACATGACGATACCTCCCGGATACCGCCGTGTCCTTAAAAATGGGCGAGTTTAATACACCCCCCGTATTCTCTTTTTCAAAAAGAAAACGGCGGTTTGAAATTTGTTATTTCAAAACCGCCGTTAGGCTACTGTATTTTGTTTTGGCGCGCAGATTATCAGCCGCCGCAACAACGGTTTTTTTTATTTACCGTTGGACGACTGCAATTTTCACTTATGTTTATTTATCATCGGGGTCGCTCATATCTTTGAGCAGTTCAGCCACTTCCGCCTCGGTCATGTAGGCAACACCTGTAATCTTATCATCCGCATCACGGGTAATCTTGATATTGACGGTTCCTGACGGATTTGTGTCCAAGGTGTAAAAAGATTGATTGGCCCGGATGTCCAGAAAGATATTGACCAATTGCCCCTGGTAGTAATAATTTTTTCCGTTCATCGTAACGCCTGCGGCCTGATATTCCGCCGTCTGTGCTGCGGCCCATCCTTTTTCAGATTCCAGTTCATCAGATTCATCGCTCTTGTCCAGCCTGTTAAAAAGCATGGACTGAAAACTCCAATTTTCATCTTCCAACGCCCGATCCAGCCAAAGTTCCAGTTCGGTCCTATCCATGCAGTCAGTCAAAGTAGAGAAGAACGCGATCTCGCCATCTGAATACGCTTTTTCCGCATAGCTGGACAATAGGGGGTCGTCCGCATTGAGTGATTTCACAGCAACGGAAAAGAAAGCAAAATTTTCATCCGTATAGAACTTTTCAAGCCATGCCTTTTGCGCGTTTTCATCCAGTCGAGAGAACGTAACCTGAAACAGCGGGAGGCTGTTGGCTTCATAGTACCGCTCCGCTTGGGCCGCATATTTTTTGCCATGCGTACTCATTTCCGCTTGCGTAGGATTTTCTTTATCATTCCGATCTTCATCATCCAAATACCAGCCGGAATTCAAATTTTCATCATAAATATATGTGCTGGTTTTGCCGGTTGCATCGTTAACCGCCGAAGCGACAGGATAAACGCCAACGAAAGCCGCGCTGAACATCACACACAGCGTCAACATACCCGTCAAAAGTCGGATTACCGCTGATTTCCTCTTGAAATTCATAATTGCACTTAGCCTCTCTTTCAGCAGTTGTTTATTTTCGCTTAAGGTGACGGCTCCAAGATTTTCCTTGTATTTACCGACTGCCGCCATAGCGTCAAGCAAAGTCTTTCCATAGTCCTGTGCGTTTTCCTGTCCCATTTTTGTGAGGACAGCTTCATCACAGGAAAATTCACATGCCTTGGTAATTTCCCGGCTCATAAGTTGCACAAGGGGATTAAACCAGTGCAGGCAAAGGGTGATCTGCACCAGCCATTTGTAAAACATATCCCGCCGCTTATAGTGCGTCAGTTCATGCAAAATGATATACTGAAAATCATTTTTGGGAATATCCACACTTGGCAGCACGATGCAAGGATGGAAAAAGCCAATCAACAGCGGTGAGGAAACCAACGGATTGATACAAAGTTCTATTGGTTTTTTGATTCCTGTCTGCCCCGCAGCAATAGAAAGCTGGTCTAAAAGTTCAATGTCAGAAACCGGGACTAAACCAGCGTGGATGTACCGAGTAAAGCCCTGATAGCTTGTTATCTTCCGTATCAGCATACCCAACGCAACCAGCAGCCAAATTAACCAGATATGATTGAATAGCAGCACTCCGATCTCTTGAAGCGGATGGGCGGCTGTCAAATCCTCTGACGGATCATTATCTCTATTCGGTTCCTGATTATCAGCAGGAGCAGGTATGTTCCCTGAAGCATAGAATGCGGGTTGCTGTTGCGATAGGGGCGCGGTTTGGGTTATCACCTGATCGACAGCTTGATAGGTTTTACCCAGCAGATTTACTTCCGGCCCGAAAGGAAGCAGCAGACGTAATATGACAATGAGCCAAATGTAATACTGCCATTGCCGACTGATTTTATCTTTCAAAAATCGTTTTCCCAAAAACAAAGCCAGGATAAGCAGGCTGCCGGAAAAGGACATGGACAGGAAGATTTTCAAAACCGTGTTCATTGGTTCTCTTTCCCTTTCTCCAGCAGACGTTTCAATTCCTCGTATTCCTCGTCTGCCAGCAGGTCGCCCATAATCAGGTTAGAAACCAAACCTTTTGCACTGCCCTCATAGATTTTGTCCAGGAAATTTTTTGTTTGCGCTGTCTGGTATTCCGTTTCCGAAACCAGCGTGGTATATTCGTTATGGCGTCCGATTTTCTTGGCGCTCAAAAAGCCCTTGTTAATCAGCCGCGACAAAAGCACGATCAGAGTATTCTTTTGACACGGCTTGCCTCTTGCCGCCAGACCATCCATGATATAGGGGAACAACGTCACCTCCTCCGGGTTTCCCCATACGATTTTCATAATTTCAAGTTCCGCATCAGATATTTGCTGTACCATACAATTCCTCCTTATGTATAACAAGATGTTGACATTTGAAATATAACACAGTGTTGTACGTTTGTCAAGCATATATTTAACGAGAAAACCACAAATAGACCTACCCCTCGTTCCATCATGTTCATTGAAAGCCAAGGCCAGCACCCAGCTTAAGACATGATATCATTTTTTGCCTGATCCGTCCCAAAGTGGGGATAGGCGTGTTGTGGCAATTTTTTGTCCTTTATTTGCAAAAAGGACTTTTCTAATTGCTCGCAGTATGGTATATTATGTCTAAAAGCATTATTCTGTTGCTAAGGAGGCCACCTTATGTCTGTTACAATATCTCCATTAGATTTGATGTTAGATACTGAAAATCCCCGTTTCGTTATATTGAGTAGCCGAGAGCAGGCAGATATTAGAAAATATTTGGTCACATATGAAGATGTATGTCAACTTGCGACGGCGATTAATGAATATGGTAGTTTGTTACCGGGGGAGCGAATAGTTGTATTGCAGGAAGATAATCATTATACTGTTGTTGAGGGCAATCGTAGGACATGCTCTCTCCAACTCTTGCTATCGCGTGATTTAATTCCCGATGGATTTGCACATCGAATCCCACGAACATCAGAAAAAATATTAGAGAATTGCAGTAGCATTGAGGTAGACGTTCTGCCAGACAGAAATGCTGCTCTCGAATTAATGTCCAAAAGACATATTGAGGGCGTAAAGCAATGGAAGCCGTTGGCAAAAAAGCAATTTTTTGCAGCAAATTATAAAGATGGACACGGGCAATGTGTTCACGATTTATCAAATATAACCGGTATTAAAGAAAGTGAAATCAAAGAGGATATTCGGGATTACAAATTTTTCTTCTATGTATATGAAAAATATTGTGAAGAACACCCGGATTTTGACAAGGAAATTATTGTTCTAAAAACAGATCCTTTTTGGCGCATTTTTAAGGCCAAGTTTGAATACCCTGTTGGGGAAAAGATCAGTCCTAAAGATTTTTTCGATATTACATATGACGATACCCTAAATACAATTTGCGGTGTAGACAAGGACTTGTTTGAGCAAATTGCTTTGCTGGTTTTTGAGAAAGCTATTGTTCAGGAAGCCATCACTACTCGTAATATTTTAACTGATGTCGATGGTATTTATCCACTTTTGCAGGCCATTGTTGAAAAGAAAGCCACAGTAACACCTGGAGAAAATAGAGACAATTGTGAAAACGGCGCACAACCACCTATCAATAATGATGCTGGAGAACATCCCCAACAAAGCAGGGATGGTGGAGTAGCTCCTCCTCAAACCGATACTTCGGGAGCCGGAACTGGTGGCGGTAGTGCAGATGATGCACCATTTATCTGTGGATTATATGGCGATACGGGCGCTCGCTATCAGCCGTTCTTTTTAGATTACACTTGCGCCGCATCTAAAGTAAGAAACCATGGACAAGAACTCCTTATTTCAAATTTGCCATTACCCCCATTCCCTATGGCAAATGTTGCACAATTATAGAAAATACAGGAGACCGACTTTGAATTTTCCATCGATCTCCTATATTTATCTGTGATACTCGTCTTGTATTGCCTGTTGACAACTCCTTGCGTATATGCTATCCTAAAAACAATAAAGTAAAGGACAACTGAATACGGCTTTTCGGCCGGTACATAGACAACCACACAAGAACCCCAGCGAGAGATAAGCTCCCGCTGGGGTTGGTGCGTCTATGTACCGGCTTCTTTTTGCTTCTGACAACTGGATGACCGTCCAAATGGAATACTCCGCCATGACCTCCACAGGGGAGCGAGCGAGGCAACGCCGCTGAAAAGAGGCAGGAACACCATTCGGAGAAACGGCAAACGGCGTGACGGCAAAGTGCCATCATCTCAACCAACCCCCAAAACCACCGTGACGGCATTTTGCCGTCTATCCCGGGATGACGGCAGAATTGCCGTCACTTAACCACCTGTAACTGACCATGACAGCAGTTTTGCCGTCACCTTTGCGTAGCATCAAATATGATGCCATTTTTCACCCGTAGAATCGCCATGGCATCACTTTTGATGCTGCATAGCAAACACCAACGTTCTCCCCGCAATCCGCAGAAAAGAAGCCTCCAAACGACAGCCCGCCGCCCTGTCTCGTAGTGTAGCGAGCATAGCTTTTGTGTTGCCGCAGGCACCCCAAAAGCGGGCGGCGCTGTGCGCCGAGAGGGGTTCCACCCCTATCACCCCGGTCAGAAAGGAGCGGATCAAAATGACCGACAGAAAAAGAACGGTAGCTATTCAAGTGCGAGTGACCGAACAGGAAAAGCGGCAGATGGAGCGTCAGGCCAGACGGTGCGGCCTGTCCCTGTCCGGCTACCTCCGGCGGACAGGCGGCGGCAAGGCCGTGACTGCCATCCCCAGCCAGCGGTTCCGTGACCTCTATCAGCGGGTCAACAGTCTGCGGGAAAACCTCCGTACCCAGCCCCCGGAGCAGACGGAGGCTCAACTGGACGAGTTGGCGGGGCAGCTCCTGTCCGCTTACACCGGCGGAGGGACAGATGATGGCAGTAACGAAAATATGGCCCATTAAGGACAGCCTGGCCCGTGTGGTAGATTACGCCCGAAACCCGGAGAAAACCATCTACTCGGACTTGCGGAGTGTCCTCCACTACGCTGAAAACGAAGACAAGACTGTTTCCGGCCCGGAGCGGACGCTGTTCGTCACCGGCGTAAACTGCAATCGGGATACTGCCTTTCAGGAAATGCAGGCGCTCAAGGAGCGATTTGGCAAGACGGGCGGCAACGTAGCCTATCACGCCTACCAGAGCTTCAAGCCCGGTGAAGTCACCCCGGAGCTGTGCCACAAGCTGGGGGTGGAGTTGGCAAAGCGGATGTGGGGCGATGAATACCAGGTGCTTGTCGCTACCCACTTCAACACCGGCACCTACCACAACCACTTCGTTGTCAACTCCGTGGGCCTGTGGGATGGCAGAAAGTTCAACTGCGGCAAGCGGGCCTACTATCAGTTTCGCCAGTTATCAGATGAATTATGCAAAGAATACCAGCTTTCTACCATCAAAAATCCGAAGGGGAAAACGCCCCGCAGCATCTACTTTGCCGAGAAGAACGGCGAACCCACCCGGTATAACCTCATGCGGGAGGCGCTGGACGCCGCTCTCAAGGTCAGTGTAGACAAGAACGACCTGCGGAAAGCTCTCCGTGAACAGGGCTATGAGTTGAATGCCGACCCTGCCCACAAATACGCCACCCTGCGGTGGATCGGGAGCAAAAAGTCGGTGCGCCTGTACCGGCTGGGAGAGGACTACGACCTCCCCGCTATTCGAGAGCGGATAGAGGAAAACCGCCAACGGCACGCCCATGACTTCAGCTACCAGCGGTACAAGCCTATTCCCATCCAGCGAATACAACCAGAACGTTTTTGGTTGAACGGCCCTTTCAGCACAGTGAAGAAGATTGGCGGGCTTCGTGGCCTGTATCTCCACTACTGCTACTGCTTGGGTATCATCCCCAAACACAGCCCCCGCAAACCTCTCTCCCCGGAGTTGCGGGAGGAATGCCGCCGCCTCGACACATACAGCCGCCAGACCCGGCTTTTATGCCGGGAGAAGTTGGGTACTGTGGAGGACGTCCAGGCGTTCATTGACGGACACAAGGACGAGTTAGACCGCCTGCAAGCGGCAAGGCAGAAGTGCTACAACCGCCTGCGCCGCTGTGACGATGGGACGGAAATTGCTGCCATCAAAGCGGAACGGGACAAGCTGACAGCGGCGATAGCCCTCTGCCGCAAGGACGTCAAGACTGCCAGGGAGGTGCTGGCCCGGAGTGACAAGCTGAAAGAAAATTTGAAGCTGGAACAGGAAATGCAGGCCCAGCGCATGGGCCGCATGACGCAGAAAAAGCGTGAAAGGAGTGTTGCCAGATGAGCGCCATCACATTGGAATTGACCGAGCGTGAAAAGGATATTTGTGACAAAGTTATGGGAGAAGTTGACAAAACAGCGGTTTTCCTTACCAGCCTGTCCTATGAGGAACGTCTTGACTGGCTGAAAAAGCATCAATATCCCTACCCCATCAGCTTTGAGCGGGAGATCGGCGGGACTGTTTACACCATTAACGCCCATTTCAGCGATAGGGCCACTGAAAGCCCGGAGCAGAAAACTTTTCGTATCCTCACGAAAATATAGCGCATTAAAGTATTGAAGATTAGCGTCGAGTGTGATATGATAATAGCACCTTGCAAATCCTATCATATTCGGCTGCGGAAAGGAGCCTGTTTTGAGAAAAAAGCAGCCAGTGCAGAGAATTACCGCCTTGTACGCCCGTCTGTCCCGTGACGACGAGAAAGAAGGCGTGTCGGGCAGTATTCAAAATCAAAAATCTATCCTCGAAAAGTACGCAAAGGACAATCATCTGCCAAATCCACGGTTTTTCTACGATGACGGTTATTCCGGGGTCACGTTCACAAGGCCAGCTTTCATGGAGATCATGGAACTGGCCGAGCAAGGGCTTGTGGCAAACCTCGTTGTAAAAGACCACTCCCGACTGGGCCGGAACCGCCTTGTAGTGGGCCAACTGCTGGAAGAAGATTTTGTCCGTTTGAATGTGCGATACATCGCTATCATGGACAATATCGACACCGCCAACGGCGTCAGCGACATTGTGCCAATGCAGGATTTGTTTAATGAGTGGCACGCAAAAAATACCAGCGATAAGGTTCGGAAGGTCATGCAGAGCCGTGGCAACGCTGGGATACCGCTGACCACCAGCGCCCCCTACGGCTACAAAAAGTCCCCGGAAGATAAGAACAAATGGATCGTGGACGAGCCAGCGGCAGAGGTGGTGCGCCAGATTTTCAAAATGAGCATATCCGGCCTGGGGCCTACGCAAATCGCCAAGAAACTGCGTTCTGACAGTGTGATGACGCCCAGCGAGTACCTGCACAGTATCGGCATAAACTGCCCCACAAAGCCCCCTGCATACCCCTTTCACTGGAGTTCCGCTACTGTAGCGAGCATTCTGGACAGGCAGGAATACACCGGCGATACGGTGAATTTCCGCACTTACCGGCAGTCATTCAAGCTGAAAAAGCAGTTGGACAGGCCCCAGGACGAGTGGAAAATTTTCTCTGATACCCACCCCGCCATCATTGACCGGGAGACTTTTGCCCTTGTGCAAAACCTCCGCCAGCACCGCCGCAGGCCAAATCGAACCGGCATTGTCAGTATGTTTTCAGGGCTTCTCTATTGTGCTGACTGCGGAGAAAAGCTGTACTACGGGAGCAGTAAGAACGATAAACGGGAGCAATCCTACTTTTTCTGTTCCAGCTACCGAAAAAATTCCAGTGTTTGTTCTGCCCACTACATCCGGGAACGTGATGTGGAGCAGTTGGTGCTGGAGGGTCTGCAACGGCTGATGTGGTACATCCAGGTTTACGAAAAGCAGTTCGCCCAGGAGCAGATGGAGCGGTCTGGTCTGCAAGAGAAGAAAGCCCTGACAGAGAAACGGCGGGAATTGGACAGGGCCAAACAGAGAGTTGTCGAGATCGACCGTATCATCCAAAAGAGTTATGAGGATTTTTCCAAGGGCCTGCTTACAGAGGAACGCTTTGCCACCCTCTCCATGGCTTATGAAGCGGAACAGCGGGAACTCAAGGTTCAAATCCCGGAGTTGGAAACCGTGTTGACCTCTACCGCCAGCAAGACCGGTGATTTGCAGAGGTTCATCGACAGGGCCAAGCAGGTCACCCGATTGACCAAGCTCACCCCGGAGATTGTTCACGAGTTTATCGAGAAGATCGTGGTATCCAAGCCGGAGAAGGTGGACGGCAAGCGGCGTCAAACGGTGGACATCTACTACAACACCATTGGCATATGGTATGCCCCGGAGCCGGTAGAGATGGAGCGTCTTTTTCAGGAATACCTTGCCAAGAAACCGAAAAAGACGGCGTAGCCTTTGCTCCGCCCCGTTTTTGACAGATAAGAGTTCATTTTCAGATAGCCCAAGGGCGGCACTTCCTTACGGAATGCCGCCCTTGGGCGTCCTCTTTTCCCTGCGGAGGAGCGGCGGTCATTGCAGCTCCAGGATACGCTGGCGCACTGCTGTGGTGGAGGTCATGTGAGTCACATCCTGACAACATAGGATGGCCTTAGATTACTCGCTTTTCTTTAAAAATGTTACCGCTTTTGAGTTGACTTGCAGCATGATCTGCGTCTATACTGATATCACTGGCGGGAGGGAATCTTTTTAGCGGCCACTATTGACAAATATATCGGAAGATGATATATTTGTCATATCGCCGGACGATATATCGAGGGGCGAATGACATGTTGGCCCCATCCCGGAGAAAAAAGCAGATTTTTCCCCGGTTCCTCTTGACCTTCCAGCGACTGGAAGGAGTAACATACAGCTGTCAGCGGACCGCCCGGACACCGGGCGGCGCGGAAAGGAGCGACAATGCGCGAAATACTTACGGTACAGGGCCTGACCAAGACCTTCAAGCTCTCGCCCAAGCAGCAGAAGCTGGAGCGGACGAAGGAAAAGGTCCGCGTGGCGGTGAGCGATCTGAGCTTCTCCGCCTACGAGGGGGAGATCTTCGGCCTGCTGGGGCCCAACGGCGCGGGCAAGACCACCACCCTGCGGATGCTGTCCACCCTCATCCGGCCCGACAGCGGCGACGCGGTGGTGGACGGGGCCAGCGTGGTGCGGGAGCCGGAGAAGGTCCGCGGCCGCATCGGCTTTCTCACCAGCGAGCTGAAGCTGGAGGAGTTTTTTACCCCCAACTACTTATTTGACTTCTTTTCCAACCTCCACAGGGTGGACCCGGAGGTGCGGGACCGGCGGAAGGCCCAGCTGTTCCAGCGCTTCGGCATCGACCGGTTCTCGGAGGTGAAGGTGGCGGACCTGTCCACCGGTATGAAGCAGAAGGTGTCCCTGGTGGTGTCCATCGTCCACGACCCGGACATCATCATCTTCGACGAGCCCACCAACGGCCTGGACGTGCTGACGGCCAAGGTGGTCACGGACTTCCTGGAGGAGCTGAAGCGCCAGGGCAAGACCATCATCGTCTCCACCCACATCTTCAGCCTCATCGAGAAGCTGTGCGACCGGGTGGGCGTCATCATCGACGGGAAAATGGTGGTCTGCGACGCCCTGGACCGGGTGAAGGCTGGGGAGAGCCTGGAGGACCGGTTCTTCCAGATCTATCAGGAAACGGTAGGTGACGAGCAATGAAAAGCGGTATGGTTACGATCATGAAAAAGGAGCTGGCCCGGTTCTTCGGGGACCGGCGGCTGCTGGTGAGCATCCTGATGCCCGGCCTGCTGATCTATGTGCTCTACAGCTTTATGGGCTCCGCCATGGGCAGCATGTTCGGCGTGGACGAGGACTATGTGGCCTCCATCCAGGCGGTGTCGCTGCCCGCCTCCGTGGAGGCGCTGACCCAGGCGGCGGAGCTGCCGGTGGAGGGGATCGAAGCCTCCCGGCTGGTGGAGGCCAAGGCCGCCGTCACGGACCAGGCGCTGGACCTGCTGCTGGTGTTCCCGGAGGACTTTGACGCCGCCGTGGCGGTCTACGCCCCCGGCTCCGGAGCTGCGGCCCCCAATGTGGCGGTGTACTACAACTCCGCCTCCACCCAGTCCCAGAGCGCCTATATGGCGGTGACGGGCCTGCTGGACGCCTACGAGTCCCAGCTGGCCAACAAGTTCGACGTCAACGGCGGCGGGGCGGGCTACGACCTGGCCACCCAGGAGGACGCGACGGGCAGCTACTTTGCCATGCTGATGCCCATGCTGCTGATGATGTTCCTGTACTCCGGCTGCTCCGCCGTGGCCCCTGAGTCCATCGCCGGGGAGAAGGAGCGGGGCACCATCGCCACCATGCTCATTACTCCCATCCGCCGCAGTGATATCGCCGTGGGGAAGATCCTGGCCCTGGCGGTGATCGCCCTGCTCTCCGGCGCGTCCAGCGCCGTGGGCACCATCCTGGCCCTGCCCAAGCTCATGGGCGGCGTCACCGATGAGATCGCGGCGGATATTTACGGCATCCAGGACTACCTGCTGCTGGCGGCGGTGATCCTGTCCACGGTGTTGGTGATGGTGACCGCCATCTCCATCCTCTCCGCCTTCGCCAAGACGGTGAAGGAGGCCCAGACCTACGGGACGCCCCTGATGATCCTGGTGATGGTGGCGGGCATCAGCGGCATGTTCGGCGGCGGCGCCAACCAGAACCTGGCCGCCTACGCCGTCCCGCTGTACAACAGCGCCCAGTGTATGGTGGGGGTGTTCTCCTTCAGCGCTACCACCGCCGGGGTGGCCGTCACTCTGGCGGTCAACGCCCTGGTGACGGTCCTGGGCGTGGTCGTCCTGGCAAGGATGTTCAACAGCGAAAAGATCGTTTTCTCCAAATAGCCCCCCAATAGACCAAAATAGACCAAGGCCCCGCCCCTCTGCCGAAGGCAGAAGGGCGGGGCCTAACAGCTGCGTGGATGGGGGAAAGCCGGAAATTGCGGGCCCGGCCGCCGCGCCTGGGTTCAGACAAAGCGCGGAGCCGGCCAAAGCGCGGAAATGTCAGATCAGAAGTCCTTGCGCTTCTGGCCCCGGGCCTCCAGGTCCCGCAGGGCGGAGGCGGGGTCCTTCACCTTGCTGAGGAAGATCATGGCGGCGATGATGTAGGGCTTGAAGCTGGCCTGCTTGTAGAGGGGGACGATGTACCGGTCAAAGACGCTGTTGTCCACCTCGCCCTCGTCGCAGGAGAGGCCGCTGATGTCGGCGGGCAGACAGTGGAGGTAGAGGGCCTTGCCGTCCTTGGTCAGCTCCATCATCTTCTCGGAGCAGGTCCAGTCCTTGTGCTGGGCGTTCTGGGCCAGCAGCTCCTGCTCCAGCCGGTCGATGCCGTCCTTGTCGCCGTCCCGGTAGAGCTGGGTGCGCTCCTCCATGGCCTTGAAGGGGGCCCAGCTCTTGGGATAGACGATGTCGGCGTCCCGGAAGGCCTCCTCCATGGAGTTGACCTTGGTGAAGGAGCCGCCGGACTTCTCGGCGTTGGCCTTGGCGATGTCCTCTACCTCGGGCATGATCTCATAGCCCTCGGGGTGGGCCAGCACCACGTCCATGCCGAACCGGGTAAAGAGGCCGATGACGCCCTGGGGCACGCTGAGGGGCTTGCCGTAGCTGGGGGAGTAGGCCCAGGTCATGGCCACCTTCTTGCCCTTCAGGTTCTCCACGCCGCCGAACTCGTGGATCACGTGGAGCAGGTCCGCCATGCACTGGGTGGGGTGGTCCACGTCACACTGGAGGTTCACCAGGGTGGGGCGCTGCTCCAGGATGCCCTTGTCATAGCCCTCGTCCAGGGCGTCCATAAAGGTCTTCTGGTACTTGTGGCCCTCCCCGATGAACATGTCGTCCCGGATGCCGATGACGTCGGCCATGAAGGAGACCATGTTGGCGGTCTCCCGGACGGTCTCGCCGTGGGCGATCTGGCTCTTCTTCTCGTCCAGGTCCTGGACCTCCAGCCCCAGCAGGTTGCAGGCGGAGGCGAAGGAGAACCGGGTCCGGGTGGAGTTGTCCCGGAAGATGGAGATGCCCAGGCCCGAGTCAAAGACCTTGGTGGAGATGTTCCGCTCCCGCAGGTCCCGCAGGGCGTCGGCTACGGTGAAAATGGCGTCCAGCTCGTCGCCGGTCTTGTCCCAGGTCCAGTAGAAGTCGTTTTTGTACATGCTGTTGATGTGGAGCTTCTCCAGGTGCTGGACCAGCTGTTCCGTCTTGCTCATAGCAGTATTCTCCTTATATCCGTAATTTGTGGGTGATCACTGAATATCGTTGTCCGTGAGGCTCTGCCGGAACTGGGCCACGTCGGCGGACTTGTTCTCCGGCTTGTAGAGACCGGGCACCGCGGCGTACAGGGCGGCGCAGGTCACCAGGTCCTGCTTCCAGGTGATCTCGTTGGGGGCGTGGGCCTGGCTCTCCGCGCCGGGGCCGAAGCCCACGCAGGGGATGCCGTAGCGGCCCTGGATGCTGACGCCGTTGGTGGAGAAGGTCCACTTGTCCGTCAGGGGGCGGCCCTCCCGCAGGTGCATGGCGTCGAGCTTGGGATCGGCGTCGGCGTGTCCGATGCGCTTGTCGCCCCATAGGGCGTGGTGGGCGTCCACCAGGGCCTGGACGTGGGCGGCGGACTCCTTGTTGATCCAGGTGGGGAAGAAGCACTCGGTCTCATAGACGGTGCCGGTCCAGGCGGGCCGGTCGTACATGTACATGCTGACCTTCACGTCGTCGCCGTACTTCTTCACGCTGGGCAGCTGCCGGATCTCCTCCAGGCAGGAGTCCCAGGTCTCCCCGGCGGTCATGCGCCGGTCGATGGAGATGGCGCAGCTGTCGGCCACGGCGCAGCGGCTGGGGGAGGTGTAGAAGATCTGGCTGACGGTGCAGGTGCCCCGGCCCAGGAACCGGGCGTCCTCCCAGTGGTCGGGGTTGTACTTGCTGTCCAGCATCTTCACAAGGCCCTTGACGGCCACGGTGTCGTCGGCGGGATTTTCGTTGAGGGCGCGGACCTCCTGGAGGATGTCGGCCATCTTATAGATGGCGTTGTCGCCCCGCTCCGGGGCGGAGCCGTGGCAGGAGACGCCCTTCACGTCCACGCGGATCTCCATGCGGCCCCGGTGGCCCCGGTAGATGCCGCCGTCGGTGGGCTCGGTGGAGATGACGAACTCCAGCCGCCGCTGGGCCTCCTCCTTGCTGGGGAAGTACTTGTTGACGATGTACTGCCAGCACATGCCGTCGCAGTCCTCCTCCTGGACGGAGCCCACCACCATGATGCTGTAGCCGTCGGGAATCAGGTTTAAGTCCTTCATGATCTTAGCGCCGTAGCAGGCGGCGGCCATGCCGCCCTCCTGGTCGGAGCCGCCCCGGCCGAAGATGACGTCCTCCGTCTCATAGCCCTGGTAGGGGTCCGCCTCCCAGTTGCTGCTGTTGCCGACGCCCACGGTGTCGATGTGGGAGTCGATGGCGATGATCTTGTCGCCGCTGCCCATCCAGCCGATGACGTTGCCCAGACCGTCGAACTCCACCTTGTCGTACCCCAGCTTCTCCATCTCCTGGGCGATGCGCCTGACAACGCCCTCCTCCTCGCAGCTCTCGCTGGGAATGGCGATCATATCCCGCAGGAAGCGGGTCATGTCCGCCTGATAGTTTTGCGCGGCCTGCTTGATGGCGTCGAAATTCATGTTCGGTCCCTCCTGCATATTTTATTTTATATGTATGATACCAGCTCCAGGCGCGCCTCCGGGCGCGCTGTGATTCTATCATACCATAGATTCACAGGTTGTCAAACAAAAAGTAAGAAAACCTAAAAAATAATTTGGAGCATGTCCGGACGGGAGCCACTTGCCCAAAAAGTTTTTGCAGAAACCTAAAAAAATTTCTGAAAACCCATTGCAATCCGGGGGGGATGCTGGTATGATGGAACCGTATAGAAATATATATGGAGGTGATAGCGCTTTGGAGACCAGCCGGATGGAAATGCTCAAGCAGATCGCCGCGGCCCTGGCGGCACAGTTTGGTCCCAACTGCGAGGTGGTCATCCACGACCTGTCTGTCCAGAACACGGAACATCCCATCGTCTATATCGAAAACGGCCACGTCACCGGGCGGAAGGTGGGGGACGGCCCCTCCAAGGTGGTCATGGAGCACATCCTCCGGGGCGACGAGGACCCTCAGGACCACCTGGCCTATCTCACCCGCACGCCGGACGGCAAGATCCTGAAATCCTCCACGGTCTATATCCGCAACAGCAGGGGGAAGGTGTCCGCGATCCTGTCCATCAACTATGACATCTCCGCCCTGCTCATGGTGAACAACGCCGTCTCCGGCCTTATCAGCACCCCCAACAACCCCCAGGGGGAGCAGGAGCGCATTACCGTGTTCAACGTCAGCGACGTGCTGGATGAGCTGATCGAGCAGAGCGTAGCCATCGTGGGCAAGCCGGTGGCCCTGATGAACAAGGACGACAAGGTGCGGGCCATCCAGTTTTTGAGCCGGCACGGCGCGTTCCTCATCACCAAGTCCGGCGACAAAGTGGCGAAATACTTTGGCATATCCAAGTACACCTTATATTCTTATATTGACGCTAAGCAGGAGGAGAAGCAGCATGAGTAAGATCGATCTGACCGTCAACAAGGAGGCTCTGGCCCGGAACGTGGCCAAGGCCCGGGAAAACAACGTCATTATCCCCACCATCGCCCAGATGCAGAACCCCGAGACCATCCCGGAGAAGATCCAGGAGAAGCTGAAGAACGTGGGGCTGTGGGACGTGAATCCCCTGAACCTGTTCCGCATCACCTGGAAGAACGAAGCCAAGGAGTTCGGCGGCCTCTATCAGGCGGTGCCCAACTATGTGGAGATCCCCTCCGCCCTCTCCGGCGTGCCCTGCCGCATCATCGCCATGGCGGGCAAGTGGTTCCCCACCGGCTGCCACAAGGTGGGCGCCAGCTTCGGCTGCCTGGCCCCCCGCCTGGTCACCGGACAGTTCGACGCCACCTATCACCACGCCGTGTGGCCCTCCACCGGCAACTACTGCCGGGGCGGCGCCTTCAACAGCAAGCTGCTGGCCTGCGACAGCGTGGCCATCCTGCCCGCTGAGATGAGCAAGGAGCGCTTCGACTGGCTCAGCAAGATCGCCGGACAGGTCATCGCCACCCCCGGCTGCGAGTCCAACGTGAAGGAGATCTTCGACAAGACCTGGGAGCTGAAGCAGGACCCCTCCATGATGATCTTCAACCAGTTTGAGGAGATGGGGAACCCCCTGTGGCACTACAACGTCACCGGCTACGCCCTGGCGGACCTGTTCGAGGCCGTGAAGCGCCCCGGCGACAACTTCGCGGGCGCCTGCTTCACCAGCGGCTCCGCCGGCACCATGAGCGCCGGCGACCTGCTGAAGGAGCGCTATCCCCGGCTGAAGCTGGCGGTGGGCGAGGCCCTGCAGTGCCCCACCATCCTGGAAAACGGCTTCGGCGGACACCGCATCGAGGGCATCGGCGACAAGCACATCCCCTGGATCCACAACGTGAAGAACACCGACATGGCCATCGCCATCGACGACGAGGACAGCCAGCGGCTGCTGCGGCTGTTCAACACCCCCGACGGCAAAAAGTACATGAAGGAGGAGCTGGGCCTGGACGACGAGCTGATTGAGAAGCTGAGCTGGCTGGGCATCTCCGGCATCGCCAACGTGCTGTGCTGCATCAAGATGGCAAAATACTACGAGCTGACTGAGAACGACGTGGTGGGCACCGTCCTCACCGACTCCGCCGTTATGTACCAGTCCCGCATTGAGGAGCTCAACGAGCTCCACGGGGCCTACAACATCCACGAGGCCGCCCTGGACCACAACCTGCACATGCTGGGGCTGAAGACCGACAGCATGATGGAGTTGACCTACGCCGACCGCAAGCGGGTCCACAACCTGAAGTACTACACCTGGGTGGAGCAGCAGGCCCGGGACGTGAAGGACCTCAACGCCCTGTGGTACGACACCAAGAACACCTGGGACGCTGTCCATGCCCAGGCCGGGGAGCTGGATGAACTCATTAACGAGTTCAACGAGGCCACCGGGCTGCTGAAAAACCTGTAACAACGCAGAAAAGAAGAGGGGGCGGGGCTGTGCGCCCTGCTCCCTCTTTTCTTCCGCCACTCCGTGGCGGCGGGGGGGTTCTGGGGGCTCCGCGCCCCGGCTCTTTTTGAGGGATTCCAGCCCTGGGGGTGGATTCTGGGGGCTCCGCGCCCCCAGACCTGCGGTTCCTTTTTGCTCGCACAAAAAGGAACCAAAAATGCGCCAAGACCATACGGTCTTGGAACCCCTTGATATCGGGAGACTGTGCGGATGAAGAGCTGCTCGTGCTTCCCAACTACCGATTCCTTCGGGTTTCTGATCTACAGAACCATCTCGACCAGCTTCGGCTGTCGCCCTGTTAAAGGGGTAGAGCCATCTGTTTTTTCGATCAGCCCTGGAGACACAGGCTGCTAAAGGGAAGAATCATCTGCTGCCCGCTCGCTTTCCTCCAGCGCGAGGTAGGCTTCCTCCGCCTCCTGGAGCCCGGCTATGAGACGGTCTCGCGCAGTGCCGTAGTTCTGCGCGTCCAGGCTGCCCAGAGCGTCTTCTACGGCGTTGAAAAGAACTGTGTAGTATTTTGGTAAGTCGGCCATAATATCACCTCCATATGCAGTATAGCACAAATGTAGCACAATTGCAACGCATACTGCGACGCATTATGGCAATACAATTTGTATTATCAAATGTATTGCGAGGTGTGCTATGGCAAAGTTCAAGATTCCGGCGGTCCCGCCGACTACAAATAAGAGTATTCGCTTCCCCAATGATGTCATCGACGCGGTGGAGGAGGCGATTCGTGGTACGGACTGCAATTTCTCTGCCTTCGTGATCGAGGCGACCCGTGTGGCGCTGGAGAGCCTGGCGGAGCAGGAGTCCGATTCTAAGTAAGGGGGAGATTCCCATGAAAAACGTCAAGTTCGCCAGGTGCGTGAAGTGCGGCAAGGTCTATGAGGCTGTGCCGGACCTGACCAACTGCTCCTGCGGGGGCATCCTGGACATCGTCTACGACTATGACTACATCAAGGCCCATTTCACCAAGGATACATTAAAAAATAGAAGGGACAACTCCATGTGGCGGTACCGGGAGCTGCTGCCGGTGGAGGAGGACACCCCCAACACCCCTCTGCGGGTGGGCTGGAGCCCCCTCTACGAGGCGGACGCCCTGGCGAAACAGCTGGGCATCAAAAAGCTGTACGTCAAGGACGACGGCATCAACCCCACCGCCAGCCTGAAGGACCGGGCCAGCGCCATGGCCGTGGCCAAGGCCCGGGAGGCGGGGGCCCAGGTCATCGCCTGCTCCTCCACCGGCAACGCCGCCAGCTCCCTGGCGGGCAACGCCGCCGCCGCGGGCCTGAAGACCTACATCTTTGTGCCCAGCCGGGCGCCCAAGGGCAAGGTGGCCCAGCTCATGACCTTCGGCGCCACGGTCATCTCCGTCCAGGGCAGCTATGAGGAGACCTTCGAGCTGAGCAAGGCCGCCATCGACCGGTGGGGCTGGTACAACCGCAACGCCGCCATCAACCCCTACCTCTCCGAGGGTAAAAAGACCGTGGCCCTGGAGATCATGGAGCAGCTGGATTGGGCCGTCCCCGACTATATCGCCATCTCCGTGGGGGACGGCTGCACCATCGCGGGGCTGTGGAAGGGGCTGAAGGACCTGTACGCCATCGGTTTTATCGACCGGCTGCCCCGGCTGATCTCCGCCCAGGCGGAGGGCTGCTGCCCCCTGAACCGGGCCATTGAGACCGGGGAGGACTGGTATCCCATGGAGGAGAATACCCTGGCGGACTCCATCGCCGTGGGCGTGCCCCGGAACGCGGACAAGGCCCTCATGGCCATCCGGGAGTCGGAGGGCCTGACGGTGAACGTCAGCGACGAGGAGATCATGGCGGCACAGAAGCTGCTGGGCCGGACCTGCGGCGTGTTCGGGGAGCCGGCGGGCGTCACCGGCGCCGCGGGGCTGAAGAAGCTCTGCGAGGCCGGGAAGATCCCGGCAGATGCCACGGTGGTCAGCGTGGTCACCGGCAACGGCTTAAAGGACGTGGCCAACGCCATCAAGTCCTGCGGCGAGCCCATCTCCATCCCCGGCGACATGGACTGCCTGCTGCGGGCCTTCGCGGAAAAGGGCATCGCGGTGGAGTGATGCTTCCCATGATGGAATAGCGAAGGAAGGAAGGGGCCGGATAGGCCCCTTCCTTCCTGTAAAAAAGATTTAAGAATCTCCGCCCTTGCTTTTGGGGAGCGCAGGGGTTATACTGTGTTCATGAAAAAGACATATTATACGATTCCAAAACTGAATATCGCCGTTTTGTCCGCCGCCGGGCTGATGCTGCTGTCCGCTGTCCTGCGTATCATCTACTACACCGGCGTCCATGCCGGGACTGGGGAGTTGTGGGTCCAGGGGGTCCTACCCATCTGCGCCTGCCTATTGTTCGCGGTGATGCTCTTCACCACCGCCTCCGACCGGCTGTACCGTACCACGGTGCCGGTGCTCATGGGCTGCGTGTTCTTCGCGGTGAAGGCCGGGGGCTTCTCACCGGTGCACCGCGTCCTGTGCTGGCTGCTGTACATCGCCGTGGCGGCACTGTACTACTTCACCGTCCACCGGGGACTGTGCAAGTGGATCTTCGGGACCCTTATTGGCTGCGCCCTGGCCTACCATGTGGTGATCGAGGACGGCATGAACCGCAAGTTCATGGAGCTGTACACCACGCCTCTGGCGGCGGGCCACGGCCCCTGGTGGTACTTTATGGCGGAGCTGACGGTGCTGCTCATTATGGCGGCGCTGCTGCTACTGACCCTTGCCATGGAGAAGCGGGAGCGGGAGGGCTGGACGCCTACCTGGGGGGACCGGAACGACGGCCGCCGGCTGCGGAGCCTCAGCCCCATTTTCGCCGTGTCGCCCTACATCATGGTGACCCGGAACACCTCCTCCAACTTCCTGACCGACACGCTGGAGTGCTCCGCCCTGGACGAGTACATCCGCCGGAAGCGGCGGGAGGGGCTCCAGGGCTTCGGGATGCTCCATGTGGTCCTGGCGGCCTACGCCCGGTGTGTGGCGGCCTATCCCGGCGTGAACCGGTTCATCTCCGGCCAGCATGTGTTCAGCCGCAGCGAGATCGAGGTCTCACTGACCATTAAGCCGGAGATGCGGGCGGATTCCCCGGATACGGTGATCAAGATCATGCTGCACCCCACGGATACCGCCGAGGACGTGTACCGGGAGATCCAGCGGAAGGTGGACGAGGTGAAAAACGCCCCCAAGGACGACACCAGCTTCGACAAGCTGGCGGGGGCCTTCAACCTGATTCCCGGGCCGCTGCTGAAGTTCGTGGTGTGGCTGCTGAAGCTGCTGGACTATTTCGGCTGTCTGCCCCGTGCCCTCACCCGGCTGAGCCCCTTCCACGGATCCCTGTATATCACCTCCATGGCGTCTCTGGGCATCCCGCCCATCTACCACCACCTCTATGACTTCGGCAACGTCCCCGTGTTCGTCTCCCTGGGAAAGAAGTACCGGGTCAACGAGCTGACCAGTGACGGCGCCGTTGTGGCAAAAAAGTACATAGACTACACCTTTGTCACCGACGAGCGCATCTGCGACGGCTTTTACTACGCCTCCGTGCTGCGGTATCTGCGGGGACTCCTGCAGGAGCCCGGCTGCCTGGACGCCCCGCCGGCGCGGGTGGAGGCAGACGTTCGATAGGAAAGGCGCTTCAAGGCCGCCCCGGGAACCTCCCGGGGCGGTTTTTGACGGTATGGGGAGGGGAAAATAAAAAGTCGAAAAAACGTTGTAAATTGTCAAGCCCATTTTAACACTTTATGAAAAAATTTTTTGTAGCTCTGCCTGGAATAATTCGGCAGGGGTCAAATAGTCCAGGATTTTGCGAGGATAGTTGTTCATCCAATCCATAACATTCTGACAATCTTTTGAAGTGTACTTTGCAAAAGATTTCCCCTTTGGGAAGAAGCGGCGGATAATTCTATTTGCACGCTCATTGGACCCTCTTTCACTACTACAATATGGGTGACAATAGTAGATTTGCAGACGCTTATTGCCCTTCTTATCATGCTCCATGCCATAGCAATTTTGAAACTCTGAACCATTATCTACTGTTATGGTCTTGAACGTGCCGGATGGGTATTTTGAAAGTACATTATCAAGGGCACGGACAACAGACTTGCACGATTTATCCCACAGCTTCATAATGATTTCATATCGCGTTTTTCGCTCGGTCAGGACAAGAACAGCCTGTTTCTTGCCTTTAGCCTTACCGATAACAGTATCCATTTCCCAATGACCGAAGATTTTGCGAGAAGATACCTCAGCGGGGCGGCGCTCAATGCTGGTTCCCTTGGGTGGCTTTGCGGCAGGCTGAACGGATTTTTTACGGGGCTTGCGGTTGGACTTTTCTAAAAGGTCTACAGACGTTATGCCGGGAATATAACCGGCATCAATATAGCGATACAGGGTAGTTGTGGAGACAGTCCACCTACCCTGTTTCTTTAACGTGCTGACGATAACATCCGGGGAGCTTCCAGCGAGTATCTCAGCGGCCACATAGGCGGCATAGTCGTAACGCTTCCCCAGCTTAATTGGTACACCTTTAGAAGTAGCTTGCCGGTCTGCATAGTCCTGAGCGATAGTAGCAGAATACCGCTTTACAAAAAGCCAAGTTTTGCCCTCTAGGTGGTCATATAGACCATGCTGGACTTCATTATGGATAGCGGCAGACGTAAAGCCGACCTGAGCGGCAATGAAGCGGTAGCTATGACCGGCATTGAAAAGTGCTTCAATCTTTAGCCTATCGGTCCAGGTGATACGACGATACTTCCGTTCTTTTTTCATGATAGCGCTTTCCTTTCTTTAGCTTGGCGACGGGGCGCTCGGCATACAAAGAGGCGGGGGTTCTATACCGGGCTGAGTGCCGCATACACGACAGACATAGGTTTACATAATGCCTACCGGCTATCGGGGGCTGTTGTTCATGCGTCGCATTTCAACGGGGGTAGCCGGTGTATCCGGAGAGAGCAAAAGCCGCCCGGGGGTGCCGGACGGCTTTAAACTTGAAGTGTACTTTTCAACTGGCTTTCTCCATCTGTTTCTGACAATCCATACATAGGATATTGACATCTTTTGTGGCTCGGATAGACTGACCACAGCAGGGGCAGATATATTTTCGGGTACTGCTGGGCTGTTTGGGTTTGGGGTCAGCTCCGCCGAACTCACCGGACCGGGAAATAGTCAGCTTGTTACGCCATTTCTGAGCGGTGCAGAAGCGTTTTAACTCCGGGCCGGGCTGGGTGATGGAGAAGCCTATTTTCTGGTCATAGTCGATAAGCAAGCCCCGCTTCTCTGCTTCTTCCTTAAAGCGCTTGTTATGATAGGTGTTCCCCCGGCTGGTATCCTGGATATCGTTCAGCTTGCAGTAATAGTGGACCATTTCATGAACGAGGGTAGAAATGGTGTTTGCTATAGGCCGGTTCAGACGTTCAGCGCCGATATTGATTTCGTGGTAGGACTTCTTACGCTGAGCATCCTGCCAGACCTCATTCGTGGTAAAGTGCCCATAGGCACGGGGACTGGTCTGGATCGTGATAATGGGCTTTGGAAGTGCATTTTCAAAATACTCTTTGTTCAGAGCGTCAAACGCATCTTCAAGAAATTTCGTCGCTTGGCTGATGGTCATAGTTGATACCTCACTTTCAATTTTGGGGGAGGGCCGAAGCCCTCACCCTATCGCTTTCAGGATGTTCGCCCGGATGTTCTCAATCGCTTCCAGCTTGGTATAGCAATCAGCGCAGCTCTTGTTTCTCCAATCGTTTTCTCTTTCCTCAGCGGGGACCTCGTTCAACTGTTCGGTATATTCTGCAAGGTCCCGTTTCGCGTACATTTCCATATTTTCCAAACTTTCCATCAAATTTGCCCAGATGCTGACTTCCTGGATACGGACCAAAACTTTCTCCTTCATGTTCGTGCTCTCCTTTTTTCGGGGGATTTGTTCCCCTCTTGATGATTTAATTATACTCCTAGAAGTATATAATGT
>DBFJQM010000078.1:0-49911 GCA_048404665.1 Candidatus Pelethomonas sp.
GAGGGGGGCTTCTGGGGGCCTCCGGCCCCCAACCTTTTCTCCGCCCTGCGGGCGGGGGCAGATTCATTTATCCTTTAAATTGCTTTGTGGGTTCCCGCACCCACGGGCGGGGTACTTTTCCCTCGCAGGAAAAGTACCCACACTCGGCCTAAGAGCCGCCGCAAGCGGCGGTTGGCCTCGTAAGCGCCCGCCTGCGGGCGGGTGAAAGTGCGCCAAGACCTACGGTCTTGGAACCCCTTTGTGTCGATAGATTGTACGTATGAAGAGTTTGTAATGCTTCCAAACAACAGATTCCTTCGGGTTTCTGATCTATACAGCTATCTATTCCGACTCCGGCTATCGCCCTGTTAAAGGGACAGAGCCATCTATTCGGACGAAAAAACGGGAGCTGGTCTCTCTTTGAAAGGGCGACAGCCGAAGTTCTTCGAGATGGTTCTGGAGATTGGAAACCCGTAGGAAACGATAGTTGGGAAGCACGAGCAATTCTTCACCCGCACGGACTACCCCTAAAGGAGGTTCCCAGGGGGAACCCCCTGGGCGTGTTTTTGGTTCCTTTTTGCACGAGCAAAAAGGAACCGCAGGTCTGGGGGCGCGGAGCCCCCAGAATCTCACCCCCGCCACGGAGTGGCGGAGAAAGCACCGGGGGCTGGAAGCCCCCAGAATCCCCCCGCCCGCAGGGCGGAGAAATAGCCCCCAATTTCAAGAAAACAAAGGAGACGACAATAATGGATTTTGCCACTGTCCCCTGCAATGAATTTGTTACCGTCCTGGCCTCCAACGCCCCGGTGCCCGGCGGCGGCGGGGCTTCCGCCCTGGTGGCCGCCATCGGCACCGCCCTGGGCAACATGGTGGGCTCCCTCACCGTCGGCAAGAAGAAGTACGCCGACGTGGAGGAGGAGATCATCGCCCTGAAGGCCAAGTGCGACGCCCTCCAGCAGGAGCTGCTGGACCAGATCGCCGCCGACGCCAAGGGCTTTGAGCCCCTGGCCAAGGCTTACGGCATCCCCAAGGACGACCCCGACCGGGACAAGGTCCTGGAGGAGGCCACCATCGTGGCCTGCCAGGTGCCGGTGCGCATTATGGAGCTGTGCTGCGAGGCCATTGAGGCCATCGCCGTCTTTGCCGCCAAGGGCAGCCGTCTGGCGGTCAGCGACGCGGGCTGCGGCGCGGTGTGCGTCAAGGCCGCCCTCCAGGCCGCCAGCCTCAACGTGTTCATCAACACCAAGACCCTGAAGAACCGGGAGCTGGCGGAGGAGATGAACGCCAGGTGCCTGGGGATGCTGGACAAGTACTGCGCCATGGCTGACGGCATCTTCGACACCGTCAAGGCAGGATTTTTCAAGTAAGCGCCGGGACGGGGCGGAGACGGCGGGACGAATGGATGTTGGGCTTCGTCCAAGCCCGGCAGGGGCTCGTCTCGGCTGCCGCCTCGGTCAGGCGCAGGGACAGGCGCCGCTGGCGCCTTGCGCCCCCAGCACCTCGCCAGCTTTTTGAAAAAAGCTGGACCAAAAACTTTTGATAGGAGCGAGATAGATAAAATGGCGAAGCTGTTATTAGGCAAGGAAGTCAACGAGAAGCTCAACCAGCGCATCATCGACCAGTGTGAGGCGCTGAAGGCCCAGGGGGTCAACCCCACCCTGGCCATCGTCCGCTGCGGCGAGCGGCCCGACGACCTCAGCTATGAAAAGGGTGCCACCAAGCGGGCGGAGACCCTGGGCGTAGCCGTGGAGAAGTTCGTACTGCCCGAGGACGTGACCAAGGAGGAGCTGCTGAAGGTCATCGACCAGATCAACGCCAACGACAAGATCCACGGCGTGCTCATGTTCCGCCCCCTGCCCAAGCACCTGAAGGCGGACCAGGACGAGATCTGCAACCGTCTGGACCCCCGCAAGGACGTGGACGGCATGACGGACCTGTCCAACGCCGGCGTGTTCATGGGCAAGAAGCTGGGCTTTGCACCCTGCACCCCCGCCGCCTGCATGGAGATCCTGGACCACTACGGCATCGACTGCACCGGCAAGAAGGTCACTGTCATCGGCCGCAGCCTGGTGGTGGGCAAGCCCGCCGCTATGATGCTCATGGGCAAGAACGCCACTGTCACTGTCTGCCACACCCGCACCAAGGACGTGCCCGCCGAGACCCGTGACGCCGACATTATCATTTCCGCCGCCGGCGTGCTGAAGAGCCTGACCAAGGACTATGTGCGCCCCGGCCAGATCGTGGTGGACGTATCCATCAACTGGGACGAGAATAAGCCCAACGCCCGGGGCGGCGTGGGCGCCATCGCCGGCGACGCCGTATTTGAAGAGGTGGAGCCCGTGGTGGACGCCATCACCCCTGTGCCCGGCGGCGTGGGCGCTGTGACCACCAGTGTGCTGATCGGCCACGTGGTGGAGGCCGCTCAGCGGATGCTGGGCTGAGTGAGAAAGAAGGCATATTCATGAATCTGTTCACCGCGGCGGAGACTGCCGCCAACTATGCCAAGGCCGGCGCTGCCAAGAGCAAGCTGCCCATCGCCAAAATGCTGCTGCTGGGAGCCCTGGCGGGCTTCCTCATCGGGTTCCCCTCCTGCGTGACCAACATGGCCACCTACGCCGTGGACAACAACTCCACCGCCCGCATGATCTCCGGGCTGCTGTTCGCCTTCGGCCTGGGCATGGTGGTCGTCAGCGGGGCGGAGCTGTTCACCGGCAACACCCTCATCTCCATCAGCGTCCTGGATAAGAAGGCCACCGTGGCCGGGATGCTGCGCAACTGGCTGTTCGTGTACATCGGCAACTTCCTGGGCTCCATGGTTCTGTCCTTCATCTGCGCCCGCTTCGGCTGGCTCAGCGCCGGCAGCAGCGCCCTGGCGGCCTTCTCCATGAAGGTGGCCGTGGGCAAGATGACCATGCCCTTCCAGAACGCCTTCTTCATGGGCGTGCTGTGCAACATCCTGGTGACCATCGGCGTGCTGCTGAGCCTCAGCGGCAAGGACGGCATCAGCCGCTTCATCGGCGCCTGGGCCCCGGTGATGTTCTTCGTCACCTGCGGCTTCAACCACTCCATCGCCGACATGACCTATTGTATGCTGGGCCTGTTCGCCAAGGGCGTCCCCGCCTACGTGGAGGCCGCCCAGGCCGCCGGCGTGGCCGTGGAGAAGCTGACCTGGGGCAGCTACCTGCTGGGCAACATGGTGCCCGTCACCCTGGGCAACATCGTCGGCGGCGTGGCCGTGGGCTTCACCTTCTGGTTCTGCTTCCTGAAGGGCGCCGGCAATGACAAAAAGTGAGCTGCGCGGGCAGATCGCCCAACGGGTGAAGAATCTGTCCCCGGTGTACTGCCGGGAGGCGGACGAGGCCATCTGCCGCCATCTGCTCCGGTCGCCATTGTACCAAAAGGCGGAGGCCGTGCTGTGCTACATGGGGACGGCCCGTGAGATCGACACCAGCGCCATCGTCCGGGCTGCCCTGGACGACGGCAAGCGTCTGGCCCTGCCCCTGTGTACGGGGAAGGGGGTCATGGAGGCCCGGGAGATCCGCTCCCTGGGGGAGCTGGTCAGCGGGAAATACGGCATCCTGGCCCCCATGCTGTCCTGCCCGGTGATAGAGCCGGAGCAGCTGGACCTGGTGGTGGTGCCCTGCTGCACCGGCAACGCCCGGGGTCAGCGCCTGGGCTACGGCGGCGGCTACTATGACCGCTACCTGACCCGGACCGAGTGCCCCCGCGTCCTGCTGTGCCGGGGCCGCCTGACGGAGGAGGACATCCCCCTGGAGGCCCACGACCTGACCATGGACTATCTGGTCACCGAGGCGGGCATGACGGCCTGCCGGCCGGTCCTGTGCCGGTGACGCCGGTTCTGTAAAAAGCGCAAAGAGGCCCCGGCGCATTTGCGCCGGGGCCTCAGTCTGTCAAAAAACGCCCAAAAGGAGAAAACTTATTCCCCGTACCGGGCCAGGGCGCCCCGGGCCAGGTCCTGGAGGGCCCGGACAGCGGAGTCCGGGGCCAGGAGCTTGGCCCTGCCGCCGAAGCCCAGCACCCAGGTGAGGAAGGTGGGGCTCACGTCCACCTGGGCGGAGATCACCACCCGGTCCCCCTCCCGGCGGTAGTGGGCCTCCTGGCCGAACCGGTCCATGGCCACGTTGATGAGTCCCTGGTCCAGCTCCAGGGTCACCCGCTGGGGCTCGCCGCTGTGCATGTCGAAGATGGTCCTGGTGTAGGCCGCCAGGTCGAAGCCCTCCGGCAGGGGGGACCGGGGGACGTCCGCCATGACGCTCAGCTCCTGCATCCGGTCCACCCGGAAGTGGACGTATTTCCCCTCCCTGGGCCGGTAGGCCACCAGATAGTAGTTCCGGTCCACCGCCAGGGCCACCGGGTCCTCCTGGTACCAGGCGCCGCCGTGGCGCAGCACCCGCTGCCCCTCCGGGGACCAGTCGAAGTACCGGAAGCGGATGCGGACGTTCTGCTGGATGGCGGCGTTGATGCCGTCGATGTTGTAGTAGAGCTGCTCGTTGTGGGTCTTTACCCGGTCCAGCACGTAGACCTGACGGCGCAGCTGGGTGGCCTGGGCCTGGCTGGCCAGACCCTCCAGCTTGCCGATGAGCTCCATGCTCTTTTTCACCGTCAGGAAGGGGGAGGACTGGACCACGTCGATGAGGAGCTTCAGCTCCGGCAGCTCAAACTGCCGCTGGCCCAGGTAGTAGCAGTGGCGCTTGCCCCGGACGTATACGATGTCCATGCCGAACTGCCGCAGCAGCTCCAGGTCGTCGTAGACGGTCTTTCGCTCCACCGTGATGTCCAGTTGCTGGAGCTGGGCCTGGATATCCTCCACGGACAGGGGGTGGTCCTGATCGCTGCCCTGGTACAATAGCCGGGCCAGATACAGGATCCGCAGCTTGTTGTGTGCCATGGCGCGCCTTGCCCCCCTTTCGGTCAATCGTGGCTCTCTGTGAAGATGTCCGCCAGCTCCAGGCCGGGGTTGTGCTTGAGAAGGTAGTTTACCGGCCACTCGCCGCTGAGGGCCACCAGGCAGCGGCCCCGGAAGTCCTCCAGCAGGGCGGCGTCGGAGCACAAGGTCAGGTCCTTGGGCTCACAGGGGGCGGCGGCGATGAGCCGCAGGTGGTCGTAGGGCAGGCCCTCCATCCGCAGCTCCACGCCGTACTCACTGCGCATCCGGTACTGGAACACGTCGAACTGCAGGGTGCCGACCACCCCCACGATGACCTCCTCCATGCCGGCGTAGGGCACCTTGAAGATCTGGATGGCGCCCTCCTGGGCGATCTGCTCGGTGCCCTTGATAAACTGCTTGCGCTTCATGGTGTCCCTGGGGCTGACCCGCATGAAGTGCTCCGGCTCGAAGGTGGGGATGCCCTGGAACTTAAATTTCTTCCCGGGCACGGTGATGGTGTCCCCGATGGAGAAGATGCCTGGGTCAAATACGCCGATGATGTCCCCGGCGTAGGCCTCGTCGATGATCTCCCGCTCGGCGGCCAGCATCTGCTGGGGCTGGCTCAGGCGCAGCTTTTTGCCGCTCTGCATGTGGTAGTACTCCGCGTCCCGCTGGAACCGGCCGGAGCACACCCGCATAAAGGCGATGCGGTCCCGGTGGGCCTTGTTCATGTTGGCCTGGATCTTAAAGACGAAGGCGGAGAAGTCCTCGGAGAAGGCGTCTACCTCCCCCTGGTCGGAGACGCGGCTCACCGGGGGCGTGGTCATCCGAAGGAACGCCTTCAGGAACGGCTCCACGCCGAAGTTGGTCAGGGCCGAGCCGAAGAACACCGGGCTCAGCTTCCCCGCCCGGACGGCCTCCAGGTCGAAGTCCCGGCCCGCGCCCAGCAGCTCCACCTCCTCCTGGAGGGTGTGCCAGCGCTTCTCGCCGATGATCTCCCCCACGGCGGGGTCCTCCAGGTCCACCTGGGTGACCTGGGCCTTTTTGGCGTGACCCCGGTCGGAGAAGAACAGGATGTGGCGCTCCTCCCGGTCGTAGACGCCCTGGAACTCCTTGCCGCAGCCGATGGGCCAGTTGACGGGGTAGGTGTCGATGCCCAGCTCTCGCTCCACCTCCTCGCACAGCGCCAGGGGGTCCCGGGTCTCCCGGTCCATCTTGTTGATGAAGGTGAAGATGGGGATGTGCCGCAGGGCGCAGACCTTGAACAGCTTCCTGGTCTGGGGCTCCACGCCCTTGGCCCCGTCGATGACCATGACGGCGGAGTCCGCCGCCATAAGGGTGCGGTAGGTGTCCTCGGAGAAGTCCTGGTGGCCGGGGGTGTCCAGGATGTTGACGCAGTAGCCGTCATGCTGGAACTGCATGACGGAGCTGGTGACGGAGATGCCTCTCTGCTTTTCGATCTCCATCCAGTCGCTGGTGGCGGCCCGTGCCCGCTTGCCCTTCACCTCGCCGGCCTGGGCGATGGCGCCGCCGTACAGCAGGAATTTTTCCGTTAATGTGGTCTTACCGGCGTCGGGGTGGGAGATGATGGCGAAGGTCCTCCGGCGCTGGATCTCGTTTTGTAATGTTGACAAAAGGTCTTCCCTCCAAATTCTTGTGATTGATGTGCAAAACCCTTGTTGTCTACATGGGAACAGCCTCCTGTACCAATAAATGCAAGTTATTGTACCACAGTTTTCCCCCGGTGGCAAGAAAAACCGCGCTTTCCCGGCGAAAAGCAAAAAAATCCCGCCGCTGCCGCAGCAAAACGGACGTTTCCGGGCACACTACGGCGGAAACCAGTGGAGGAGGCGCAGCATTGTCACACATCTACGACACTGTCATCCTGGGGGCGGGCCCCGCCGGGCTGGCCGCCGGGGTCTACGCCGGCCGGGCGGGCCTGGACGCCCTCATCGTCGAAAAGGGAGCCGTGGGCGGACAGACCGCCCTCACGGCGGATATTGAGAACTACCCCGGCCAGCTGCTGACAGGCGAGACCGGCATGGCCCTGTCCCTGCGCATGGCGGACCAGGCGGAGCGCTTCGGCGCGGCGCGGACGGCGGACACCGTCCGGCGTGTGGCGCTGGACGGGCCGGTGAAGCGGCTGGAGGGGGAGCGGACCGTCTACCAGGCCAGGACGGTGATCCTGGCCACCGGCGGACGCCCCCGCCCCATCGGCTGCGTCAACGAGGAACGGTTCGTGGGCCGGGGAGTCTCCTACTGCGCCACCTGCGACGGGGCCTTTTTCCGGGGCCTGGACGTGTACGTGGCGGGCGGCGGCGACAGCGCCGTGGAGGAGGCGGTGTTCCTCACCCGGTTCGCCCGGTCCGTCACCGTCATCCACCGGCGGGATACGCTCCGGGCCGCAAAGGCCGCTCAGGAGCGGGCCTTCGCCAACCCAAAGGTCCGCTTTCTGTGGAACACGGTGGTGGAGCGGCTGGAGGGCGGCAGCGCCCTGGAGGCCATCACCCTGCGGAACACCGCCACCGGGGAGCGGACCGTCCTGACAGCGGAGGGGAGGGAGGGGCTGCTGGGGCTTTTCGGCTTCACCGGCTACCTGCCCAATACGGAGCTGCTGGCGGGCCAGCTGCCCCTGGCGGAGGGGGGCTACATCCCCACCGACGCCGCCATGGCCACCGCCGTCCCCGGGGTGTTTGCCGCCGGGGACGTCCGGGCCAAGCAGGTGCGCCAGGTGGTCACCGCCGCCGCCGACGGCGCGGTGGCCGCCATCAGCGCGGAGAAGTACCTGGAGGGGTCCGCCCGGCCCTGAGAAAGCCGCGGGAAAAGTGAGGGGCCGCCCAGCCGGGCGGCCCCTCCTCAGCCTGTCAAAAGTCTTTTCATTTTCGCTGTTACCTGGTCATAGCCAGCAGGCCCTCGGCCAGCGCCTCCATGGTGTCCGCCAGCAGGTCCGGCCCCTGGGCGGCCAGGGACTCCCGGCTGCGGTAGCCCCAGGGCACCGCCCCGGCCGCCATGCCGCAGGCCCGGGCGAACTGCACGTCGGTGCCGCTGTCGCCCACATAGGCCATCTCCGCCGGGGAGAGGCCCAGGACCTCCTGCACCGGCCTCAGGGCGCCGGGGTCCGGCTTCAGGGGCCTGCCGTCCTCCCGGCCGAACACGCACTGGAAGGTCCCCTCCGGGAAGTAGTGGGCGATGATCCGCCGGGCGGTGTCCTGGCTCTTGTTGCTGAGGACGCCCAGGGCCAGCCCCGCCCCGGCCAGCCGGTCCAGCATCTCCTGGACGCCGGGGTAGTAGTCCGTCTCCCCGCAGCAGTTGTCCCGATAGCCCTCCCGGTACAGGTGGTACAGCTTCTCCAGCGTCTCCTGGGAGCTGCCGGCGGGGGAGGCCCGGCGGATGGCCTCCCGGATGCCGCCGCCTACGAAGCCCTCAAAGGCCCGCACCGGATGGGTGGGCAGGCCGCAGGCCGCCAGGGCCCGGTTCAGGGACGCGGCGATGTCCGGGATGGTGTCCAGCAGCGTGCCGTCCAGGTCAAATATCACAGCCTTGATCATGGCGATTCTCCTCTCTTGCCCCGCCCCGGAGGGCGGGGCGCGTTCTTACGCCCTTTCGGGCCGTTTCAGTACGTCCGCCTGCGTCACGCCGTACCGGCGGAACAGGGCCAGGGCCGCCGTACCGATGACCTCCCCGGACACGGCGATGGGGATGGCCGGGGGGCAGGACGCCGTAGGCGCGCCGCAGACCCGTCCCAGGGCCTCCTCCGCCGGGACCCGCTCGTGGGGGGCGAAGAGGGCCTGGCGGATGGAGCAGGCCCGCTCCCCCCGGGCCAGAGGCAGGGCCTCCGGCGGGCCGTAGGGCAGCGTGTTCTCCCCCAGGGCGGCGGTCAGCCGGTGAAAGTCCCTGGCGTCGTTTTCCGGCGTGGCCATGAGCACCACAAAGTCCCCGTCGGCGTACTCGCACTCCACACCGCCCCGTCGCAGCCGCTCCGCCAGGGCGCTTCCGGTGGTCCCCGCCGGCGCGGCGACGGTGAGCCGCAGGGGGTCCGATGCCAGGACCCGCCAGCCGCCGGCGGCCAGCCGGTTTTGGAGGCTTTTCAGCTCCCCGCAGGTCCGGGCCAGCCGCTCCGGGTATCCCTCCGCCAGATAGCGGTTCACAAGGTCCAGGGACGCCAGGGTCAGATAGGAGGGACTGGTGGAGCCAAAGAGGGCCAGGGCCCCCTTGGCGTTCTCCCGGAAGGCCGCCGGGGCGCTTCTGCCGATGTGGAGGTACGCCCCGCCGGTGAGGGCCGGCAGGGTCTTGTGGGCGGAGTCGCAGCAGAGGTCCGCCCCCAGGTCCAGGGGATGGAGCGGCTGCCTCAGAAAGTGCAGATAGGCCCCGTGGGCGTTGTCCACCGCCAGCACCGTGCCCCGGCGGTGGCACACCGCCGCCAGAGCGGCGATATCCGCCGTGCCGCCCAGGTAGTCCGGGCTGGTGACATACACCGCCGCCGGTGGGGCGGGCAGCGACGCCAATGCTTCCTCCAAGGTCTCAGCGGACACGGGGCAGCCGCACAGGGAGCTTGTCCCGCCCTCCGGCCACAGCCACACCACGTCCAGGTCCAGCAGGGCGGCGGCGTACACGAACGCCTTGTGGACGTTCCGGGCGGCCACCACGGTACGGGAGGCCCCCGCCGCGCGGCTTGTCAGGGCCAGGTACAGCATGGCCCGGATGCACTGGCTGGACCCCTCGGTGGAGTAGAAGGTCCCGGCGGAGCTGAAGAGGGCGGCGGCATTGGCCTCGCTCTGGGCGATGATGCCGGCGGCCTCGTACAGGGCGTCGGCCCCCGCCACCTCCGTCAGGTCCAGGGCCTCGCAGCCCAAAAAGGGCTTTCCCTTGTGGCCGGGCATGTGCAGCCAGCTCATGTCCGCGTCCGCGTAGCGGCGGAGAAAGTCGTAAATGGGGGTATTCATGCCTGGCCGCACTCTTCCGCCACCTTCATCATAATGGCGCACTCGATGCGCTTGCGGAACAGCTCGCACCCCGGCTCATAGACGCCCCGGATGGAGCCGGTGGCGTGGTAGGCGTTGGCGGCGCAGCCGCCGGAGCAGTACAGCTTGGCCCAGCAGTCCGCGCAGTCCGGCCGGGCGTAGGCGTTGCAGGCGCGGAACTCCTCCCGCAGGGCGGTGTTGGTGACGCCGTTCCACACGTCCCCCAGCTTGTAGGACTCCTCCCCCACGAACTGGTGGCAGGGGTACAGGTCCCCCCAGGGGGTGACGGCCATGTACTCCGTGCCGGAGCCGCAGCCGGAGATGCGCTTGTAGACGCAGGGTCCGCCGGTGAGGTCCAGCATGTAGTGGTAGAAGGTGATGGGCCTGCCCTCCTTCTTCCGGCGGAGCATGTCCTTGGCCAGCAGCTCGTACTGCTCCTTCACGATCTCCAGATCCTCCGCCGTCAGGGCCGCCGGGTCGTCGGGGGCGCAGACCACCGGCTCCATGCTCAGCTCGGTGAAGCCCAGGTCGTCGGCCATGTGGAACAGGTCCTTGGTGAAGTCCGGGTTTGCGTGGGTGAAGGTGCCCCGCATGTAGTAGTTTTTGCCGCCCCGGGCCGCCACCAGCTTCTGGAACCGGGGGACGATCCGGTCGTAGCTGCCCCGTCCGGCGTAGTCCACCCGCTTGCGGTCGTTGATCTCCTTGCGGCCGTCCAGGCTGAGGACCACGTTGCTCATCTCACGGTTGGCAAAGTCGATGACGTCGTCGTCAATGAGCATCCCGTTGGTGGTGAGGGTGAAGCGGAAGTTCTTGCCCCGCTCCTTCTCCACGCTGCGGGCGTAGGCCACCAGCCGCTTTACCACGTCCCAGTTCATCAGCGGCTCGCCGCCGAAGAAGTCCACCTCCAGGTTCCGCCGGGAGCCGGAGTGGTCCATGAGGAAGTCCAGGGCCTGTTTGCCCACCTCAAAGCTCATAAGGGCCCGCTGGCCGTGGTACTTGCCCTGGCTGGCGAAGCAGTAGTCGCAGTTTAAGTTGCAGGTGTGGGCCACGTGGAGGCACAGGGCCTTCACCACGTCGCCGGAGCGGGCCTTAAAGGTGCCCGCCATGTCCGCGAAGGTGTCGGGGGTAAAGAGCTTCCCCGCGTCCTTCAGGCGCTGCACGTCGCCGATGCAGGCGCGGACCTCCTCCGCCGTCACGTCCGGGCGGTCCGGGTATTTTTCCAGTATGGCGGCGGTTATCTCCTCCGCCGTGTGGTCTTCGAACAGGGCGATGATGTCGTAGGCCACCTCGTCCACCGCGTGGATGGAGCCGGAGCAGGTGTCCAGCACGATGTTGTAGCCGTTGAGGCGATACTGATGTACCATTGGGTGTCCTCCTAGTTCCAGCATAAAAAGTGCCGCCTCTCCAGGCGGCACTTTTGACGGCGGTCTGCCTTACTTCTCGTCCTTCTCGGCGTTCTCGCACTTCTGGTTGGCCACGCCGCAGCTGGTCTTGCAGGCGGACTGGCAGGAGGTCTGGCACTCGCCGCAGCCGCCGTTCTTGGCGCTCTCGCACAGGTCCCGGGTCTCCAGAGTCTTGATTCTCTCCATAACGCATATCTCCATTCTGTTTGAATAATTTTCCGGCACAGCCCCAGGGGGCCGTGGCCCTATCATCCCTATGATATTAGCATACGCCGCCGGGAAAGTCAATAGCCTCGCCCCCGGAGCGCGCTCACTCTCACACGTAGCTCTTTTCCACTTCCACCACGGCGAAGCATTTCTCGTCCATCTCGCTCACCGCCCGGCGGATGGCCTCCGCCGCCTCCTGGTCCGACAGGGGGCAGTCGTAGGGCAGCACCGCGTCGAAGATCAGGTTGGTGTGGGTGTGGCCGGGGACCATGCGGAAGTCGTGGATGGTGATGCCCGGGTGGATGGCCTTCACCCGCTTGGCCACCTCCGCCCGCTTCTCCGACGTGACGCCGTCGTCGTTCACCACCGGGTCCATGTGGATGGTGGCCAGACACCCCATAGAGGCGTTCAGCTCCCGCTCCGCCGTGTCCACCACGTCGTGGAGCACCAGGATGTCGCCGCTGGCGGGCACCTCCGCGTGGAGGGACAAAAACCGGCGGCCGGGGCCGTAGTCGTGGACGATGAGGTCGTGGATGCCGATGATCTCCGGGTGGCTGAGGACGATGGCCTGGACCTCCTTCACAAACTCCGGGGCCGGGGGCTGGCCCAGCAGGGGGTCCACGGTCTCCTTGGCGGCGTTGAAGCCCGCCCACAGGATGAAGCAGGCCACCACCGCGCCGCACCAGCCGTCGATCTTCACGCCCCACACATGGCCCGCCAGGGTGCTCAGCAGCACCGCCGTGGTGGCCAGACAGTCCGAGAGGCTGTCCGTGGCGGTGGCCGCCATGGCGGCGGAGCCGATGCGCTTGCCCACGGAGCGGTTGTAGAAGGCCATGTAGAGCTTCACGGCGATGGACGCCGCCAGAATCACCGCCACCAGGGGGCTGAATACCACCGCCTCGGGGTGGAGAATCTTGTCCAGGGAGCTCTTTGCCAGCTCCACGCCCATGAGCAGAATCACCATGGACACCACCAGACCGGATATGTACTCAAACCGCCCGTGGCCGAAGGGGTGGTGCTGGTCCGGCTTTTGGGCCGCCAGCTTGAAGCCCAGCAGGGTCACCACCGAGGAGCCCGCGTCGGACAGGTTGTTGAACGCGTCGGCGGTGATGGCGATGGAGCCGCTGAGGATGCCCGCCAGGGCCTTCCCGGCGAAGAGCAGCAGGTTCAACGCGATGCCCACCAGGCCGCACAGCACGCCGTAGGCCCGGCGCACCCCCGCGTCGGTCACGTTGTCACAGTCCCGGATGAAGCGCCGGGCCAACAGATTGATCACAGCATTGCCTCCTAACAGTCGGTCACGGCCGGTTCCGGCCGGGGATGGTCAGGGTGTACTGGCAGCACAGCCGGTCCAGGTCCTCGTCGGTGGCGGCGGGAAGCCGCAGCCGTCCGCCGCAGGACCGGCACACCAGGTCCACCGCCGTGCCGTGGATCTCCACGGCGTGCTCCCTGCTGCCGCAGGCGCAGGAGATGCCGCCCCGGGCGGCGATGTCCCGCAGCTCCGAGAGCACCTCGTACATGATGACGCTGTCGGCAAAGGCCTCGTCTCCCTGGTTCTTGCCCTTCTCCACTGTCAGCTCCAGCTCCCGCAGGGCCGCCTGGACCTGGCCCGGCTGGCCGATGTAGCAGCACAGCTGCCGCCGCTGGGGGCAGGCCAGGCCCACACCCCGGCCCTCCATCACGGCGCTTTTGGCCACCTCCGCCCGGTGCTCCCCGCCGCATACGCCGCAGGGCACCGTCACCCGGAAGGTCTCCCCCTCCGGCTCGGCCGTCAGCTCGCTGTAACCGCAGTCGCACACCAGGGCCACCGCCGCCGCGTTCAGGGCGAACCGGGTCCGCTCCCCGTACACGGCCTTGCCGCAGTGGGGGCAGATATACCCCAGCGCCCGCATCTCCTCCGCCATACGATCCCTCCTGATCCTTCTTGTTCCGATTTTTTCATTATACGATACTCCGCAGGATTTTTCTACACCTGGCGCAAATAAATTTTCCCGTTTCCGCTCATACTAGCTGCGACCATTTATGGATGGAGGCGCACAGTATGCAAAAACGATTGGGGCGGCAGACGGTCGCCCTGGAATCTCCCCCGGTGATCGTATCCCACGCCGCCGTGGGCGGCAAGCAGGAGGGGGAGGGCCCCCTGGCGGCATACTTCGACCACCTGGGGGAGGACAGCTTCTTCGGGGAAAAAAGCTGGGAGCGGGCGGAGAGCGCCATGCAGAAGATCGCCCTGAGCAAGGCCCTGGAGAAGGGCAACCTGGAGCCGGAGGACCTGGACTATATCCTGGCCGGGGACCTGCTGAACCAGTGCGTAGGCTCCTCCTTCGCCCTGCGGGAGTTCGGCGTGCCCTTTTACGGGCTGTACGGCGCCTGCTCCACCATGGGGGAGAGCCTGGCCCTGGGGGCCATGCTCATGGCCGGCGGCTTCGCCCAGCGCCTGGCGGCCATGACCAGCAGCCACTTCTGCACCGCCGAGCGGCAGTACCGGATGCCGGTGCCCTACGGCAGCCAGCGCACCCCCACCGCCCAGTGGACCGCCACCGCCGCCGGGTGCGCCGTCCTGGCCCAGTCGGGGGACGGCCCCAGAATCACCGCCGTCACCTGCGGCAGGATCGTGGACCAGGGCATCAAGGACCCCAACAACATGGGCGCCGCCATGGCCCCCGCCGCCTTCGACACCCTCTCCGCCCACTTTACCGCCACGGGTACCCGGCCGTCGGACTACGACCTGGTGGTCACCGGGGACCTGGGCCGCCTGGGCCACCGCATCGTCCGGGACCTCTTTCAGGAGAAGGGCGTGGACATGGGCGCGGGCTACACGGACTGCGGCCTGCTGCTCTACGACGTGGACGGCCAGGACATGCACGCCGGCGGCAGCGGCTGCGGCTGCGCCGCTTCGGTGCTGTGCGGCTATCTTCTGCGGGAAATGGAGGAGGGAAAATGGAAGCGTATCCTGTTCGCCCCGACAGGGGCCCTGCTGTCACCCACTACCGCTTTCCAGGGCGAGAGCGTCCCCGGCATCTGCCACGCATTGACCATCGAAATGTGACCGTGCCGGCCTATTTTGCGAATACAGGGGACAGCCTCCCCTGGGAAGGAAGCATGTATGCAGTATCTGAACGCGTTCCTATGCGGCGGTATCCTATGTGTCATTGGGCAGGTCCTGGTGGACCGGACCAAGCTGACTCCTGCCCGTATTTTGACGGGGTATGTGGTCTGCGGCGTGATCCTGGAGGCGATTGGCGTGTACGGACCTATTGCCCAATGGGGCGGAGCTGGGGCTACAGTGCCCCTGACGGGCTTTGGCTCTAACCTGGCCAAGGGCGTGGCCAAGGCCGTGGCGGAAAAGGGCTGGCTGGGGGTCCTCACCGGCGGCCTTACCGCCACCGCCGGAGGCATCGCCGCCGCCGTGGTGTTCAGCTTCCTGGCGGCGCTGCTGTTCCGCCCTGGCGAAAAACGGTAGCGCCCCATGACCCGGAGCGCGGCCCACACAGCGGATGGGGGAGCGGGCAAAATGTCCGCTCCCCTGAAATTTCCCCTTGACAAATACCCGTGGGGGGTATATGATGGCACCATCAAATATACCCCCGGGAGGTATTTCTATGGAACACTGTCCCATGTGTCAAAAGACCCGCCACCGCAGCGAGGAGGAGCTGAAGAAGCTCAATAACCGTCTCAGCCGCATCGAGGGCCAGGTCCGGGGCCTGCGGGAGATGCTGAATCAGGAGGTGTACTGCACCGACATCCTGGTCCAGGTGTCCGCCGTGGGCGCGGCCCTCAACAGCTTCAGCCGGGAGCTGCTGTCGGAGCACATCCACACCTGCGTGGCCGACGGCATCCGCCAGGGCGACGACCAGGTGGTGGACGAGCTGGTGGCCGTGCTGGCCAAGCTGATGAAGTGAGAAAGCCAGGTGATATTCTATGAAACAACAATTTAACGTAACAGGCATGACCTGTTCCGCCTGCTCCAGCCACGTGGAGAAGGCGGTGAGCAAGGTCCCCGGCGTCTCCGCCGTGGCGGTGAGCCTGCTGACCAACTCCATGCAGGTGACCTATGACGAGGCTGCCGCCTCCCCCGACGCCATCATCCAGGCGGTGATCGGCGCGGGCTACGGGGCGTCCCTGCCCCAGCGGGCCGGGGAGAAGACCGCCGCCGCCCCCCGGGAGGACGTGATGGCCGGGGAGCTGAAGCACATGAAGCACCGGCTCATCTGGTCCTTCGTCTTTCTTATCCCCCTCTTTTACATCTCCATGGGCCACATGCTGGGGGCGCCGCTGCCCGGGGCCCTGACGGGCGCGGAGAACGCCCTGGCCTTCGCCTTCACCCAGCTGCTGCTGGTGCTGCCCATCATGTACCTCAACGACAAGTACTACAAGGTTGGCTTCAAGACCCTGTTTCACTTAGCGCCCAACATGGACTCTCTTATCGCCGTGGGCTCCGCCGCCGCGGTGATCTACGGCGTGTTCGCCATCTACCAGATCGGCTGGGGCCTGGGCCGGGGCGACTGGGCGCTGGTGGAGCACTACCACATGAACCTGTACTTCGAGGGCGCGGGCACCATCCTGACCCTCATCACCCTGGGCAAGTTCCTGGAGACCCGGTCCAAGGGCAAGACCAGCGAGGCCATCACCCGTCTCATGGACCTGGCTCCCAAGACCGCCAGCGTCCTTCGGGACGGGGTGGAGGTGGAGCTGCCGGTGGACCAGGTCCGGGTGGGGGACCGCATCGTGGTCCGGCCGGGCCAGTCCATTCCCGTGGACGGCGTGGTGACGGAGGGGGCCTCCTCCGTGGACGAGAGCGCCCTCACCGGCGAGTCCATCCCCGTGGACAAGGGGCCGGGGGACCACGTCACCGCCGCCTCCATCAACAAGTCCGGCGCGTTTACCTTTGAGGCCCTGCGGGTGGGGGAGGACACCACCCTGGCCCAGATGATCCGCCTGGTGGAGGAGGCGTCCTCCTCCAAGGCCCCCATCGCCAAGCTGGCGGACAAGGTGGCGGGGGTGTTCGTGCCGGTGGTCATGGTCATCGCCGCCGTGGCCGCCGTGGTGTGGCTCGCCGTCACCGGCGACGTGACCCGGGCCCTCACCGCCGGGGTGGCGGTGCTGGTGATCTCCTGCCCCTGCGCCCTGGGCCTGGCCACTCCCGTGGCCATCATGGTGGGCACCGGCAAGGGGGCGGAAAACGGCATCCTTATCAAGTCCGCCGAGGCCCTGGAGGCCCTGCACACCATCGACACCGTGGTGCTGGACAAGACCGGCACCCTCACCCAGGGCAGGCCGGTGGTGACGGACCTGATCCCCATGGAGGGCGTCACCGCCGAGGAGCTGCTGTGCGTGGCCGCCAGCCTGGAAAAGCCCTCGGAGCACCCCCTGGGGGCCGCCATCGTGGAGGAGGCCCAGGCGAAACGCGTCCCCCTGTGCCCGGTGGAGGGCTTTGAGGCCGTCCACGGCAAGGGGGTCCGGGGGACCATCCAGGGGGCCGCCTACCTGGCGGGCAACGCCGCCATGCTCTCGGAGGCGGGGGTGGACCTGTCCTTTGGCCAGCCTGCGGCGGATCGCCTGGCCCAGCAGGGCAAGACGCCCCTGTTCTTCGCCCAGGACGGCCGGCTGGCCGGCGTGGTGGCCGTGGCCGACACCCCCAAGCCCACCAGCCGGGACGCGGTGGCCGCCTTCCGCCAGCTGGGCCTGGAGGTGGTGATGCTCACCGGCGATAACCGCCGCACCGCCCAGGCCATCGGCGATCAGCTGGGGGTCACCCGGGTACTGGCGGAGGTGCTGCCCCAGGACAAGGAGCGGACCATCGCCCAGCTCCAGAGCCAGGGCAAAAAGGTCGCCATGGTGGGCGACGGCATCAACGACGCCCCGGCTCTGGCCCGGGCGGACGTGGGCCTGGCCATCGGGGCGGGCACCGACGTGGCCATCGAGAGCGCGGACATCGTGCTGATGAAGTCCGACCTGATGGACGCCGCCGCCGCCGTGGAGCTGAGCCGGGCCACCATCCGCAACGTGAAGCAGAACCTGTTCTGGGCGTTTTTCTACAACGCCCTGTGCATCCCCCTGGCGGCGGGGGTGTTCTATCCCGTCTTTCACATGCAGCTGAACCCCATGTTCGCCGCCGCCGCCATGAGCTTCAGCTCCGTCACCGTGGTGTCCAACGCCCTGCGCCTGCGGCGGTTCAAAAGCCGTTTCCGCGGCCGGACCGAAAAAAGCATGTTGCAGCCGGAGGCTGTAAGTGATACTATGATCCCAGAAACAAAACAAGGAGGAATGACCGCTATGAAGACCATGAAGATCGAGGGCATGATGTGCGCCCACTGCCAGGCCCATGTGGAAAAGGCCCTGAACGCCATCCCCGGCGTCACCGCCACGGTGGACCTGGCCGCCGGCACCGCCGCCGTCCAGGGCGACGCGTCCGACGAGGCGCTGACCAAGGCCGTCACCGACGCGGGCTACACCGTCGTCAGCATCCAGTAACGTCCCATGGGGCGAAGGCCCCGGAGCAGGAAACGCTCCGGGGCCTTCGCCTGTATTTTGCTCTTGCCTGTCCGGCCCGCCTGTGGTAGGATAGGGGCAGCATGTTTACCGGGAGGAATCACGATGAAACAGAAGATGATCGCCCTGCTGCTGGCCCTGGGGCTGGCGCTGTCCCTGGCCGCCTGCGGCGGGCTCTATGAGGGGGACGATGTGCCCGACAGCCCGGCGGGGGCCGTGACCGATGAGGGCGGCGCGCCTGCGTCCGTCCCGGACGGCGGGCAGGACCAGACAGAAAGCGGCGGCACGTCCGTTCCGCCGGAGACGCTGGACCAGTTCCCGGAGGACCTGCCCGCCCTGGACGAGGACGGGACCTACAACACCCGGGACGAGGTGGCCCTGTACCTGTGGACCTACGGCCATCTGCCGGACAACTACATCACCAAGAGCGAGGCCCGTGACCTGGGCTGGACCGGCGGCAGCGTGGAGCAGGTGGCCCCCGGCTATGCCATCGGCGGGGACCGGTTCGGCAACCGGGAGGGCCTGCTGCCCCAGGAGTACGACTACCGGGAGTGCGACGTGGACACCATCGGCCAGGACAGCCGGGGCGCCCAGCGCCTGGTGTACACCGAGGACTGCGCCTGCATCTACTACACCGGGGACCACTACGAGAGCTTTACGCTGCTGTACGGGGAGGAATGACCATGCGGACCATCGTGCTGGACGGCGCCATGATGCCGGATCGGGAGGCCGCCCACGCCTATCTGGCCCGGCGGCTGGCCCTGCCGGAGTGGTACGGGCGGAATCTGGACGCCCTCTATGACCTGCTCACCCAGCCCATGGAGGCCACCCGGCTGGTGGTGTACCGCCGGGAGACCCTGGAGGCGGCTCTGGGGCCCTACGCCCAGGCTCTGCTGGCGGCGCTGGCCGACGCCGCCGGGGCAAACCCGGACCTGGACGTGGCCTTCGACAGCCCTTGATGCGATTTTCCAATTTGTGCGCCGGGCCCGCGGGGCGGGGCGCGAAGGGAAGCGGAAGCAAAAAAAGAGGCCCTGAGGGCCTCTTTTTTTGCTTTAGTAGGGGATAAACGCCAGGTCCATGTCCACCTTGCCGCTGATGCCGGGCACCGAGCCGCTGTCGCTGTACTGCCAGATGCGGTAGTCGTAGTACATGCTGGGCTGGGAGGCGTACTGGGGATACCACAGGTCGTAGTCCGTCAGGCGGCTGAGGTCGTACATGGTGTAGGCCACCTCTCTGCCGCAGTAGATCATGGGGGTGAACCACTCCGCTTCCACCGCCTGGCAGAAGGCCAGGGCGCAGTCGGTGAGGACCACGGGGTCCATATTGGCGGTACGGGCGGTCTTGGAGGAGACGATTTCCCAGTCGTAGACCACCGGGTAGTCCAGGGAGATCTGGTTGACGATGAGCTTATCCAGCACGAACCGGGCCTCCTCCTGGGCCTCCTCCACGGAGACGGCCTGGGAGAAGAAGTACACGCCTACCTTGATGCCGGCGGCCTTGGCCCCGGTGACGTTCTGCAGGAACTTCTGGTCCTCGAAGATGGCCCCCTCGCTGTAGCCCCGTCCGCCCAGGCGGATGAAGGCGAACTGGATGCCGGCGGCGGCTACCTTCTGCCAGTCGATGTCCCCCTGGTAGGAGGACACGTCGATGCCGATGGCGGTCTGATAGGCCGGGTCGTTGTAGTACATGAGGCTGCCGTCCTTGACGAACAGGTCGTTGTTATAGGGGGCCGCGGGCACGTCCCGCTTGACGGGGATGAACCGGTTGCTGTACTCAATGTAGCCGGACTGGGCGGGGTCGTTTTCCACCTGACGCTCCCAGTTGTTGATGCGGGAGACGATGGCCGCCACCTCGGAGCGGCGGATGGTGTTCTGGGGATAGAAGTACCGCTGGCCGCCGGAGACGGTGCCGTTGAGGATGCCCTCCTCATAGAGGGCCAGCAGGTAGCCGTCGTCCGCGTCGGCAAAGGGGCTGGCTCCGTAGCGGTAGTCCAGGCCCAGGGCCACGGCGGCGATCCGGGCCACCATGGAGCGGGTGATGGGCGCGTCCAGGTCGCTGATCTCACCGTAGGCCACGCAGCCCAGCCGCTCCGCCTCCGCCAGCAGGCCGCCGGCCCAGTGGCCGTCGGGGGTGACCTGGCCCGGGTCGGCGTGGCCCGCCGCCGGCAGGATCAGCTTCAGGGCCTCGCCGTAGGTCAGGTCCCGGTCCGGCTGGAAGGTGCCGTCGGGGTAGCCGTTCATGATGCCCTTGTAGCTCAGCTCCCGCACCGATTCAAAGAACCAGCTCTCCTCCGTCACGTCGCTGAAGGGGTTGACCCAGGTGGAGTAGTCGATGGCGGGGGGCTGGGCGGCGGCCTCCCCGTCCCACCGGGCGGTGAGGGTGAGGTTGGTCCCGGAGGCCATCTCCGCGCCGGTGTACTGCTGGCCGAAGCTATCGAACCAGCCCAAAAACTGGCGGCCCGCCTGGACCGGGGTGGGCAGCACGCCGTAGGGCAGGCCCACCGGGTAGAAGACGGTGCTGTTTTCCAGCTCGCCCCCCTGGGCGTCAAAGTGGATGTAGCAGTACCGGGACACCAGCATACCGGTGTAGTCCCCGTAGAGGAACAGGGACGCCTCCCGCAGGCGGCGCTGGGCCAGGTGGTCCTTCACCGCGGTGCCCTGGTGGCACCAGGTGGCGATGGCGTTGACCACCTCCGCCTCGGTGTAGTTCTGGATCCCCTGGATCAGGTAGGAGCAGAACCGGTAGTCCGGCCGCATCCACTGGGTCCCCAGGTTGTAGGTCATGGACACCATGGCGTCGAACTGGTACTGGGTGACGTAGATGCCGTAGTCCATGAGCAGGCGGTTGACGCTGGCCTCCTTGTCCACCAGGGCCTGGCGCAGCATCCAGTCCGCCGCCTCCTCGGTGATGCCGTAGAGGTAGAGGGCGGGGTCGTCTATGCCGGTGCCATAGCCGATGTACCACTTGCCGTTGTCCTCATAGGGCTGGCTGCGGAACCCCTCGTACTCCTTGATGAGGGCGATGCACGCCTCGCTGGCCGTAAAGGTGTCCACCGCCAGGGCCGGCGGGGAGCTGAGGGTCACCAGAATCAGGGCGCACAGGCACAGGGAAATGATCTTTTTTTTCATGGGCACACTCACTTTCTCCGGGGTCGGGTCGATATCTGTCGAAACGATGTATTTTAGTTTACCATAACTTGACAGGAATGGGAAGTGGAAAACGGTGGAATCCGCAAAAAAATTGTGGGCCGGAAAAGGGCCCACAATTTTGATCTTTGGTTTTGACCGGCAGACGCCCAGCGGGCGAAGCCGCTTTTTGCCTACTTTTCCATAGCCGTCAGCTCCTTGCGGAGGACCACATAGCACACGATGGCGGATACCGTCACGGAGATGAAGTCGCTCACCGGCTCCGCCAGGAACACGGCGAACACCTTGTTCTCCAGGAACCGGGGCAGAAGATAGATCAGAGGGATCAGCAGAATCACCTTCCGCAGGCAGGCGATGAACAGCGACGCCTTGGCCCGGCCAATGGACATCATGGTCTGCTGCACCGTCATCTGGATGCCGAACAGGCCCATGGACCCCATGTACAGCCGCAGGGTCCACACCGCCGTGTCCAGCAGCTCCGGCTCGTTGTTGAAGATCCTGATGAAGAAGGCGGGGAACAGCTCCACCAGCGCCCAGAAGCTCATGAGCAGGATCATGCTCACCCGCAGCAGGGCCCAGAAGGCCTCCTTCACCCGCTGGCCGTTTCTGGCCCCGTAGTTGTAGCTGATGATGGGCTGGGCCCCCTGGCCCAGGCCCTGGGTGGGGATCCAGATCATCTGCATCACCGTGCTGGCCACCGTCATGGCCCCCACGGGGATGTCCCCGCCGTAGCGCTGGAGGGAGGAGTTGAAGGCCACGTTCACCAGCGCCTCGGTGGTCTGCATGATGAAGGGCGCCAGGCCCAAGGCCAGCACCGGCCCCATCCGCTCCCACCGGGGGCGGAGATACTGCCGCTTCAGCCGCAGCTTGGTGGCGTCCCCCGTCAGGAACCGCACCACCCAGACCCCGCTGACCGCCTGGGAGATCACCGTGGCCAGGGCCGCGCCCTGGACCCCCATGTGCAGCCCGTAGATGAAAATGGGGTCCAGCACGATGTTGGTCACCGCGCCGATGAGCACCGTCTTCATGCTGAAGCGGGTGAAACCCTGGGTGGTGACAAAGAGGTTCATGCCCAGGGCCATCATCACAAAGAGGGAGCCGCTGGCGTAGATGCGCATATAGGGCAGGGCGTAGACGATGGTCTCCTCACTGCACCCGAAAAGCCACAGCAGCGGCTCGCCCCAGAGCCAGAAGGCCGCCGTCAGGGCCAGGGCCGCCCCCACCAGGCAGGTGAAGCAGCCGCCCATGATGGCCTCGGCCTGGTCGTCCCGGCCCTCCCCCATGGCGATGGCCGCCCGGGGCGCGCCGCCCTGGGCGATGAGCATGGTGAAGCCGCTGATGAGGTAGATCACCGGGAAGCACAGGCCCACCCCGGTGAGGGCCACCCGGCCCACCTCCGGCATGTGGCCGATGTAGATCCGGTCAACGATGTTATAGAGCAGGTTCACCAGCTGGGCCACCACCGTGGGCGCGGAGAGCTTCAGGAGCAGCTTCCCCACCGGGGCGGTCCCCAGCTGGGCGGAAATGTCGTTTTTCTGGGGCTGCGTGGACATGGCGTTCTTCCTTTCCCGGAGGCGCTGCCTCCGCAAGAAAGCAGTATAGCACAGCGGCCCCGGTTTGTCACGCCTTATTTCGTTCGTTTTAGAACTTTCCGCCGCCGGCAAAATCTTCACGGTTGACAGGCCGGGAAAATTCTGGTAGGCTTTTCCTTAGAGGGGGTCACGGACCCCTCCCATTCCTGGGCCTGACGGCCCCCATGTGTGAAAAAGGAGGCATCTATGCGGAAAGAGACCGACAAAAAGCAGGCGGCAGCCTACACCGATCCCTACACCTTCAAAGGACGCATCCCTCTCAAGCACGCCATCCCCCTGGGGCTCCAGCACGTGCTGGCCATGTTCGTTGGCAACCTGACCCCGCTGATCATCATCTGCGGCGCCTGCGGCATCATCGCCGAGGAGCCGGCCCTGTACATCACCCTGCTGCAGAACGCCATGCTGGTGGCCGGCCTGGTCACCCTGGTGCAGTTGTTCTCCATCGGCCCCATCGGCGGGCAGGTCCCCATCATCATGGGCACCAGCTCCGGCTTCCTGGGCGTCATGAAGAGCGTGGCGGCCGCCATGGGCGGCGGCGTCCTGGCCTACGGCGCCATCCTGGGGGCCTCCATCGTGGGCGGCCTCTTTGAGACGGTGCTGGGCTTTTTCATCAAGCCCCTGCGGAAGCTGTTCCCCCCGGTGGTCACCGGCACCGTGGTGCTGGCCATCGGCCTGAGCCTGATCTCCGTGGGCGTCAACTCCTTCTCCGGCGGCAGCGGGGCCAAGGACTTCGGCTCCCTGGAGAATCTGGCGGTAGCCACGGCGGTGCTCATCGTCATCATCCTGCTCAAGCACTTCACCAAGGGCATCACCAGCAGCTCCGCCATCCTCTTCGGCATCATCTTCGGGTACATCCTCTGCGCGGTCATGGGCCTTTTCCTGCCCCACACCGCCGTGGGCGCCGATGGCGTGGAGTACACCAAGGCCTGGGTGCTGAACTGGAGCAAGATCGCCGATTCCGCCTGGCTGTCCATCCCCAAGCTGATGCCCGTCAAGCCGGTATTTGACTGGGCCGCCATCCTGCCCATCGGCATTATGTTCATCGTCACCGCCGTGGAGACTGTGGGCGACACCGCCGGCTGCATCGAGGGCGGCATGGACCGGGAGGCCACGGACAAGGAGCTGTCCGGCGCTGTGACCTGCGACGGCCTGGGCTCCAGCTTCGCCGCCCTGTTCGGCGTGCTGCCCAACACCTCCTTCTCCCAGAACGTGGGCTTGGTGGCCATGACCAAGGTGGTCAACCGCTTCGCCCTGTCCGTCGGCGCCATCTTCCTGGTGCTGTGCGGCCTCAGCCCCAAGCTGGCAGCCGTCATCTCCATCATGCCCCAGAGCGTGCTGGGCGGCGCGGCGGTGCTGATGTTCTCCTCCATCGCCATCTCCGGTATCCAGCTCATCACCAAGCACGGCATCACGCCCCGGATCATCACCATCGTCTCCGTGGCCCTGGGCGTGGGGTACGGCCTGGGGGCCACCTCCGGCGCCATCACCGGCCTGGGCACCAGCATCAACCTGGTGTTCGGCGGCTCCGGCATCGTCCCCGCCGCCATCATGGCCATCCTGCTGAATGTGATCATCCCCAAGACCGACGAGGACCGGGCCGCCGAGGAGGCCGTTGCCCATGTGGCCCAGGTGAAGGCCCAGAAGCTGGCGGAGAAGCAGTGATCCTCCTGCCGGAGGAGCACGCCTCCGCTCCTGCAGCACGGACAAAGTGAAAAGGACATCCCCGCCGGGAAACCCCGGCGGGGATGTCCTTTTTCCACAGTCGCGGGAGGGGGGCAATCGCTGAAAAAGCCCCCCTCAGATCTCAAGCTCTGCCAGCAGGCCGTAATTCACCTGGTTGCTGGCCCAGACGGTGCAGCGGCGGTCCAGGGCCAGGGGCGTCCCTTCCAGGGTACACACGCCGCCGCCGGCCTCGGCGATCACCAGGGCGGCCGCGGCATAGTCCCAGGGGCAGAGGCTGTACTCGAAAAACAGCTCCGTCCGGCCGCAGGCCACATAGCACAGGTCCAGGGCCGCCGCCCCCATCCGCCGGAAGTCGCAGCTGCGGCGGAAAAGCTGCTCCGCCAGGCGCATGGTGGGGACCAGATACTCCCGGCGGTAGATGGCCGTCCCCATGCCGAAGATGCCCTGGCTCAGGGGCTTGTCACTGACGCGGATGGGCTGCCCGTTCAAAAACGCGCCGCCGCCCCGGCGGGCGGAGAACAGCTCCCCCCGGTAGGGGTCCAGCACCACGCCGCACTCCAGCCGGCCGTCCCGGGCCAGGGCCACGGACACGGCGCTCTGGTGGAAGCCCCGGACAAAGTTGGTGGTGCCGTCGATGGGGTCTACGATGAAGGCCCAGCCTCGGGTGGGGTCCGCCCGCTCCTGCTCCTCCTCGCCGTAGAACACGGCCCCCGGCGCCAGGGCCAGCAGCTCCCGCTTCAGGTACGCCTCCACCGCCACGTCGTACTCCGTCACCAGATCGGCGGCGGAGGTCTTCTCATGGGTGCGGGCCGCGATATCCCGGGCGCCGGTGACGATCTCCCCCGCGCCCCGGACGACGGCCTCTATGGCGGACAGCAGGTCCGGTCCGTTCACTCTTCCAATGTCCACGAAAAATCCTCCCACAGCAGGCGGCTGCCCACGTCTGTGCCCTCCGGCAGCAGAAACATGGCCACCTGATTTTCTACGCCCTCGTCGCTGAGCAGGTAGGCGTAATCCCCGTTGATGGTCTGTACGGTGTAATAGGCGCTTCCCATACCGGCCCTCCTTATCTTGATGGGACTACTATACCACGACATGCCCCGTTTGACAAGGATAGGCGAAAAATACCCCTTGACAAATGGGGGCGGCGCTGGTATGATGTTCTCAGATAGGATTTAGTCTTATTTAGGAGTTAGTCTGATGGTAAGAAACACTCTTCAGCGGGAGATCATCCACCAGACGCTGTGTGAGATGCGCTGCCATCCCACCGCCGCCATGGTGTACGACTGCGTCCACCAGAGCCACCCCACCATCAGCCGGTCCACGGTGTTCCGGGTGCTGGCCCAGATGGCCGAGGAGGGCAGCATCCGGCGGCTGGGGCTGTCCGGCAGCGATACCCGCTACGACGGGGATCTCCATCCCCACGGGCATGTGCGCTGCCGAATCTGCGGGGCCATATCGGATATCCCCTGGACCTCCATGGAGATTCCGCGGGACACCGCCGGCTTCCTGCTGGAGGACTGCGCCGTGGAGTACCGGGGCCTGTGCCCCCGGTGCCGGGAAAAAAGCACAGAGCAATCGCGGTAGGACCGCCGGAAGGCGTTTACATCCAAACATCATTTTAATCAAAATTGTAAAGGAGATCATTGCTATGAAAAAGTGGGTCTGCCCTGTCTGCGGTTACGTTCACGAAGGCGACACCCCTCCCGAGTTCTGCCCCACCTGCAAGGTGCCCGGCTCCAAGTTCACTGAGCTGAAGGCCGACGCCAAGCTGGCCGCCGAGCACGAGTACGGCATCTACGCCAAGACCGTGAAGAACAACGCCGACATCAGCGACGAGGACAAGAAGTATATCTTTGACCAGCTCATGGCCAACTTCAACGGCGAGTGCTCCGAGGTGGGCATGTACCTGTGCATGGCCCGCATCGCCCACCGCGAGGGCTATCCCGAGATCGGCCTGTACTGGGAGAAGGCCGCCTATGAGGAGGCCGAGCACGCCGCCAAGTTTGCCGAGCTGCTGGGCGAGGACCTGGAGGCCAACATGAAGGCCGACACCAAGGCCAACCTGGCCTGGCGCGTGGACTGCGAGTTCGGCGCCACCCAGGGCAAGTTCGACCTGGCCCTGTGCGCCAAGAAGAACGGCCTGGACGCCATCCACGACACCGTCCACGAGATGGCCCGTGACGAGGCCCGCCACGGTAAGGCGCTCAAGGGCCTGCTGGAGAGGTACTTCAAGTAAGCCATGGACATCAAGGAGAAGATCGAGGAGCTGGCGGCGAAGCTGAAGAAGGACCCGCAGCTGCTCTCCAAGTTCCAGAAGGACCCGGTGGCGACCCTGGAGGGGCTGCTGGGCGTGGACCTGCCGGACGAGACCATCCGGAAGGTGGCGGACGGCGTCAAGGCCAAGCTGGGCGCGGAGAAGCTGGGGGACGTCCTGGGCGGCCTGTTCGGCAAGAAGTGAGGCCGGCGGAGCGATCTCCGGCCGGACAAAACCCATCAAAAAGGGAGCGGGCGTCTGCCCGCTCCCTTAGCGTTTATTGGGATTTTCCGGAAGAAACTCGATAATGTCCGTAAGGTCGCAGTCCAGAATCTGGCATAGGGCGTCCAGGGTGTTGGTGGAGACGGACTCACCGGCTTTCAGCCGCCGCACGGTGGAGCTGCTGATGACCACCGGCCCTCTGCACTCCAGCGTATAGGTGGTGGCACCCTGCCGCCGCATAGTCTCCCACAGGGGCCTGTAGGATATCATGGCCGCTGGTCCTCCGGAAGAAACTCCGCAATGTCGTCCAGGCCGCAGTCCAATATCTGGCACAGCTGGTTCAAGGTGTAGGTGCTGACGTTGGCGTTTTTCCGCAGGCGGTCCAGCTGGCCGCTGCTGAACTGGTAATCCTGAATCAGCTTGTACTGGGATATTCCCCGCCGCTTCATGGTGGCCCACAGCCTGTCAAATACGATCACTCCGGCACCCCCTCCGCTGTTGGCTGTTTTCAGCATAGGATAATGCCTATTTGTTGACAATTGCCCATATTCGTGCTATAATCTCAACAGCAGCCAACATCAGAAATGGAGGAAATGGGCGATGGACGCGAATTACGAAAAGCTTTACGCCTATCTGGCGGGGCAGGTGGACGACAGCCTTCAGCGGATCGGGGCCATGCTGACGGCGGGGTCCTGCGGCCGGGCGGAGCTGGTGGAGATCGGAGAGATCCTCCACGCCGCCCTGCTGACGGCGGAGGAAATGTTCATATCAGAGACATCCGTACCCGATACGGAGACAAATTTTCCTTGACAAATGGGCCCGATTTGGGGTCTAATGGAGACAGGGACCGGCATACCGCCGTATAGTGGGGCGGTCTATGGGATATACTGGTCCGGGAAACATATTGAAAAAAGGAGGCAGAGGCAATGGAACTGTTGACCGGCAAGGTGGCGGTCGTCACCGGCGGAACCAGGGGAATCGGATTTGCCATTGTGCGCACGTTCCTGGAGAACGGCGCGAAGGTGGCCCTGTTCGGCTCCCGGCAGGAGACCGTGGAGAAGGCGCTGGACAAGCTCCGCGGCGAGAGGGAACAGTGGGACGTGATGGGCCTGTGGCCCGACATGTCGGACTGCCAGGCGGTGGCTGAGGCCATCGGCCAGGTGAGGGATGCCTACGGCAGGGTGGACATCCTGGTGAACAACGCCGGGGTATCCGCCCGGGAGTCCCTGTACAGCTATGACCCGGAGGCGTTCCGGAAGACCATGGATCTGAATGTGAACGCCGTGTTCTACGCCTCCTGGGCCGCCGCGCCCATGATGAAGGCTCAGGGCGGCGGCGTGATCCTGAACACCAGCTCCATGGTGGGGGAGTACGGCCAGCCCAGCGGCGTGGCCTATCCCACCTCCAAGTTCGCCGTCAACGGCATGACCCGCAGCCTGGCCCGGGAGCTGGCCAAGGACCACATCCGGGTCAACGCGGTGGCCCCCGGCATCATCCGCACGGACATGGTGGCGGCCCTGCCGCAGGAGATGGTGACCCGCATCTCCGCCGGGATCCCCCTGGGCCGGATGGGGGAGCCCCAGGACATCGCCAACGCGTTTTTGTTCCTGGCCAGCGACCTGGCCGACTATATCACCGGCGTCACCCTCCGGGTGGACGGCGCGGCGATGACCTGAGAACAGGCGCGCCGCCGGGAGCGTTTATCGCCCCGGCGGCGCGTCCGTTTGTTACGCAAACTTAACAAAAAATTAACTTGCTTTTTGTGCAGAGTGTGGTATACTGAGACCGTAGACAACAGAAGAAAGGAAGTGATAGCGAACATGACTTATGAGTTTTCCGGCGTCGATGTGGACGACCTGATCTTTGGCGACCACGATGAAGACAGCGACAGCACCACCAGCGAGCGATAAGGTTCCCTCAAAAAAGTGGTATCCACGCTATCAGGCGTGGTTTTTTTATTGCCCGAAGCAGGCGTCCGCCTGCGGGAAATAGATAGATCGCAGAGCCTGACCCACAGAAAATATCCCCGCCGTCTGTGAACTGCCCCAGTAAAAACGGACAATAGACAAAAGCCCCCTGATGTAGGAAAATAAGACTACATCAGGGGGTAAGTTTATATGGCAAGGAAATATCAACATACCATGGCGCTGCTGCCGCAGATCAAGGAGATGCTGGCACAGGGGATGACACAAAAGCAGATAGAAAACGCACTTGGCTTAACAGGGTATCGGCCAGTACATGCTCTGTTGAAACGGGAGCGAAAGAAAGAGACGCAGGGCATACCCAAACAGCGTGACCGCAAGCCGGCTAAGACATTGGCGGAATATAAGTATGAGAACAAGCGGCTGAAGATGGAGAATGAACTGCTGCGGGATTTTCTGCGGCTCACAGGAAGGGGGTCAGGCCAAAAGTAAAATATCATGTCATTTATCTGCACCGGGAAGATTACCCCATATCTGCCATGTGTGCGTTCTTCAAGGTATCTAGAAGCGGCTACTATGATTTTGTTCACCGCTTGGGGCGGCCAGAGCCAGACGCAGAACTGGGGCAGCTTCTCCAAGAGCAGCAAACCCACGTCCACCAGACCTACGGCTACCGGCGAATGTGGTTATGGTTGGAAAGTCAAGGCATCCACAGGAATCCCAAGACCGTGCTGCGGGCGATGAAGAAGTATGGTGCGCTTTCCGAGATACGCAGGCAAAGGAAGTGGGTGCAGATGGGCCAGCAGGTCCATAAGTATGAAAACCTGCTTGACCGGGAGTTCCACGCCGACAGGCCCAACGCCAAATGGGTCACAGATATCTCCTATATCCATACCGAACAAGGCGTCCTCTACCTGTCCATGATCCGGGATCTCTATGACAACAGTATTGTGGCCTACAAAACTGCCGCACAACAGACTGTGAACCTGGTGCTGGACACCATTCGGCTTGCTGTGAAGAAAGAGGAAAAGAAGGTCGCTGCGGAGTTGCAGCTCCACAGCGACCAAGGGTTCCAGTACACTTCACCGGGGTACTTCAACCTGACACAAGAATACGGCATAACGCCGTCCATGTCAAGACGGGGAAACTGCTATGACAACGCCATGGCAGAAAATTTCTTTTCCATCCTCAAGACAGAGTGCATCTACCGGCAGAAGATCACAACCTTTCAGCAGGCCAGAGATTTGATCGATGACTTTATTGATTTCTACAACCATGAGCGCATCCAGCTAAAAACTGGAGTGGCGCCGCTCACGCAACGCCACTCCGCTTAAAACTCAATATTTCCTACCAGGGGCCCTTTTGTGCTGTCCGCACAAATTGGGGCGGTTCATCTGATGACGGCGGGGATACTTTTTGCTTTGCGATAGATGGGGGAGCCGGCGGTTACAGCAGGCTCTTCTCCGTCTCCTTGTCGAACATGTGGACCACGTTGCCGCCGAAGGTAATGCTGATCTTGGAGCCGTAGCCCACGTTGTTCTTCTGGGCGTTGGTCAGATCGATGGTGGGCAGGATCACGATGGCGTCCTTGCCGCCGATGTTGACGTGCATGTGGATGGTGGAGCCCATGAGCTCGGTGACGTCCACAGTGGCGGAGATGGCGTGGGGCTCGGTCTCCGGGCACAGGACGATGTGGTCGGGACGGATGCCCAGGGTGATGTCCTTGGCGGGGGTGTTCTTGGCCTTCAGGATGGCCTGCTTGTCAGCGGGCAGGGCGATGGTGGTGCCGCAGACGCTGACGGAGTACTCGTCGCCGTTCTTCTGGAGCTTGGCGTCGAAGAAGTTCATCTGGGGGGTGCCGATGAAGCCGGCCACGAACAGGTTGGCGGGGTGGTCAAAGACCTCCTGGGGGGTGCCGATCTGCTGGATGAAGCCGTCGCGCATGATGACGATGCGGTCGCCCAGGGTCATGGCCTCGGTCTGGTCGTGGGTGACGTAGATGAAGGTGGTGTTGATCTTCTGGCGCAGCTTGATGATCTCGGCGCGCATCTGGTTGCGCAGCTTGGCGTCCAAGTTGGACAGAGGCTCGTCCATCAGGAACACCTTGGGCTCACGGACGATGGCGCGGCCGATGGCCACACGCTGGCGCTGGCCGCCGGACAGAGCCTTGGGCTTGCGGTCTAAGTACTGGGTGATGTCCAGGATCTCAGCGGCCTCCTTGACCTTGCGGTCGATCTCGGCCTTGGGGACCTTCTTCAGCTTCAGGGAGAAGGCCATGTTCTCGTAGACGGTCATGTGGGGGTACAGGGCGTAGGACTGGAAGACCATGGCGATGTCGCGATCCTTGGGGGCCACGTCGTTCATGACCTTGCCGTCGATGAGAAGCTGGCCCTCGGTGATCTCCTCCAGGCCGGCGACCATGCGCAGGGTGGTGGACTTGCCGCAGCCGGAGGGACCCACCAGTACGATGAACTCCTGGTCCGCGATATCCAGGTTGAACTCCTGGACCGCCACGACGCCCTGCTCCGTGACCTGAAGATTGGCCTTCTTCTCCTCGGGAGCTTCGCCCTTCTTGGGCTTCTTGGCCTTCTTCTGATCGCCGCTGTGGGGGTAGATCTTCTTGACGTTCTTCAGGGATACAGTTGCCATAGTTCGGGCGTTCATAAGAGTGCCTCCGCAGCTCTTATGTCGGAGAGGCGGACTTTGCCGCCGGTCCTTTACGACAGGTCTCCACACTGCCGCACCGCACGCCCACGCGGGACTTCTTCCTTTCTTGTCAGTCTGCCGGGCCATTTTGTGGAGTGGCGGGGCAGCTCGTGATTTGAATGTCCGCCCATTCCGGCAGACTAGAGCCAGTGTAACGTTTTTTGACCGAAAAGTCAAGGAATTCGGGACACTTTATCCGTTCTGCACAGTTTTCCGACCAAATGGCTATGCAATCTGCCCAAATGTTTCCGGTTCGCGCCCAAATGCCCTTCAAACCGTCCGCCGCTCCTTGACAAAACAGGGGCGGGTGTATTACAATGAACGCGATTGCTGCCCGGTGAGGCCGGAGGCAAAATTCAGAAAGAGCGAGGCGCGGTCCCATGAAGTTTTCCAGTAAAGTGCAAAAATGCGGACTCTCTCCCATGCGGAAGTTCCATCCCTACGCGGTGGCCGCCCGAGCAAGCGGCAAGCGGATCTATCACCTGAACATCGGACAGCCGGACATCGAGACCCCCGCCGCAGCCTTCCAGGCCCTCAGGGGCTTCTCCCAGAAGGTACTGGAGTACGCCCCGTCCCCCGGCATCCCGGAGCTGATCGACGCGGTGCGCCGGTACTACCGGCGGCTGGACGTGGCGCTGGACGAGGGGGACGTGCTGGTGACCACCGGCGGCAGCGAGGCCCTGCAGATCGCCTTCAACTGCATCCTGGACGAGGGGGACGAGATCGTCATTCCCGAGCCCTTCTATCCCAACTACAGCACCTTTGTCTGCACCGCCGGGGCCTCCATCCGCCCCATCCCCACCACCCCGGAGGAGGGCTATGCCTACGCCGACCGGGCCAAGGTGGAGGCGGCCATCACGGAGCGCACCAGGGCCATCCTGGTCACCAACCCCGGCAACCCCACCGGCGTGGTGCTGCGCCCGGAGGAGTGCCGGATGCTGGCGGACGTGGCCCGGGAGCGGGGCCTCTTCCTGATCGCGGACGAGGTGTACCGGGAGTTCGTCTACGGCGGGGAGGAGATGACCTCCTTCGCCCAGTTTGACGACATTGACGACAACCTGATCCTCATCGACTCCGTGTCCAAGCGGTTCTCCGCCTGCGGCGCCCGCATCGGCGTGCTGATCTCCCGGAACCGGGAGCTCATGGGCCACGCCATGAAGTACTGCCAGGCCCGGCTCAGCGTGGCCACCCTGGACCAGGTGGCGGCCGCCGCCCTGTACAGCCTGGAGCCGGACTACTTCGACGCCATCCGGGAGGAGTACCACCGCCGCCGGGACACGGTGGTCAGCAAGCTCCGGGAGATTCCCGGCGTGGTGTGCCGCTGCCCGGAGGGGGCCTTCTACCTCATGGCCAAGCTGCCGGTGGACGACGCCGACCGGTTCCAGCAGTGGTTGCTCACCGACTTCGACGACCACGGCGACACGGTGATGTTCGCCCCCGGCCAGCCCTTCTACGCCACCCCCGGCCGGGGCGTGGACGAGATCCGCATCGCCTACGTGCTCAAGCAGGCGGACCTGGAGCGGGCCATGGACCTGCTGGCCCTGGGCATCCAGGCCTACAACCGGCGAAACAAGTGATTCCAGAAAAAGCGGAGGGCCGCGTCCATTTGGACGCGGCCCTTTGAGATATCCGGCGTCAGGCCATGGCGACGGCGCCCCAGGTGACCTGCCACCTGCCGCCTTCCAGAACCAGGTCCAGCTGGAGCCAGCAGGGGGCGTCCTCCAGCAGGAGGACCGTCACCGTCACCGAGGCGGCCTCGCCCCCTTCCTCCAGCGCGATGTCCACGGCGGAGACGGCGGCCCCGCCGGACATGTCCTGGCCGAAGCCGGTGACCTGGGCGTCCGGAGCCAGCAGGTCGGACACGGCGGCCAGGTCGTCCGCCAGCACCGCCGCTGTCAACCGGTCCACCACGGGCCGCAGAGGGGCGGTGGGGTCGTCCTCCGACAGGGGGGTGAAGGTGTTCATCATGGCGTTCAGCCGTATGCCGTGGCCCTCGGCGGCCTCCATGAAGTACCGGGCGGTGAGGCGGTACACGCCACCCTGGCCGTCCTCCACCAGCCGGACGTCCGCCTGGGCGTCGTCCCAGTCCGTGCCGTCCCCGGCGTGGAGGACGCCGCTTTCGTCCGTTTCACAGAAGGCGTAGGTTTCGCACCAGGCCCGGGCGTCGGCCTCGGCCTGCTCCAGGGTGACGCCGGGGAAATGGTCAATCCGCAGGTCGCAGGGGGGCAGGCCCTCCGGGGCGCTGAGGGGCTGGATGAGCACCCCCTCCGCCTCCTGGACCAGCCGGTAGCTCTCCTGGTCCACGGAGATGTAGAAGTCCGCCGCCGCCTCCTCCGCCTCACCGGGCAGAGGATAGGTCAGCCGCAGAAAGTGGGCGGAGCCGCCCTCCACCTGGGGCGCGTCTGTCAGGACGATGGGGGCGCTGTCCTCCGGCGGGAGGGGCGTCACCGGGCCGCTGGGCCCCACCGGCGGGTCCGGCCTCACGGCGGGAGCGCCCCAGTCTGCCAGCCGCCATGCCCCGAGGCCCAGCAGCAGACAGGCGGCGGCCCCCGCCGCCCAGGCCGCCCAGTGTGTGCCGCGGCGCCGGAGGGGGCGGCGGGCCTCCTCCGCAAGGCCGGCGTCTATGCCCCCCAGGGCGCGGAACAGCTTCTCTTCCCGTGTCATAGCAGGATGCCCTCCTTTTCCAAATGGCGGCGCAGCTTCTTCCGGGTGCGGAAAAGGCTGGCCTTGACGGTGCCCGCCGGGATGTGGCAGGCGTCTGCGATGTCCTCCAGGGGCTGGGCGTACCAGTACCGCCGGAGAAATACGGCCCGGTCCCGGTCCTTCAGCTGCCGGAGAAAGTCCGACAGGACCCTTGCCAGCTCCCGATCCTCCGCCGCCCGGACCGGGTCGCCGGACTGGTCCGGCAGGCACTCGCTGAGCTCCTCCAGCACCAGGGGCAGCTGTCCGCCGCCCCGTTTCTCCGAGCGCCGGACCCGGTAGGCGTCGCAGGCCAGGTTCCGGGTGATGGCTCCCAGAAAGGCCCCCAGGCGCAGGGGCCGCTGGGGCGGCATGGCGTTCCACGCCCCCAGCCAGGTGTCGTTGACGCACTCCTCCGCGTCCCGCGGGTCCCCCAGGATGTTCATGGCGATGGACCGGCACAGCCCACCGTATTTCTGGCTGCTGGCCTGGATGGCCATGTGGCTCCTGGCCCAGTACAGGTCCACGATCTGGGTATCGTCCACAGATGATCCCTCCTCTCACATGTGTCCTCACCCTGTATGTCGGAAGAGAGGGCCGTTTGGTTGCGCTGTTTGGAAAAATTTTCGCAAAAAGCTGCCCCCGGCGGTCTCCCGCCGGGGGCTTCGCGGTAGGGCGCTTACTCCAGGTTCAGCTTCTTGCCCAGGATATAGCTGGTGACCGCATAGAACACCGCGCTCAGAGCGGCGGTGGCGGCAATGGTGATCCAGATGGAGGCGTGCCACGCGCCCCACCCGCCGTTGCCCATGAACGTGTGCAGGAAAATGTGTCCGTCGCCGGAGATCATGTAGATGTCGATCAGGTTGCCGGTGATGGCGGTGACAGCGGCGTTGAGGGCGATGTAGGCCACCACGGACCAGAGCACCCGGCTTTTGTGGGCCAGGTGGCCGATGGCCATGGCCGCGTACAGCTGGAGGTAGCCCATGGCCATGCCCACCAGTAGCCAGATCAGCAGCTCCACCCAGAAGAAGACGAAGTTGGCGCCGTAGTCCCGGTTCATCTGGCCCAGGGCACGGAAGAAGTTCCCAAAGTCCGACGCCTCCAGGGGGATGATGAGCAGGATGGAGGCCACCGCCACCAGGATGCTGACGAAGGTCACCACCACGGCGCACACCAGCTTGGAGCCGACGAGCTGCCGGGGCCGGACGGGGAGGGTGTGCATGAGGTAGCCCTCGTCCCCCAGCAGGCCCTTGTAGAACCGCTGGACCACAAAGAGCACGGCGATGATGAACATGGCCATGAGGATGGCCACGTACACCAGCATGGCGATGCCGGAGACGGTCTCCATGGCGGAGCTGGTGCTGGTGACGAAGCTGTTGATGGTGAAGCGGTTCACAAGGCCCAGCACCAGGGCCGCGGGCCACACGAAGGCGAACTGCTTGAGCATGGAGCGGAAATCGTATTTCAAGAGCTTACCGAACATTACAGGTCGCCCCCTTCCATATTCTTGGCCCGGAAGACCTGGCGGAACAGAGCGTCCACGCTCTTGCCCTCCCGCTCCCGGATGGCGTCCACGGCGTCGTGGAGGACGATCTGGCCCTCCTTCAGGAAAATGGCCTCGTCCAGCACCTGCTCGATGTCGCTGATGAGGTGGGTGGAGATGAGCACCGTACCGGCCTCGTTGTAGTTGGTGAGGATGGTGTTCAGGATGAAGTCCCGGGCCGCCGGGTCCACCCCGGCGATGGGCTCGTCCAGCAGGTAGAGCTGGGCCTTCCGGGCCATGACCAGCACCAGCTGGACCTTCTCCTTGGTGCCCTTGCTCATGGTCTTCAGCCGGTCGCTGGGGGTGACCCCCAGGCTGGCGCACATGCCCATGGCCCGGGACCGGTCAAAGTCCTTGTAAAAGTCCGCGAACAGGTCGAACAGGTCCGTGGCCCGCATCCAGTCGGCAAAGTACATCCGGTCCGGCAGGTAGCTGATGATGGCCTTGCTGTGGGGCCCCACGGGCTGTCCGTCGATGAGGACGGCCCCCTCCGTGGGCTGGAGCAACCCGCAGAGGATCTTGATGAGCGTGGTCTTGCCGCTGCCGTTGGGCCCCAGAAGGCCCACGATGCGGCCCCGGCCCAGCTCCAGGTTCACGCCTGCCAGGGCCTGCTTGCCGCCGTACCGCTTGACCAGGCCGGTACAGTTGACCAGTGTTTCATTCATAACGCGCTTTCCTCCTTGATAAGCTCGGCGGCTTCCTCCCGGGTGTAGCCCAGCTCCGCCAGCGTGGTCAGGCAGCCCGCCACAGCTGCCGCAGCCCGCCTCCTGCGGGCCTGGGTGATGACGGCGGCGTCCTCCGTCACTGTGCGTCCGGCAGTGCGGTCCGCAGCCGCCAGACCGTCCGCCTCCAGCTGGGCCATGGCCCGCTGCATGGTGTTGGGATTGACCCCCGCCTGGGCGGCCAGCTCCCGCACCGGAGGCAGCTTGCTTCCCGGCGGGTACTCCCCCTTCAGGATGCGCAGGGCCAGCTGTTCCGTCAGCTGCTGCCAGATGGGGCGGTCATCGGTAAAATGCCAGTCCATGGGTATCTCCTTTCCCGGCCTGCCTGTATTATTGTATTAGGCAATTAATACAATAATACAAAACGCTGCGGATGTCAAGGGGGAATCGGAAAAAAGTTTCGGGAAAAAACGGAGGTCCGTCCGCATAGATATGTCCATGAGGTGGAGCATATGAAGCAAGAGAAGCGGACCGGACGCATTTTGACGGGGGCGGCGGAGCTGTTCGACGTGCCGCCGGAGCTGCTGGCGCGGCTGCCCCACGTGGAGGCCATGGGGGATAGGGAGTTCTACATGGAGAACCATCGGGGCATCGTGTCCTACAGCGGCGAGGAGATCGACATTGGGGCGGAGGGCATGGTGGTACGCATCTTCGGCCAGGAGCTGGAGCTGGTGGCCATGACCGGGGAGGCCCTGCGGGTCCGGGGGAAGCTGCGCCGGGTGGAATGGGTGGTCTGATATGTTCAATCGGCTGATGAATCTGCTGAAGGGCCAGGTGACGGGGCGCATCGAGTGCGGCTTCCCGGAGCGGGTGCTGAACCTGTGCGGGGAGTACGGCATCCCCTTCTGGGACATCCGGTGGGAGTCCCCGGTGGCCTTCACCTTCACCACCACGTGGCGGGACTGGCGGCGGCTGCGGAAGCTGAGCCGGCGGCTGAACTGCGACATGAAGGCCCAGCTGTGGCGGGGGGCGCCCTTCCTCCTGGGGCGGCTGCGGCGGCGGTACGCCCTGTGGGTGGGCATGGCCCTGTGCGCCGGGGCGCTGTTCTGCGGGTCCTTTTTCATTTGGGACTTTACCATCGAGGGGGCGGAGACGGTCAGCCACACGGAGATCCTCCGGGCCCTGGAGCGCTGCGGCGTGGGCTTCGGCACCTTCGGCTACGACGTGAACTCCGCCACCCTGCGCAACCTCATGCTCCTGGAGGTCCCCCGGCTCAGCTATTTCGCCATCAACGTCCGGGGCTGCCGGGCTTATATCCAGGTCCGGGAGCGGGTGGACGCCCCGCCCCTCATGAGCCAGCGGCAGCAGGGCAACACCGTGGCCGCCAAGGACGCCCTGGTGACAGACATCCTCCCCTGGGACGGGGAGAAGCAGGTGCTGCCGGGGACCATGGTGAAAAAGGGACAGCTGCTCATCTCCGGCGTGGTGGAAAACGACTTCGCCGGAGTGCGGTACGTCCGGGGCATGGGCAAGGTCTATGGCCGCACCTGGTACACCTTGCAGTGCCGTGTGCCCCTGACCAAGGCGGAAAAGGTCTACACCGGGGAGGAAAAGACGGAGCTGGCCCTGGTGATCGGAAAAAATCGCGTTAAAATTGCAATTAACAGTAGTCATACCGGGGATACTTGTGATAAAATAACAAGCTGGAAGCGGTGGGAGCTGCCCGGGGGCGTGGCCCTGCCGGTGCAGACCGTCACCAGCCGGCTGCGGTACTACACCCTGGAGGAGACCCGTCGCAGCCGGGAGGAGGCCATGTCCCTGGCCAAGCTGGTGCTGTCGGCCCGGCTGGAGGACTGCCTGGACGGCGGGGAGGTGCTGACGTGCGCATTCGACAGCCGGGAGGAGAACGATACCCTGCTGGTGACCCTCACCGCTGAGTGCCGGGAGCAGATCGGCCAGTACGTAGAGATACCAAAGGAGTAAACGAAAGCAATGGAACAGAGGATAGAGATCGACCGGCTGGAGCAGGCGGTGAACATTTTCGGCTCCTTTGACGAAAATATCCGCCTCATCGAGGCGGAGTTCCAGGTGGTGGTCACCAACCGGGACGGGGAGCTGCGGATCAACGGGGAGCCGGAGGACGCCATGCTGGCGGCCAAGGCGGTGAACGCCCTGCTGACCCTCTCCAGCCGGGGGGAGAACATCGGCGAGCAGACGGTGCGGTACGTCATCGGCCTGGCCCGCAGCGGCCAGGAGGACAAGGTCAGCGAGTTGACGGCGGACGTGGTGTGCATCACCGCCAAGGGCCGCCCGGTGAAGGCCAAGACCGTGGGCCAGAAGCGGTACATCGACTCCGTGGGCCGCAACACCGTCACCATCGGCGTAGGCCCCGCCGGCACCGGCAAGACCTATCTGGCGGTGGCCGCTGCCGTGGCCGCCTTCCGGGACAAGCAGGTCAACCGCATCATCCTCACCCGGCCCGCCGTGGAGGCGGGGGAGCGCCTGGGCTTCCTGCCCGGGGACCTGCAGTCCAAGGTGGACCCCTACCTGCGGCCTCTGTACGACGCCCTTTTCGACATGCTGGGGGCGGAGACCTACCAGAAGTACCTGGAGCGGGGGAACATCGAGGTGGCCCCTCTGGCCTACATGCGGGGCCGGACCCTGGACGACAGCTTCATCATCCTGGACGAGGCCCAGAACACCAGCCGGGAGCAGATGAAGATGTTTTTGACCCGCATGGGCTTCGGCTCCAAGGTGGTCATCACCGGGGATGTGACCCAGATCGACCTGCCCGCGGACAAGACCTCCGGGCTGAAGGAGGCTATCCGCGTGCTGAAGAATGTGGAGGGCGTGGGGGTCTGCGAGCTGACGGATCAGGACGTGGTCCGCCATGTGATGGTCCAGCGGATCATCAAGGCCTACGACGACTACTATAAGGCCGCCGGCGCCTCCGCCGGGAAGAACAAGAGAAAGCAGGGCTGAGCCATGGCAAAGCAACACTATATCCCCGTCACCGCCGACGTGCCCGGGGCGGCCAGCCAGGGTAACTGCGCCCTGATCCGCCGGGCCATCCGTACCGCCCTGGCGGCGGAGGGCGTCGCCGTCCCCTGCGAGGTGGACGTGCTGCTCACCGATGATGCCGGCATCCACCGGATCAACCTGGACATGCGTGGCGTGGACGCGCCTACGGACGTGCTCAGCTTCCCGGAGTTTGAGCTGACCCCCGGCGATCCGCCCACGGAGGCGGAGGACCTGGCCGACCCGGCCACGGGGCTGGTGCCCCTGGGGGACATGGTGATCTCCCTGGAGCGGGCAAAGGCCCAGGCCCGGGAGTTCGGCCACTCCACCCGCCGGGAGCTGGCGTATCTGACCGTCCACTCCGTGCTGCACCTGCTGGGCTACGACCACCTGGACGAGGGGCCCCAAAAGGCCCGGATGCGGCAGCGGGAGGAGGATGTTATGGCCCTGCTGGGACTGGAGCGGTAGGGGGGTTGGGGGGCTCCGCCCCCCGGCTGGGTTCGTTCTCCGCCGCTCCGTGGCGGCAAAAAAGCCCCCCGGTACGCTCAATACCGGAGAAAAAACAAGAAAGTTGAGGATCACCTACTATGAACGAGATCAAAAAGACAGCTATGATCACCATTGCGGGCCGGCCCAACGTGGGCAAGTCCACTCTGACCAACGCCCTGGTGGGGGAGAAGATCGCCATCGTCTCCTCCAAGCCCCAGACCACCCGCAACCGCATCTGCGGCGTGGTGAACCGGGGGGACACCCAGTTCGTGCTGCTGGACACCCCGGGCCTCCACAGGGCCAGGAACCGGCTGGGGGACTACATGGTGAAGGTGGTGAAGGACTCCGTGGCGGACGTGGACGCGGTGTGCCTGCTGGTGGAGCCCATCGCAAAGATCGGCGTGCCGGAGCAGGAGCTCATCGCCCGCATCAAGGAGGAGGGCCTGCCGTCGGTGCTGGTCATCAACAAGATCGACACCGTGGAGAAGCCCGCCCTGCTGGAGGTCATGGCGGTGTACGGCGCCGCCCACGACTTCGACGCCATCATCCCCATCTCCGCCCAGAGGAAGGAGGGCCTGGAGGAGCTGATGGACCAGCTGGCGAAGTACGCCGCCGAGGGCCCCCAGCTGTTCCCCGACGGCATGACCACCGACCAGCCGGAGCGGCAGATCGTGGCGGAGATCGTCCGGGAGAAGCTGCTGCGGAACCTGGACAAGGAGGTGCCCCACGGCGTGGCCATCGAGGTCACCCGGTTCTCTCAGCGGGACAGCGGGGTCATCGACCTGGACGTGACCATCTACTGCGAGAAGGCCAGCCACAAGGGCATCATCATCGGCAAAAACGGGGCCATGCTGAAGAAGATCAGCTCCCACGCCCGGGAGGACATCGAGCGGTTTATGGGGGAGAAGGTCTATATGGAGACCTGGGTGAAGGTCAAGGAGAACTGGCGGGACAATCTGAACTATATCCGCTCCTTTGGCTACGACGAACAGTGAGAGGGAGACCAAAATAGAATGGACTATCAGGAAAAGACCGTTTTGCTGAAAGACGGCAGGACCTGCCTCCTCCGGGCACCGGCGGAGAGCGATGCGGAGGAGCTGCTGGAGTACCTGATGGCAACCTCCGGCGAGACGCCCTACATGATCCGGGAGCCGGAGGAGGTGCGCACCGACCCGGAGGAGGAGCGGGAGTTCCTGCGGAGGTTCGCGGAACACCCCCGGCGGCTGATGGCGTCGGCCTATGTGGACGGACAGCTGGCGGGGACCTGCTCCTTCGCCCCCGTGTCGGAGCGGAACCGGATGCGGCACCGGTGTACGGTGGGCATCTCCCTGTACCGGGCCTTCTGGGGCATGGGCATCGGCACGGCGCTGCTAAGCGAAATTCTGCGCTGCGCAAAGCTGACCGGGTTTGAGCAGGCGGAGCTGGAGGTGGTCTCCGCCAACGCCCCGGCTCGCGCGCTGTACACAAAGCTGGGCTTTGCGGTCACCGGGACCATCCCCCACGCCTTCAAGTACAGGGACGGGACCTACGGGGACTTCCTCTTTATGGTAAAGGACCTGACCTGACCACAACTTCCCACTTATATCTGACGGTCCTCCTGCCCACCATAAGGGCGGGAGGACGGGAAAGATGGAAGACGGCTATTGGGGCCTGTTCTGGAACACCGGGCTGCCGGAGTTCTACCTGCTGCAAAAGCGGGAGGACCGGAAGGAACAGGAGAGGCGTGAGCGCTGACCGCCCACGCCCTACATACGAGGAGCGAGGATGGAACGGGAACGGACAGTGGTAAAGGGAATCGTGCTCCGCAGCGTGGACACCAAGGAGAGCGACAAGATATTGACGGTCCTCACCGCCGAAATGGGGAAGATTCCCGTGGTGGCCAAGGGGGCCAGGTCCCGGCGCAGCCGGGTGACGGCGGCGGCCCAGCTGCTGGCCTACGCCGAGTTCACCCTGTCCGAGAGCCACGGGTGGCAGTACCTCACCGAGGCCAGCACCCTGGAGCTGTTCGACGGGGTGCGGCAGGACATTGAGCTGCTGAGCCTTGCCAGCTACTTCGCGGAGCTGACGGAGGCGGTGGCCTACGAGGAGGCGGAGGCGGGGGAGATTCTCTCCCTGCTGCTCAACGCCCTGTACGCCCTGGGGACCCTGGGCCGTCCGCCGGAGCTGGTGCGGGCCGCCTTCGAGCTGAAGCTCATGAGCCTCATCGGCTTTGAGCCGCTGCTGGAGAGCTGCGCCGTCTGCGGGGCGCAGGCCCCGGCCCAGCCGGTGCTGGACCTCCAGGGGGGCGTGCTGCGGTGCAGGACCTGCGGCGTGGGGGGCGGCGCTTACGCCCCGCTGACAGCCGGCGCCCTGGCGGCCATGCGGCACGTGCTCTACGGGGACCCCAGGCGGCTGTACAGCTTCAAGCTGGAGCCGGAGGACCAGCGGCGGTTCTCCCAGGCGTCGGAGCGGTACGTCTCCGCCATGCTGGAGCGGGAGTTTAAGACCCTGGGGTTCTATAAGAGCCTCCGGGGCAGCCTGCCGGAGGAGCCGAAAACCAATACAGACGGTACTATTTCGACAAAATAGTACAAATTGTCAACAGGAAACCAGCCTTGAGCACCCACCCAATATAGTTTTTCTTTTTGATCCTTTTTCTTTTTCCAAAAAGAAAAAGGATGGACGCCAAAGGAGAAAGAGACAATGAGCGAACTATTTGATAAATCCATACGGACTCTGGAGCTGCCGGCCATCCTGGGGATGCTGGCGGACCAGGCGGGCAGCGGCGAGGCCCGGCAGCGGCTGCTGGCGGTGACGCCCTCCACGGACCCGGCGGAGATTCGCCGCCTCCAGGACGAGACAGACGCCGCCCGGAGCATGATCGGCCTGCGGGGCAGCCCCGCCTTCGACAGCATCAAGCCGGTGGCGGAGAGCCTGTACCGGGCGGACCTGGGGGGCGTGCTGAACACCCGGGAGCTGCTGGACATTGCCGGGGTGCTGCGCTGCGCCCGCCGGGTGGGGGAGTACCTGCCGGAGAGCAGCGACAAGACCGCCCTGGACCACATGTTCCACTCCCTGCGGGGGAACCGGTTTTTGGAGGAGAAGATCTTTACCTCCATCCTGGAGGAGGACGTCATCGCCGACAACGCCAGCCCCGAGCTGGCGGACATCCGCCGCCACATGCGCTCTGCCGCCGCCCGGAGCCGCCAGATCCTGCAGAAGATCGTCTCCTCCGCCAGCTACGGCAAGGTGCTCCAGGAGGCCATCATCACCCAGCGGGACGGCCGGTTCGTGGTGCCGGTGAAGGCGGAGTGCCGGGGGAGCCTCCCCGGCCTGGTCCACGACGTATCCGCCAGCGGGGCCACGCTGTTCGTGGAGCCCATGGGGGTGGTCCAGGCCAACAACGAGCTGAAGGAGCTGGAGGCCAAGGAGAAAAAGGAGATCGAGCGCATCCTGCGGACCCTCTCCGCCGAGGCCGCCGGGTTCCAGCGGGACATTCTGGAGGACTACGAGCTGCTGGTGCGGCTGGATATGGTCTTTGCCCGGGGCCAGCTGAGCTATCGGATGAACGCCAGCCGCCCGGAGATCCGCACCGACGGGGCCGTGCGCCTGCGCCACGCCCGGCACCCCCTGCTGGACAGCGCCAAGGCGGTGCCCGTGGACCTGGAGCTGGGGGTCCGGTTCGACACCCTGGTCATCACCGGCCCCAACACCGGCGGCAAGACCGTGAGCCTGAAGACCCTGGGCCTTCTCACCCTCATGGCCCAGTGCGGCCTGCATATCCCCACGGACAGCGGCAGCGCCGTGTCCGTGTTCCGGCGGGTGCTGGCGGACATCGGCGACGAGCAGAGCATCGAGCAGAGCCTCAGCACCTTCTCCTCCCACATGGTGAACATCGTGCATATCCTGGAGGAGGCGGACGGCAGCAGCATGGTCCTCTTCGACGAGCTGGGGGCCGGTACGGACCCGGTGGAGGGCGCGGCCCTGGCCATCGCCATCATCCAGCGGGTCCGGGAGCTGGGGGGCAAGGTGGCCGCCACCACCCACTACGCGGAGCTGAAGACCTTTGCCATGACCACGCCGGGGGTGGAGAACGCCAGCTGCGAGTTCGACGTGGAGACCCTGCGGCCCACCTACAAGCTGCTCATCGGCATCCCGGGCAAGTCCAACGCCTTCGCCATCTCCCAGCGGCTGGGCCTGGACAGCGCCGTGATCGAGGCTGCCAAGGCCCAGATGGACAGCGAATCCGTCCGCTTCGAGGACGTGCTGACCCAGCTGGAGGTCAAGCGCCAGCGGCTGGAGCGGGACCAGGACGAGGCGGCCCGGCTGCGTCTCCAGCGGGAGGAGGACGCCAGGCGGGCCCGGGAGTTCCGGGAGCAGATGGAGCGGGCCAAGGACAACGCCCGCACCCGGGGCGAGGCGGAGGCCCGGCGCATCGTCCGGGAGGCCAGGGCCCAGGCCGACGCCGTGTTCCAGGAGCTGGCGGAGCTGCGCCGCGCCCAGGAGCGCCAGGCGGACTTCCAGGCCATCAACGACGCCAAGGCCGCCATCCGGGGCCAGCTGAGCCAGGCGGAGGACGCCCTCCACTTCCAGGAGGAGCGGGAGCCCATCCCCGCCCCCAGCCGCCCCATCCAGGTGGGGGACCTGGTGGAGCTGGGGGGCACCCGCACCCGGGCGGCCGTCACCGCTGTCGCCGGCGATAAGCTGACCCTGGCGGCGGGGAACATGAAGCTGACGGTGAACGCCGGGGAGGTGCGGCTCATCGAGGACGCGGAGAAGCGGGAGAAGGCCGCCCCCAAGCGCCATGTGGCCACCGCCATCCGCACCAGCGGCGGCCGGGCCGCCAGCACGGAGCTGGACCTGCGGGGCCTTATGACCGACGAGGCGGAGCTGGCTGTGGACCGGTTTTTGGACCACGCCCTCATGAACAAGCTGGGGAGCGTGACCATCATCCACGGCAAGGGCACCGGCGCCCTGCGCAAGGCGGTGCACCAGCAGCTGAAGCGCCACGCCGCCGTAAAGAGCTTCCGCCTGGGCCGCTACGGTGAGGGGGAGGACGGCGTGACCATCGTGGAGCTGAAGGGCTGACCGGAGGGCGGAGCGGTTTGCTCCCCATTGGGACGGATAATGTTTTGCTTTTTCTTGAAATCGGGGGGTTTTCGTACAACTTCACCACAAAATGGCGGGGAGATATGTTTTTTGCCCGAAGAAATTTGTGGAATGTGACGTTGACGGAAAATCAGAAATTTGCTACCATAGTACCATGTTCCCGACTGCGGGCAGTGTATGCAGATTGCGAGATAAGGAGAATAGAGGCCTATGTATACGCAGGAAGTCACCATCAACAACGAGGTTGGTCTGCACGCGAGACCTGCCACCTACTTCATCCGCAAGGCCAACGAGTTCAAGAGCGGCATCTGGGTCGAGAAGGATGAGCGCCGGGTCAACGCCAAGAGCCTGCTGGGCGTGCTGTCCCTGGGCATCGTCAAGGGTACCACCATCACCCTGATTGCCGACGGCTCCGACGAGAAGGAGGCCGTGGAGGCCCTGGCCGAGCTGGTCCGTTCCGGCGACTTTGGCGAGTAAGCGATTGGTTGGATGAAAAGAGGGACTGTTTCGCCCAGCGAAGCAGTCCTTTCTGCTGTCTTGAAAAAAGCGGCTTTGCGCTTGAAAAGGAGGGCCCTATGAGCTGGAGGACCTGCAAAAAAATTGACGCCCATGTCCATGTCCTGCCGGATGCCCGGGCGGCGGAGTTCCTAGCCAATGAGGGACCCGGCGCGCCCTGGTCCAGGTGCGGCGTGGACGACTGCCTGCGCCGGATGGACCGGTACGGCGTCGAGCGGGCCCTGCTGGTGCCCAACAATGACCAGTATCTGTATGACCAGGACCCCAACGAGACCAACCGCTTTCTGGGGAATGTGGTGAAGAGACACCCGGACCGGTTCTGGGCCTTCGCCGACGTGACGGCCAGCGGGGCCTACTTTATCGAGCAGACGCCGTATATTTTGGAGAGGGCGGTGACGGAATACGGCCTCTCCGGACTGAAGATCCACCCCACCAACCTGCACATGGACGCGGACGATCTGCGCCTGGTGCCGGTGCTGCGGAAGGCGGCGGAGCTGGGCGTGCCGGTGATGTTCCACGCCAACCCCTGCCGCTTGGGGTTCCACGACAACTGCGCCCCGGACAGGATCAACCGGATGATCCAGGTCTTTCCGGACCTGGACATCATCACCGCCCACCTGGGCGGGATGAAGTGGCAGGACGCTGTTTCAGGGTGTACCTGGGTGGATATGTCCTACATCCTGCCCAAGCTGGCGGAGCTGTACGGCATTGAACAGACCAACCGGATCCTGCGGGCCTTCGGGCCGGACAGGCTGCTTTTCGGTACGGATTTCCCGGACGGGGACTATGACGTCTACTTTACTCTCCTGGACCAGATGGACTTTACGGAGGAAGAGATTGAAAAGATCGCCTGGAAGAATATCGAAAAGCTGCTGACGCCGGGGAAGAACGAGCCATGACGAAAGACGAACTGCTGGAAAAGGCCAACAGCCTGCCCCTGGCCCCGGGGGTGTACCTGATGCACGACAAGGACGACACCGTCATCTACGTGGGCAAGGCCAAGAAGCTGAAAAACCGGGTGAGCCAGTACTTCCAGGCCGGCCGGGGCCACGATCTCAAGACCCAGACCATGGTGAAAAACGTGTTCACCTTCGAGACCATCCTGGTGGGCAGCGAGTTCGAGGCCCTGGTGCTGGAAAACGCCCTCATCAAGCAGTACATGCCCCGGTACAACATCCTGCTGAAGGACGACAAGGGCTACCCCTTCGTCCGCCTCAGCCGGGAGGCGTACCCCCGGTTCTCTATTGTGGGCCGGGTGTCCGACGACGGGGCCAGGTACTTCGGCCCCTACGGCGGGCGCGCGGAGACCCGCTCCGCCCTGGACGCCATCGCAAACGCCCTGCGCCTGCCCACCTGCCACAAGAAGTTCCCCCGGGACATCGGCAAGGAGCGGCCCTGCCTGAACCACCACATGGGCCGGTGCGACGCCTTCTGCCGCCCGGAGATGACGGCGGAGGAGTACAACCGCCGGATGGACCTGGCGGTGCGGCTGCTGGAGGGGAAGGTCCGCCTGGTCACCGACCAGCTGGAGCAGGAGATGGCCCAGGCGGCGGAGGAGCTGCGCTTCGAGGAGGCGGCGGCCCTCCGGGACCAGATCCAGGCCATCGGCGTGCTGACCAAGCGGCAGAAGGTCATCGCCGGCATCTGCGCCGACACCGACGTGTGGGGGCTGTACCTGGGGGCCAAGTGCTGCTTCGCCGTGCTCCACTACGACCAGGGGCAGCTGACGGGGAAGGAGGCGGAGCTGTTCACCGCCTCCGTGCTGGAGGACCCGGGAGAGGTCCTGTCGGCCCTGCTGCCCCAGTACTACGGCGGCCGGGGGGTGCTGCCCCGGGAGATCTGCATCCCGGCGGAGCCGGAGGACCGGGAGGAGCTGGAGCGGCTGCTGACGGAGCAGTCCGGCCACCGGGTGGAGGTGCGCTGTCCCCAGCGGGGGGACCGGGCCAGGATACTGGAGCTGGCCCAAGCCAACGCCCGGGAGGAGGCGGAGCGCCAGACCACCCAGGCGGAGCGGGCGGACCGCACCCTGGAGCTGCTGGGCAGGCTGATGGGCCTGCCTGAGCCTCCCCGGCGGATGGAGTCCTACGACATCTCCAACACCGGAAGCGACGACATCGTGGCCTCCATGGTGGTCTTTGACGGCTCCCGGCCCGCCCGGGACAGCTACCGCCGCTTCCGCATCAAGGAGGTAGCCGGCCACCCCGACGACTACGCCAGCATGGAGGAGGTGCTCACCCGCCGCCTCACCCGCTACATGGAGCGGGACAAGAAGTTCATGCCCCTGCCGGACGTGCTGCTCATCGACGGCGGCCAGGAGCACGCCAAGGTGGCCCGCCGGGTGACGGAGCGGTTCGGCGTGGCCGTGCCCATCTTCGGCATGGTGAAGGACGACCGCCACCGCACCAGGGCCCTGGTGACCCCGGAGGGCCGGGAGATCGGCATCCAGGGCTATCAGGCGGTGTTCGCCCTCGTTGGGCGCATCCAGGAGGAGACCCACCGGTTCGCCATCACCTACAACCGTCAGAGCCACGGCAAGACGGTCCGGGGTTCCACCCTGGACGCCATCCCCGGCGTGGGGGAGGCCCGGCGGACGGCCCTGCTGCGGCACTTCAAGAGCCTGCGGGCCATCCGGGAGGCCGGCCTGGAGGAGCTGATGGCCGTGGTGCCGAAAAACGCCGCCCAGGCGGTGTACGACTGGGCCCACCCGGCGTCGGAGGACGGGGAACAGAACGGATAAAGCAGGAGCGGAGGCTGTGCCTCCGCTCCTTTTGCGTCTATTGGGGCCCGTCCGGGTCCTCCTCCGGCCCGGGCACGTCCTCCCGGAAGTCCTCCTTGCCCGCCAGGTACGCCGCCAGCTGGCCCTGGGCGTAGACGGCGAACAGGGCACAGCCCACCGCCGCGCCCAGCAGGGGGTTCCCCAGCCCGCACAGCAGGGCCATGACCCCGCCGCAGCCCAGAAAGCCCAGCAGCAGGAACACAGCGTGCTCCCGCAGCCACTTCTGCCGCCAGAAGGCCCGGCGGTGGGGCTGGGAGAAGCTGGAGCGCATGACGGACAAAATGGCCTCGTCCGCCCGCTGCCGGTACTCGCTGTCGCTGCCGATGCGCTGGCCAGCCAGCAGCTCGTTGACGCCCACCCCCAGCGCCTGGGCCAGGGGCGTCAGCAGGCTGACGTCCGGCATGTAGTTGCCGTTCTCCCACCGGGAGACGGTCTTGTTGGTGACGCCCAGCCGCTCTCCCAGGGCGGCCTGGGTCAGGCCCCTCTCCTGGCGGAGCTGGGCGATGAACTGTCCGATCTTCTTTTGGTCCATGGCGGCGCCTCCTTTTCCTGCGGAAAAGTATACCAGACCGCCGGGAAAATGTCATCCCCGCAGATGGCGAACGGCGGGAAAAGGACTGTCCAATGGAAAATTTCACAAAATCCCTCGTGACGCGGCGCGGCTTTTCTGGTACAATAAAATAAGAAACCCCCAAGCGGCCCCCTGCATCCGAACAAATTGAGACGAAAAGGAGGACACCGCGATGAAACCCATCAAACGAATCACAGCGCTATTGCTTGCAGTCATATTCATCTTCTCCCTCGCCGCCTGCGGGGAGAATGGAGACGCCCGGGAGGGCGGCGCCGGGAAGCTGGGGGACACCGTGTACCTGCCGGAGTACCACGACCTGGCCCTGCCGGCGGGCTGCACCCTGACCGCGGCGTGTACGGATGGCGAGGCGGTCTACGTAGGGGTGTCGGTCTACCAGGAGGAGACGGAGACGCACACGGCGGCGGTGTACCGCATTGCGGCCACCGGCGGCGCGGAGGAGCTGTGGAGCGGCGCGGTCCCCGGCGAGAGCATCTCCTGCGAGGTCATGAGCCTCTGCTGCGGCGAAGACGGAAGCCTGTGGCTGGCGGAGTCCCGGCGGACCTATGACTTCGATCTGCCGGACGGCTTTGACAGGGAAAAGGACAGTCGGTGGAACTACGAGTATACGTCGGAGCGGACGATCCTTCTACGCCGGATGGACGAGGGCGGCCGGGAGCTGTCCCAGGCGGATGTGACGGCGCAGATCGTGGAGCCGGACAGCAGCGGCGTTTTCAGCGGCTCACTGGCGGTGGACCGGAGCGGCGCCTGCTATGTGGCGCGGCCGGGCTCGCTGACGGTCCTGGACCCCAGCGGAAGCCAGCTGTTTGCTCTGGAGGACCCCCTGCTGACGGCGGACCAGCCGCCGGTGCGGCTGGCTGACGGGGGCGTGGCGGCCCTGTGCCGGTCCTCCACCGCGGACCCCCAGGGGGCGGAGGACAGGTACACCCTGCGGGCGGTGGATGCGGAGAAACAGGCCTGGGGGGATTCCTGGGAGCTGCCGCCGGTGAAGGCGGGGTTCTGGTTCATGGCCCACGACGGCGGCGGGGCGTACCGCTTCTGCGCCACGGCGGACGACACCCTGTACGGCTTGGGACCGAATGAGGAGGCGGCG
>DBFJQM010000079.1:0-15269 GCA_048404665.1 Candidatus Pelethomonas sp.
GGGATTCCGGGGGCTCCGCGCCCCCGGACCTGCGGTTCCTTTTTGCTCGTGCAAAAAGGAACCAAAAACACGCCAAGACCTACGGTCTTGGAACCCCTTGTTGTCGATAGATTGTGCGGGTGAAGAGCTGCGCGTGCATCCGAACAAAAGATTCCTTCGGGTTTCTGATCTCCAGAACCATCTCGTCCAACTTCGGCTGTCGCCCTGTTAAAGGGAAAGAGCCATCTATTGATGCTTGGCGGGGTGCATCGGGCTATTTGGATGGTTCGTCCAGAAGCTCCAGCATCAGCAGAGCGCCCAGGCGGAAGCCCATGCGATAGTGACCCAGATTTTCCAGGTCTGTGAGCTGAAATGCATAGCGGCGCAGTTCCTCCGCAAATTCTTCGCCCAGCGCCGCATCCACTTGTTCCCACAGTGGCGCCGCTTGCCGTTCAAGTTCCCGGTACTCCTTTGTGGGCGTATATAGCACTTGGTATCCGCCCCGGTAGATGGTTTCAAGAATATCTTGCATGATGGGCCCTCCTTTTTGAAGTACTGAAAAATAGTATTTTCATAAGAGGAGTATATACTAGAAAATAGGACTTGTCAAGGAGCTTTTATGTTTGATAAGGTACAATTTGGACAGAGGCTTTTAGCGGTCAGAAAGCAGAACCATGAGACACAGGAGCGGCTGGGGCAGGCAATCGGTCTGGCAAAGGGACGAATCAGTGATATGGAAAAGGGCCGGAACACGACGACGATTGATAAGGTGGTCATGATTTGTGAGCACTATGGTGTGTCTGCTGATTATCTGCTGGGCCTGACTGACGAGCCGTGATGGCGATAGAAGCATATGTCCGTCAGCGCACCAATAGATGACTCTACCCCTTTAACAGGGCGACAGCCGAAGTTGGACGAGATGGTTCTGGAGATCAGAAACCCGAAGGAATCGTTAGTTCGGAAGCACGCGCAGCTCTTGGATTTCACAGCCTGCCGACACCAAGGGGTTCCAAGACCGTAGGTCTTGGCGCACTTTTGGTTCCTTTTCCTGCGAGGGAAAAGGAACCGCAGGTCTGGGGGCGCGGAGCCCCCAGAATCCCCCGCCCCGCCACGGAGTGGCGGAGAATCCAGCCGGGGGCCTGGTAGGCCCCCAGAATCTCCCCCCAGGGCTGGAAGCCCCAAAAGAAGCAGAAGCCCACAAAGAACAGACTGAAAGTCAAATCAAACTAAGCCGTGCCGCCGCAGGCGGCAAGAATAAACAGAAAGTCAAATCAGCCTGGGGGCGCAGCCCCCAGAATCCCCCCGCCGCGGAGCGGCGGAAGAACAGGAGGAAAAGAAGCAATGGACTACAATAAGACCATCAATCTCCCCAAGACAGACTTCCCCATGCGGGCGGGTCTGCCCGCCCGGGAGCCGGCGATGCTGGAGCGCTGGGAGCAGCAGGACCTGTACAACGAGCTGCTGAAGAAAAACGCCGGCAAGCCCCGGTTCGCCCTCCACGACGGCCCGCCGTTCTCCAACGGCGCCCTCCACATGGGCCACGCCCTGAACAAGTCCATCAAGGACTTCATGGTCCGCGCCGCCGCCATGCGGGGGTACTACACCCCCTACGTCCCCGGCTGGGACAACCACGGGATGCCCATTGAGTCCGCCATCATCAAGGAGCAGAAGCTCAACCGCAAGAAGATGAGCGTGCCGGAGTTCCGCACCGCCTGCCACAACTACGCCCAGAAGTATATCGACATCCAGATGGCGGGCTTCAAGCGCATCGGCGTTTTGGGCGACTGGGAGCACCCCTACAAGACCATGGACCCGGGCTTTGAGGCCGAGGAGGTCAAGGTATTCGGGGAGATGTACAAAAAGGGCGTCATCTACAAGGGCCTCAAGCCCGTGTACTGGTGCCCCAAGGACGAGACCGCCCTGGCGGAGGCGGAGATCGAGTACCAGGACGACCCCTGCACCACCGTATATGTGAAGTTCCCCATGGCCGACGACCTGGGCAAGCTGGGCCACATCGACCACAGCAAGCTGTACTTCGTCATCTGGACCACCACCATCTGGACCCTCCCCGGCAACCTGGCCATCGCCCTCCACCCCCGGGACAGCTACGCCCTGGTGAAGGCGGATAACGGCGAGACCTATATCGTGGCCGAGGCTTTGGCGGAGAAGGTCATGAAGGTGGGCGGCGTGGAGCACTGGGAGATCGTGGAGACCCACCCCGGCGCGTTCTTTGAGAACATGCTGGCCCGTCACCCCTTCCTGGACAAGACCAGCCGCCTGGTGAACGCGGAGTACGTCACCATGGACTCCGGCACCGGCTGCGTCCACACCGCCCCCGGCTTCGGCGCGGACGACTACCAGACCTGCCTGCGCTACGGCATGGACATGGTGGTGCCCGTGGACGACCGGGGCCGCCACACCGACTACGCCGGGAAGTACGCCGGCATGACCACCGACGAGAGCAACCCCGTCATCCTCCAGGACATGAAGGACAGCGGCGCGCTGTTCGCCAGCGAGGAGATCGTCCACAGCTACCCCCACTGCTGGCGGTGCAAGCACCCCATCATCTTCCGGGCCACGCCCCAGTGGTTCTGCTCCGTGGACGCCTTCAAGGACGACGCGGTGGCCGCCTGCGACAACGTGCGGTGGCTGCCCGCCTGGGGCAAGGACCGGATGATCTCCATGATCCGGGAGCGCTCGGACTGGTGCATCTCCCGCCAGCGGCGGTGGGGCCTGCCCATCCCCGTGTTCTACTGCCAGGACTGCGGCAAGCCGGTGTGCGACGACGCCACCATCGCCGCCGTCAGCAAGCTCTTCGCCGCCGAGGGCTCCAACGCGTGGTATGAGAAGACCGCGGAGGAGATCCTGCCCGCCGGGTATAAGTGCCCCCACTGCGGCGGCACGGCCTTTACCAAGGAGGAGGACACCCTGGACGGCTGGTTCGACTCCGGCTCCACCCACTTCGCCTCCATGAAGAAGGACCAGGGCTTCTGGCCCGCCGACGTATATATGGAGGGCCTGGACCAGTACCGGGGCTGGTTCCAGTCCAGCCTGCTCACCGCCGTGGGCGCCCTGGGCCAGGGCGCGCCCTTTAAGCAGTGCGTCACCCATGGCTGGACCGTGGACGGCGAGGGCAAGGCCATGCACAAGTCCCTGGGCAACGGCGTGGACCCCGCCGACGTCTTTAAGAAGTACGGCGCGGATATGATCCGCCTGTGGGCCGGTTCCGCCGACTACCATGTGGACGTAAGATGCTCCGACAACATCTTCAAGCAGCTGAGCCAGAGCTACCTGAAGTTCCGCAACACCGCCCGGTACTGCCTGGGCAACCTGGACGGCTTCGACCCCAACCGGCTGGTGGGACCGGAGGAGATGCTGGAGCTGGACCGCTGGGCCGTCACCCGGCTCAACGGGCTCATTGAGAAGTGCTTCGCCGCCTATGACAACTACGAGTTCCATGTGGTCAGCCACGCCGTCAACGACTTCTGCGTGGTGGAGCTGAGCAGCTTCTATCTGGACATCATCAAGGACCGGCTGTACTGCGAGGCGCGGGACAGCCTGGCCCGCCGCAGCGCCCAGACCGCCCTGTGGCTGATCCTGGACACCATGACCAAGCTCTTTGCCCCCATCCTGGCCTTCACCTGCGACGAGATCTGGCAGGCCATGCCCCACCGGGAGGGCGACGACCCCCGGAACGTGGTCCTCAACGAGATGAACAAGCCCTTTGCGGACTACGCCCTGGACGGGGACGCCATGGCCGCCTGGGATGGGCTGATCGGCCTGCGCAACGAGGTCAACGCCGCCCTGGAGCAGGCCCGCAGCGAGAAGAAGATCGGCAAGAGCCTGGAGGCGAAGGTCACCATCCCTGCGGCGAAGGCCGCCGGATGCCGCGCCATGTCCCTGGAGGAGCTGGCCGACCTGCTGATCGTGTCCCAGGCGGAGCTCTCCGACGCCGCCGCCCAGGTGGAGGTGGCCCCCGCCCAGGGCGAGAAGTGCCAGCGGTGCTGGAAGGTGCTGCCCTCCGTGGGCGCTGACAGCGAGCACCCCTCCCTCTGCGCCCGCTGCGCCAGGGTGGTGCGGGGCATGGACCTGGTGGACGCCGGGGACCTGAAATAAGCGCAGACGCTGATGGAGGCCGCCGGAACAGGACTCCGACGGCCTCCTATATGATGCGGCGCGCCCGGGCGGGACCGGGGACGTTGCCGCGCGGGACAGGGATCAGGCCCCGCCGCCGGACGCTCATGCCGCTTACGGTATCCTATGCCGCCCACCCTCCGGCGGGAAGTTGTCCCGCCGGACAGGCAGGGGCTGTCCTGCGGCCCCTTTGGCCGATTTTACGAAAAAGGAAGTGCTGGATATGATCAAGATCGCGCCCTCCATCCTCGCCGCCGATTTTGCCAATCTGGAGCGGGACATCCGCCGCATCGCCGCTGCCGACTACGTCCATGTGGACGTGATGGACGGGCTCTTTGTCCCGAATATCACCATCGGCATCCCGGTGGTGAAGTGCATCCGCCCCACCACGGAGCTGCCGCTGGACGTACATCTGATGATCGAGCGCCCGGTGCGGTATGTGGAGGAGTTCTGCAGGGCCGGGGCGGACATCGTCACCGTCCACGTGGAGGCGGACACGGAGGAGAACACCTGGAGGGCCCTGGACATGGTCCACGGCTGCGGGAAGCGGGCCGGCGTGGTGCTGAAGCCCAAGACCCCGGCGGAGGCGGCGCTGCCCTTCCTGGACCGGTGCGACATGGTGCTCATCATGACCGTGGAGCCGGGCTTCGGGGGCCAGTCCTTCATGGCGGACATGATGGACAAGGTCCGCAAGGTCCGCGGATGGATCGACGGGCGGGGCCTCGCCTGCGACCTGGAGGTGGACGGCGGCGTGGACCCCGTCACCGCCAAGGTCTGCGTGGCGGCGGGCGCCAACGTGCTGGTGGCCGGGTCCGCCGTGTACAAGGCCGCCGATATCCCCGGACGTATTCAGGAATTGAGAGGATAAGGACCATGGAGTATTTTCCCGCTCCGCTGGAGAAGCTGGTGGAGCAGTTCGCCCGCCTGCCGGGCATCGGCGGCAAATCCGCCCAGCGCCTGGCCTTTCATGTGCTGAGCCTGACGGACCAGGAGGCCCAGGAGTTTGCCGACGCCATCCTGTCGGCCAAGCGCACCGTCACCTGCTGCCCCGTGTGCCGGAACCTGACCGCCGGGGGCCTGTGCCCCATCTGCGCCTCCCCCAAGCGGGACGAGGCCACCATCTGCGTGGTGGCGGACCCCCGGGACGTGGTGGCCATGGAGCGGGCCAGGGAGTACACCGGCCGCTACCACGTGCTCCACGGGGTCATCTCCCCCATGAACCATGTGGGGCCGGACGACCTGGAGATCAAGAGCCTGGTGGACCGGGTGGCCCAGGGGGACATCAAGGAGGTCATCATGGCCACCAACCCGGACACGGAGGGGGAGGCCACCGCCATGTACCTGGCCAGGCTCCTGAAGCCCTTTGACGTGCGGGTGACCCGGCTGGCCTACGGCATCCCCGTGGGGGGACACCTGGAGTTTGCCGACGACGCCACCCTCATGCGGGCCCTGGAGGGCAGAAGGGACATCTGATACGATCTTGCAGGGCTTTTATCAGGGTCTCGTATGAAGACAGCAGGGGAGAGGGGAAGCAGATGCTTCCCCTCTCCCTTGCTCGTTATATGCTGTCCGTACCGGTCAGATTCTGGCCACGCCGGAGCGGCGGGCGGCCTCGGCAACGGCCTTGGCCACGGCGGGACCCACCCGCTTGTCAAATGCCTTGGGGATGATGTAGTCGGCGGAAAGCTCCTCGTCGGAGATCAGCCCCGCCAGGGCCTGGGCGGCGGCCACCTTCATCTCCTCGTTGATATCGCTGGCCCGCACGTCGAAGGTGCCCCGGAAGATGCCCGGGAAGGCCAGAACGTTGTTGATCTGGTTGGGGAAGTCGCTGCGGCCGGTGGCGATGACGGCGGCGCCGCCCGCCTTGGCGTCCTCGGGGAAGATCTCCGGGGTGGGGTTGGCGCAGGCGAAGATGATGGCGTCCCGGTTCATGGTTTTCACCATCTCCGTGGTGACGGCGCCGGGGGCGCTGACGCCGATGAACACGTCCGCCCCCACCAGGGCGTCGGCCAGGGTGCCGGGCTTCTTCTCCAGGTTCGTCACCTGGGCCATCTCCTCCTTGATCCAGTTCAGCCCCTCGCGGCCGGCGTAGATGGCGCCCTTCCGGTCGCACATGGTCACGTGCTTGAACCCGCCGGAGAGCAGCAGCTTCACGATGGCGATGGCGGCGGCTCCCGCGCCGGAGGTGACGATCTTCACGTCCTCCTTCTTCTTACCCACAACCTTCAGGGCGTTGGTCAGGCCAGCCAGGGTGATGACGGCGGTGCCGTGCTGGTCGTCGTGGAAGATGGGGATGTCGCACTTCTCCTTCAGCTTCCGCTCGATCTCGAAGCACCGGGGGGCGGCGATGTCCTCCAGGTTGATGCCGCCGAAGGAGCCGGAGATGTTGTACACCGTCTCCACGAACTCGTCCACGTCCTTGGTCTTGACGCACAGAGGGAAGGCGTCCACGCCGCCGAAGGACTTAAAGAGCACGCACTTGCCCTCCATGACGGGCATGCCCGCCTCGGGGCCGATGTCCCCCAGGCCCAGCACGGCGGTGCCGTCGGTGATGACCGCGCACAGGTTGTGCCGCCGGGTCAGCTCGTAGCTCTTGTTGACGTCCTTCTGGATCTCCAGGCAGGGCTGGGCCACGCCGGGGGTATAGGCCAGGGACAAGTCGTCCTTGGTCTCCACAGGCACCGTGGCCACCACCTCGATCTTCCCCTTCCACTCCCCGTGGAGCCGCAGGCTTTCCTTCGCGTAATCCATTTCCGTTTTCCTCCCATGACCTTAAATTTTCCGCTTTTCCGCGCCGGAGGGCGCGGCGCTCTCATGTGAGCCCTATTATACAGGAAACGTTTGCGCAACGCAAGACTTGGCGCAAGAAAAAAGAAGATCGCCGGACGATCGGGGAAAAACACGGCGGAATCATAGTTGCAACCGGGCTGAATCTATGGTATGATAACCTTACAGGATTATTTCCAAATCACGGTAAAACGACGCTTTAGGAGGTTATCTGTTATGCAGGAATTGGAGAGACAGTACCATATCAACTGCGTCCCCGGGGATGTGGGCCGCTACTGCATCCTGCCCGGCGACCCGGGCCGGTGCGAATCCATCGCCGCGCTCTTTGACGACGCCAAGTTCGTGGGCCAGAACCGGGAGTACCGCATCTATACCGGGACGCTCCTGGGGGAGAAGGTGTCCGTGTGCTCCACGGGCATCGGCGGCCCCTCCGCCTCCATCGCCATGGAGGAGCTGACCGCCATCGGGGCCGACACCTTTATCCGGGTGGGCACCTGCGGCGGCATCGACCTGGACGTCCAGTCCGGGGACATCGTGGTGGCCACCGGGGCCATCCGCTTTGAGCACACCAGCCTGGAGTACGCCCCCATAGAGTTCCCCGCCGTGGCGGACTTCGGCATCACCGGCGCCCTGGTGGAGGCCGCCCGTGCCATGGGCAAGACCTGCCACACCGGCGTGGTCCAGTGCAAGGACAGCTTCTACGGCCAGCACAGCCCCGAGCGTATGCCCGTGAGCTACGAGCTGCTCAGCAAGTGGGAGGCGTGGAAGCGCCTGGGGGTCAAGGCCAGCGAGATGGAGTCCGCGGCCCTGTTCGTGGTGGCCGCCGCTCTGGGCGTCCGCTGCGGCAGCTGCTTCCATGTGGTGTGGAACCAGGAGCGGGAGAAGGCCGGCCTGGACCAGTTCATGAGCGAGGACACCACCGCCGCGGTTCGGGTAGGCGTGGAGGCCCTGAAGCTCATCATTGCCCGGGACAAGGCGGGGAAGTAAGCGGTCCGAGCGAATGTCCGCCGGGAGTCCGGCGTACAAGCGTTTTGCCCAAAGGGCAAAACCTTGGCGCAAGGGCGAATTCACTTCGCCCGCGCAGGTCAAATCGCCTTGGGGTCCCCACGGGGCCAGCCCCGTGGGGAGCGCGAGGACACCACCGCCGCGGTTCGGGTAGGCGTGGAGGCCCTGAAGCTCATCATCGCCCGGGACAAGGCGGGGAAGTAAGATCCCGTTTGCCCGAAAATTTTCCCTTGACATCCCCGGGGCCTCTCCCATATAATGGAACAGTAAAAGGGAGTAGCCGGCGCCCCACCGGGCGCGGCAGCGGCGTCAGTACGGCCTAACCGCCCGCCGCTGCCTGAAATGACGAGACTTTTACGGTGCGTTTTCGCGCCGTAGGGGTCTCGCCTTTTTTTGCGCGCTCCCGCCAATTCGGCCGCCGGGGCGGCCTGAACGGGAGGTATCCTTCTATGCAGCTTCTTTCGGACCTTTTTTCCAACGCGCTCAGCTTTACCTGGCAGCAGGGGCTGATGCTCCTCATCGGCGGCGTGCTGATCTTCCTGGCCATCCGCCGGGAGATGGAGCCGTCCCTGCTGCTGCCCATGGGCTTTGGAGCCATTTTGGTGAATCTGCCCTTCGTGAACACCGAGGCCATCGAGACGCTGTTCAACGCCGGAATCGCCTCGGAGCTGTTCCCACTGCTGCTGTTCATCGGCATCGGGGCCATGATCGACTTCGGTCCCCTGCTGAGCAACCCCAGGATGTTCCTCTTCGGCGCGGCGGCCCAGTTTGGCATCTTCTTCACCCTGGTGGCGGCGGTGATGCTGGGCTTCGGGCTCACCGACGCGGCCTCCGCCGCCGTCATCGCCGCCGCCGACGGCCCCACCAGCATCTATGTGGCCAACTACTTCAACAGCAAGTACCAGGGGGCCATCATGGTGGCGGCCTACTCCTACATGGCCCTGGTGCCCATTATCCAGCCGCCCATCATCCGGGCTGTCACCACCAAAAAGGAGCGGATGATCCGCATGGACTACAGCCCCAGCGCCGTGTCCAGGACCACCCGCATCCTGTTCCCCATTTTTGTCACCATCATCGCCGGGGCCGTGGCGCCCAAGAGCGCGGAGCTCATCGGCTTTCTCATGTTCGGCAACCTGATCCGGGAGTGCGGCGTGCTGGACAGCCTCAGCCAGTCCGCCCAGCACGAGCTGGCCAACCTCATCACCCTGCTGCTGGGCCTGTCCGTCTCCTTCCGCATGAAGGCGGAGGTATTCGTCACCTGGGAGACCCTGCTGATATTGGCCCTGGGCCTGCTGGGGTTCGTGTTCGACACCGTGGGCGGCGTGCTGTTCGCCAAGCTGCTGAACCTGTTCTCCAAAAAGAAGGTCAACCCCATGATCGGCGCGGCGGGCATCTCCGCCTTCCCCATGGCCTCCCGGATGGTCCACAAGATGGGCCTGGAGGAGGACCCCTACAACTTCCTGCTGATGCACGCCGCCGGGGCCAACGTCAGCGGGCAGATCGCCTCCGTCATTGCCGGGGGCCTCATCATCACCCTGGTGGAAGCCATTTTGTAAGAGGAGGAAAGGACGATGAATACAGAGCTGGTGCTGGCCTGCCTGGGCATCATGGGCAAGGGGATGCTGGGCATCTTTGCGGTGATCCTGGTCATCTGGGGCCTGGTGGCCCTGCTGAACAAGGTCACAAGTCAAAAGAAGTGAGCGGACAGCGATCGGGAGGCCCCCGCGGAAACGCGGGGGCCTCCCTGATGATTTTTTCATCCGCCTGTTGCCGGGGAACGCCCGGTCTGGTATGCTGCTTATGAGAAAAGTTTCCCGGCGGCGTCAACACTTTGCCCGCCCCATCCGTCTGTCAGGTGAAAGCAGCCAGGGGGTGAGAACATGCAAAGCGAGCTGTATACCGCCGGATACGACGAGTTCATGCGCCGGTGCGACGCCGCCGCCAAGGGGGACCAGGCGGCCTGGGTCGCCCTTCTCCGGGAGAATATGCCGGAGATCTTCTCCCGGCCTATGCCGCCGGCCCGGGAGGAAAAACTTTTTCGGAAATTTTTAAGGACCTGTCAACACCTGGCCTCTCCCAAACGTTCTATGGAGGAGCGAGGAGAGGGACGGGGAGGTGAGACGATGTGATCGAGGAGCTGTATACCGACTTTTCCCAGGGGCTGCTGCGCTGGTGCATGGCCCTGGCCCGGGAGGACCGGGCCACGGGGGAGGACCTTTTGCAGGAGACCTTCCTGCGGGCGCTGACCCACATCGGGGACCTGGAGGACCTGAGCCGGGGCCAGCAGTTCGCGTGGCTGAAAAAGACCGCCCGGAACCTGTACGTCGACCGGGCGCGGCGTCTCTCCCGGGAGCAGTGCGTGGAGCGGGAGGACCTGGAGCGGAGCTCCTTTGAGGAGGACTTCTCCCAGGCGGCGGTGCGCCAGCTGGTGGGCCGCCTGCCGGAGGAGGAGCGGGCCATCTTCATCCTGCGCCACTTCGAGGGCTGCAACGCCACGGAGATCGGAGAGATCTTTTCCCTGCCGCCCGCCACCGTCCGCTCCCGCCTGGCCTCCGCCCGGCGGAGACTGAAAAAATGGATCGAACTATAATTTTTATAGGAGGAGCATACCATGGAGAACACTGAGAAAAAGAACCTTTTCATCAGCGCCGCCGTCTGCGACGTGCGGGGCATCCGGGAGAGCGTCCTGGAGAGCTACGCTTCCGTGTCCATCAACGCCGCCGTGCTGGTGGCCGACGCCGCCAGCCAGGAACTGATGGACCGGTACGGCGTCAAGCGCAATTCCGCCAGCGTACAGCTGATCGAGGACGGGGATGTCCTGTGCGAGGCCTTCAACGGGATGCTGGAGCTGGGCCCCAACGCCGCCCCCGCCCAGCCCACCTGCCTGCTGGTCAACGGCAAGCTCACCATCCTTCCCGGGGCGGAGGACACCCTGGCGGGCTATCTCGGCATCACCGTCAACGGCAAGGTGCTCTGTCCCGAGAGCCTGTCGGGCCGCATCCGGGGCCTGACTGTCAACGGCCGGCTGACCGCCTATCCCGACGACTGCATCCTGATGAAGAACACCCTGGTGCTGGACCGCACCTTCCCCCTGCGCTGCCGGCAGAACGCCCGGTACTTTGCCGGCAGCCGGGTGGTGGCCCTGGCCCCCGACATCGGCGTTGAGAAGCTGGTGGAGAAGGGCGTCAGCTTCGTCACCCCCCGGGTCATCGCGGCGGAGAGCCTGGTGGAGGCCGCTATGCCCCTCTTTGACGAGAAGGCGGATATCACCATCGTCCCCGACGGCTGCGCCTTCGTGGACGACGACGCGGAGCTGACGGACAGCCTGCTCCGCCGGTACGGCGATAAGCTCTATATCAACGGCGACCTGACCGTGGGGAAGGACGCCGCCCAGGCCCTCAGTCAGGTGAAATACCTGAAGGTGGACGGCGACGTGGCGGTGGTCAAGTCCCTGGAGGAGGCCTTCCACGCCGTGAACGCGGAGTACGACGGCCTGACCGCCATCAGCGGGGACGTGCTGCGGGACTACGGCAGCGTCACCGTGGACCGGGCCATGCTGGAGCGGGCCGCGGACGGCCTGACCATCACCGGCTGCGCCAACGTGAGATTTGCCCCGGACATCCCCCCGGCGCTTTTGCAGGAACGGCTGTGGAGCATCACCGACTGCGCCCACGTGGACTGCACCGAGGAGCAGGCCGGCGTGATCTTTCTGGTGGCCAAGGACGTGGCCTCCATCAACAGCGCCTCCCAGGCGGAGGCGGCGGAGGAGGACGAGGACCGCGTCACCATCAGCGCCATATCCTACAAGTTCTGATACTGGAACTTGAGAAAACCCCCTCAAAAAGAGTTTTATTGGGCGAAGCCCTGCAAGTCCTGCATGGGACGGCGCGGCACGCGGATTTTTCGATCAAGGTTTTACTCAGGGAATCGGATGAGTCAGTCCTCCCGGTCCCCCAGCCGCCACAGCAGCGGCTCAAAGTCCAGCCCCTCCTGGCGGGGAGCGCCGGACCGGGCGGTGCGTCGGGCGCACAGGGACACAAAGTCCGCCGCCCGGCGGGCCGCCTCCGCCAGAAGCAGGCCCTTTACCAGGGCCCCTGTGAGCACGGCGGCAAAGAGGTCCCCTGCGCCGTGGAAACGGCCTGGGGCCTCGGGGGCCAGCACCAGCTCCGTCCGGCCGGTGGCCCGGTCGAAGCAAACCGCGCCGGTCTCGCCGGGGCGGAGCGCCACGCCCTTGAGCACCACGCTCCGCCGGCCGTCCAGGCTCAGCCGCCTGGCCCAGTCCCGGCAGTCCTCCTCCCGGTCCAGCGTCAGAAGGCGGTAGTCCTGCTCCAGCAGGGCTGCCGCCTCCGTCCGGTTGGGGGTGATAACGTCGGCGTCCCGGGCCAGCTCTGTCATGGCGGCGCGCATCTGGGGGGTGTAGGTGCGGTAGAGCTGCCCGCCGTCGCCCATGACCGGGTCCACCACCGCCGGACAGCCGGGCTTGCGGAAGGCCGTCAGGAAGTCCCGGGTCAGCTGGATCTGGCGGCAGGAGCTCATAAAGCCGGTGAGGATGGCGTCAAAGGAGAGGTCCAGGCTCCGCCAGTGGGCGGCTACCGGGGCCATCTGGTCCGTCAGGTCGCAGAAGGTGTTGGCCCCCAGCCCGCCGGTGTGGGAGGAGAGATAGGCCGTCAGCACCGGGCAGCACTGGATGCCCATGGCGGAGAGGGCGGGCAGGGCCAGGGTGGTGGAGCAGCGGCCGAAGCCGCACAGGTCCTGGACGGCGGCGACACGGGGGGTGGACATAGGCAGACCTCCTTGCGGTGTGGGTTGATGGGGATAGTATAGACCATTTTCCCCACCGGCGCAAGGCGGATATCTTGGGGCTTTACAAGTTTGGGCGGCGGGATTATAATGGGAGCTGCGGCTGGAGCGCGGCGCGCTCCGCCCCGGGAGCCCTCCCCGGGTGAAAATCGAGGGCAAGCGATACGCGCCTGTGATGGAATTGGCAGACATGCGAGATTTAGGTTCTCGTGCTTTCAGCGTGCGGGTTCGAGTCCCTTCAGGCGCACCACGCCTCCGGCGGCCGATGCATCGGCCGCCGGAGGTTTTTTGCTTTTGGGGGAACATTTGTACTGTGCGGCCGTCTGACCATACAATTATATAGAAAGGCGGCCTGACCATGAAACAACCACGACTGCTCCCCGCACTGCTCCTCGCGCTGCTGATGCTCCTCCCCGCCGGCTGCGGCACTCAGACAACGGGCGCACCGCAGCAAACGCCCACGTCCACCGAGACCGCGGCCGTATCCGGCGCTGCCGGGACGCTGCGTGTGCAGGTTCCGGACAGCTGGAAGTATGAGATCTGCCCCGAAGGGACGCTCGACGGCTCGGAAACCGACTTCGGCATAAAGCTCTGGCCGGACAGCGGCTCGGACAGCTGTGTGCAGCTGTACTGGTCGGACAGCTTCGGCGTATGCGGCACGGGGCTGAAGGAAGAATCGCTGACACTCGCCGGTGACGCAGCCGCCGCCGGATACTATGACGGCAGCAAAAACTGGACCTTCCTCAGCTATCAGGGAAAAAACAGCGGTATCTACGCATGGACCGACCCGAACGCGCCGTGGTTTGCGGCGCAGGGTGAGCAGATGCTCGCCATGCTCGACACGGTCGAATGGACTCCGGCGGCATAAAGTATAAATTCTGAGAGAAAAGCACACCCCGCAGCAGAGCTTCTGCTGCGGGGCGATTCTTGTAATATGTTATTTTGCCTTATTTCACCGCGGCCGCGCCTACCTCGGGCCGTACGGGAATGCCGGAGTCACTCACTGTCTCAATATTCGAAACCGTCTGTGCAGTTCATTTCATCCAGCGTGTATTGGTCAACACTCCACTCCACAATCAAGCCATCTACTTCCCACCGCGTGGAATTATCCTGCCGGAAAACCTCGACGGCAAGTCGAGCGTCACCTTCATTTTTAAATACACCGAGGTTCCGGCTATATTCAAATTCATATTCCGCATCGTGAATGTAGACATTGGCCAGATAAACGAGCACCGCATGCTCTTCCACTTCGTGCGCAAAAACGACAAATCCGTTGGGATAATCACAAAAACCGGGAATGCTGCGATACTTTTCGATTGCTGCTGCCACCCGCTCCGCCGACGAAAAGCAGCCGAGCATCGCGCAATCCCCGTAGTGGAAGCGGCCATCCGCCAGCGTTTCCGCCCCGTGCATGTGCACCAATTCATAAATTTTCATCTGTCGTTTTCTCCATGACTTCTGTGATCTCCGCAAGCAGAATTTCTGCGCGGCACTGCCATGATAGCAGGCGTGCGAAAACCTGTCAACACGCCAGTGCAGCGGTCGATAAAGGCTCCATAAGGCATGTATCTCACGTATTTGCAAAAACACCTCGCAGCGGCAAGTGCTGCTGTGAGGTGTCTCTTTGTTATTTCGCCGCGGCGGGAACGGCGGCGGGTTCCGCAGTCTCGGCCGCTTCAGCCTCCGGCTGCGCGGCGGCAAAGCCCTGCACAAGACCGTGCTCGCGGATATACCTGCGGTTTTTGTACACGCCGACGGTCAGGAACGGAACGACCACGACCGCGATGCCGAGATAGCCGCAGTAGCCATAGCCGTACTTGATGATGTTCGTGAGGCCGGCCATGGAGATGGACATGGACAAAATGATGATGAACGCGGACACGATGGCGCTGCGCACCGGCGCGGACTGGATGCCGCGGAACATCGGCAGCTTCTCAAAGCGGGCGACGAAGCCGAAGATCGTCGTCACACCCGTGGAGATGAGGCAGAGCATGAGGCACACGCCGTAAACTGCGGTGAGGGCACGGATGCCCATGGCGTTGCAGACCGTGAGTGTGGGGATGGTCGTGCCGCCGTCGACGGCGGTGTAGACGCCGCGCCAGCAGATGAGCATGAACACGGACAGCACGAGCGCAACGGCATTCATGGCAAAGGAGATCCACATGGCCTTGGCGCAGCCCTGCTTGCTGCGCATGGTCGTGCCGCAGGCGATCATGGTCGGCAGCGTAACGCACTGGAAGCCGGCATAGGTGAAGGCGTTGAAGATTGCTTTGGGGACATTGGCAAAACCGGTCGTCTGAAAATCAGCACTGAGGACGGTGAACAGCGGCGACTCGCTCTTGAAGATGCCGATGGCGTAGATGGTGATGGCAGTGACGAGGATGGCGATGCCCATATAGGTGGACGCTGCGCGGACGATGGCGGCGCCGAAAATGGTCAGGAGCAGCACGAGGCAGCCGACGGCCACGACGCCGAGATAATAGTTCACGCCGAAATAGCTCCGCAGCGCGGACGCCGCGCCCGAGATGGCTGCCGCGACGGCCATGAGCACCATGATGTAAAAG
>DBFJQM010000080.1:0-7925 GCA_048404665.1 Candidatus Pelethomonas sp.
GTGGGGCGGCGCTTATGCGCCGTACAAGCGTTTTGCCGTAGGCAAAACCTTGGCGCAGGGCGAATTCATTTCGCCCGAGCATTTGAAATCACCGGAGGGTTCCACGCCGCAAAAGCGGCGCGGAACCCAAAAATAAGGACACGCTTTGCGTGTCCTTATTTTTGGTACGCCCGACTGGAGTCGAACCAGCGGCCTTTAGAGTCGGAGTCTAACGCTCTATCCAACTGAGCTACGGGCGCATATGAACTTGTTTTCAGCGGCGCTCTCTCAAGCGCAGGGTTTATTATAGCAGATGGGTACCGGTTTGTAAAGAGATTTTTTGAAAAATTTTTCTATGGCCGGGGCGGCAGAGGCGGGACAGAGCCGCCCCGGCAAGAGGGCGGCCCTGTCAGCTCTGAAAGGCCGGCTACGGTCAGATGGCCTTGCCATCGCAGCCCAGCACGTCCACCAGCTTGTGCTTGACAAGCTCCTTGATGGCGGCGCGGGCGGGCTTGAGGTACTGGCGGGGGTCAAAGTCCGCGGGGTGCTCGTTGAAGTACTTGCGGATGGTGCCGGTCATGGCCAGGCGCAGATCGGAGTCGATGTTGATCTTGCACACGGACATGGTGGCGGCCTTGCGCAGCTGCTCCTCGGGGATGCCCACGGCGTCGGGCATGTTGCCGCCGTTTTCGTTGACCATCTTCACAAACTCCTGGGGCACGGAGGAGGAGCCGTGGAGCACGATGGGGAAGCCGGGCAGACGCTTGGAGACCTCCTCCAGCACGTCGAAGCGCAGCGGAGGCGGAACCAGGATGCCCTTCTCATTGCGGGTACACTGGGCGGCGGTGAACTTGTAGGCGCCGTGGCTGGTGCCGATGGCGATGGCCAGGGAGTCGCAGCCGGTCTTGGTCACGAACTCCTCCACCTCCTCGGGGCGGGTGTAGGAAGCGGCGTGGGCGGCCACCTTCACCTCGTCCTCAATGCCGGCCAGGGTGCCCAGCTCGGCCTCAACCACCACGCCGTGGTCGTGGGCGTACTCCACCACCTTCTTGGTGATCTCGATGTTCTCAGCAAAGGGCTTGCTGGAGGCGTCGATCATCACGGAGGTAAAGCCGCCGTCGATGCAGGACTTGCAGGTCTCGAAGTCGGGGCCGTGGTCCAGGTGCAGGGCGATGGGGATGTCGGGGCACTCGATGACGGCGGCCTCCACCAGCTTCACCAGGTAGGTGTGGTTGGCATAGGCACGAGCGCCCTTGGAGACCTGCAGGATCAGGGGGGCCTTCAGCTCCTGGGCGGCCTCGGTGATGCCCTGGACGATCTCCATGTTGTTGACGTTGAAGGCGCCGATGGCGTAACCGCCGTCATAGGCCTTCTTGAACATCTCTTTCGTAGTAACAAGGGGCATAATTGCGTCCTCCTAGTATTGAAGTATACTGATATTCTACCATCTTTTCCGGGAATTGCAAGTGTTCCACATATAGAAACTGGGGCGGCTGGAGCGCCGGATTTTATACAGATTCCATGACTTGTTACAATAACCACCTGATTTGCCGTGAGAACGCCAACTTCCGTGGAATTCCACGATTTACAACCGGCGGAAAAGTTGCTATACTTGATTTGTATGTCATCTAAGGAGTCATCTCCCTTTATTTTTACATTTCAGGAGGTATTTTTATGAATGCTCTCAAGGGTTCCCTGATCATCGGGCAGTCCGGCGGCCCCACTTCCGTCATCAACGCCAGCGCCTACGGCGTGATCCGCACCGCCCTGGACTGCGGCGACATCACCAAGGTCTACGGCGCCGAGCACGGCATCAAGGGCGTGCTCAACGACCGGCTCTTCGACATGACCCAGGAGGACGCCTCCGAGCTGGAGCTGATGCTGTACACCCCCTCCTCCGCCCTGGGCTCCTGCCGCTACAAGATCGCCGACCCCAACGTGGACGACACCGACTACAAGCGCATTCTGGAGATCTTCAAGAAGTACGACGTGCGCTACTTCCTCTACAACGGCGGCAACGACTCCATGGACACCTGCAACAAGATCAGCAAGTACATGCAGAAGGTGGGCTACGAGTGCCGGGTCATGGGCGTGCCCAAGACCATCGACAACGACCTGTTCGGCACGGACCACTGCCCCGGCTACGCCTCCGCCGCCAAGTATATCGCCACCAGCTGCATGGAGGTCTACCAGGACGCCAGGGTCTATGACACCGGCATGATCTGCGTTATCGAGATCATGGGCCGCCACGCCGGCTGGCTCACCGCCGCCGCCGGTCTGGCCACCGCCTTCGGCGCAGGCCCCGACCTCATCTACCTGCCCGAGACCGACTTTGACATGGACAAGTTCATCTCCGAGGTGAAGGCCGTGTACGAGAAGAACGGCAACTGCATGGTGGCCGTGTCCGAGGGCGTCCACTACGCCGACGGCTCCTTCGTCTCCGAGGCCAAGACCTCCGCCACCGACGGCTTCGGCCACGCCCAGCTGGGCGGCCTGGCCGCCATGCTGGCCGACGTGTGCAAGAAGGCCACCGGCGCCAAGGTCCGGGGCATCGAGCTGAGCCTGCTCCAGCGCTGCGGCGCCCATCTGGCCAGCCAGACCGACATCGACGAGTCCTTCATGGCCGGCAAGGCCGCCGTGGAGAACGCCGTGGCCGGCCTCACCGACAAGATGGTGGGCTTCGAGCGCAGCTATGAAAACGGCCGGTACGTGTGCAAGACCAAGCTCTTTGATCTGACCGACGTGGCCAACACCGAGAAGAAGGTGCCTCTGGCGTGGATCAACGCCGCCGGCAATGGTGTGACCCAGGAGTTCATCGACTACGCCCTGCCCCTGATTCAGGGCGAGACCCAGATGAAGAAGGTGGACGGCCTGCCCCGCTTCGCCAAGCTGAAGAAGGTCCTGGCCAAGTAAGCTGCCGCCGCAGCCAGCGCCGCCTCCGCTCCTCAGACAGCGCGGGCGGCGCTTTCTCCTGCCCTGCGGCGCCAAAATGGAACAGCATTTGACAGGATGGCCCTAAAAACGCGCCAAATGAACCGATGGGGGTTGCAGCCAGCTGGATTTTTTGATATGGTATCATCCGGATCGCGCCGCGCCCGGCCCCGCCGCCATGTCGGGCCCGGGGAGCGGAGCCGGCGCTTTCCACCCAGCCAAATTGATTCAAGGGGGAACTCGCATGTCTAACAGATGGAAACAAACCGGCATTGACATCGCCCACGAGCTCGTGGGCAGCTTTTTGGCGGCCATCGGCGTATACAACTTCTCGGTGGCTGCCCGCCTGCCTCTGGTGGGCTTTTCCGGCATCGGCTTTTTGATCAACTACTTCACCCACATCCCCCTGGGCTGGGCGATCATTCTTCTGAACATCCCGGTGGCGGTGCTGTGCTTCCGGGTGCTGGGCCGCAGCTTTTACCTGCGCTCCATGCGCTGTATGCTCATCTCCTCCCTGCTGCTGGACTACGTGGCCCCCCTGTTCCCTGTGTACCAGGGCGACCGGCTGCTGGCGGCCCTCAGCACCAGCGTGCTCTGCGGCCTGGGCTACGCCTTCATCTACCTGCGCAACGACTGCACCGGCGGCGTGGACTTCATCATCATGTCCGTCAAGACCTGGCGGCCCGATTTTCCCTTGGGCAAGATCACCTTTGCCTTTGACGTGCTGGTGCTTTTGACGGAGAGCATCGTCCTCCAGGATGTGGACGGCATGATCTACGGCCTCATCGTCAGCTACCTGACCTCCATCGTGGTGGATAAGACTATCTTCGGCTTCAACTCCGGGAAGATGGCCCTGATCGTCACCGAGCACGGCGACGACATCTGCCGCATGATCGACGAGACCTGCCACCGGGGCAGCACCATCCTCCCCGGCTTCGGCGGCTATATGAAGGCCGGGAAGCAGGTGGTCATGAGCGTATGCAGCTCCAAGCAGCTGGTGGTCATGCAGCGGGAGGTGAAGGAGATCGACCCCGACTCCTTCACCATCGTGCTGGAGGCCCACGAGGTCCAGGGCAACGGCTTCCATCGGCTCCAGTTCGGCGACCAGGCCCTGGCGGAGACCCGTCAGCCGCCGGCGGCCTGACGCCGGGCCCGCTTCCGATCATAGAGCAGGAGCGGCAGACGCGTTTGTGCGTCTGCCGCTCCTGCTGTTTTGCTATTCAGAAAAGCCGGGCGGGCACGCCGCCGGGATGCGGAGCACGGAGAAGGCGTAGGGCGGCAGCTCATAGTCCCCCGAAAGGGCGATCCGGCGGCAGACCGGCCTGACGGCCTCGCGGCCCACGGTGTTGGCGTCGGATGGGTCCGCCCCCGCCAGCACCGTCTCCTCCACCGCGTCAAGGCGCACCCGCCAGCCGTCCGCGATCTCCAGCGGGACCCGTCTCGGCTCCGCCGACGCGTTGACCAGCATCAGCGCCAGCTCTCCCCTCTCCGGGTCATAGCTGGCCTGGCAGGGCAACTCCCCGCCGGTCAGCAGGACGTTGCGGCGGCCCAGGTGCCGGGCAAACATCTGCTGCACAAAGTAGCTGGGCGTCCGGCAGACCTCCTTTTCATCGAACCAGATCAGGTTTGGGCTCCACTGGGCGTACCCCATCCTGGCCAGCAGGGGCGCGTAGCAGGTCATGATCACCGCGTCGCTGTTGCGGGCCATGCCCGTGAGGAAGGCGGCCTCCGCCAGCGCGCCGCCCAGGGTGTTCCGGTCCGGCAGCTTTTCCGTCTGCTGCGCCGCCGGATGGGCCGCGTACTCGCCGAAGAAGATCTTCGTCCGCCGGGAGACCCGGTCAAAGTAGTCCCAGTGGGTCAAAAACCACTCCGGCGCCGTATAGAAGTGCTCGTCCACCGCGTAGACGAAGTCCTTCTTCCCCTCGTTTTCCCGGTAGAACCGCCACGCCGCCTCAAAGCGGGGAGAATCCAGCTCCGGCCCAGCAGTCCCAATGAGTCTGATCTGGGGGTAGACCCGGTGGATCTCCCGCTCAAACAGGGCGTACCGCTCAAAGAAGCGGCTCTCCGGGGTCTCCCACTGCTCGTTGCCCACGCCCACCATCTCCAGCCCGAAGGGCTCCGGATGGCCCATGCGGCAGCGCACGCCGCCCCAGCAGGTCTCCGGCCCGCCGTTGGCGAACTCGATCAGGTCCAGAAAGTCCTGGATGTACGTCCGGATCTCCGGGTCCTCCGGCTCAACGCGCTCATAGGACTGGTACTGGCAGGCCATGCCCACCCCCAGCACCGGCAGCGGCTTCGCCCCCAGGTACTCGCACAGCAGGAAGTACTCGTAAAACCCGATTCCGTAGGTCTGGCCGTAGTGGGCAAAGCGGCCGTGGTAGCCGTTTTCCTCGCAGTTGCCCTCCACCGCCCAGCGGTTCCAGTTGAACCGGCGGCCCTCCAGGGGGCCCAGCGTATCCTGGAAGCGGTAGCGGTTGGCCAGGTTGGCCCCCTCCGTCACGCAGCCGCCGGGGAAGCGCAGGAAGCCGGGGCGCAGCGCCTTCAGCGCCTCCGCCAGATCCCGGCGGAAGACGCCCAGCACCGCGTCCTCCGGGATCATGGAGAACCAGTCGAACTCCACCGTGCCCGGCTGGAGCAGCCGGACGGTGAACCGCCCGCCCCGGACCTCCCGGTCAGCGCGCAGCTCCAGCTGGTACCGCTGCCAGCGGTTCCAGCCGTCGGAACCGGCGGGGCGCAGCTCCACCAGCCGCTCATCCACCACCTCGCCGCCCTCCACCACAGCCACAGAGATAGGGCCCTCATACCGCTCCCGCCGGGCGTAGAAGGAGACCCGGCAGGCCACGCCCGGGCGCATATAGAGCCCGTCGTAGCCCTTGTTCCAAAAGCTGCCGCCGCCCTGGCCGCAGGTCACCCGCAGGTAGTGGGGGTTTGCCCTGTTGACGGGGCTGCCCTGCACCACCTCCATCTCCGGCGATCCCTGGCCGCCGTACCAGCCGTACAGCCCGTCCTGCGTCCCGTAGTAGTTCCGCCCATAGCCGCCCCGGAGGTCCATGCTCTCAAAATTGCGGTTTTCCAGCATCTCCGCGTACAGGCCGCCGTCCACGGCGTAGTTGATGTCCTCAAGAAAGAGGCCCATGAATTCCCTGGGAATCTCCGGTCCCCCTGTTGTCGTAATTTTCATAGCGTCCGCTCCCAATCAGCAATAATCGGTCTCCCCGTGGGAAGGGGAGTCTCCGTCCCGGGACGCAAGTCACGTCCCCGCCCTATTGTACCGGAAAGTCCCGCGTTTTTCCATGCCTATTTGGCTCTGCGGCCATATTTTTTTGCCGGGCCGGTGCCTGGACCTCCAAGCCCGGCCCGCCACCGGTCATATTTGTCCCACCGCCCGCATATGCTCTTACCGTCAGCCGGGGCTGCGGAGACGCTCCGCCCCCGGACTACCAATGAGGTGAGCATACATATGGACGATACGCGCAACTTTGTCCGGCTGCGGGGCGTGGCCGGCGCACCCCAGCTGTCCCACGAAAACCACGGCCAGCGGTTCTGCCGCTTCCCCCTCACCGTCCGGCGGCTGTCCGGCCAGGCCGACGTGATCCACGTCATCGCCACCGACGGACAGCTCCAGCCCCTGCTGCCCCTGGAGGGGCGGCGTCTGACTGTGGAGGGCCAGCTCCGCTCCTTCAACAATAAGTCGGGCCAGGGCAGCCGCCTGGTGATCTCCGTGTTCGCCAGGGTCCTGACGGAGGAGGACGGGGAGGACTGCAACCAGATCCTGCTCCAGGGGGTGCTGTGCAAGCCGCCGGTGGTGCGGCGCACGCCCCTGGGCCGGTGCATCTGCGACATGATGCTGGCGGTGAACCGCCGGTACGGGCGGGCGGACTACCTGCCCTGCATCGCCTGGGGCCAGGTGGCGGTGCTGACGGGCCGTCTGGACACCGGCTCCCCCCTGGCCCTGGAGGGGCGGGTCCAGAGCCGGGTCTACACCAAGCTGGTGGACGGCCAGCCCCAGGAGCGCACCGCCTATGAGGTCAGCGTCATGCACCTTACAGACCCGGCGGGCATCCCGGAACCGGAAGAGGATGAAACCCAGGAGAGGTCCCGGCGCTGAGGCGCCGGGACCTCTCCTTTTCCTTCGCCTCTGGCAGTTTTCTCGCTGTCCCACAGGATTCCTGTTGAAATCGGACGGTTCCTATTGTATAATAGGGTATTGTGCAGGAGGTGGTCCCATGGCGGCGCTGACGCTGACGATCGGGCCGGAGCTGGACGGGCGGACCGTCCAGGCGGTCCTCAGGGGTCCGCTGGGGCTGTCCTCCACCTGTATCGGACGGCTCAAGCGGACGGAAAACGGCCTGCGGCTCAACGGGCGGCGGGTCTTTACCAGCGCCGTCGTCCGCGCCGGGGACGTGCTGGCGGTGGAGCCGGACGCCGCCGAGCGGCCCACGGACATTCCCCCGGTGGAGATGCCCCTGGACATCGTGTACGAGGACCAGCACCTGCTGGTGCTGAACAAGAGCGCGCCTCTGGCGGTGATCCCCTCCTCCCTGTCCCCCGGCGAGGCCACCCTGGCAAACGGCCTGGCCCACTATCTGGGCCCCGGCTTCGCCTTTCATCCGGTGAACCGGCTGGACCGGGGCACCACGGGCCTGATGGCCGTGGCGAAAAGCGGGTACATCCACGCCCGGCTCCAGGCCATGCTCCACACCGGCGATTTTTCCCGCCGGTATCTGGCCCTTTGCCTGGGGACGCCGGAGCCCCGGAGCGGGGATATCCGCCTGCCCATCGGACGGACCCCCGGCTCGGCCATCGCCCGCCAGATCGACCCGGCGGGCAGGAGCGCCCACAGCCGCTACCGTGTGCTGGAGGTCCGGGGCCGCCTCTCCCTGGTGGAGCTGACGCCCCTCACCGGGCGGACCCACCAGCTCCGCGTCCACATGGCGGCCATAGGCTGTCCCCTGGCGGGGGACTGGCTCTATGGCGCCGAGGACCCCTCGCTGATCCCCCGCCAGGGGACAGCC
>DBFJQM010000081.1:0-7073 GCA_048404665.1 Candidatus Pelethomonas sp.
GAGTGGCGGAGACCCCCGGGAAAACAGTGATCCCGGCGGCGGAACCGCCGCCGGGATCGACCGGTTAAAGTTGAGGGATCAGAACAGGCCGGACACCTTGCCGGTCTCCGTATCCACGTCGATGCGGCGATAGGCCGGGTCGGAGCTGGTGCCGGGCATCATGGAGATGGTGCCCGCCATGGGGCAGAGGAACTTGGCTCCGCCGTACTCCAGGATGTCGCGGATGGGCAGACGCCAGCCCTTGGGCACGCCCTTCCAGGAGGGCTCGTGGCTCAGAGACAGATGGGTCTTCACCATCATGGTGCAGTAATCAGCGTACTTGGGATCGGACTCGAACCGCTTGGCCTTCTCCAGGGCCAGAGGCGCCCAATCCACGCCGTCCGCGCCGTAGACCTCGGTGGCGATCTTCTCCACGCGCTGACGCAGAGGCATCTCCAGAGGATAGAGGAACTTGATCTCGTTCTTCTCCTCGCAGGCGTCAATGACGGCCTCCGCCAGCTCGATGGCGCCCTCGCCGCCGTAGCGCCAGTGGTTGGACAGGGCGCAGCGCACGCCGCGCTCCGCGCACAGGCGGCGGATCAGGGCGATCTCGGCGTCGGTATCGGTATAGAACTGGTTGATGCAGACCACGGGGACGATTCCGGACTTCTTGATCGTCTCCACATGGTGGAACAGGTTCTCGCAGCCCTTCTCCAGCAGCTCCAGGTTCTCCTCGGTGTACTCGGTGGGCAGAGGACGTCCCGCCACAACAGCGGGGCCGCCGCCGTGCATCTTCAGAGCGCGGATGGTGGCTACCAGCACGGAGACGTTGGGGGTCAGGCCGGACAGGCGGCTCTTGACGTTCCAGAACTTCTCGAAGCCGATGTCGGCAGCGAAGCCAGATTCCGTCACATGGTAATCAAAGAGCTTCAGCGCCAGCCGGTCGCCGATGACGGAGGACTGGCCGATGGCGATGTTGGCGAAGGGGCCGGCATGGATCAGCACAGGCTGATGCTCCACGGAGTAGCACATGGTGGGGTTGATGCAGTTGCGCATCCAGGCGGTCATGGCGCCGGCCACTTCCAGGTCCTCGGTGGTGACGGGGTTGCCCTTGCGGTCATAGGCCACAACGATCTTGCCGATGCGCTCCCGCAGGTCCTTCAGATCACGGGCCACGGCCAGAATGGCCATCAGCTCGGAGCCCACGGCGATGCCGAACTTGGACTCCATGAGGTAGCCGTCCTTGCTGCCGCCAATGCCCATGATGATGTTGCGCAGGCCCTGGGCGCAGAAGTCCATGACCCAGCCCATCTCGACCCGCTTCGGGTCGATGTCCAGGCGCTTCAGGCCACGCTTGGCCAGCTGCTCGTCGTTGTAGTTGCGCTCATGCTGCATCCTGGCGTTGAGGGCCACCATGGCCAGGTTGTGCGCGTTCATAATGTCGTTGATATCGCCGGTGAGGCCCAGGGAGAATTCGGTCATGGGCATCAGCAGCGCGTTGCCGCCGCCGGCAGCGGTGCCCTTGACGTTCATGGTCGGGCCGCCGGAAGGCTGACGCAGGCAGCCGCCCACATTCTTGCCCAGCTTGCCCAGGCCCTCGATCAGGCCCAGAGAGGTGGTGGACTTACCCTCGCCCAGGGGGGTAGGAGTGATGGCGGTGACCTCGATGAACTTGCCGTCCGGCTTGTCCTTCAGCCGGTTCATGATCTTGATGAAGTCCAGCTTCGGCGTCTTGCCATAGGGAATGATCTCCTCAGGCAGAAGCCCCAGCTTCTCCCGGAATTCATCCACGGGGGGCAGGGTCTTTTCCGCTTCCTCGGCGATCTGCCAGTCCTTGTAGACTGTGGGGTCCAGAGTCACCCGGCCGTCGGGGGCTGTGTACTTGCCGTCCTTGAATTCAATTGCCATAGAAATCCTCCTTGGTTTTCCGGGATATTTCACTACCCCCGGAAACAATATTATTTTGACGCCGCGCTTCAAACGTCCGCGATCCCGGCGCCAATCGACAGTGGTTCGGGCCTCCCCGTCCTGTCCATCTCATCATAGCAGAGGGGGCCGGTTTGACAAGCGGTACTTTTGACAAAAATTTAACAAAATTTTGTATAAAGTTATGAAAGATTCAATTTTCCACCAGAAACGCTCCTCTGGTTTCCGGCGGGAGCCCCATGAGCGGCTCAGCTTCGGCCAAAGCACACCCTCACTTCGCCGCTCATGTATAGGGAGCCAAGGGCCACGGCCACGCCGTGGGGGCCCTCCGCCTGGATGGCCTGCCGGACGCCCTCGGCCACGCTGCCGCAGGGGGTGGCCTTCACGCCCATGGCGGAGATGCGCTGCGCCAGCTCTTCGGCGGACATGGCCCGGGGGTTGTCGGGCCGGACGGTGAAGAACTGGTCCGCCAGGGGCACGATCAGGCCCAGGATGGACTCCACGTCCTTATCCGCCATCACGCCGGTGACGAAGGTGAACTTCCTGCCGGGGAACAGGCGCTCCAGACTCCGGGCGGTGGCCCGGATGCCGTGGGGGTTGTGGCCGCCGTCCACGATGAACACAGGGTCCCGGCGCAGCACCTCAAACCGGGCGGGCCAGCGGGTGTTGGCCAGGCCCCGGCGGACGTTCTCCTCGGTGATGTGCCAGCCCTTGGCCTGGAGGACCTTCACAGTCTCCAGCACCACGGCGGCGTTGCGCATCTGGTACTCCCCCGCCAGGGGGATGCGCAGGTCATGCAGATCCCCATAGGAAAAGCTCTGGCCGTCCAGGCTGAACGGGCCGGGGACGATGGCGGAGAAATCCGGCTGGTGGAGGCTGGCCCCCCGCTCCCGGCAGACCTGCTCAAACACCGGGTCCGCCTCGCTGTTGCCGCCGTAGCTGACCACGTCGCCGCCGGGCTTGATGATGCCGGCCTTGGCCCGGGCGATGTCCGCCATGGTGGGGCCCAGCTCCTTCACATGGTCCAGCCCCATGGCGGCGATCACCGCCGCCTCGGGCACGTCAATGACGTTGGTGGAGTCCAGCTCGCCGCCCATGCCCACCTCCAGCACCACGATATCGCAGCGGTGGTTGGCAAAGTACACCATAGCCAGGGCGGTGATCAGCTCAAACTCCGTGGGAGCGTCCTCCATCCCGTCGGCCAGGGGGCGGATCTGCTCCGTCAGCTCCGCCAGCTCCCCGTCGGGGATCTGCTCATGGTCGATCTGCATCCGCTCGTTGAAGCGGTTGATAAAGGGGGAGGTGTACAGGCCCACATGGTAGCCCGCCTCCTCCAGAATGGAGGAGAGCATGGCGGCGGTGGAGCCCTTGCCGTTGGTGCCGGCGATGTGGATGAATTTCAGCTTCTTCTCCGGGTTCCCCAGCTTGCCCAGCAGCTCCCGGGTCCGGTCCAGGCCCAGCCTGCTGCCCTTCCAGCACACGGAATGGATGTAGGAGAGCGCTTCCTCATAGCTCATCATAGTTCTTACCTGGTTTCTGTCTTAAAGTTTTCGCCAGCCTTTTTCAAAAGGCTGCGAGGTCCCAAGGGGCGGCGCCCCTTGGCGGGGTGCAGGGGCCGCGCCCCTGCCGGGTCCGGGCAAAGCCCGACATCCTATCGCCGCATCATGCGGCACGGCCCACGATCTTGGATACCACGGGCTTGTAGGCCGCACGGTTCACCAGCACCACGGCCACAGCCACCACGGCGATGGTCAGGGGCTTGGTGGTCAGGCGCTGGATGAAGTTGGCCGCCGCCAGCACGGCAAAGGTGCCCTCCTTACCGGCAACCACCATCTGGTACCAGGTGGTGGTCACAAGGCCGATGCCGTAGGTGTTGACGATGCTGGCCACCACCACGGTGAGGACCACCTTCCAGGCGTCCCGGTTCTCGGAGAGGCTGCTGCGGAACACGTACTTGGTGCTCAGGCCGCAGAGCAGGGCGAACACCATGGGCCCCAGGGAGATGGGCGGGAAATAGACGCCGTAGCCGTAGATGATGACGCCCAGGAAATCGCTGATCAGCGCCACCAGCACGCCGGGCAGCGGCCCCAGCCACATGCCCGCCAGAGCCAGCGGGATGGTCTCAAAGCTGATGCGCAGCCCCTCGTGGACCTGGACCGACAGATACCGGGCCAGGACGATCTGAATGGCGGTGAGCACCGCCATCAAGACCAGGTTGCGGGTGGAAAAGGTGTTCTTCAGGTTCTGCTTCATGTGAGTTTCCTCCTCTTTCCTGCCTTTCGGCACACTAGGAGGTAAAGTGCATGGAAGCTGCGCACACAAGCCCCTTGGATGCAGAAAGCCAACCCACGCCGGTGGACGCACCACGGCAGTGAATTGGCTTTGTAACATCCGAAATTGTGCGGTAGCGGATGCAGCATACCATCGTAGGCCCTATTTCTCGGGGGCCTTTCGTGCAAGGGCGACTTCCCAGCCACTTGCCACTTTACGCGATATGCTTACTCTACCAATCCTATTAAGTTTTCTTCCCCGGCTCTTTCCGGAGAACGGGGTGATTATACACTATCCGCGCCCATATTGCAATAAGTTTCACAAACTTTTTGCAAATATTTTTTCGCCCCCGGAGGACACGCCGCCTCCGGGGGTGAAAAGCGTCTCACAGGGCCGAAGCCCGGGCCTTCATCCGGTTCAGGACGATGTCGCCGATATTGGCCATGTCCTCGGCGGTGAAGGCGGTGCGGAAGTTGTCGGAAAACAGGATCTGGCCGTTGGGCGGAAACTCGTCGTCCCCCAGCCACAGCAGGAACTGGATGCTGAGGCCCTCCATCAGCTCCAGCTGGTAGCCCACGTCGCTGCGGGGCAGGGGCGTGGCCCCCATGCTGTCCATGATCCGCCGCAGCAGGTCCGGCTTCCCGCCGTAGGAGAAGGCGAAGCGGCTGATGCACCGGCCGGTGAACTGCCGGAGGTACACCTCCCCCCAGGGGAACTCCCGGTAGGTGAGGAAGCTGCCGGTGGGGTCCGTCCGCCGGCCGTCCACCAGGTAGCGCAGCAGCAGGATGCGCTCGGGGTTGGTCAGCTCCACCGGGCCGCCGATTTGGAAGTCCGGCCAGGTGACGGGGAAGCGGTCCCCCAGCAGATTCATGGTAAAGGTCCCGGTCTCCCCGTCGTAGGGCAGGCCGCAGCGCTCCGCCGTCTCGGCGGGGTCCAGGGCCCGGAACTTCTCCAGATAGAACTCCAGAGGCAGCTCCTCCTTGTTGTTTTTCCCGTAAAACGCGGGCGCGGCAGTCTCAGTCATGAAAAACACCTCGCAATTTATTCGTCCAGCTTCAGCACGGCCATGAACGCCTCTGTGGGCAGCTGCACCGTACCCAGGTTCCGCATCTTCTTTTTGCCCTCTTTCTGCTTCTCCAGCAGCTTCTTCTTCCGGGTGATGTCGCCGCCGTAGCACTTGGCCAGCACGTCCTTGCGCATGGCCTTCACCGTCTCACGGGCGATGATCCGGCCGCCGATGGCCGCCTGGATGGGCACCTCAAACAGCTGGCGGGGAATGTTGTCCTTCAGCTTCTCACACAGACGCCGGGCCCGGGGATACGCCTTGTCCCGGTGGGCGATGAAGCTCAGGGCGTCCACCTGGTCGCCGTTTAAGAGCAGGTCCACCTTCACCAGGTCGCTGGGGCGGTAGTCCGACAGCTCGTAGTCCAGGGAGGCGTAGCCCTTGGTGTGGGCCTTCAGGGTGTCGAAGAAATCGTAGATGATCTCGTTGAGGGGCATCTGGTAGTGGAGCTCCACCAGGTTGGTGTCCAGGTACTGCATGTCCTTGAACTCCCCCCGGCGGTCCTGGCACAGGGGCATGATGTTCCCCACATACTCGTTGGGGGACAGGATGGAGACCTTGACAAAGGGCTCCTCCGCCTGGGCGATGGAGGCGGGGTCCGGATAGTTGTGGGGGTTGTCCACCAGCACCTCCGTACCGTCGGTCTTGCGCACCTTGTAAATGACGGAGGGCAGTGTGGTGACCAGGTCCAGGTCGAACTCCCGCTCCAGCCGCTCCTGGATCACCTCACTGTGGAGCATCCCCAGAAAGCCGCAGCGGAAGCCGAAGCCCAGGGCCACGGAGCTCTCCGGCTCAAAGGTCAGCGACGCGTCGTTCAGCTGCAGCTTCTCCAGGGCGTCCCGCAGGTCCGGGTACTTGCTGCCGTCCTCGGTGTACACGCCGCAGTAGACCATGGGCTGGGCCTTCCGGTAGCCGGGCAGAGCCTCGGCGGCGGGGTCCTCCGCCCCGGTGACGGTGTCGCCCACCTCCGTGTCCCGGACGTTCTTGATGGAGGCGGTGAGGTAGCCCACCTGCCCCGCCTGGAGCTGCTGGCAGGGCTCGTAGCCCAGAGGCCGCAGCAGGCCGCACTCCAGCACCTGGTACTGGGCGCCGGATGCCATCATACGGATGTTCATGCCCTTTTTCACCGTGCCGTCCACCACCCGGAAGTAGACGATGACTCCCTTGTAGGCGTCGTAGTAGCTGTCGAAGATCAGAGCCCGCAGGGGGGCGTTGGGGTCCCCCTCCGGGGCGGGGATGTTGTGTACCACGTCCTCCAGCACCGCGGGGATGTTGATGCCCACCTTGGCGGAGATCTCCGGCGCGTCCAGGGCGGGGATGCCGATGATGTCCTCGATCTCGTGCTTCACCCGCAGGGGGTCCGCGGCGGGCAGGTCGATCTTGTTCACCACCGGGCGAATCTCCAGGTCGTTGTCCATGGCCAGGTAGGTGTTGGCCAGGGTCTGGGCCTCGATGCCCTGGCTGGCATCCACCACCAGCACCGCCCCCTCGCAGGCCGCCAGGGAGCGGCTGACCTCGTAGTTGAAGTCCACATGGCCCGGGGTGTCGATGAGGTTCAGGGTGTAGGTCTCCCCGTCCTGGGCGGTGTAGTCCATGGTCACGGCCCGGGCCTTGATGGTGATGCCCCGCTCCCGCTCCAGGTCCATGTTGTCCAGGAGCTGGCTCTCCATGTCACGCTCCGCCACCGCGCCGCACTCCTCCAGCAGGCGGTCCGCCAGGGTGGACTTCCCGTGGTCGATATGGGCGATGATGCTGAAATTTCTTATATTTTCCTGCTTCATAGTTTTACCTCTTTTTTATGTCGCCTGCGGCGGGGGGTGGTTCTCCGCCACTC